>NZ_CP088239.1:0-600000 GCF_021054785.1 Tannockella kyphosi | reverse complement strand
TCTTTTACAAAAGCTTGAATTGTTCCAGCAAAACCACCACCATGTACTCTAGAAACACCATTTTCTCCTAAAATAACTTCTGACATCGCAAGTCCAATAGAAACTCCTTGATTATCTACATCACTACAAGCATAAACATTTTGTAAATATTTATAAGAACTATTACCTGAAGCAACTAATACATTTTTAAATTCATCAAAATCTCCAACTACTAAAGCAGCCACTTCTTGACCAACACGTTTATCTTCTTCAATTAAATGAATTGCTCTTAAAACAGCACGATCACTTGTTATTTCCCTTAAAGCAGCAATATTACTATATAAATCTTCTTCTTCCACTTCTCTTAAGAATTCTTTTCCAAAATAAGTAGCAACTGCTTTCATTTCTTGAGGAATAGCAGCATATTCATGTGTTAAATCAGCATGTGACCCTTTTGTATCCACAATACATAAACTATGTCCAAACTTAGAAAAATCAACATCTACTTTACGAACAATAGGATTTGTTGGATCTTTAAAATCAATATTAATTAAACTTCCTACTGAACTAGCACATTGGTCCATTAAACCACAAGGCTTTTTAAAATATACATTTTCTGCATATTGGCCTACTTGAGCAATTAATACAGGATCAATTGACATATCATTATATAGTCCAGATAAAATAGTACCAATCATAACTTCAAAAGCTGCTGATGAAGACAAACCTGATCCCATTAATACATCACTAGTAAAGTATCCATTAAATCCACCTATATTATACCCTAACTCTTTTAATCTAGCACAAACACCTCTAATTAATGATTCTGATGTTCCTGCTTCAATATCTACTATTTGACCATCTGTTGAATCAATTGCACGAATATCAAAATCATCAGATAATACTTTAATAATATCTTCTGTCTTAGAAACAATTGCTATCACATCTAAATTAATAGCACAAGCCAATACTTCCCCATGTTGATGATCTGTATGATTTCCTCCTACTTCACTTCTACCTGGAGCACTATATACCTCTACATCTTGACTACCATATAAAGAAACAAATTTTTCAACAGCTTCCACATAACGATTACGATGATATCCTACTAAACTTTCATCAACATAAACATCTAACAATAATTCATCATACTTCCCTGCTTTTAATTCACTAATTAATAATTCTGTCTTCATTATTTTATTACCTCAAATGTGTAAGAAGTAGCTTCTTCATACACGCTCCCTTTCTTTAATAATGTTGTTGGATTGACTTCTAAATGAATACTATCAGGCATATTTTGTGTTTCAATACAAATTGCATGACGTGCTACATTTCCTAATCCATTTTTCCCTTCACGACTATCTAAATAATTAGCAGTATATAATTGTGCTTGAGGCAATGTTGTTGATACTGTTAATTTTCTCCCACTCTTTGGCTCAAATAAACTGACTTGATTATTATCTGTATTAAAAATAAATGGATGATCATAACCATTTCCTAATGTCAATTGAGGATGTTCTAAATGAATCATATCCCCTAAAGTTTTTGCTTCTCTAAAATCAAATGGTGTTCCTGTAACATCTATTATTTCACCTGTAGTACAACCATTAACATCGACTGCAGCAAATTGATCAGCGTTAACTTGTAAAATATGTCCATAAACACTATCCTTATTCCCATTTAAATTAAAATAAGAATGATTTGTAAGATTAATTAATGTATCTTTATCGGTTGTTGCACTATAAGTAACATATAAAGTATGTCCTAATAGCTGATAATCAACATATAAATCTAAATTTCCTGGATACCCTTCTTCTCCATCTTCTGATAAATAATGGAAGGTAATCGTATCTTCTTTCATTTCATAATCAAAAACTTGATAACTAAATCCTAAAATACCACCATGTAATGCATTTGGTCCATTATTAATAGGTACAGAATAATCTTCTCCATTAATACTAAACTTACCTAAAGCAATTCTATTTGCAACTCTCCCTACAATAGCTCCCAAATAATCATCACCAGGTCCATAATCATCAATATCTTGATAACCTAAAACAACATCACTAACATTTCCATCTTTGCTTGACATGAAGACTTTCATGATATTACAACCATAATTTGAAACAACAATTTCTAAGAAATCGTTTTTCATCGATAAAATAGCGACTCCGTTATCCTTCTTTTCTATAACTGATATCATTTACTTATCCTCCAATTCTTTAACAAATGACAAGAATGAACTGATCCCCTTATCATCCATTTTAAATACACCAGCATGTTCTAATACTTTTTCAAAAATACTAGCTACTTCATTTTCTAATATATCTTGTGCATTTTCTTTATTTATTGTATACGTATCTTTTATGTGTTCATACCATAATTGATGTTTTTGTAGAGAAGGACATTCTTCAAAACTTACTTCTCCTAATAAACATTCTTTTAATAATGTTATTTCATCTTTTAAACGAGCCGGTAAAATAGCTAATCCCATTACTTCAATTAACCCTATATTTTCTTTTTTAATATGATGAACTTCTTGATGAGGATGGAAAATTCCATCTGGATATTCATCTGAAGTACGATTGTTTCTTAGTACTAAATCCATTTGATACATATCGTCTACTTTTCTAGCAATTGGGGTAATTGTATTATGACGAATATCTCCACTATATGCTAAAACATCAACTGTTTCATTTGAATAAACTAACCATTTATCAAAAACAGTATTTGATAATTCAACTATTGGTGCTATTTCTTTAGCACTAATACGAATCGTTGAAAGTGGCCAATTCATTGCTTCTATTTTTACACCAGGATACTTCTCAAAAGCAAATGTTTCTAATACTTTTGCATCTTCAATTGGGAAGTGATAACGTCCTGCTTGATAATGATCATGACTTAAAATAGATCCTCCTACGATTGGTAAATCAGCGTTAGAACCAATCATATAATGTGGAAATACATCTAAAAATCCTAATAAATTCTTAAAAGTATGATCCCCTACTGTCATTGGAACATGTTCACTATTAAACACAATACTATGTTCGTTATAATATACATAAGGTGAATATTGTAAGAAATATTTTTGATTATTTAATTCTAATGGAATAATACGATGTGTTTGTCTTGCATTACGATTAAAATCACCTGCAAAACCAACATTTTCTTTACACAACAAACAAGCTGGATAACCTGTAGACTTTACCAACTTTGCTTTTGCTATTTCTTTAGGATCCTTTTCTGGTTTTGATAAATTAATCGATATAACAATTGGACCATATTTTCCTTCTTTTTTAAAAACAATATTCTTATCAGTTCTAGCTTTACGAATATAATTCGAAGCAATCGATAAACGATAATAATAATCGGTAGCTAATATTGGATCTTGTTTATATAATTTATCAAACTGACTAATTACACTACTTGGACGAGGCATAATACAATTCATTATACGTGTATCAAACAAATCCCTCTCTGTTCCATTATCTTCAATTAATCCCTTTTCTACCACTAAATCTAACATCTCATTTAAAATTAAATCTGCTGATTCACCAAATTGTTTTTTTGATTCTACCCTTTCAAAAAAATCAACTTGTAATAAATCAATAAGTAAGTTCGCTGCATAATCAATATCCTCATTATGTAACAATTCTTTTTCTAAACCAAAATCTAATAGTTCATTTATTAATTTATTCATTGTGTCACTCCCCTTTTATTCTATTTTATTGTATATTTTTGTGTACAAAATGTCAATTCTTTTTAGTAAACTTTAACTAAATATTTACTAATTATTAGAATAATTTTACTAAACTTTTACAAAAATATAAACTTTCCTTATTTCTTCATTTCTATATTAAAATATGCTATACTCTAGCTAATGTTGGAGGTATTATGGAAGATACAAAAATTTTTAATAATATTACATATATAGGAAAATTACTACTTCGTCATGGTAGTGAAATATATCGTGTGGAAGAATCTATCACTCGTTTACTGTTAGCGTATGGATTTAAAGAAGTAGAAGTATTTGCAATACCTAGTTATTTAAATGTATCTGCTACATCAAAAGATAATCAATTGTTATCGAAAACAATTCGTTCTTTTGAAAATAAAATCAATCTTGATTCATTACATGAATTAAATAAATTTATTCGCTCCACTTGTTTAAATCCATTATCTATTGAAGAATTAGAAAAAGAGATTTTAAGAATCGAAAGCATCCCTGTTTATATGCAACAAGTTTTTATTGGTTATGGATTAACTGCAGGATTTTTTACTGTTTTCTTTGGAGGTGGTTTTAAAGAATGTCTTTTGGGGATGTTCGTTGGTTTTATGATTTATATCATTTTTGATATATTTGAAAAGTTAGAAGTAAATTTGTTAGTAAAAACTTTTGTTTCCAGCATTTCACTGGCAGCGATCTGTAATTTTGCTTTTTATCTTGGTATCATTCAAAATTTAGAAGCATGTACCATTGGTAGTTTGATGGTATTAGTTCCAGGAGTAGCTATTACAAATAGTTTACGTGATATTATTGGTGGTGAATATCTATCTGGTCTTACTAGGATGTTAGAGGCTATTTTAATTGCAACAAGTATTGCTTTAGGTGTTGGTGTTGTGATGATGGCTTTAGGAGGTTAATATGGAAATAATAATACAATGTATTGGGGCATTTATTGGATGTTTAGGATTTGCTTTTGTTTTTAGAATTCATCATAATATTCATTTTGCACTTTTAGGATCATTAGCTGGTACTGCTGGTTGGTTTATTTATACAAGTATGAATTCATTGAATAGCCCTGTTATTCAAACTTTTGTTGCCATGTGTTTTGTAAGTTTATTTAGTGAAATTATGGCTAGATGCTTTCATGCTCCAGCTACTATATTTTTAATAGTAGGATGTTTTACATTAGTTCCAGGAAAAGGGATTTATCAAACAATGTATTATTGTGTTTTAGGAGATACTTATTTATTTAGTAATGCTTTGATTGAAACATTAGGAATTAGTGGTGCGATAGCTTTTGCTATACTAATTGTTTCTACCATTTTTAAAATAATAAAAACAACGAGAGGTAACATATGAAAATAGTTGGTTTAATAACTGAATATAATCCATTCCATTATGGTCATTTACACCATATTCAAGAAGCTCGTAAAATAACGAAGGCAGATCAAATTATTGTTGTTATGTCAGGAAATCATGTTCAACGTGGAGAAGTCGCAATTATCGATAAATGGTCTAGAACAAGAGTCGCTTTAGAACATGGTGTTGATTTAGTAATTGAACTTCCATTTGTTTATGCAATCCAAAGTGCCGATTATTTTGCCCAAGGAGCAGTTGATTTACTACATAAAGCTGGTTGTACTGATATTGTTTTTGGTAGTGAAAGTGGCGATATTCAATCCTTGTATGATATTGCATATTGCATAAAAGAAAACAAACCAAAATATGATCAACTAATAAAAGCAGCAATGGAGACAGGAATAAGATATGCTGAAGCTTGTAACCAAGCTTTATCATCGCTTTTAAATAAATCAATTGTTACCCCTAATGACTTACTTGGTTTAAGTTATGTAAAAGCGGTAGTAGATAACAATTTTCCTATTCAAATGCATTGTATTCAACGAACAAATGACTTTCATAGCCAAGAAATTCAACAAATAAGTAGTGCTTCTGCTATCCGTAATGCCTTAAAAACAAACCAAGATATTGAACATACATTACCTAATAGTCAATTATATAAAAATGAATTATTTTATTTTGAACAATATTTTCCACTTTTAAAATATAAATTATTAACTACTTCCTCTAATGAACTAAAACAATTACACTTAGTCGAAGAAGGAATTGAAAATCAATTACTAAAAAAAATACAGGATGCTTCCAACATGGAACAATTTGTTACTAGCTTAACTTCTAAAAGATATACAAGAGGTAGAATTCAAAGAATGATTATTCATATTTTAATGAATAACACTTCTAAAGAAATAGAACTAGCTAAAAATGTAGACTACCTGCGTATTCTAGGAATGAATGATAATGGTAAAAAATATTTAAATAAAATAAAAAAGGATTGTAAGTATACTCTTGTTTCTACTTTTTCTAGCCATAAACATCCAGCCTTAGAAATAGAAATGAAAGCAACAAAATTAATGTCATGTATTTCATCCAATCCAACATCTATTATTGAAAGTGAATATAAAAATATTCCTATCATGATAACTACACAAAAAGACCTATGATTTTAATCACAGGTCTTTTGTTATTATAAAGCACCAGAATAGAACTACTATTTTGATGCTTTTTTATTTATGCTCTTAATACTGCATTATATTCTTTTTGTAAGGCTGCTAAGATTTGTTCTACAGTTGCATTAATGGTTGCTTCATCTAATGTTTTTGTAGGATCTTGGAAAACCATTGATACTGCTACTGATTTTTTACCAGTTTCAATATGCTCTCCAACATAAACATCAAAAATAGTCGTATCTTTGACTAAACGTTTTCCAGCTTTTTGAATACATCTAGTAATATCATAACTTGCAATATCTTCATCCATAACTAACGCTAAATCTCTTGATACAGATGGATACATTGGAATTGATTCAAATTTCAATGCTCTAGTTTTTAAGTTTAATAATGTAGTTAAGTTAACTTCTGCCACATAAGTAGCTTTAACACCATAATTTTTTTGCATACTAGGATGTACTTGTCCTACAACCCCTACTATTTCTTTACCCATCATAATATAACCACTTCTACCTGGGTGGAAATACGGATTATCAACTTCGACACGTTTTAATTGATAACGAGATTCTTCAATCGTTAATTTTTTAAATAAAGTATCTACTAACCCTTTTACAACATAGAAATCAAAGGCTTGATTCATTTGTTGCCAAGGTAAAGATTGATAAGTTCCTGTACATGCAATAGCTAATGATTTAATTTCATTATCACTATAACTATTAGAAATCTCAAAGATTCCAACATCTTTATTTGCATGTGATAAGTTATAATTGATTACTTGTAATAAAGAAGGAATAAGTGATTTACGACAAACACTTCTTTCTTCTCCTAAAGGAGACATTAGTGTTATATTTTCTTTTGCATGAAATAAGTTAAAATCATCGACTGTTGTTGGTGAAGTTAATGTATATGTTAATGTTTCATGTAAACCTAAATCTACTAATGTATTCTTAATTAAGTTTTCTTTTGATTGAATTTCTGTGTAATTTCCTTGTGTCATTGACATGGTAGGCAATGATGATGGGATATTGTCATAACCATACATTCTTGCTACTTCTTCAATTAAATCAGCTTCCATTGTAATATCATTACGATACGTTGGTACTACAACTTCAAAGCTATCATCACTATATGTATATTCAAAACAAAGACTTGTGAAAATATCTTTTACTTCCTCACTAGTAATATCAGTTCCTAATAATCCATTTACTCTACTTGTTTGTAAAGCGATTACTTTTGTTTCAGGAGTGTAGTCACTAGCTACTGTTTGGTAAATTTCACTTGCTTGTGCTAATTCTTGTAATAAAGATGCACAACGATCTAATACATAGAAAGATTTTGCTGTATCAATAGCTCCTTTAATATAATGTTGGCTAGCATCCGTTAATAAGTTTAATCTTCTTGCAGTATTACGTAAACTTGCTCCATCAAAAGTGGCAGCTTCAATGACAATATTGGTAGTAGTATCTTCAATTTTTGTATCATCTGAACCCATAACTCCAGCAATACATCCAATTTTATCATCAACACTCACTACAACATCATTTTCTTCAATTTTATAATCTAATCCATCTAATAGTGTTTTTTCTTGTGAGTATCCTGTTTTAACGATAAATTTCTTTTCAACTAATTTATCATAATCATACATATGAATTGGTTGTCCTGTTTCTAACATAACATAATTAGAAATATCTACAATGTTATTAATTGGTTTAATACCACTAGCAATCAATGTATTTTTTAACCATAAAGGTGATTCTTTTGTAACAACACCTTTTACTACTTTTGCTCCAAAGAAAGAACATTTATCAGTTGCTATTTCAACTTGAACATCACTTTCTAACGTACTTCCCACACTTACTGTTGGTATCAATACGGGTCTATTTAAAACAGCACCTACTTCATATGCTAAAGCTGTTAATGCCATACAATCAGAACGATTAGGAGTTAAACCGATATCTAAAATAGTATCTTCTAATCCTAAATAAACTAATGCCTCTTGTCCTATTGGTGCATCAGTAGGTAAAATCTCAATTCCTGCTCTTTGTTCATCATTTAAAAAACGACTATCAATACCTAATTCCCCTAAAGAACAAATCATCCCATTTGATTCTTCACCACGAATTTTACTTTCTTTAATAACAAATCCTTCTCCTAAATCACATCCTGGTAGTGCAACAATTACTTTTTGTTTAGCAGCAACATTAGGAGCACCACATACTATTTGTTGTTTTATTCCTGGTGCAACTTCTACTAAACAAACATTTAAATGATCACTATCACAGTGAGGACGACATTCATGGACATATCCAACTACTAACTTTGTTCCTTTTGCTAGTGAGTGAAGTCCCTCTACTTCCAATCCAACAGAAGTAATTTTATTCGCTAAATCAATTGGTTCTATATCATCTACTTTCACGTAGTTATTTAATACACGTAAACTTACATTCATACTCTTTATCCCTTTCTACTAAACTGTCCTAAGAATCTTAAATCATCGTTATAGAAATAACGGATATTATCAATACCGTATTTTAACATCGCTACACGTTCCATTCCGATACCAAAAGCAAATCCTTGATAAACCAAAGGATCAAATCCACACATCTCTAATACATGTGGGTTTACCATACCAGCACCTAATACTTCAATCCATCCAGTATGTTTACACATTGGACATCCTTTTCCTTCACAATTATGACAACTAATATCTACCTCTACAGATGGTTCTGTAAAAGGGAAATAAGAAGGACGTAAACGAATTTGACGTTTTTGACCAAACATTTTTTTAGCGAATACTTCTAATGTACCTTTTAAATCAGCCATTGTAATATTTTTATCAATTACTAAACCTTCACATTGCATAAATTGATGTGAATGCGTAGCATCATCATCATCACGACGATATGTTTTACCAGGACAAATAACTTTAATAGGACCCTCTCCTTTGGCTGCAAGCATGGTTCTAGCTTGCACAGGTGAAGTATGTGTTCTCATTAATGTATTTTCATCAATATAGAAAGTATCTTGCATATCTCTTGCAGGATGGTCTTTTGGTAAATTCATTAATTCAAAGTTATAGTGATCACTTTCTACTTCTGGACCACTTTCAATCGTATATCCCATTCCTAAGAATAACTCTTCAATATCACGAGCTACTACTGTTAAAGGATGTAATGATCCTAAGGGAATGAAGTTACTTGGTAAAGTAATATCTATATTCTCTTTACTTAGTTTCTCTAATAAAACAGCTTTTTCTAATACTTCTTTCTTTACTTCAATTGCTTGTGTAATTTCTTGTTTTACTTGGTTTGATACTTGTCCAAAACTAGCACGTTCTTCTGGTGCCATATTTTTCATAGATTTCATTGCATCTTGAATAGGACCTTTTTTCCCTAAATAAACAACTCTTACATCATTTAAAGAAGACAAATTAGTACATGCTTCTATTTTAGCTAATGCCTCTTCTTTAATTTTTAATAATTCATCCATATTTTTCCTCCTAAAATAAAAATCGCTCCTAAAAATAGGAACGATTAAATCGCGGTACCATCCTAATTCATAGTATTTCTACTATGCCCTTAATTCACTGTAACGTAGTGTTTACGGCGATAATTAGTCGCACTCCAAGGTGAATTCGATATAGTCCTTGTAGAAAGCTTTCAGCAATACTTTCTTCTCTTTAACAATTTTCTATATGTACTAGTCCTCATCAACGTATTTCTTAACTATTATATCAAATATCATTATCTTTTCAAGACTTATTTATAATGATACATCATTATACCACCTGCTATCGCTACATTTAGAGATTCAATTGTATGAATTGGAATATAACCAATTGCATCACATTGTTGCAACAACTTAAGCTCCATTCCATTTCCTTCATTCCCCATAATAATAGCCATTTTTTCATGTTTTTCAATACAAGCAATATCCTGTCCATTTTCTAAAGCAGTTCCTACCACATATACTCCTTGATGTTGTAACATACCAACCACCTCTTCTAAAGAACCATAAATACAAGCAATAGAGAAATGTGCTCCTTGCATTGAACGTAACACTTTATCATTATATAAATCTACTGATTGATTCGATAAAATAACTTGATCATATCCAAAAGCTAACGCACTGCGAACCAATGTTCCAACATTACCAGGATCTTGTAATCGGTCTAATAATAAATATTTCTTTTTAGTACAATCAAAGTCTTGTACTACTATTTTACATTTAGCCATAATAGATTGTGGAGAAGGAGTGAAGGCAAGTTTTTCCATTACTTCAGGAGATACAACTAATGTATTATGATCTATTTCTTTTGTACTAATAATTTGTTCTACTACCCCATTCTTCAATGCCTCTTCTACTAAATGTTCTCCCTCTACTAAATAGTGTTTTGTACGATATTTCTTTTGTTTTAATTTCATTAGTTCTTTAATTGTTGAATTAGTAAGTGATGTAATCATATATTTTCCTTTTTTAACCTTTGTTCTCTTTGTTTATAATCTGGCATTCTTAATGCGACTTCATGATAAAATAGCTTAGAATGATTTTTTTGTAATACATGACATAGTTCATGGACAATGACATAATCTATTAAGTCTTTTGGTAAATGGACTAAAGATTGGTTCAATGTTATTTTATGTATTCCATGATAATAACTTCCCCATCTACTTTTATATTTTTTTATTTCAATAGAAGGTTGTTTAAAATGAAAACAAGCTTCTATTATTTCTTTGGTTCTTACCACACAATAATTATATAATTCTTTTTTTAAATATAACGATACTACTTTTTCAATATTCACATGATTTACAACCATTATTCCTTCTATGATATCACAATGTAATTGTTTTCTATCTTCTAATCGTATTGGGTATCTTTTGCCATAAATAGTAACATATCCCCCATTTGAATAATCATAATGACTAACAAATTGATCTAGTGCTTGCACTAGAGCATCTGTATTAGTAATAATAAATTGTTCTATTTTATCAATTGATAACCCGATTGGAGCACTGACTTTTATTTCTCCACCATTTACTCTTAAATAACAGTTTTTTTGATGTTTTCTAGTTATTGTATAAGAATATATTTGATTGTTTAATAAAATGTTTTTTTTCATCATTACCTCGTATATTTCTTAATCATTGTAGCATACTTTAACAAAGGAGTGAAGGAAATGAATATTCGAGTTGCATTACTAGAAAAGCTACACGGAAGTACTAGTGCCCAATTAAAAGATATTATTCAAGATGGGATTAATTCGAAAGAAGAAACTATTTTACCAGGGTTAGGTGTTTTATTTGAAGAGTATTATGTTCAACTAAATGAACATCAAAAAGAAAGTCTACTTTCAACACTGTCTTCCCTATTAGCCTAAAAGAACAATCCTAGGATTGTTCTTTCTTATATGCTTTTACTACTTGCCTTAACGCTCTTGCAAACATAAAAAGCCCTAAAAACACACCATTTAATTCCAGCACGCTATCATGTCCTACTAATACAAAAGAAAGAATCACAAAACAAGGAATCATCAATGCAATAATATCAAATAATGTAATGCAAGAAATAATTATTTTATTTTTTATAAAAAACTCTAATAATTCTAATCCTGTTTTATATAATTCAAATAACAAATAATTTAATAACCATACTAATCCAAAAAACAAAAAGCTATATAAGTTATTCATAAAAATTCTTTGAAAAGCATAAATAATATCTTGATGATAATAATCAGCTATCGTAAACAGAAAAGAAACCAATGTAATCATAAAAGTTGCTATCCCATTTCTACAAACATAAAATACAGTTAAATCTCTTCTATGTATATGTACCATTATTCTTCATCCCCCAATTCTATCGAGAAAACATATTCCTCTTCGCTATTTGAGTTACTTAAAATAACTACCACACTCATCTGTTTCTCTAACAAATCTCCATCTATATCACTACTATAATAAACAGGATCAAACACTATTTCTTCATAATCTTCTATTGTTTCTAAAACCTTATAAAAAACAACATAATCATCCTCAAACACATAACGATATTCTAATGAAATAGTATCATACTCACTTATATCTGAAACAAAATTCAACTTTCCTAAACGCATAAAACCATGATCTATATAAATACTTTCTAAACGATATTCTTTCGTATTTGCAGTTATTTCCGTTAACATAACTTTTGTCACATCTAAATAGTAACTCTTTTCATCTTCCAACTCAATGGATACTTTCAACTCTCCTAATGTTGTATGTTCTTGATCAATATAACCAAAACTATTTAATACATATTCATATACTTCATCAATAATTTCTATATTTTCACAATAAATCACTTCTTCTTCATCATACAAAGTTACAATAAAATTTTCATATTGCAACCAAGCATCATCATAAATAGTAATTGTTCCCCCACCAATTTGTTGTATTTCTTCATTAGCGAAGTATTCAAAATTTTGAATACTAAATTGATCATCTTCTAACGATATAATATACTCCTCATACACTACTTCATTATAAGTATGAAACTCAAAAATAGGATAGAATAAATATAAAGAAAAAATAACAATAGCACTAAAACCAAGTGTGAAAATAAACTGTGCTTTTTTCTTTTCCATGAATTACCTCCCCATTATTCCATAATCAAAATTATACTATAAAAAAAATCATCAATAAAGAACTATTTTTGTTATTTCATGTTCTCTAATATGCCACGGACATACTCTAAAGATACTACTTCAAACTCATTTTCCCTTTGATAACTAAAATCCACATTCCCTTGATGTGTTGTCTTATCTACTAACCATTCTTTACAAGAAGAATGAACTTGAGTTACTCCTGTTTCTAATACAAAATCATTTACATTCTTAAAATTAATCCCACTTCCTGGTAATATTTCTATTTGTTTTCCATATTTTAGAAGCAATTCTTTGATATTTGTTTTTCCTGCTATCGCAGTTGCTTGACCACCACTTGTTAATACCCTATCAATACCTAAATCAATTAATAAATTCATTGCATCATCTACTTGTTTAACACAATCAATGGCACGATGAAATACTGCCACTTTGTTATATTCTTTAATTAATTCTATCATTTGTTTTGTTTTTTCAATATTAATCGTTCTATCTTCCTCTAAAAAGCCAAATACTATCCCATCTGCTCCTGCCTCTAATAAGTCTCTAGCTTCCAGAAACATTTGTATATATTCTTCTTCTAAATAACAAAATCCAGCACCTCTACAACGAATCATACACATTACTTCTAATTGTGTATTTGTTTTGGTTAAGACCAAACTAGCAACAGATGGTGTTAAACCACCCAAATGTAGTGCACTATTTAACTCAATTCTAGTTACCCCTCCTATATACGCTTGCATTGCATCATAATAACTTCCACAACATATCTCAATCATTTGTTTTCTCCTTACCATTTATACTTATATCTTACAATATTCTACTTAAAATGTACAATTACAATTATTTTAGAAAACTATGTTAAAATCATCTTTTTTCTTCTATATTCTATGTTATTTTTAAATTATATTAATGATTGTTTTATTTTATGTTATAATCCCAAAAAGGGGGAAATTTATATATGAATAAATATAAAGATTGGTTTAGCCATAATATAAAATCATTAAAACAATTTGTAAGTAATCATAAGAAAAAAAGTATTCTATTTATTTCGATATTTCTTTTGATAAGTTGTGCTGGTTATTATTTTTTATTCTATGAACAAACACCCTCATTAGATCAAGAAGAAACTGAGTTAAAGGAAGAAATAGAAGATTTAGATATAGAAGAATCAAATGAGGAAACAGAAGAAGAAATAGAAGAAGAGGTAGAAGAAGACATAGAAACAGAGGAAGATGAAAAGTTATCTGTTTTTGTTCCTAGTTATAAATCAATTTCAAATCAAACTAATAATACAACAACTGGAATTGATGTTTCCTATTATCAAGGTATTATTGATTGGGATTTAGTTGATGTTGATTTTGCAATGATCAAAATAGGATCTAGAGGGATTTCATCTGGGACTATCCAAGAAGATTCTTGTGCCCAATATAATTTGCAAGAAGCTACTGCAAATGGTATTTATTGTGGAGCTTATTTCTTTTCTACTGCTATTACGGTAGCAGAAGCTATTGAAGAAGCTAATTTTGTATGTGATATTATTGATAGTTATTCTATTAGTTATCCTGTTGTCTATAACTGTGAAAACTTTGATAGTACATCTAGTCGTCAGTATGGTTTAACTGTTGAAGAACGTAGTGAAATAGCAGTTGCTTTTTTAGAACAAGTAGAAAGCAGAGGTTATGTTGGTATGTTTTATGCTTCTAGTTCTCATTATTTTGTAGAGGATTTATGGGATAAAGATATGATTAGTAGTAGTTATCGATTGTGGATAGCAAAATATGGAACATTTAGTGATGCTAGTGATTATTGCAATATGTGGCAATATAGTGATAGTGGTACGATCACTGGTATTAGTACTAGTGTCGACTTGAATTATGCATATTTCGGTGTATCCAAAGCTGCCACTCCAAAAAGTAGCTCCTCTACTGTTGTTGATATCCCTAGTGATGAAAGTTTAGGAAGTTTTACTACAACCAATGATTCTGTTACTGCAAAAGATGTTGTAAATGTACGGAGTTCCATGGATCAAAGTGATAGTAGTAATATTATTGGAGAATTAAATAATGGAACTGTTGTTACAAGACTTGGCTATTTTACAAGTGGTTGGTCTAAGATTAGCTTTAATGGTGAAGTTGGGTATGTAGTTAGTAGCCTTATTACTACAGAGACATCTTATGTAACTCCTCAAGAAGAAGAAGAAGAAGTAGAAACCTTTACTACTGTATTTAGTGATGTCAATGAAACAGTTACTGCAAAAGATGTTATTAATTTAAGAGATATCCCTAGTGTGGAAGATAGTTCCACTGTTATTACACAATTAACAAGTGATGATACTGCTACTCGTACTGGAGTTTCTAGTGAAGGATGGTCTAGGGTTGTTTATCAAGGAGAAACATATTATTGTATTAGTAGTTATCTAGAAGTAGTTGAATAAACTTAATTACTTAAAAAAGTGATTTAAAAGCCCTATTGTTTAATAGGGCTTTTGTGTGCTAATTATTATTAATTTACTATTTTATATCTTCTTTTCATCCATGAATCACATGTAAAAGCCACAACTGTTGTCATTGATAGCATTATATAAAGAACAACATTTGACATGTCACCAGTATCTGGCACATTGATTGTTGAGTCCTCTTCTTCTACCGTTGATTCCACTTCTGCTAACAAATATGTTGAAAAATAACCAGTTTCAAAAGTTATTGTATTTGGATCTGTATCTAAGTCTTCTAAGATAGTTGCAACCCCCTCATGAATTCTAACAATAACATATTCTTTATTAGCATCTACTAAATTTTCTGGAATATCAATGGTAATTGTTATCCCTGATGATAATTCTGTTAAATTAGAAACATCATCCCCTACATACTTAAGTAAGTCAATATCAAAAACAGTAACAACTGTAATAGTACCATCAATAGTTGCAGTTACTGTTTCTATCGCTGATAATTCATCATTTGTAATGTCATCTGTTGTTTTTTCACTAACTGATAACACTACGTTTAATTCTTTTCCTGAAGACAGCTCTTCATCACTAAACAATGCGTTTGCTTGATCTTGTGTGATATCTAACGATGCATTGCTATCAGAAGAAACATCTGCATTGACTTCATTAGGGTCCCATTCTACAAATGTAACATTATCACCAAAAAAGCTCATCTTTGTGTCAGTCCACGTTTCATTATCAGCAGGATAATATACAGTGATTTCTAAATCTCCAAAATAAGCATAACTATCGTCCAAGTCTTCTTCCCTGCAAATACCACCTCCATCATCTTGCAAATATTCATAGAAAAACAATGGGGCGTCACCTTTAAAGTAAATCTCCTCTAATGATGTCTCTCCATAGTAAATTGTCTCATGTAATACATCATATACACCTAGATAATCACATGCATACATTCTAGAAGTTCCTTCAAAGATTAAAGTTGTAACATCAGTTGCATTGTAAAGAGCCCCAGCCGTAATGTATGTAGCATCTCCAAAACTAATTGTATCAAAAGATGTTTCTCCAACTACCGAAAAATAATTAAACTGAATTTCATTTCCAGCATAATATAGAGTACTACCCGATTGATTAAATACACATACCGCACCGCCATAATCATCATAAACAATACCATCTTGTACAGTATATCCATCAGGTGGTAACACTTCTACTAGTGTATCACTTGAAACCCAAAACAAAGAAAGATTCTCTAAACCACTTGCATTAATACTTGTTAAGTTAGTATTGTAACATTTTAAATTTTGTAAATTAATATTACTGGTTAAATCTAAGGACCCCGCCAAGTTTGTGTTTTCACAACACAAAGTTTTTAAACTTGTTAAATATTCAATACCGTCTAAATTAGTTAAAAACTCATCGCCATCTTCATAAAATTTCAATGACGAAATTGAAGCTATTTCACTAGCAGATAAAGACCCGTTATTGTCGTCATCGTATGCAGATACTTTTGTTTTAAAAACACTATCTGTAAATACTGACAAGCTAACCTCTTCTTGTGTTGCATAAATATTAACACTACTACTAAATAAAATAATACTTGCGATTACTACTTTCCAAATTTTTTTCACTATTATTCTCCTCCTTTTTTGAACTAATAATCCACTTGAAATTAGCATATAAAAGAACAAAAGTAAATAATTTTGGCATCAATGTTTTTTTATTTTATATTTTTTGATTAGTACACATCTTATTTTGACAAAATAAAAAACCTCACTTATAAAGTGAAGTTTAATGGTATATTAAATTATCGCGGGGAAGGACCTAGGCTTTAAATATAAGTCGGGGTCTTTTCTTTCACTTAAATTTAGCGCTTTAAATCTAGTGCGGGGTGATTTTAGGCAAAAAAAAGAATCTCCTGTTATAATTAGTTTGCGAACAAAATTAAAAGGAAGGAGATTCTATGTACGATTTTATCATTAATCTTTTAGATTTAAAAGCACAAGATATACAATTCATTGATTCTGTTGTTCAATCAAATCATTCTGATTTCCTAGTAACTTTCAAACAAAGAAAACAAGTCTGTCCTCACTGTGGTTCCATTACAAGCACTGTAAAAGATTATAAAACTAGAGAATTAAAACATAAAGTTATTATTCATTGTGACACTACTATATTCTATCGTCAGCGTCGTTATAAATGCAATCACTGTAAGAAAACTTTTATTGAACCTAATCCTTTTGGAAACAGTAGAAAAACACTAACTCCTACTACTATCATTAATATATTAAATGACTTGAAGCCTTATACAGCTACCTATTCTAGTATTGCTTCTAAGTATCATGTTTCTGTTGGTACAGTTGTTGATATTTTTGACAAACATGTTCAAATACCTAGAAAACAATTAACCGATATACTCTGTTGGGATGAATTTTATTTCAACCGACACGCTGAAAAAAAATACGCTTTTATGATCATGGATTTTCGTAAAAAGTATATTATTGATATAGTAGAATCTAGATGGAACGAAGACTTAACCAACTATTTTTTTAGTATTCCTTTAAAAGAAAGAGAGAAAGTAAAATATATTATCATTGATATGTATCAAAATTATGCTGATATAGCACATATTTTCTTTCCCGATGCAGTTATTTCTATTGATCCGTTCCATGCAACAAAAAAAGTAACTGATTCTTTGAACAGTGTGAGAAAACGTATTATGCGTTCCTTTAGTGAAGATAAAGACAAATTAGAATATAAACTGCTCAAAAGTAGATATTACATACTATTAAAAAATAAGGACACTCTAGACTTTGAGAATTTATACTATGATTACTTACTAAAGTATACAACCACAAAAACAGCACTACTAAGAGAGCTATTAAATATTAGCGATGTTTTACATAACGCATATAAGATAAAAGAAGAGTTTATTGCTTTTCAAGATGATGACTCAACTACATTTGTTTCCAGAGAAAAGAAAGAACAAGAATTAGATTCTTTAATCAAGAAGATGCTTCTATCCAACATCCAAGAAATGATAGACTGTGCAAGCACTTTAAAAAATTGGAAAGTAGAGATATTAAATTCTTTTCACTGGATAGATAATCGAAGATTATCCAATGGACCTATAGAAGGGAAAAACAACTATATCAAAAAGATCATAAGCAACGGGAATGGGCTAAGTAATTTCCAAAGAGCCCGAAATAAGTTCATCTACTCTCAAAACTTATACGAAACATATACTATAAGTGAACATTCTACCAGAATAAAAAGAGTAGGATCACCAAGGGGCCCCTACAAAAAATCGAAAAAATAAAAAAACTGTAATTTATGTTCGCATTGGCTTTAAAAATAGAACGGGGAAAATTATCCCCGCTCTTTTTTAAAGCTTTTTTACGCTAAACCCCGCTAGATTTTAAAGCGCCAGTTTAATTATAAAATTATTAAACAGTTACTAATTCTAAATAACTAGTTGTACCTTTAACACCTGGTGTACCACCAGTAACAATAATTTGTTCTCCAGTTTCAACACCATTTTCTCTAGCTAATACTTTAGCATATTCTAATTGATCTAAACGGTTATCCATAGTTTTACATACAGTACCTTTTACACCCCAGTTTAAAGCTAATGAACGAGTAATTGGTTCATAAGGAGTAGCAGCAATGATTGTAGATTCTGGACGATATCTAGATACTTTTCTTGCAGTTGATCCTGTTTCAGTAAATACGATGATTGCAGAAACATGGAATTTAGATGCAATTTCAGCAACTGACATACAAATAGCTTCTGAAGGATCTGTATGAGCAGTTTTCACAGCTTGCATTCTTAAATTATCATAATCTAATGTTCCTTCTGTTTTTAAAGCAATTTTAGTCATTGTCATAACTGATTCTTCTGGATACTTACCTTGAGCAGACTCTCCTGATAACATGATTGCATCAGTACCATCATAAATAGCGTTTGCAACGTCACTTACTTCAGCACGAGTTGGTCTTGGGTTTTCTTGCATACTGTCTAACATTTGAGTTGCAGTAATTACTACTTTACCAGCAGCTTTACATTTTTTGATTAATTCTTTTTGAATTAATGGTACATCTTCAGCAGGTACTTCTACCCCTAAGTCTCCACGAGCTACCATGATACCATCAGCAACTTGTAAGATTTCGTCCATGTTATCAACACCTTCGCTATTTTCAATTTTAGCGATGATTTGAATTTCAGGACGACCATTTTCAACTAATAACTTTTTAACATCTAAAACATCTTGTGCACGTCTTACAAAAGAAGCAGCTACAAAGTTAACTTTTTGTTCACATCCAAAAGTAATATCAGCGATATCTTTTTCAGATAAGTAATCAAAACCTAATTTAATTCCTGGAACGTTAATACCACGTCTGTTTTTAACAACACCATCATTTGCACAAACACAAACAATATCAGTTCCTTCTACATGATCCACTAATAATTCTACTTGACCATCATTTACTAAAATGAAACCACCTGGTTTAACATCTTTATATAATTCTTTATAAGTAATAGTAAAACGATCGCTAGTTCCTTCGATATCTTCAATACAAATAACTGAAGTTTGTCCTTTTTTAAATTCTGTAGATCCACCAACGAATCCACCTGTACGAATTTCAGGTCCTTTTGTATCTAATAAAATAGCAATATTTTTATTACATTCCACACTTAATTTACGAGCAGTTACAATTCTACCACCATGTTCTTCAAAATCACCATGAGAGAAATTTAAACGCATAACGTTCATTCCTGCCATAATTAATTTTTTCATCATTTTTTCATCTTCACTTGCTGGTCCAATTGTACAAACAATACGAGTCTTCTTTTTTCTTTCTACGATCATATCTCTATCTTCCTCACCTTACCGAATTTTTTATATTAACGAAGCTTCATTGCATCTTCGTAAATACCGTTATCTGCCACACGTTTTTCTGATAAAACTTCTGTAATATCTAAACCTGTGATTTTACCACTTACTTCACTTACGCATAGTCCACCTTTACCGGCTTCTAATAATTCTACTGCGTAAATCCCCATTCTTGATCCTAATACTCTATCTCTTGCTGAAGGTCTTCCCCCTCTTTGCATATGTCCTAAAACATTTGCACGTGTTTCAAAACCAGTAGCAACTTCAATATTTTTTGCTAATTGATTAACATCCGTAATATGTTCTGTTATTACAACAATTGCATGTGTTTTATCACTTGCTTTTGATGCTTTTAACCTTTCAATAACTTCTGCTTCATCAAATCCACTTTCACTAGTAATAATGATTTCAGCTCCTGCTGCAATACCTGCATTAATTGCTAAATCTCCACAATAACGTCCCATTACTTCGAGTATCGTACAACGTTGATGTGAACTAGATGTGTCTCTTAAACGATCCAATGCATCTACTATTGTATTTAATGCTGTATCAAATCCAATAGTATGATCTGTATGAGGAATATCATTATCAATAGTTCCTGGAATCCCAATACAATTAACTCCCATTTCTGTAAGTTTTAAAGCACCATTATAACTACCGTCTCCCCCAATAACTACCAATGCTTCCATCCCTACTTTTTTCATTTGTTCAATTGCTTGTTTTCTTACTTCTGGATCTTTAAATTCTGGGAAACGTGCTGATTTTAAAAACGTTCCACCTAAATTTATTTTGTTACGTGTTGATGTACGATCAAACTCAATAAAGTCTCCATTGAATAATCCTTGGAAACCTAATCTTACACCATATACTTTTATCCCTTTGTTTAAACAAGTTCTAGCTACTGCACGAACAGCGCCATTCATCCCTGGAGCATCTCCTCCAGATGTTAAAACACCAATACATTTAACCATTCTCATCACTCCTGTTTTTTTGTCTTTATATACCTTAGACATTCTATCATAAAAGGTCTAGGGTTTCCAACTGTTTTTGTAAAAAAATAGCTTATTTTCTTATCTTAAATCTTGTCCTTGTAAATGAATTACTTTGCTAACCGCTTTCATTCTATCAATTAGTCTTTCTACTTTAGAACCATCACCATTTTTAATACTATAAATAGGTTTTAAATTATCAATTGAATAAATACTTGTAAAAAAGGTCACTTTTTGATTTTGTGAACGATATGACAAAACGGCTGACAAAACTTCATCTCTTGACCAAGCTGTTGGATTTTCTCCACCAATATCATCAATAACTAAATAATCAATATTTTTCATTAATTCAATATGTTGATTATCATTTTTATTATCCCCAAAACCAGCTTTTATATCCATTAAAAAAGTTGGAAAATGAATATATCCGCACTGTCTTCCTTCCATTACCAAAGCACGAATTAACCATCCCATTAATGTAGATTTACCAAGCCCTGGAAGACCATATAAATAAATTCCTTTTTCAATAGGATTCTTTAAATATTCTCCTAATTGAGTCAAAACAGTTCTTGAATTTCCTTCTTTTTGATTTAACATTGTTAAATCTTTGCTACGTGTTAAAAGTATTTTATCACCAACATTTTTTAAAGCAATTCGATTTAAAATATCTTGATTTTCAAACTTCTCAAATCCATACTGACATGGTGTTAGTGGGAAATGTAAATACTCTTTACTACCTTGAATATCTTGCTTCATCCCTTTTGTCACTTTAGGACAACTTGATAAACCTACACAATTTTCACATTCTTGATTACTAGTAGCATATTGCAAAAAATCTATCCAGTTATTTTCTAAATCAGTTCTATTTAAATGAAATTCATTCATTTTTAATTGGATGCATTTTAATCCTAGTAATTCATCAATACTTTTCTCTTTAACAGCTTGTGCACCGGCATCTTGTTGTATAACTATTTTTTGCATATTTACCCTCCTAGTTATATTTCGATAACAATTCTTCTAAAGAATCAGTATCAATGTTTTCTTGTATATTCTCTTCTTTTTGTGTTTTCCATGAAGGCTCTTTTGTAATAGAAAGAAGTTCTTTTTTTGCTTCCATCATTGCTTCTTGTACTGTTTTAATATTCTTTCTCTGCCATTTAGCTCCATGGTATTCCATGAATTTTTGTGCCAATGCTCCATCACATTGTGAAAGTGTAAATTCTATCAAAACATTAATAACACCTTGTTCTAACCCTAAGCCTATTAGTAATGACTCAATTAATTGTAATTCTCTTTTTACTGGTTCTTTACCACCCTGTTTTGCTTTTAGTAATTCATATGGTGAAGTTGTTTCTAAATAATAGATATGTTTTTGTTCCTCACCACTTCCACCAGTGGAAGTATGTACTACTGATTGGTGATGATATACTTCTTTTAGTGTTTCTGGTACTTTTGTTTGATAATAATCTTGACAAGTTTTATGGAAAGCTTGTTCATGGAATACTCCTTGAATAAAGTTCTCTTTTACAAAGGCTTGCATATCAATCATTGGAATTTGATATAACATACCTAATTGATCAATTAATTCTATTTGTCCTTCTGTTAATTGATTACTAGTTATTTGATATACTTCCATTCCCTCAAAGAAAATATCTCTTGAATAAGTTGCTTGTAATTTACTTTTTGTAATATCAAATATTGGTTCTTTTACTTGTATAACATTCTGATTATTTAATAATTGAATATCAAAAACATCATTAAATGAAATTTTTTCTTCTTGATAAACATTTTTATCAATTAGTTTTACTAAAAAATGATTCTTTGTTTTTAGATATTCTTCTTTTCCTAATACCTTAAATAACAAAGTATTTAATACTTGATGATGATACAGTTGGTTGGGTGTCATCGGTAATAATAATTCATAAAGATAATGATTATCTTTATGAAATACTTTTAATAATCCCACAGCCTGTAGTTTCTTCATTGCTTCTTGTAATTGTTCCATTGTTAATTGAGATAGCTTAATAAGACGAGAATGTAAGGAAACTACTTCATTTAGGCTACTATCTTCTAATAATGTCATATATAGATTTACTGCGCTAGAACCTATAATTGGTTGATATAGAAGCATTAAACATTTACGTCTTGGCTCATCCATAGGATAAGAATAACTAGTTGTGTATGTGTCACTATTTGTTCTTGTTTTCAATGTTTTCTCCTATCAGCATATCGATTTGTTTATATAAATCTTCTTGTAATAAACTATTATCGAGTACAAAATTTGCCTTCTTTCTTTTTTCTTCTATATCAATTTGGTTATTAATTCTTTGTAATGCCTGTTCTTTCGTACAATTATCACGTTTGATTAAACGTTCTATTTGGATATCTTTGGTTACATATACAACAATTACTTTATCAACTAATCCTTCTAACTTTGCTTCATATAATAATGGAATATCTAAAAATAGAATATTTTGATCTAGTTTTTTAGCAGCATTTAATTTTTCAATAACATAGGGATGAATAATACTTTCTATTTGTTTTTTAGCAATTTTATTAGAAAATAAAATAGCTCCTAATTTTTTACGATCAATATTGTTATTAATAAAAACTTCTGGAAATAATTCATAAATTTGTTTTTTACAAGTTTCATCAAACAATGCCTGATGACTTAGTTTATCACTATCAACAACTATATATCCTTTTTCTAATAGATACTTTGTTACCGTGCTTTTGCCACAAGCAATACTTCCTGTTATTCCATAAACAATCATCGAATCAATGCATTAATGTTTTCTATTATTTCAATAGCACGGATAGAACGATCAAAAGTATTAATCTCACTTTCTATTTTACCACTTGCAATACAAGTACAAGAATGATCAATTTGACTATAGAAATCATCTATTTCATATTTCTTTTCAACTATTTCAATATTTCCATCTTTATGTATTTCCATCATTTCAGGACGATGCAATAAAGGTATTACAATCTTCCCTTTTGTTCCTTCTAAAACAACAAAGTTCTCTTTTTTACGATCAAATGCAGTTTCTAATATCCCCACTGTTCCATTAGAATATGTCATCGTTGCATAAATATACAACTCTATTCCATTTTCATAGAAAGTTACATCATTCACTTCCATTGTATAATCCCCTTGTAAAAAATCAACTAAAAATGCTGTATTATAAATACCTAAATCCAATAAACAACCTCCTTGAACTGGTTGATAATGATAAGCATTTTCTTGATATTCTGAAATATTACAAAAAGAAGTAATCACTTTTTGAATCTCTCCTATTTCATCTACACGCTTTACTAACTCACGATATAGTGGAACAACACGTGATTTCATTGCTTCCATAAAAAATGTATTGTTTTCAATTGCTACTTCTTTTACTTTTTTCATTTGTTCACTACTCATCATTGCTGGTTTTTCACATATAACCGCTTTTTTTGCTACTAAGGCTTTAATAACCCACTCATAATGATACATATGAGGTAAAGCAACATAAACAGCATCTATCTTCTCATCATCGATAATAGCTTGAAAAGTACCATAAGCTTTCTTACAAGGAAACTCCTCTTGAAAAGCGAATGCTTTTTGTTCACTACGACACGACACAGCATATAATTCACTATCCTTTTGACTTTTTAGTGCCTCACAAAAACGATGTGCTATATTCCCTGCTCCTATTACTCCCCAACGTATCATTTTAACCTCTCCTTTTTTGACATTTTTTACAATAATAAGTACCTCTTTGATGCACCATTTCTTTTGTTATTTCTCCTTGGCAAATAGGACAAACTTTTTTTGTATGAACCATTAAAGATACTTGAAAAAGCCCATTGATACCATTAGAATCAAATGAATGAATTGTTGTTCCTCCTTGATCAATTGCTTTTAATAAAACCTCACTACTTATATCTATTAATTGTTGTACTCTTTTCTTTGATAAAGCTTTACCCGCTGTTTTAGGATTCATTGCCATATGAAAACATATTTCATTAGCATAAATATTTCCAATACCAGCCATAATTGTTTGATCCAATAAAAGTGTTTTTATTGGTAGTGAACTCTTATGAATCAATGGATAAACTTCTTGAAGTTGGGCATCCATTGGTTCAGGTCCAAGTTTACTTAATGGTAATTGATAATGATAATCATTTCTATCCACCAACTGCATACGACCAAACTTTCTTGTATCATGATAACATAAAACCTGCCCATTATCTAATTCAAAAATAATATGATCATGTTTTGAATAAACATAACCCTTTTGTTTTAGATTATATTTCCCTTCCATTCGCAGATGAGATAGAAAAGCAGTATCTTCTAATAAGAAAATTAAATACTTTCCAACTCGATCAATATCTTGGATTGTTTTACCTACTAAACTATGTATAAATTCTTCTGTTTGTCCATCAATAATATTAGGATATCTTACAATAATATTTGTTATCTTACAATTTAATACAAAATTCTTTAATGTTCTTTTAACTGTTTCAACCTCTGGTAGTTCTGGCATATTATTTTAAATCATACCATGACTTAGCATAATTTCCTTCTACTTTTAAATCCACATTTAAAGAAGCTGCTTGTTCCATTCCTAATTGCACTAATTCCATTACTTTTTCTACTTCCTCACTTTTAACATCAAAGATTAATTCATCGTGTACTTGTAAAATCATTTTAGATTGAAGATTATTTTCTTTAAACAATTGATCTACTTTAATCATTGCTAGTTTCATAATATCAGCACCCGTTCCTTGTATCGGAGAATTCATAGCAAGACGTTTTCCTAATTCTTGACGCATAAAATTCTTTTCATTAATTTCTGGTATATAACGACGACGTAAAAACATAGTTTCAACATAACCTAATTCTTTACATTTTTGAATATTTGTTTTCATATAACTTTCAATTTCTGGATATTTTGTAAAATAGTTTTCAATAAATCGTTTTGCTTCATTAACAGAGCTATCTATTTGTTTTGATAAACCAAAATCGGACATTCCATAAACAATTCCAAAATTAATAGCCTTAGCATGACGACGCATTGTATCATCCACTTTATCAAGAGCGACATGGAATATTTGGCTAGCAGTATAAGCATGAATATCTTGATCATCATTAAATGCTTGAATCAAAGAAGGACACTCAGCCATATGTGCTAGAATACGTAATTCAATTTGAGAATAATCATAAGAAACTAAGTAATCATTACTTGGAATAAATGCTTTACGAATATCTTTTCCTTCTGGTGTTTTTACTGGAATGTTTTGTAAATTTGGATCTGTAGAAGATAGTCTTCCTGTAAGTGTTAATGCTTGATTATACATGGTATGAATTTTACCATCAGCAAACACTTGTTCTTGCAAGCCAATAATATAGGTAGAATATAGCTTCGTAATTGAACGATAATCTAATATTTTTTTAATAACAGGATGGATATCCACTAAATTATTTAAAACTTCTACAGAAGTAGAAAATCCTGTTTTTGTCTTTTTAGAGCTAGGTAAACCTAAATCCACAAACAATACTTCCCCTAATTGTTTAGGTGAAGCAATATTAAATTCTTTCCCTACTAAACTATGTATATCTTTTTCTAATTCTTTAATTTTATTTCCATAACTTTGTTCTAACTGCTTTAAAAAGTCTAAATCTACTTTTGCCCCAGTATATTCCATTTGTGCTAAAATCCTACTAACTGGCATCTCTATTTCTTGATATAAGTCATATTGTTGTTCTGCTTTTAATTTATCAACTGCTAATTGTCTTAATAAATAAATAGCTTTTGCTTTCTTTACCATATGATTCGCTAAAATTTCATCACTAGGAATACATTTTTTAGCACCTTTTCCAAATACTTCTTCATCATATGCTACATCATAATATTGATAATACTCACAAACACTACGCATTTCATCTTTTAAACCAGGTGATAAAATATAGCTCGCTAACTGTAAATCAAATGTATAGTTTTCTATTTCAATAGTATGCCATAAACTAGAAGTAATACTTCTTTTAATATCATAACCATATTTTTTAATATCTTTATTTTTACAAAATGCTAGAAAAGAAGCATCTTTTAATGCATTTTCAATAGAAATATAATAAGCTTGATCTTCATTATAAATACCAAATCCTAATAATAATGACTTATGATAATTTTCTTCATACGTACATGTTGTTAATGCACTATCTTTATTAATAGGTGGTAATGATTGTACAATGATAGGTTTGATATCATTTGATGTTTTTATGGGAGTTTGCGTTTTTTGTAAAGAAATTCTTTTTAATAATGATTGCATATCATAACGACGATAAAAAGCTGCTAGTTTTTCATAGTCATAAGGTTGGTAGATAGAACTTTCAAGATCATATTCTAGTGGTACATTAATATCTATTGTAGCTAATTCTTTTGATAGTATTGCCATATCAATTTGTTCACGAATAGTTTGTCCTATTTTTCCTTTTAATTCATCACTATGTTCTTTTAGATTTTCAACTGTTTCATATTCTTTGATTAGTTTAATTGCCGTTTTAGGACCAACACCTGTAATACCAGGAATATTATCTGCAGTATCTCCCATTAATCCTAATAAGTCTCTCATTTGATCACAACTAATCCCATATTCTTCATAAAAAGAAGTAGGTGTGATAATATTATAATTATCACTTTTTTGTGGCTTTTTATATTGATGCACCGATTCATTTACTAACTGCATCATATCTTTATCATTTGTATAAATATGTACTTCAATACCTTCTTTACTTGCTTTATTAGCAATTGTTCCAATAATATCATCGCCTTCATAACCAGTTAATTCTAAGTGTTGAATTTGATAAGCATCTAAAAACTCTTTCACCATTGGAAATTGACATGTTAATTCTTGAGGTGTTTCTTTTCTGTTTTCTTTATATTGTTCTAACATATCACTACGGAATGTTTTCCCTTTTGCATCAAAAGCAACAACTACATAATCAGGATTTTCTTTTAAGACACTTCCTAATCTTTGGGCGAATCCGTATACCCCATTGGTTGGTACACCATCTTTATTTACCATTAAGTTACCCATTGCTGCTGTTGCATAGTAACAACTAAATAACCAGAAGTTACCATCGATTAATATCATTTTTTTCATGAAATACCTCTTTCTTTTACTTGGTTGATTAATAAAGATAATTTATCTTTATTATCAACCTTTGCTTCTATATATACTATATTACCTATTTTTAATTGATCTCTACATCGATCAAATACTTGACTAAATACAACACCTTCTATACTTCCAGTTTCATCATTTCCTTCTATAAAGCACATTTGATTATTCTTTTTATCAAATATTTTACGTACTTTTTGAATTTGAATCATAACTGCAACATATTTTCCTCGATATTTCTCTAAATCCATTATATTAATAAAATCTGTATCTAATGATGATTTTGCTAGTACGATTGGATGACTTGTTAAATAGATTCCTAAAGCATTTTTCTCTAATTCTAATGTTTGTAATTTTTTTTCTTTGATTAATTGAATTTGTGGAGGAACCTCTATTCCAAAGCTATTGGCCATCGTTGAAAATTCCATAAATTTACTAATATTTGCTTTAATAGTTGGTCTGTTATAACCAAATTCATCAAATGCTCCAGCATCTATTAAGCTTTCAATCATAGCTTGGTTTAAGCGACTATTTTGTACTCTTGATAAAAAATCAAAAAAGTCCTTAAAAGGTCCAGCCTGTCTTGCATCAATAATAGCTTGATAACCTGCTTGTCCAATATTCTTAACTGCTAATAAAGAATAACGAATATTATCTCCTTCAATTGTAAATCGATTTGTTGATTTATTAATAGATGGAGGCAATAACATCATATTATTCTTTTTCATCTCTTGAATGATTCTTAGCTTACTTGTGGCACTAGATTGATCATTCGATAAATTAGAACTAAAGAATACTAATGGAAAATTAGCTTTGATATAAGCTTGTTGATAAGCAATTTGAGCATATACAACCGAATGTGATTTATTAAATCCATAGTCTGCAAATTTTTCAATCAAATCATAAATATGACTTACTTCTTCTTTATTATATCCATTTTGAACACCACCGTCTAAAAACTCTTGTTTTAAAGACTTCATTGTCTCAAGGTTTTTATCAGACATTGCTTTACGTAAGATATCTGCTTTTGATAAAGAAAAACCAGCAATAAGTGTAGCTACTTGCATAATTTGTTCTTGATAAATAAATATTCCATAAGTAGGTTCTAAGATTGGTTTTAATTGTTCTAAAGGATATATAATTGCTTCTTTTTTTGTTTTACGAGCAATATAAATAGGATTATTTTCCATTGGACCTGGTCGATATAAAGCAATAGTAGCAACAATATCATTAAAACAATCACATTGCATTGATCGAATAAGATTTCTAATACCAGTAGATTCTAATTGGAAAATACCAAAAGTATCTCCTCTTCTAAATAATTCAAATGTTTTTTGATCATTTGTATCTAAATTATTAATGTTTATTTTTTTATGATAAACTCTTTCTATGTCTTCTATCATATATTGTAAAAGTGTTAAGTTTCTTAATCCTAAAACATCCATTTTTAATAAACCGATCGATTCAATATACTTTTTAGAATATTGACTAATAACACCAGTATTTGTTTTTGCTAAAGGGACAACATGCATTAATACATCTTTTGATAACACAATACCAGCAGCATGGGTAGAAATATTTCTAGGTAGTTTTTCAACTATGATCGCACTTTGAATAATCTTAGATAATAAGTCATCTTTATTTACAAAGCTAGAAAACTCATAAGATTCTTCCATTAATTGAGCAATTGATTTTTTGCTTTTCAAATCTGTTGGTATCATTTTGGAAAGAATATCCACTCTAACAGTTGGAATATTCATTACCTTTGCTAAATCACGTAACGCTACTTTAGGACCATATGTTGAAAAAGTAACAATTTGAGCAACATTATCCTTCCCATACTTTTGGGTAATATAGGCTACTACCTCTTCTCTACGATTATCTTGAAAATCAACATCAATATCTGGCATAGAAATACGGTCTTCATTTAAAAAACGTTCAAAAAGTAAATCATGTTCAATTGGATCTACATTGGTAATCCCTAAAACATAAGCTACTAAACTTCCGGCCGCACTTCCTCTACCTGGTCCTACTAGAATTCCTTCTTTTTTAGCAAAACGAACATAATCAAAAACAATTAAAAAATAATCACAGAAACCCATCTTTTGAATAACACCTAGTTCTTTTTCTAAGCGTGCTTGGTATGTTTGGTTTACATTTCCATTTAATCTTTTATTTAGTCCTACATTACATAATTGTTTTAAATAAGCATTGGTATCTACTGTTTCTGGTAAATCATATTTAGGTAAATGCATTTCCCCCATAGGAATAGTCACATTACAAGATGATAAAATAAAGTTTGTATTATCAATATACTCTTGGTTAAACAAGGAACACATTGAATTAGCATCTTTTAAATATAATTGTGTGGTAATAGGTTCATGCATTTTATCTAATGTATAATTTAAAGAGCTAGCATGTAGTAAATCTAATGCTAGGGAATCCTTTTCTTGAAGATAGCGTACTTCATTAGAACAACATACTTTTATTTGATATTTAGAAGCTAATTCTATTAATTTTTGGTTTCTTTTTTGTTGTATTAATAAACCATGATTTTGAATACATAAAAAGAAATTATCATGAAATTTATTTTTTAATAAAGAAACATAATTATCTGCTAAAACATCCATTTCTTTATCTAAAGAACGTTCAATAATTCCTTCTTGACAACCTGAAACAACATATAAATGTTCACTATATACATATAATCCTTCTAAATCGATTGCATGATCATCAGATAATTGGATTTTAGTACTAATTTTTATTAAATCAAAATAACCAGTCGTATCTTTTGCATATAATAACAAAGAATATTTATCTCCTTCAATCAAAACTGTTGCTTCCATACCAATTACTGGTTTTAATCCATAGCTTTTACAAACACCATAAAACTCAGCAACACCATACATAGAGTTAACATCATTAATCGCTAATGCTTGATATCCTAAATGTTTTGCTTGCTGACAAAGTTCCTTGATTAAAATAGTACTTTGTTGAAAACTATAGCTAGTATAAACTTGTAAATGTCCAATCATACAATCACCCTACTTCCTTTGATTATTATATCACGATTTATATGTCCTTGATACTCTTTTACAAGATTGCATGTAGAGAAATTAAAAATAAAAACATTCCTAAAAATAAAACACTTACTAAATATCCGAATTCTAAAAAGTACCAACAATTAGTTGATAATAAATAAATTCTAAAAAAATATAAACAAAGAATGTAATAATGATATTGAATACATATTGCTTTATATCTTCTTTGCCATAAAATAATAAAAATAGATAAAATAGCTGCTATCAAGTGAAAAGGAATAAACCAAGAAGCTAAAAACACTTGAAATAACAAACATAAACTACATAAAAACTGTAATTTCTTTATTTTTATAAACATAGTATCACCAATAAAATATATGTATAACAAATAAAAAAAGAATAGATTTCTCTATTCTAATCTTTAAATTCTATTTCTACTTGTTCCATTAAACCTTTTACTACATCGATACTTGGAGCTTTCGTACCTTCTGTCATAACTGCACCAGCAGAAGTTGCAACTGCTAAAGTAATAAAGTCTTCAAAGTTTAATTGTTGTTCCATAGCATAACTAATAGCACCAACCATAGAATCACCAGCACCTACTGCAGAATGTGCTTTGATTTTTAAGCCTTTTACATAAGCTACTTTTTCTTTTCTTACAAAGATAGCTCCTCTAGATCCTAAAGAAATAGCGATTGTTTCCATTCCTTTATCTAATAATTTTTTAGCATGTTCTACCATTTCTTCATCACTAATATCTTTAGATAAATCAAAGTATTTACACAACTCATATTTATTAGGTTTAATAACACTAGGACCTGCTTCAATACCTAAATCAAATAATTCTCCATCAGCATCTAATACTACTTTCATTCCTTTAGATTTTAACAATTTTGTTAAATCAAAATAAATGTTTTTTTCTACGCCAGCAGGAACACTACCAGCCAATACCACAGTATCCCCTGGATTACACATGTTAATTAATTGTTCCGTAAAAGACTCTATATCTTCTTTACTAATAGGTAATCCTGTTTCATTTAACTCTGTTAAATTCATTTCTTTATCAAGAACTTTTAAATTCATTCTGGTATTACCAGGAACTTCTTTAAAACGACATTCCAACCCTTTTTCAACTAATTCATCTTGAATCCATTTTCCATTTGTACCTGCAATAAAACCTGTACAAATAGATGTACCCCCTAATTCTTGAATTGCTTTCGAAACATTAATACCTTTTCCACCAGCATCTAAAATAACATTTGTTAAACGATTTAATTCATTTACTTCTAACATTTCTAATTGTGCTGTTTTATCAATTGCGGGATTTAAAGTTACTGTGATTATCATAAATTTATGCTCCTTCCACTAAAATATTACGAATAAAATCAACGTCATCACTAGCTACTATTTGATCTACTGTTTCCATTTCACATAATGTAATAGCAATATTTGATAAGATTTCCATATGGTCATCACCTTTTGCAGCAATACCAATAACGATACGTACTAAATTTCCATTCCAATCAATTCCATTTGGATAAATCATTACTGCAATACCAGTATTTAATACATATTTCTTTACATCAAATTCACCATGAGGAATAGCTAAATCATTCCCTAAATAAGTTGTTAAATCATGATCTCTATTTAACATTCCTTGAATATATGGTGCTTCAATATAACCATGAGCCTGTAATAATTCTCCCATTGCTACAATAGCTTCATCACTTGTACAAGATGCACAATTTAAGATAATAGCCTCTTTTTTTAACATTTCATTATTTCCCATTTTATTAATCTCCTTCGCGATTTCTCTAAGTATTTTATCATCTAAAAAATATAATATATCATATATTCTTTTGTATTTATTACGGTCATCTACTTGAGATGACAAGTGTTTTTGGACAATAACAACATCACAACTAGTTGGTATTTTATAAACTGAACAATGACTTACTTTTATATCTTGATTAACATACTTTCTAAGCATAGAAGCTCCTAAAGCACTTGATCCCATCCCGGCATCACAAGCAAAGTAAACATTTATCATTCTTATTCCTCCCTAATCTTCGTTGTAATATATTGCTGTAAATGAATTTGCAATACAGACTGAATTTCTTCTTTATTTCCTACTAGTAGTGTTTCAAAGAATGTTGGTTCTTCTATTAACATAACAGAAATAGTGGACATCATTTGTCGATGACTTTCACAAGCATTTGTTGGTAAAAGCATACATAAGATAACATCAATATCTTGTAATGCTTTGTTTGTAAAAGGTTTTTCTGGTAAAAAAACCTTAACAAGACAATGATCTACTAAATCTGTTGTTGCATGTAATAAACCAAAATGGAAGTTTTGATACATTGTACTACCATTCTCTTCTCTTTTTTGAATTACTTTGACTAGTTCAGGGTTATCCAGCATTTTTGCACATACAAAATCAATCATTTGTGATTTATCACAATCACTTTGTAACATATGAACTTCTAAATTAGTTACTACCTGTTTGATAAATTCTACTGCATCCATTAAGTCAAAATCAACTGTTTTTGTTTCTACTTTCGGTAATTGTTTACGTTTTGTATTAATAACTTTTAATACTTCAACTACATCACTTTGATTTAATAGTGGAGTTACTTGAATAGCGTTTTCTACAACAAAGGTAGAGATTAATAACTCACAGTCATTTTTATCTACATCACTAATTGATAAAGGAATAAATCGAACATTCTTATCAACTACTCTTTTTAAACGAGCCATTAATAATGCTGACATCCCAATTCCACTACTACATACAATTCCTACTGTAATTTTTCTTAAGTTTGATAACTTATATCTTTCAATTGCTGCTGCAAAATGGAGAACTAAGTAACCTATTTCATCATCATTTAAATAGTAATGATATGTTTCTTCAAATATTGTACCAGCTTTTTGACATACCTTAAATATCTCTTTATAATTTTCTTTTATTTCTTTTAATAAAGGATTATAAATAGGTAATTGATATTGTAAGCGAAGTAATGCTGGTTTTAGATGCGCTGATAAGCTTTGAATTAATTCATAATCTCCAAACAGGTTATAACCATTTTCTTTAAAGATATGCAGCATTCGCAAGATAACATCATAATGCTCTTCAATTGGGTTTTCTAAGTCCACCATCGTAGCTTTCGAACTCTCTAAATGAATTGCAATAAACGCACATTCTACTTCATCCACTTCTATATCAAACTCACTAGCTAAACATTGAAAAATCATTTCAGCTCGCATCAATGCTTCTTTATCTTTTACTAATTCAATAACTTCTCTGTTTTTCTCTAAACTTTCAAATGTTTGCATTCTTCCAACTGCAATCATTAAATGAATTAATAATCCAATATAAGAACTTTTAGCCATTTGATCTAATTTAAATGCTTGACGATTTTCTCTAAAAACAATTAATATTTTCTTTAAAATATCAAAATCTAATACTTTTTGCATATTTGTATTATTCGTTGCCGCTAGTTGTTGTAAAACATCTTGGAATGAATAACGATCAAAATCAATATTCATAATATGGTGTTGTACCGTATTATTAATAATCGATGAAATAGCTCTACGAATAGATGTTTCATTCGCGATAACTCCTATTCCAAAACCAGGACGACGAATTAATTCCACTTCATATTTCTCTAAGAATTGTTCTACATCATCCAAGTCATGTGAAATAGTTGCTTCTGATACTTGGAATTTATTACTATAGTAATATAATTTTTGAATTTGTTTCGATTGTAATAACTCTAAACATAGAAGTTCTTGGCGTTCTTGTTTATCCATATAATCAACTTTTGATCCTTGGATATCAATCAGTAAGTTCTGTTTCTTTTCTTCATCCCCTACTAAACAAATGCCTTTTCCTTTTTTAGTTTCAATACGCAATTGTGAATTACGTAGTTCATCATTAATATATGTTATTTCACGCATGATTGTACGTGTGCTTATTTCTAAGTGATCAGAGATTTCCTGATAAGTAATGTAATCATCTCTACCTAAACATTGAGATATAATTTTAATTTGACGAGATGAATACATACTTTTGTCTCCCTTATTTTAATTTTTCAATAATGTCATCGTATTCTGTACCACCCATAAAGTTAGTAATTGGGAAGATAACAACATTTGGTAGATTATCTTCTACACGTCCTACTAATGATTGATGTGTAACAACTACTTCTGTATCACTAGGAATATCATTAATTGCATAATGAGGAACCGTTACATCAATTCCTGCTGCTTTTAATTTTTTAGTTAGGATAGTTGCTCCCATTGCACTAGAACCCATTCCGGCATCACAAGCAAATACGATTTTACGTAATGTTGATAAGTCTTTTTTCACCGCTACTGCTTCTTGAGTTGGTGTAGCAGTTTTTAATTGTTTACTTTCTGCTTGTGCTTCATCTAAGTCTTCTTTTGAGTTAGTGAATTTAAGAATAAATGCTGCCACTACAAATGCTACAACCGTTGCTGCCGCGATACTGACACATACTCCAAAATAACTATCCGGTGCACACATTGTTAAGATTGCAATAATACTTCCTGGTGATGCTGCAGATACTAAACCTGAACCAAATAATACATTGACAAAGACTCCAGTTGCTCCCCCAGCTATTGCTGCAATAATTAATAATGGATTCATTAAAATATATGGGAAGTAAATTTCATGTATTCCCCCAAAGAAATGAATAATTGCTGCTCCTGATGCAGAAGATTTTGCAGCGCCTTTTCCAAAGAAACAATATGCAAGTAAAATTCCTAAACCTGGACCAGGATTTGATTCAATTAAATAGAAAATAGAAGATCCTTGAGATAATACTTCTTGGATTCCAATTGGTGAGAAAATTCCGTGGTTAATAGCATTATTTAAGAATAATACTTTTGCTGGTTCTACAATTACTGAAAGTAATGGTAATAATCCTCTATCCACTAAGAAATTAACTCCGATAGTTAATACATCATTTAAAGCTAAACAAGCAGGATTAATAGCTAAACAACCAATAACAGCAAGGATAAACCCTAAGATACCAGCTGAGAAGTTATTAACCAACATTTCAAATCCTTCTTTGATATGTCCTTGTAATACTTCATCTAATTTTTTAATTAAGAATGCCCCTAAAGGCCCACAAATCATTGCTCCTATAAACATTGGAATTGGTGCTCCTACCAATACCCCAATTGTCATAATAGAACCTACAGTTGCTCCACGTTGACCATAAACATTATAACCACCTGTGTAAGCAATTAAGATTGGTAATAAATATTGATTCATTGGATCTACTAACTCAGCTAAGGTTGCATTTGGAAACCAACCATTTTCAATAAATACTGATGTTACTAACCCCCATGCGATAAATACTGCGATATTAGGCATTACCATTGCACTTAATACGCGTCCGATTTTTTGTACTTTTTCTTTCATTTTCATTTTTGTCCTTTCTTATACTTATCTTTACAACTACAGTATACAAGTACAAGTGACAAATTCCTATCTTTTGAATTTGAACTTTGTCACTTGTTAAACTGGACAAAATTTAAGAGGCTTTTCTCTATTATAACAAAGCCTTCCTATAAAAAAAAGAGGAGTTTATAAACTCCTCATGATATTCTTATAAACGTTGATAATATCAATTATTTTTTAATAAATAAATTTTCTTAAAAAGTATATACATCCTATAATATGATTTATTTTTTATAAACACAATTTCCTTTAAGATATGTTTCAAGAACTTCATATTGATCATCTAACACAACAAAACTAGCTTCTTTTCCTTCTTCAATAGATCCTACTCGATCAAAAATAGAAAGTGCTTTAGCTGGGTTTTCACTCATAAATTTCACACACTGAACAAATGGTAAACCAAGAAATTGAGACAGATTTCTTACAGCTTCAATAGCTGTTAATGTACTACCCGCTCTTGTTTTTCTTGCATGTTTTAACCAAGCATGTTTATTTTCTACAATAACCTCATTGATTCCTAAACGATATTCACCATCACTTAGACCTGTTGCCATAATAGAATCAGTAACTAATATCATTTTATTATGAGGTCTTACTTTAAACCAATATTGGACAACTGTTTTATTTATATGAGCTCCATCACATATGATTTCAGAATAAATATCACTATTTAAAACAGTTCCACAAACAAATAAATCATGTTGTGTAGGTTGTTTCATAGCATTTCCTAAATGAGTCGCATTACTAGCTCCTGCATCTATAAAAGATTGTGCTTGTTGCCCATTTGCACCACTATGTCCTAAAGAAATAACAACTCCTTTTTTAACAGCATGTTTTACTAAATCACTAGCCCCTTCTAATTCAGCTGACATTGTCATAATTTGAAATAATCCTTTCGAAGCATCGTAAAATTCATCAAACAATGCTTTATCTGGTAACCTTAGATAACAAGACGGCATACATGCTTTAAACTCCTCACAAATAAATGGCCCTTCTATATGAATACCCAAAATACTATCAGCACCACTTTCCTTACTTTCTACTAATGTTTGGATAGATTTTATGATCACATCTTTATCATCTGTTAACAATGTTGGATATACACCTACTACTCCTTGGCTATAAAAGTAAGAACATACTTCTTCTACTGCCTTTTTATCAATATTGTTAAAGTCCACACCTTTTGCTCCATGACTATGAATATCAATAAGACCAGGTATGATTTTTTGATAATTCATATCAATAACTTCACAATCATCCTCTATATTTGAAAACAAAAAACAACCATCTTCAATAGCAAAATCTTTTAAAATAAATTCATCACCTTGATGAAGATATACATTTTTATAAAATATCATAAAATCCCCTGCTTTCCCGTATCTTAAATACGTTTTATTATCTATTTATTTTGATACATTTTCAATATATTGTCTATTCAATTGTAACCTATTCACTAATCAAAAAAAAGAAAAACTGCTAAAAAACAGAAGTAAACAAAAAACGCCACCATCAGTGACGTGTCAAACAAGATTTTTAATAACTACAAAGTTTGTTTTAATGCTTGTGCTAATTGATCAGGGCAACTTGTTGGTTTTGCTCCACAACGAATCCCTTCCATACGAGCGATTGCATCTGTTACATCCAAACCTTTAATTAAAGAACATACTCCCAGTCCATTTCCAGGACATCCACCAATAATTTTAGCTTCAATGATTTTTCCTTCTTCTACTTGAATATGCATTGCACTTGCACATACTCCTTTTGGTTTATAGCTGATTTCCATTTTCTTTCCCTACTTTCTAACTAGTTTTACAATTGTTGTAACATATGGTGTATATAGATGGGTATCTAATGCTACTATTTTTTCTAAATAATAGCTTTTTTCTAACTCTGCTAAATCTTTAGCAAGAGTGGAATGAGATTCACAACTAATAACAACATTTTTTACTTTTGATAAGAATATACTTTGTTTCATAATATCAGTTAATCCAAAACGGCCATTTTGAATCAAGAAAGTATCACACTCTCTTTTTTTAGCATATAAAACAATCTTATCGTCACTATCCCCTTTTACAAACTTCACATTATCACGATTTAAATATTTTGCATTTAATTTAGCATCTTCAATATGATAATTCTTTTCATCTACTGATATAAAAGGTTTATTACTTAATACTTCTACTAATCCAATTCCACAATTCAATGACAATACTTGTTTACTATCTTCTAATAGTTTTACAATTTCTTTTGCTTTTTTTATTTCCATCTCATAATTTTCACCAATCGATGATTTAATTGATGTTTTAATTTTCTTTCCATCAACATCTAATTCCAAACGAGTACTACCACCTGCTTTAGAATATCCTACTTCATCAAATTCTTGATGTTTTGTAGTATTAACACTAACAAATATTCCTTCTACTCCTTCTATGTTACTAATTAATTGAATAACATCATTATCTAAACCATCTTTACCAGTAATAAATACTAATTGTATTTTATTTTCAATTATTTTTACTTTTAAAAATCTTAGACCTGTTTTAAATTTATCACTATATGTTTTACAATTATTTTCAGTTAGAATTTTTTCTAATTGTTTTAAGCAAGCATTAATTGCTTCATTTTGTTTAAAACAGTTTGTTAATACTGTTAAATATTTACTTTCTCTTTGATAGATACCAAAAGTAATTGTTCCTTTTGAACGAACAATTGGAAGATTTACTTCTTGAATAAATCCTTGTTTGTTTTTTGGTGGAATTACATCTTTAAATACAGTTTTAGATAAATCATAATTCGTATATTTACGAATAGATTCTCTTACTGATTCTTTTTTATATTGTGTTTGTAATGGGTATTTCATATGTAACAAAGAACACCCTAAACAATCTTTATTTAATGAACATGATACTTTAATACGATTCTCACTATACTCTTTAATATTAATTACTTTTGCTTCATAAAATGATCGTGTTTGTTTAACAATATCAACATCCACTATTTCTCCTGGCAAGGCACCTGGAACAAAGGTTATCTTTCTATCTATATAAGTTATCCCTTCTCCATTAATACCAATTTTTTTAATTTCTAAATTTTCTACTTTCATCCTACAATCCTTCCTTGAATAAGAAAAGTCATCTTTAAAGATGACTTTTACTCTTCGTCTTCTTCCTTTTTCACTAACGTTACTAGTAGCTTCTCAATTCTATTTTTATGCATTTCTACTATTTTGAAAATAGCTTCATCTAAAATGATTTGATCATCTACTTCTGGTACTCCACTAAACTGACCTAAAACTAATCCACCAATCGATTCAAAATCTTCTGATTCAAAATTAGTATCAATTTCATCATTAACATCATTCAAACTTAGTGTACCAACTACTAAATACTCATTTTCACTTACTTGCGTAATAGTTTCCTCTTTTTCATCATCGTACTCATCGTCAATTTCACCAACAATTTCTTCTACGATATCTTCAAAAGTCACAATACCTGCCATTACTCCATATTCATCCAAAACAACAGCCAATGTTGCATGCTCCTTACGCATAGAAGCAAATACATCAGATATTTGATTAAACTCATAAACAACAAATGGTTCACGTAAATGATCTTTTACAGAGAATTCCTCTTTTGAACCATCAAAGAACAATAAGTCTTTAATATTTAAAACCCCTACAATTTCATCAAATGATTCACTGTGAACAGGATATCTTGAATATTGTCCACTTTTATATATTTCCTTAAGTTCACCATAAGTACAATCATCACCAATACTTTCAACATGAACTCTAGGAGTCATAATTTCTTTAATTTCCGTATCCCCAAATTCGAACACATTATGAAGCATTTCTTTTTCTTGTTCTTCTAATACACCTTCTTCATGGCCAACAGTAACAATGGTTTTTAATTCTTCTTCTGTCATCGTTGGTCCATTATCGTTATCTGCCCCCATCAGGCGAATGATAAAACCTGTTACAATATTTAAGACAATAACAATTGGTGTAAATATAATATATACAAAATTAATAAATCCAGATATTGATAAAGCAATCGTATCAGCATGTCTTGTAGCAAATGTTTTTGGTGTAATCTCACCAAATATTAAAATACATAACGTTACAAAACCTGTTGCATAAGCAACCATTTGTGCTGAATCACCAAACATCCCAATAACTACAGCCGTTGTTAAGGAAGATGCTCCAATATTCACTAAGTTATTTCCCACTAAAATAGAACTAAATAAACGATCACTATTTGATAACAACTTTTCAACTAATTTCGCTTTCTTATTTCCCTCTTGTGCTAATGTACGGATACGAATTTTATTAACAGATAATAACGCTGTTTCCGTGCATGAAAAAACTCCTGAAAAAATTAATAAAATAACAAATAAAACAATATTTAAAACTTGGGTCTCGCTCGGGTCCACTTTCTCTACAAATCTCCTTTAATATAATTTGACTCAATCATATAATAAATATTAAATATTGTCAAATAAGCTGGCATAGAAGTTTTTTAAACATCACCCAACATAATAACCACCGTTGATCCAACCTCCACACTACTCCCATATCTTGGTAACTGATCAATAACAGTATCACCTGTACCAATAAACTCAAAAGTTAATTGTGTATTCGTAACTTCACTTTTATCTAAACCAATATATTGAGGTACTTCAACCATTTCAGTGTCCCCATATACACTTACTTTAGGAATTTGTTCTTCTACTTGTTCTATTTCTAAGATAGGCAAAATATCTAAAAACATATTTCTAGCAATCGGGGCAACTGTAGTACCCCCATATTGAATACAGTTTTTAGGGTTATCCATCGCAATATATAATACAATTTGTGGATCATCAACAGGTGCAATACCAATAAAAGATAAAATATATTCCCCCTCCATATATTGACCATCTTCTACCTTTTGAGCTGTTCCTGTTTTACCACCTATCCGATAACCATCAATATAAGCATTCTTACCTCCTCCATCACTAACCACTGTTTCTAAAGCATCTAACAATAACTCCGATGTCTCTTTTGAAACAATATTTTCTGTTACAATCGTAGGACTATTTTGGAAAAGTGTTTCGTTTGTAGTAGGATCAATAATAGCATTCACAATATAAGGTGTATATAAAGTCCCACCATTAATAGCTGCACTGACTGCTGTTACTAATTGAATAGCTGTAATAGATATCCCTTGTCCAAAAGCAACAGTAGCCTGTTCCAACTCATTAAAATTATCATAATCAAACATAATACCCGTTGATTCTCCTGGTAAGTCAATTCCCGTTTTTGTTGTTAAACCAAAATCAACAATATAATTATATAAATTATCTTTCCCAAGCATTTGACCAATATGCACAAAACCCGGATTCGAAGAATTTTGCAAAACTTCTCGATAGGTTTGTAGACCATGTCCCCCTTCTTTCCAAGAACTAATTTTAGTCCCACCTACATATTCATACCCTATATCATAATAAGTATCTTCATCCATATCAAATAAACCTTCATTTAATGCAGCCCCAAAAGTTAATATCTTAAAAGTAGATCCGGGCTCATACGTACGAAAAATAGGTGTGTTTTGGTTATATATTTCTTCACTACTATTTTGATAATCATTTGGATCAAAATCTGGTTTTGATGACATTGCTAGTATTTCTCCAGTCTGAGGATCCATTGCAATCGCCCATATACTATCAGGATTATATGTATCATAAGCATTATTTAACTCTCTTTCCACAACATCTTGTATATCACTATCAATTGTTAATTGTAATGTATAACCCTCTTGTGGGGCAATATAATCACTAGCATACATATCTAAATTATTCCCTTTCGCATCCATATAGTAATCTATAGAACCATTCGTTCCCGTTAAATATTCATCATATTCTACTTCTAAGCCCAACAATCCTTGATTATCTATCCCTACAAAACCCAAACAATGACTTAAATAATTACTGTTTGGATAATAACGTAAAGAGTCTTTAATTAAATAAACGCCTGCTAATTTAAGTCTATCAATTTGCATCGCAACATCATCCTCTAACTGCCTTCCCTCAGGAGAAATTCTTTCAATCGATACATTCTTCGATAGTTTTTCAACCAATACTTCAACATCTACTCCTAAAATAGTACTTAACTTATCAGCAGTATAAGCAATATCTTGAATTTGACTTGGAATAACTACTAATGATGTAGTAGTTAAGCTTGTTGCTAAAACTTCTCCATCTATATCTATAATCTCCCCACGATTTGCCTCTACTGGAAAAGAACGTTGCCATAACTCCAAAGCATTATCATATATAAATTGAAAATCAATAATTTGAACATAAACACATTTAATAACAATGAAAACTGCAATAATAATAGCTCCACATAATACTTTATTCAACTTTCTTTTTGTTATCTCAAACACTTAATCACCCCTTTTTATAATATATAAAAAAAGAGTAAGGAATATTCCTTACTCAATCGTGATAGTTAATAATTCACTGCCATCATAAATAGTACTTGCCTCTATGCTTTGGCTAACCACATATCCTGATTCACCTTCAATAAGTGTATCTATATTAGCCATATTGCAATATGTTAAAACATCTTTTCTTGACCACCCTGTGAAATCAGGAATCGTAATTTGTGTTCCATCTGTTTTCAAGAACACCTGATCATTGGTTGTAATAATAGTTTGACTAGTTGGTTCTTGTTCGATGATTGTATCCCCATTTCCTATTAGTTGAACGGAAACTTGTTTTGATTCTAAAGAAGATGTAGCATAACTAGTACTTTGGTTAATATAACTTCCTAATTCAAAAGATAATTGGACACTATCTTCATATTCACTTTGACTTTGCACTGCTAAGGATGTACTAATCATATTTGTTACAAATTCTGCCAAATAAGCACCTGCTGATTCTCCATTTGAATTATACTCAGGAGACTGAATTGAAACATAAATAATTATTTCAGAATCTTCTCCTTCATAAGACGCTATCCCTGCAAATGACTTAATATTAACATCTGTTCGATAGCCTGAATATCCATCACTGCGAGCTACTTGGGCTGTCCCTGTTTTCCCCATTACTGTCACACCATCGACTTGATAAGCTGTTGCAATCGAAACATCACCATAAATATTATTTAATAACATTTCATTCATAGTATCTATTGTTTCACTAGAGAAAATTTGCTGTGAATAAGTTGTTTTCCCAACATAACTTACTTCCCCAGTTTCTTCATTTACAATTTTTTCAACAAAATATGGTTCTACCGTTTTTCCATCATTCGCAAATACACTATAAGCTCGTAACATTTGATAAGCAGTTACCGTAGATCCTTGTCCAAAAGATGTCGTTAAATACTCTAAAGGCCCATTATCATAGCCGGCAATACCTGCAGCTGAAGTCATTCCATCCACTTCTGTTGAACTAAAGAATCCTAGTTCTAAATAATCAGCTATTAATTCATCTTCATCTACATAACTATTCGCAATCGTAACAACACCAACATTACTTGATAGGGCTAATCCATCTTCAAAAGTAATATCTCCAAAACCTACACCATTATTCCAATCACTAATTGTTGTTGAACTATCAAAAACATACTTACCTGATGTATACAACTGATTTGTTGGGAATAATCCCTGATCTACTGAACTAGCGTATACAAAGGGTTTAAATACCGAACCACACTCATAAGCAGTTTCAATAAAGAAATTTGTATAATTCTCTACATCTCTAACATTAGGATCAAAACTAGGATAATTACTCATCGCTAATATTTTACCAGTCGTCGCCTCCATAATAGCCACTGTCCCAAGTTCAACTTCTGCATTTTCAGCTAATTCTTGAAATGCAATATCTAAATCTTTTTGAATCGTACTATTAATCGTTAAGTATAAATCACTTCCATCCACACTATCTACTTGTTCTACAATCCCATCTGGTAAAACATAATTATTAACATCACTTTGATAAACAATATAACCATCTTCCCCAGATAATTCATCATTATATACTAATTCAAATCCCATCTTTCCAACTATCTTAGAAACAGTATCTGTTTCCGTAATACTATAACCCACTAAGTAACTTGCAAAATCACCATAAGGATAATTACGTGTACTAGTTTCTGTGAATACTAATCCTGGTATTTCAAGAGCTTCAATAGCGTTCTTTGTAATAGTAGAAAGATTACTACCATAACTACCAAACTCTACTTGATAACTATCTTTTGATAAAGTAACCAGAAGTTCTGCTTCATCCATTCCTAAAATAGGTGCTAATAACTCTGCTGCTTCTTCTATATCCACTACATAATTTGCACTCCCATCAGCATAAAGATTATATTCTGATAAAATAGCTGCTAACTTATATCTAGTAACAGTCGTTGCTACAACTTCACCATCACTTGTATAGATATCACCCCTTTGAGCTACCGTTGTAACTGTTTTCGTGTTTCTATCCTCCGCATAACTAGCTATATCACTTTGACTTAAAAAATGTTTCCCTGTAATCCCCAAATAAAGAATATTTGCACATATTAAGAATATAGTAAAAGAAAAGACAAAGGATAACATTTTTGTTCCTTTAAATCTTTTCATTATTGTACAACCTCACTTGTTGATGTATATCTTGCCGCTGTCGCATCACTTTGGTAAGTATAACCATTTGCTACAGCTATTTCACTTAGTCTTTCAAACGAACCTAATTCCTGTACCTCCATCGTTAGAGAATCAATAGAAGCTTCTATATCTTCTATTTCATTTTCTATCGATTGACAATTAATATTGTAAAAATATTCAAATCCACTCAATCCTACAAAAACAAAAATAAATACAGTTCCTGTTAAAAAGAAGATTCTTCTAGCAAATCTTTCAAATTTAGTTGTTTTCATCTTCTTTCACCCTTTCTATTATTCTTAATTTTGCCGAATGAGCACGATTATTAGCTTCTAGTTCTTCTTGGCTAGCAATGATTGCTTTTCGATTAATTAGTTTAAATTTTGGTAATAAATATTCTGGAATAACTGGTAACATTAGTGGAACATCTTGTTGCTTCGATACTTCCTGAAAAGCATATTTACAAATTTTATCTTCTAAACTATGAAAAGTAATAACCGATATTCTACCATGAACATTTAACATAGATAATGAATCTTTTAAAGCAATATCAAATACATGTAACTCATCATTTACGGCAATACGTAATGCTTGAAAAGTACGTTTTGCTGGATGACCACCTTTTCTTCTAGCTGGAGCAGGGATTGCATCTTTAATGATTTCTACTAATTCAAATGTTGTTTCAATTGGTTGTTTTTCTCTTTGTGCTTCTATTTTTCTTGCAATTTGTTTTGCAAACTTTTCATCAGCGTATTGGAATAAAATACGAACAATCTTCTCATATGTCCAACTATTCACAATTGTATAAGCATCTAATTCTTGGTTTAAATCCATTCTCATATCTAAACGAGCATCGTGATTATAACTAAATCCTCTTTCTCCAATATCAAATTGTGGCGAAGAAACACCTAAGTCAAATAATATTCCGTCAATTTTAGATATTCCTAATTTTTCTAACTCTTCTTTTACGTGTATAAAATTTGAATAAATAATGGTATAGTTTGAACCAACTTTATCTAATCTTGTTCTCGCCTCTTGAATAGCCATCTGATCTTGATCAAAACAGTACAAATGACCTGTTGTTAATTTTGATAAAATAGCACTACTATGTCCTGCTCCACCTAATGTAGCGTCGACATAAATTCCATCTTCTTTTATATTCAGCCCGTCAACAGCTTCATTTAGTAATACAGTTACATGATTAAACATTACGTTCTCCTTTTATATATCATTTAGTGAATCATAGTTTTCCTCTACATCATCACAATTGTCATCATAGTATTCATCCCAAACTTCTTGATTCCAAATTTCAACATGATCACCGACACCGATGACAGCACAGTCTTTTTCAAGCTTAGCATGATCAATTAATTTACTAGGGATGTTAATTCTACCTAATTTATCAAACTCACAAATCTCCGCTCTTGAAGTAATCATACGAAACAAAGAACGTGATTGTTTGTTGTTTTTAGGAAGTGTTAATAGTTTGGAATAATATTCATCCCAACCTTCTACTGTATAAAGTGCTAAACAACCTTCAAAACCACGAGTAATAACAATACTCGTTCCACATTGTTCTCTAAATTTTGATGGAATAATCAAACGCCCTTTGGCATCGATTCCATGTTTATACTCATTCATAAACATAATAATTTACCACCTTTTAACACTTTCTCTCACTTAGTAACACTTATTACCACTATTATATACTGAAAAAGCAAAAAAGTATAGTTAAAATCAATAAAAAAACAATAAAAAAAAGACACGATTTCTCGTGTCTTTTCTTAAATAATAAATATTAATTATAATACTTTTTGACCTTTGTAAGTTCCACAGTGTTTACATACTTTATGAGATAATTTGTATTCTCCACATTCTGGACATACAACTACTGCTGGTGCACTTAATTTATCATGTGTTCTTCTTTTTCTTTTTACCGTTTTTGATACTCGTCTAAATGGTACTGCCATCGTCTTTTCCTCCTATTTGTCTTTGAAATAATCTTTTAATTTAGCTAATCTTGGATCAATATAATCATCATCCTTCGTTTCACTTTCATCTTTGAAGATTTTCCAACCTTTTCCTTCTACTTGAATCGATGCATCTTCTTTCACAACGCGCATTGGCACTTCAATCATAATATTCTCGAACACTATTGGTGTTAGATCAACCATGTTTTTCTTTACCTCATGCACTTCTTCAAGAGGGTCGGGTTTTTCGAAAGAAAATACTTCTTGTGTTTGAATATCGAAAGGATAATCTACTTCATCTAACGTTAAGGCACATGGTAATACCATGACTCCTTTAATAGACAATTCTACATAAAGTCTTTTCTCTTTTACATCAAGATTCCCGGTTCCTTGAACTGTTACGTCTTTTAGGTTATTAATTTGTGCGAATTTTTCAAACATTTCCTGAGGGAATATAATTGCCTCATCAATTTCGAAATATCCTTGATGTTTTACTATCCATTGTAAGTTGTATTTCAATTTAATCACCTTCTATAACCGCAATGATTATTATAAACATGTTCCCTTTAAAAGTCAATGACTATTGTTATTGTTTTCTTATTTTTTACAACATTTTTTCAATCTCTTTAGGTACTTTGTTATTTTTTATTGCTTGTACTAATTTTTCTTTTTTTGTAGCATCAATTTGCTTATTCGTGATTGTACAGACTGTGTCTATAAAATCTCGAACATCTTCTTCTTTTTTTAAGTTTTTAGTTTGTAATATATTTGCTAGAGCAAATATATCTTCTTTTTTTACATTCGTTTTTTTAACAACTTTATCAATAATTGGATCATTATTTTGCATTTTGTCACCCCTCATCTTACTATATGAGTGGATTTAAAATATGTTCCTATTCCCCTTTTAATTCCCTAGCCATCAAGTCTGCTATCACCTCTTTAGGTAACGCTTCTTCGTACAATACTTTATAAATAGAATTAATAATTGGAATTTCAATATCTGGATATTTTTTAGCATCTTCATGGATTACTTTACATGTACGAATCCCTTCGCATGTTTTTGTGTTATTTTCCATAAAGCTTTTTGCATCATTTAAACACCCTATTTCTAAGCCTGCTTGAAAGTTACGAGAATGATGACTACTACAAGTAACAATTAAATCTCCTACTCCTGTAAGGCCTAAATATGTTTCTAAACGACCACCTTTTTTCATACCATAACGAACCATTTCAGCAAGCCCTCTAGTAATAAGTGCTGCCTTTGTGTTATCGCCATATCCTAATCCAGTTAAAACACCTGCTGCTACGGCAATTACATTTTTAATTGCAACACCATATTCAGCTCCAACTTCATCATCCAGGTGATATACTCTAAAATATTCATTAGAAAATAATCTTTGAACATCTTTCGCACAAGTTTCATCTAGAGATACTGCACAGACAGTTGTTAACATTCGTACAACTACTTCTTCAGCATGACTTGGTCCAATTAGTGATACTACTGGATAAATATAAGAATCATCCAAAACAGCACGAATCGTTTTAGACATACGCATATTGGATGTTAAATCAAATCCTTTTGAAGCATTTACTACCGTTATTTTTTCTTTTAAGAAAGGTTTTACTTTTTCTAACGTATCTTTTACTACATGCGTTGGAACTGTAATCAATATGTAACTAGCTCCTTCAAGAACTTCTTGTAAATCAGAAGAAGCAACAATCTCTTCTTCTAATTGCACATCTTTAAAGAATTGGCTGTTACAATGATTGTTATTAATATCATTAATTTGTGATTGTTCTACTCCATACATCATAACTTGATGTCCGTTATCCACTAAAATACGACTTAAAGCAGTAGCCCAGCTACCTGTTCCTAAAACTGCAATACGTGCCATAATTAATCTCTCTTTCTACAAATAATATGTAGGGGAGTCCCCTCAAAACCAAATGCTTCACGTAAACGATTTTCTAAATATCGTTTGTAACTAAAATGCATATATTGTGGATCATTTACAAATAATACAAAAGTTGGAGGACATGTACTTACTTGATTTGCAAAGTAAATTTTTAATCTACCACCTTCAAATGTTGTTGTTGGATTCATTGCTTGAGCATCAATTAATACATCATTTAAAACACTTGTTTGAATTCTCTTACGTGAATTTTGATATCCTTCTTGAATTAATGGGAATAATTGTTGTACTCTTTGTTTTGTTTTTGCAGAAACAAAGATAATACGTGCATAATCTAAATATTTAAATTGTGTACGTAATTCTTTTTCTGTTTTTTGCATTGTTTTTTCGTCTTTTTCGACCATATCCCATTTATTAACAACTAAAATAACTGCTTTTCCTGCTTCATGAGCATATCCAGCAACATGTTTATCTTGTTCAATGATACCATTATCAGCATCTACTACTACTAAGATAACATCACTTTTTTCAATCGAACCAAGTGCTCTTAATATAGAATACTTTTCTACACTTTCGTATATTTTTCCTTTTTTACGCATACCAGCAGTATCAACTACCGTATATAATTGTCCATCTTTTTCAAAAGATGTATCAATTGCATCTCTTGTTGTCCCTTCAATATTAGAAACAATAACTCTATCTTCTCCTAAAATTGCATTTGTTAAAGATGACTTACCAACATTAGGACGTCCAATGATAGAAAAACGAATATCTTCATGATCATCTATTTCTTCTTCATTAGGCATTTGTTTAATGATTTCATCTAATAAATCACCCATCCCAATACCATGGCTTCCTGATATAGGCATTGGATCTCCAACCCCTAAAGCATAAAACTCATAAATTGCATCCTTAAATGCTACATCATCAATTTTATTTACTGCTAAAATAACTGGTTTTCTAGAACGTTGTAGTAATCTTGCTACATATTCATCTTCTCTAGTTACTCCTTCACGACCATTTACAACAAATATAATTACATCTGCTTCATCAATCGCTATTTCTGCTTGCATTTGGATTTGTGTTGTAAAATCCGCATTCTCTAATTCAATTCCACCCGTATCTATTAAACGGAACTCTCTTGTTAACCAAGAAGCCTTGGCATAAATACGATCTCTCGTTACACCTGCGACATCTTCTACAATCGATACTCGTTCTCCAATAATACGATTAAATACTGTTGACTTTCCTACATTGGCTCTACCAACAATTGCTACTACTCCTGCCATATTATAATCCTACTTTCTTTACTAAATTCATTATTTCATCAACTACTTCCTGCAAAGACATAGTAGAGGTATCAATTTCTATTGCATCCTCTGCTTTTTTTAAAGGAGAAATTGCACGATTCATATCTTGATAATCTCTTTGTTCAATGTCTTTTGTAATTGCTTCTAAATCTGCTTCCATGCCTCTTTCAAGGTTTTCTTTATAACGTCTCATTGCTCTTGTTTTTACACTTGCCTGTTGATATATCTTTAATTGAGCATTTGGTAAAACAACAGTACCAATATCTCTACCATCTAAAATAACTCCTCCAGATAAAGCCATAAGTCGTTGTTGTTCTACTAAAAAAGTACGAACAGCTTGATAGCTAGATACTTTGCTTGTCATCATTGATATTTCATCACTACGAATAAGTCCACTTACATTTTGATCATTTAAGAAAACATTATTATTTTGATCAATATGAATATGTATATTCGTCAATATAGATGTTATTAAATCTTCATTTTGGATATCAATACCATTTGTTTTTACATAATATGCAACACAACGATACATCGCTCCTGTATCAATATAAGCATAGTTTAACTGTTTTGCAATTAATTTAGCAATGGTGCTTTTCCCTGCTGCTGATGGCCCATCTATTGCTATTGCTATTCTTTCCATAATTCCTCCTTAAAAAAACTAAGGCTAGCCTTAGTTTACATAAATATTTGTGAAACAATCATACCACATAATACTACAAAAACCACTACTAAAGCAACAATAATATAATTTAAAATCTTAATAAGTGGACTATCTTGGTCAATTTCTTCCATTTCAACTTCTTCTTTTGCCACTACTTTTGGTTCTTTTACAAAAACAGGTATTATTTCTTTTTCTGGCACTTCAAAAACAATCTCTTGCTTTTCTACTTTTTTAGGCTCTTTATCTAAGACTTCTTGCACTTTTTTGACATCCTCTTTTGGCGACATCGCACTTAAACGTTCCATTAGTGTCATCTTAGGTAACTCTTCTTGTACCACTTCTGGTTCTTGTTGCTTAACAGCAGTAAAATGTCCCATCTCAAAGCTACTTGTAGCTTGGTCATCCACTACTTGAGTTGATACAGTTTGAGGATTACGAATCTTACTTAAAATATCTAAACGAGTATTATACTCTTCTTCTTTACCAGTACTAGTTTTTACGCTACGTAATACACGATCCACTTCATGAGCTTGTTGTTGTTTCAATTGCTCAAATGTAATTGCTTCTACTAACGTATCATTTTCAACAGGCTCTTTTTTTGGTATAAACGCTAAAAAATCATCATCTTCTGTTTTTTCTTGCGTAAGTTCTACATCACGTTGGATACCTGCTTCTTCTTTTATGCTTTCTCTTAATTGTTTGTATTTATTTACACGACTTGATTCTGCCATTTTATCACCATCCTTTGTTCATTATAACACGTTTTTAATTTTAAATTACATTTTTATAGAAAAAAAATACAATTTGGGTTATACTTTTATTATCTTAATAAGGAGGGTAAACTCATGGCAAAAGCATTAGTAAACGAAACTTGCATCGGATGTGGAGCATGTGTTGGCGTAGCACCAAGCGTTTTTGATTTAGGCGACGAAGGTCTAGCCGTTTGTATTGTTGATGGTGACTTAGGCGACAATGAAGATGCTGCTAAAGAAGCAGCTGAATGTTGTCCTGTTGAAGCAATCACAGTAGAATAAATAAAAAAAGCGAGTATATCGCTTTTTTTATTTTGTCTTCCAATATTTTTCAACTGGTGAAACAAACATATAAACAATTCCACAAATCATTCCTTTTAGAAAATTAAATGGGAAATAAATAATAAATATTGCTTGCCCGTACGCTGATAAACCAGATAAAATAGATGGTACTGTCATATTTGTCCCATATACCGAATTAAATGCATCAATATCTAAAATATATGGTAATTGGGTATACCATGTTGGTTGATTCATTAAATAGGTTGGTGTGACAAAATAATAATTAATGATAAACATAACTAAGGCAAATACACTCATGGAACAAACTAACGCTATTCCCTTTTTAATAATTTGTTTACGGAAAGGAATTATTTTCATAAAGCAATAATAACTAAGCGCAATGCTCAATGATGCAATGAGTGCACTAATTTGCCCAATTGCTAGTGGTCCTACCGGTCCTTTAATAAAAATAGATACCATGAACTTAGCGAAAATAATAAATATCGTATATCGTAATGATAATAATGATATAGCCATTAAAATAATGACTTCTGATAAATCAAATTGTAACCACGGAGCAAAAGGATAAGGAATTTCAATCACCCCTAACACCAATGCCATTGCAGTTAGTAAAGCTGCTAAAACGATCTCTCTTGTTTTGTTATTTTTCATAGTTTCCTCCTTATAATAAAAAAGATCATGAAAAAATAACCTTCATGACTAAAAAACATACTGTTCTTCTTTCATCCAGACTGTACTGTCGGTATAGGAATCACACCTATTCAGCTTACGCTCGCGGACTTTTACCGCCGGTCGGGAATTGCACCCTGCCCTGAAGATATTCTTTTCAAAAAAAGTATAACACAGAAAAAGAGTAGTTGTCCAGTGACAACTACTCTAATGTTATAGATAACTCATATTCTTGTCCATCTCTGTTAATCACTACTTCAACAGTATCTCCAGGGCTTCTATTATATAGGGCTGTAATAAAGCTCTTATATGTCGTTATTTGAACTCCGTCAAATTCAACAATAATGTCACCCGCTTCCATACCTGTATTCTTAGCAGCACCATCCTCAATTACACTAACCACATAAATACCTTGGCTTAAATCAGTATCAATACGATAATAGCTTAATTCATAACCAGTAAATCCATCCAATGAAACTCCACTAATTCCTAGAACAGGTCTAATTACTTCTCCATTTTCTAACAATTCAGCAACTACTTCCATTACATCATTAATTGGTAAACAAAATCCCATTCCTTCAACACTAGTATCACTAAATTTCATGGAAGTAATACCAATAAGTTGTCCTGCAGCATTTACAAAAGCTCCCCCACTATTTCCAGGATTGATTGCAGCATCTGTTTGAATAACATTCATATCCCAATCATCTACTCCATCATCTGTTAAATCAACAGAAACAGTACGATCAGTAGCACTAATAATTCCTTTTGTTACCGTACCAGCATATTCAATTCCTAAAGGACTACCGATTGCAAAAACAGTTTCACCAGTATTAATAGTATCACTATCTCCTATTTCAATAACCGAAACTTCAAAATCAACAGTAACCTTCATAACCGCTATATCGCTATACTCATCACTACCAATTAATGTAGCTTCTACTGTACTAGTATCCGCAAAGACAATTTGAATGCTTTCTGCACCTTCAATTACATGATGATTGGTAATAATATACACATCATTACCATCCGTATCATAAACAACACCACTACCACTACCTGTCATTTGACCATCGCTATAGACTGCAACTCCAACAACCGCATTACTAACTTCGGCTATCATTTCGGTATAGTCATCTTCTATACTTAAACTAACTACTTCCGTATCAAGTGAAGAATCAAGATCACTATCAGCCGTTATTTGTGTAATTAAAGTATATAAGTAAACATTCGTCCCTAATGATATCACAACCATAATGATAATGATCATTGGGAAAAAGCGCATAAAACGAGGATGCTTAGGACCTTTATGATGTGGCGGTGGTCTATGTCCATCTGGTCCATGGTGATGAGGTTCTTGAGGCTCTTTCACATCCTCCACTTCCACTATTTCTCCTTCTATCACTTCTTCTTTTGGTTCTTCTATATCTTCTAACTCATTGTCATAATCTTTGTTATATTCATCCATAATACTACCTCCTATTTATAAGAGTATTTTACCCATCAATTTTAGATAAATTTCTTCTATAATATGTGAAATTTTGTTAAGAAACTGGTATATGTACCGTAAACTCACTTCCTTTGTTTAATTCACTAACTACTTCAATAGACCCATTATTGTTCTCAATCACTTTTTTTACAATACTTAACCCTAATCCTGTACCCATATCAATTCCTCTTGAACGATCTTCTTGGAAAAAACGATCGAATATAAGTGGGATATTTTTCGCTGCAATCCCTTTTCCGTGATCTTTGACAATTAGTATCATCGTTCCCTCTTTGTAAAGTACGCTAATACGAATTATTCCACCATCAGAATATTTTATTGCATTAGAAATAAGGTTTGTAATAATTGTTTTCAAAGACTTATAATCCAATACTAAACCATCTTCTAACATAGTAATAAACTGAATTTCAATACCTTTTTCATTTGCTAGTTCTTGAAATAATTGAATTGTATTTTCAATTAGTTTATTAACATCTACAAAAACATGATTTAATTCTTGTTTCGGTCTTTCTAACTTTGATAACACTAAAATATCATCAATAAGATTTTGCATACGTTCACTTTCTTTTAATAATATTTCCATAAATTCCTTTGTTATTTCATCCATATCTCCACTACGACGATTCAATATTTCTACACTACCAATAATTGCAGACATTGGCGTCTTTAATTCATGTGAGACATCTGATAAAAACTGCTTTTGGAATTTTTCAATTTCTTTTACTTTAGAAACATCTACAAATAACAAAATAGTTCCATAAAACAATTGATTTTTAATTAATGGATTACTATCTACCTGATAATAACGTTCTCCTAATTTTCTTGTTTCATTATATTTTTTTTCAAAAAGATAACATTCTTGAACAATTTGTAATAACCCTTGTCCTAACACATCTTTATAATACTTTCCTTGTATATCAGAAAGTCCAAAATTATCTTTAAAACTATTATTAGTAAAACAAATAATACCATTTCTATCAATATATAACATTGGTGAAGACATCGTTTTAATTAGTGTTTTTAATATTTTTTGATTTAAAATACGTTCGTTTTCTACTGCTTTTATTTGCGTATTCTTTCTACGACGATAATCTGACATTTCCTGATCAAACTTTCCCTTTTGATTCATCTCCATCAATATTAAGGCACACATATATACAATAAAATAAAGCCCACTTAAACTGGCATCATACATTAACGCTAATAAAACAACTATTCCTAATCCTATAATTCGTGTAATCATCCTATTCTTCCTCTACCAATTTATAACCGACACCTCGAACAGATTGAAAGCGAACATTGCTATTTTTTAATTTGCTCTTTAATTTAAAAATATGTATATCTACTAATCGTGTGTCTCCATCATAATCAAATTTCCATATATCCATCAATAAATCTTGTCTTGATAATACTTTTTCTGGTTTTTTCAAAAACATCATCAACAAATCATATTCCACCTTTGTAAGAATGATTTTTTCATTTTTACAATAAACATCGTGACTAGAAATATCCATTTTAATATCACTATACGATAAAGTATCATAGGAATGTTGATAGTAACGACGTATATGCGCATCTATTCTTGCCATTAAAATACTAGCATGAAAAGGCTTCGTTAAGTAATCATCTGCACCTGCCTCTAATCCTTTTATAATATCATTTTCTTCACTTCTTGCTGTTAATAGTATCATTGGTTTTAAATAACCCTTATTTCTTGATTGTTCAATGATTTCTATACCAGACAGTTTCGGCAACATCCAGTCTACAAGAACTAAATCATATTGATTTTTAATAATTTGTTCTACTGCAAATTCACCATCATACAATGCTTCTACATCATAGTCTTTTTGTGTTAGTTCAAATTGTAATATTTTATTAATGGATAAATCATCTTCTATTATTAATATCTTTGTCATTTTCTTTTTCATATCTTTCTATAATACTTTGGACTACTGGATGTCTTACAACATCCATTGCTGATAGTTGAATAAATTGAATACCTTTTACACCTTGTAAAATATTCATAGCTTTTATCAATCCTGAAGGTACTCCCCTAGGTAAATCAATTTGAGTTACATCTCCTGTAATAATCATTTTGGAATTAAAACCCAAACGTGTCAAAAACATTTTCATTTGGTTTTCTGTCGTGTTTTGTGCCTCATCTAAAATAACATAAGCATCTTCTAATGTTCGTCCACGCATATAAGCCAAAGGAGCAATTTCAATAACTCCCTTTTCAATTAGTCTTTCTGTTTGTTCCACACCTAACATATCATGTAATGCATCATATAATGGCCTTAAATATGGATCCACTTTTTCTTTCAAGTCCCCAGGTAAAAAACCTAGGTTTTCACCCGCCTCCACTGCTGGCCTTGTTAATACTATCTTTTTAACACGATTGTTTTTAAGTGCATCTACTGCAAAAACAACTCCCAAATAAGTCTTTCCTGTCCCTGCTGGTCCAATCCCAAAAACAACATCTTTATTTTTTAATGCATGATAATAAATTTTTTGACCTAGTGTTTTTGGATAAATAATTTTTCCATTTATTGTTTTTGCAATACGAATAGAATATAAATCATCCAATTGATCTAATTCATTCTCACCATTTAATTTAATCGCATAAACAACATCTCTTTTTGTTATTTTAATTCCCTTTGTTACCAAATTCAACAATGCTTGAACAATTCTATCGACTTGTTCAAAACACTTCTCTTCTTTATATTCTACAAACAATTCATCCCCTCGAAAAGTAATAAGACAATCCATAGATTCTTCTAATAGTTTAATATTCACATCTTGAACCCCACAAATCAGGGCAATATGTTCCATTGTATGTCCTTCTAACTTAATTACCTTCTTCATTCACTTCTCCTCTTGTCCCAATATTTTCAATACATGTATATTGAATTTCTAATATTCTATTACCATCTATTATATCATATTTTAAAATAATTTCCTTGTCAATTTTATCAATTGTTGTCAATGAACCTCTGGCTTTTAACAACAAATATGCAAAATCTTCCGCCTCATCATTCGTCGATTGCATCGATACATTAACCGTATAGTAAGTATAAGCATACACTTGTCCCTCTACCGGAATCAGTTTCACCTCATCACTAGAAGATACAATCGTATTCGATACTAATAAATCTCCAATCTTTACATAATCATTCACTTCTACTAAAACATTCCCATCTTCTACTTCAATTCTTTGAATAACACCGTCTTTTATAGCTACGATATTTTCAAAACTTAATTCTGTTTTCGTCGTTCCTCTAGCATCCGTATATTCAAGATTAAAAACACTTCCCTGAAGATAGATATTTAAGTAATCAATTTCTTCTTGCATCTGTAGTTTTAATGTATCATATAGGTTTACTAATTCTTGATTTGTAGGAATAGTATTTCCTATTTCAATTCCCATTTGTTCAAATGTATCGGAAATTAGACTGTTTGTTTCAAGATTAGTCCCAATAATGTTGATTTTAAAAATATAATGCGTGCTTAGATAAAAGGAAAAACAAAAACAAAAGATGCCTATTAAATTTTTCCAACTAAAAAGAAGTAACATACAATAATGTATTATTCCAACACTATAAATAGGTTGCAATGCTATTTTTCTAAAAGTTATTCGATGAATAATAGATGCATAAAACAGATATTGACCTCTTTTGTTTTTTTGAAGATTATGAATTATTATTTTTTTCTTCTTACAAAAATCTAAAAAATCAATAATGGAGCTTATGTTTGCTTCATAATAATCATATCCCATCATAAAAAACTTACCGTCCTTATTTTTCCAACAATAATCAATTCATCAAAAGAATAATAATTAATTTCTAAGTTGGTACCGTAAATATGTACAATGGATTGGTTTAATTCTATATCTATTTGATATTCATTTAGGATAAGTAGCTTTTTATAATGTTTAATTACTACTTGATTTTCTTGTATTATTAACATATTCATCACCATTCTATGTATATGTAAATAAAAAAAAAGAATGATAGATATCTATCATTCAAGTTTTATTATCTTTTGCTTTTATTGTTTTTTCTTGCAGCTTCAGATTTTAATTTTCTTTTTAAACCTGGTTTAACATAGAATTCTCTTTTACGAGCTTCTTGAAGGGTACCTGTTCTTGATACTTGTCTTTTAAATCTACGTAATGCGTCATCTAAAGACTCGTTATCTCTAACTACAGTTTTTGCCATATTCATTTTTCCCCCCTTTTCGTTCTAACATACAATTGCTATTATAAAGAAAGTTAAAGATAAAAGCAAGGACTTTTGTAAAAAGATTAGATTTGTTTTCCTACAACCTTTGCAATTGCTCCAACTTCTTTTATTAATTTTGCATACTTTTCTGGTTTTAATGATTGTGGTCCATCACACATTGCACATTCTGGATTATTATGCACTTCTACCATTAATCCGTCACACCCTGCTGCTACTGCTGCTTTTGCCATTGGTTCTACTAACCACCATTTTCCTCCAGCATGACTTGGATCAATAATAATTGGTAAATGTGTTAGTTTTTGTACTACTGGGATTGCTTGTAAATCTAATGTGTTTCTTGTATAGCTTTCAAATGTACGAATCCCTCTTTCACATAAGATAACATTTGGATTCCCATGAGCCATAATATATTCTGCTGACATAATCCATTCTTCAAATGTTGCACATAATCCTCTCTTTAATAAAATTGGTTTTTTTACTTTTCCTAATTTTTTTAATAAATCAAAGTTTTGCATGTTTCTTGCTCCAATTTGAATTAAGTCTACTTTTTCTTCAAATTCTTCAATATAACTGGCATCCATTAATTCTGATACAATTGGTAATCCTGTGATTTTCTTTGCTTCTACTAAAATATCCAATCCATTACTTCCCATCCCTTGGAATGCATAAGGTGATGTTCTTGGTTTGAATGCTCCACCACGTAACATATTTGCTCCAGCAGCTTTTGCTGCTTTTGCTATTTCTACCACTTGTTCTACACTCTCTACTGAACATGGTCCTGCAATTAAAGCTAAGTTCTCTCCTCCCACTTTAACACCAGCTACATCAATAATAGAATTCTCTGGGTGCATTGCTCTATTTGCTAGTTTATAAGGTTCACTAACATGCATTACCTTATCTACTGAATGCAATACTTCTACTTGTTTTGGATCTACTTTTGTTGTATCACCAACAACTCCAATAATTGTTACAATTTCTCCTTTAGAAATATGAGCATTACAACCTAAGTCTATAATTGTTTGTTCCATTTGTTTGATTTCTAATTCTGTTGCTTCTTTTTTCATTACGATAATCATTTTTCTTTCCCCCTTAAAATATAAAAAACTCATCCTAATCATAAGGACGAGTTATCGCGGTACCACCTTAATTCGCTTATATATCACTATATAAACCTCACTGAGTACTTACATACTCGCACAATATAACGGTTGTAACCGGAGGTGCCTACTATTGTTTCAACACTCTACTCCAAGATGTATTCCAATATTATGTCTATCAGCTTTTTCACCAACCAAGCCTTCTCTAAATAGAATAATTTATTGTACTATTTTCTTTTCTTTGTAATTACCGTTATTTTATACAAAGAAATCTATTTTGTCAAATAGAAAGATTAATTTATTTTGATTTTATTAGGATATAAAAAAAGCAACGAATGTTGCTTTAAGCTGTAGTATAGGCTACTACTTTCTTTAGATCATCAATAATCTTAATTTGTTGTGGACACATTTTTTCACAAGCACCACAACTTTTACAAATATCTGCTGTTTTACCTGTCATAGAAATTAATTTATCTTTAAATTTTTCATGTTGTCCATATACATGTGCATTGTTCCAATATTTAAAATTAGTTGGAATATCAACCCCAAATGGACAAGGCATACAATAACCACACCCGGTACATCCATTTTGTGTTCTCGATTTTAATATACCTACAACTTCTTGTACTAATTCTAATTCTTGTTGGTTTAACATTTCAAAGTTATTAAAAGTCGTTAGATTATCTAATACATGTTCATAGGTAGACATCCCGCTTAAAATCACTTTAACATTTGGTAATGTTCCTACATAGCGTAATGCCCAAGATGATAATGTTGCATCAGGTTTTGCTTTTGCAAACATTTCCGTAATATCTTCTGGTAATTCTGCTAAAGAACCTCCTTTGATTGGTTCCATAACAACGACTGGTATTCCACGTTTTTCTGCAAGTTCATAGCCCTTCATACCAGCTTGTACATCCATATCCATATAATTTAATTGTAATTGACAAAAATCCCAATCACGATAATTTAAAATTTCTTCAAAAACAGGATATTCATCATGGAAGCTAAATCCAATATAGCGAATTTTCCCTTCTTCTCTTAGTTCATCTACAAGAGAAAGAATATCACATTTTAAAATGGTATCCCATTTTCCTTGATCTAATGCATGTAATAAATAGAAATCAATATATTCTACATCTAATCTTTTTAATTGATCAAAAAATATTTCTCTTGCTTGTTCTTTGCTTTTTATGTGCCAAATAGGTAATTTCGTGGCCAAAAAGAAATCTTCCCTATTGTATTTTTTTAAAACTCTTCCTACAAAAGGCTCACTATCGCCATCATGATAAGGAAATGCAGTGTCAATATAAGTAACTCCTTCACTCATTGCTTTATCAATCATTTTTTCCGATTCTGCCTCATCAATACTTCCATCTTTGTTAGTTGGAAATCTCATACAACCAAATCCTAACATTGATGGTTGTACCCCCAATTTAGGAAATTCTCTATTTTTCATATTTAATCCTCGCCTTCTTATACAAAATATTATATACATAATACACTCTCTTGAAAACACCTTTTCATTATTTGTAAAAACCACATCTGCTAACGATTGGTGTGGTTCAAAGATAGGTGCTTAGATTATAATGTTTTTAAATCTACATCTACTGCTTGTACAATTTCATCAGGTATTTCACCTGATAATTTAGCTACTTTTGCTTTTTCATTAGTAAGTAATGTTCCTGATTTTGTACCTACTGAAAAATTTATCTTCTTTCTCCTCCTATTTGAAGAAATATGTTTGTTCAAATGCACTACATATTGCATTTGAAACTCTACCTGATTTATTTGCACCTCCTACTACCAAAACATTATCACACGCCTCTTTAAAACTATCAATTAATACTGAATCAGTTCTAACCCCTAAAAATAAGACAACCATATCACGAGCTATTTCCTTATCTTCAACACCACCATCTACAAATATTTTATCTTTTGTGATTTCCATCAACTCTGTAGATATTTGTGTTTTTACACCTAGTTTTTCTGCACAGTGCATACATGAAACACATGGTCTAATTGCTAATGAATCACCCGCTTTTGCTTTATTTACCCAATCGGATTTGCCAAGTGTGGGTGTCCTAATACAACGAAATCTAGATTATCTTCCACAATCAGCATATTCTCGTAGCTGTATAACCCAACAAGCCATCACAGGAATATCCCCAGTTTCTTTAATTGTTTTACTTAAATTACGTTTCCATCCTTGTTCATAAGACATTGGTTCAGTAGAAACATTAGGATTAGAACAACCTCCCGCACTAACATGAATCGATCAACACACCCATATCAATAACATGTATTATGAAAGGCTTTATATACCCTTTTTATTTTTTTACAAAAAGCATTACATTAATCCGACTCAAAAGCATACCCCATACTTCAAAGCACCCTTGAAAATACGACGGATTATAAAAAATAATCAAAAAAACAGATAGGCAAAACCATGCTTGAAACCAACTTTTTTAGATTTATACTTTACATTGGGACTAGTTATTTAAAATGTCTTTAATAGACCATAAAAAAACCTTTAGCATACGATATGCTGAAGGTTTTCTAGTGTCCTCTCTTTTGAAAAGGTTACTGCAATTACAAGCTTAACAGATGCGTGCAGATCATTATTTTTATTTTTTATCGAATGTATGTAGTATAACTGAAGATAAAATCACAAAGCCAAAATAAGTAAATGTTCCTCCTAGCATATCAGATCCAGGGAATGAAAGTAGAAAAAACAAAATACAAAACAAAGCAATATAAATCATTATACATGAAATAACAAATTTTTTTATAGATTCAAACATACTTTAGCCTCTCTTGTCAAAACTCCATCGAAGTTCTGAATATATTCTTTTTGAGTTTCCAAAATTTCAGTTGTTTTTGAGACACTAACAAGTTCTCCCTCATAAGTGAAATTTGGATCAATTTCATAAAGTTCATTTACGATTTCTATTTCTTCTTGGAGCAATGGCCCAAATGCATTTTGATCAAGTTCACTAGCACTAGCTTGAATAGCTGATAAACATGAAATCATCATTACAAAAATTAAAAAAGCATTGATTGTTTTTATATAAAGTTTCATTTTAAATTTTCCTTTCTGTTACCGTAAATATTTAGCAAATTATACCTTATTCACATAGAATGCCAACGGATTACCATAATATCACATAAAATAGCGAAAAGCAATGATAATTACCTATAAGTAAGTCTCTGTATATCATAAATCTATTTCCTCTATAAATTACTTATAAAACTAGACAAAAAATCTTTAGCATATGATATGCTGAAGATTTTTATTTTTTTAATACATTCTTCTTTATCTGTTCCAACGAATTAACATCTCGTATGAAACCAAAGTTTCTCCAATGTCTATCATAATTTTCTAGAAGATAATCAAGTACAGTCATTTTATCAATCTGAATCTGTGCATATGGAACATCTAAATCAGTATAAATACCTAAATAACGAACATAATTATTTTCTTTTCTTAAGGCTGAATATGATCCCTAGAACTAGGTATCACCCTATTTTCTAACATTCATTAAATAATGTTTTAGAAAGACCAAATTTATAATTGATTATTCCTACTGGGGCAAATTCAGGAAAAATTTTTCAATAATTTCTGTAGCACCTTGCAACTCTATATCACAGACTAATTTTAAGACCTCTATATCCTTATTCATTAAAGTATAAATGTTTTTAGATTTATGCAAATGACTCATACGTATACTCATTACTAATCATTTATAGTCTTGACTTTCAGTCAAGACTACCCGTAAAAAGTTGTGGAAAAAGAGTGTAGCCTGTGGAATGTCTTTTTATGTAGTTCGCAAGGGCGGTACGCAACGTTTACCCTTGCGAACGGAAGAAAAAGTCGCTAAAAATAAAGCGTGGACTACCCCTTTACACATACCCAAAAAAAGAACTCGCTTTAAGAAGGAACTGAGAAAAGCTAAAAAAGGAGACAATGAAATTGTATCGTAGCCTTTGACTTTAAAAACTTGCACCCATCAAAACCAAATAGAAAGGGTGCAAGTTGCGATTTTTTAAATTTAAAAAGTCGGCATTAATTTTTTTCTGATCCATTAAAAAAAGTCTATGCGTGCAGCATAGACTTCATTTATCTGATTAAATCTTGTTGTTTATCTGGTAAAAATTTTTCTGCCATAGTTTCATAGATATCTTGACTATGTAAACACGTATCTAATAAAAATCCTTTTTCATTATCATATTCTTGTAATCCACGAATATAAAATTCCTTATTTTGGTCTGAAATAATAAAAGGTACTATTTCGTGTTTTAAGCACTCTTTAAACATAATCATTCTTCCTACACGACCATTCCCATCTCCAAACGGATGTATTCTTTCAAACATAACATGAAAATGAATAATATCCTCTATTCCTGGACTATCTATCGTATTGTAACTATCAATCAATTTTGCTATTTCTTCATCTACTTTTGCAGGTGCAGTAGTTTCAATCACATTGAACATACTAATTATATTTTCCATCACCTTAAAGCCACCTACATTGTATCTTGGATTTAACTCATCTGAAGTATTTCTTTTTAAAATGACATTCATTTCTATCATCATTTCTTTTGAAATAGGATCATCAATATGCTGTAGCATAAAATCAACTAATTGAAAATGGTTTCTAGCTTCTGTAAGATCATCCAATTTTAAGACTTCCATTTCCTTTGTTATCACAGAACCCTGATTAAAAATCATTTCTACTTGATCTTCAGTTAGCCTACTCCCTTCCATCTTATTAGAATTATAAGAAAAGACAACTTGTGACCAATGATAAATATTTCCTTTAAACCTTGATTCCATCTGTTCTACTAATTCATCTCTAATTACTGTTACATCCACATATAACACGTCCTTTCAAAATAGATTATACCATATCTCCCTTCACATTTTCATATAAACGAAGTTGATAATGTATTAGAAACTGTCCTGGGTATACTTCCAGTTTGTGCTAATGTTTTAGTTTTACAAAAGTCTCCAAATAGCAATGCCTTTATCTTTGTATCACTCTGCAAATCATTGACAAAAAAGTCAAAAAAGAATATACTGAGTATATAACATAGTTTACTAAGTAAACTAAGTACGTTAAGGAGGGGAAATTATGGAAAAGAATAATAATTCAATCACTTGTTCATTTACAATGGATCGTGCTGTTTATAATGCTTATAAGAGTATCGTATCAGCGAATGGCGAAAATGTGAAAGGGAATATGGTGCGTTATATGCAAAACGTTATTAAACTAGGAACTCCAAATATTGACACTATTCAAGCAATCGAAGAAGTAGAGCAGTTGAAAAAAAATCCGAATAAAAAATTATATTCTTCATTCAACGAGATACTAGAGGAATTAGAAGATGAGTAAATACAACCTTGTTCAAACAACAAAGTTCAAAAAAGATTTGAAACTAGCAAAAAAAAGAGGATATAACATATCTCTTTTAGCAGAGGTGGTTGATTTACTTGCAAGTGGTCAATCTTTACCCGAAAAATACAAAGATCATATTTTAATCGGTAACTATGTTGGGTGTAGAGAATGTCACATTACCCCTGATTGGTTGCTTGTTTATGAAATTTCAAACGAGGAAGTGATTCTATATTTAACTAGAACAGGTACACATAGCGATTTGTTTTAAGACTGTTAAACAGTCTTTTTTATTATGTAAAACTAAACTTCTGGAATCTTAGTATACCGGTTTTAAAATTCATGGTAGAATATATTTATTGGGAGGAATAATTATGCCATTAGTAAAAATAAAATATAAAAGAAACATTCGTCTACCTATTAGACCAGGACAAAAAGAATATCTGTTTTTATGCCCTTTTCGAGACATCCAAATTGGTGAATATTTTTTAGTAGAAAACAAAGGTGGAGCAAATATATCATTAGGTCGTGTAGAAGAAATAGTCGAAGACAATCCTCTTACTGTGAATGTATCTGGTGTTTGCTTTTCTCGTATCGATTGTAAAGATGTAGATGATCGTGCTGCTAACTGTATGAATATCTGGTATGCATATCTTCATAGAAAAAAGATTTACACTGAAAATAAACTAAAAAAGAAAAGATCGTATTATAATAATCCAGAAGCACAACCTAATGTACCAAAAGTACAAGTTGCAATACTACATGATCAGAGTCCAAAAAAAGATAATGATGATAGTAAAAATAAATAATTTATCCAAAGACTGTTTTGCAGTCTTTTTTATTATACTCGGTATAGTATATTTTTTACTATATCGAGTATAATATACATGTAAAATGATATTTATACTACAAAAAACATACAATAATATGTTGTAAGAGATAAAAAGACGTGTTATACTATGCTAAAGTAAGGAGGAATTAACAATGACAATTCCATTTGATGCAATAAAATTCCCTTTTAATAAAGAGTTAATTGATACAGCTAGTTTTTTCAACGAATATGGCGAAGCAGCTAGAGCTTTAGCAAAATTAGATACAAAACTATCTAGCAATAAAGTTAGTGCTATGTATTCATTTAAACATCTAATTCAAACAGAATCTTTCTATTCTACCAAAATTGAGGGAACACACACTACTATTGATGAAGTGTATGAATCTGACATTGATACAACTACCACAAAAAGTTCATCAGATGTACAAGAAGTACAACGATATAAAGAAGCTTTAGACCAGGGTATTCGCTTTGTAACTGCAACAAAGCTTATTACAAACAAGGATATTAAGCAGCTGCATCATACATTACTAAGTGGAGATATTCGTAAAAATTCAAATTTTCAAGCCGGTGAGTTTCGTCATCAGCAAAACAAAGTTGGAGAACACACACCACCAAAAGCAATTGATGTTCCTGATCTAATGGGAAACTTAGAAAGATATATGAATGAAGAGGAGTTCGACAAACTAAATTTACCCGCTATTATCAAGGTAGCCCTAATCCATGCTCAGTTTGAAACAATCCACCCTTTTCCAGATGGAAATGGTCGTGTAGGCAGAGTGTTAATCCCTCTATATCTTTTTAAAGAACATGAAATCCAGGTTCCATGCTTCTTTTTAAGCCAAGAGTTAGAAAGAAATAAACAAAAATATTATAATTACCTTCAAGGTACAAGAGCAAACACATCTGTGGGTTACAGCAAATGGATTAAGTTTTTCCTAGACAGTATTTCTAAACAATGTCAACGAGACATTCAATTTATAGATCAGCTAGAATCATTAAGAAGTGTAGTTGATAAAAAATTAAAAGCAGAAATAAATAGTTTAAATACGGATAAAATTATAGATGCTATTTTTCAAATACCAATATTCACTTGTAAGACACTTTCAAAAGAAACAGGTATTAAAGAAACAACTATCCGTACCTATATTCAAACACTTACTGAATTAGAGATTATCTTCCCTTCCCAACAAAAACGTAATAAACGCTATTACTTTAGTGACTTATTAGATATTATCCGCTCATAAAGACTGTTAATCAGTCTTTTTTTTATTGTATAATGCATGAAAACAAAAAGAGAGGGCATAGAATAATCTATGTTAGTGGAACAATGAATATTATCGGTTATGTACGAGTGAGTACAGTAAAACAAGCAGAGGAAGGTGTTTCTATCGAAATGCAAAAAGATCAGATACTTCGCTACTGCAAAGTCAATCAATTAATAAAATCATCTAAAGAAATTCAATTTTTTATAGATGATGGTTATAGCGGATCATCTCTATCAAGACCAGGAATAACACAGGTCATGCAACAAATCAATGAACAACAAATTGATTACCTAGTTGCATATGATTTTTCAAGAATATCAAGAAATATTAGTGATGGTATACAGTTTTTGAATTTACTGCAGGAAAATAATATATCTATTTAATGTATTCATGACGATATATCGATACTATCCGCATCAGGAAGGTTTAGTACGAATATCAAAATGGCTGTAAATCAATATGAGAGAGAAAAAATAATTGAACGAACAAATGATGGATTAGTTCAAGTTGCTAGATCTGGAAAGTATCCTTATGGTGGCAAAATGATGTATGGTTATCGAAGAAGCCAAGATAATACACTAGTAATCGTTACAAAAGAAAAGGAAGTGATTCAATCAATCTATCACCAATTTATCAACCACACAAAGCTAGAAGACATCAGTAAAATGCTCAATATCACTCATAACAAGTCGAAATTTACGACAACATTTATAAGACGTATTCTGACAAATGAACGCTACACAGGAAAATTAACGTACAAAAAAGAAGTATATAAAGCCATAGTACCAGCCATCATTACAAAAGAAGAATATGATGCAGCACAAAAAATACTTAACAAAAAAATACGTAAGAAATCTAATTATTTATTTGCAGGGAAGATATATTGCTCTTGTGGCAATATAATGACCTGTACGCATGGAACAAACCATCTAGGCAACAAATATCACTATTATCAGTGTAAGCCCTGTAAATCAATTATTAGCGAAAATAAGATAATAATACAAATCGATAGTCGGGAACTAGAAATCACAAATTTTGATAATACTTTAATTGCTTTAGAAAGAGAATATAAAAACTATACTATGAAACTATCAAAGATAAAAAAAAAATACGTCCTAGGAGCATATAATCCCGAACAATACATTATTCTCACTACTCCACTCTACAATGAACAAAAAAAGATCCTACAACAAAAAAAAGCCCTACTAGCTGCAGGACGGGTTTTAACAATAGGACAGATTGCAAAAAACAATCGAAAAGATTATATAGACAAGGTAATCGCATTTATAACGATTCCACCAAACAACCTCACGGAAATTCGCATAAAAACAAAATAAAAACAGTAGATTTATTCATCTACTGTTCGTCATTTTAAAATGGGGCGACTGATGGGAATCGAACCCACGAATGTCAGAGCCACAATCTGATGTGTTAACCACTTCACCACAACCGCCATCGTTACTGCAAGATTTAGTATATAGTAATCACAACACTTTGTAAAGAACTTTTTTAAAAAAAAGAAAGAAAAAAAGAACCAGTAATAAACCAGTTCTAGGGTTGAAATAAATCAATAATATCTTGAGAAGTCATTGCACTAATAGAGCCTTCATTCCCTTCTACAAATGCATCTGCTAAATCTTTCTTTTGAGCTTGGAGGGCTGCTATTTTTTGTTCGATAGAACCATCCATTATTAGCTTAAACACTTCTACTACATTATTTTGACCAATTCGATGAGCACGATCTGTTGCTTGATTTTGGGCAGAAACATTCCACCAAGGATCAAAATGAATAACAGCTTCCGCAGCCGTAAGATTCAATCCTGTTCCCCCTGCTTTTAAAGAAATAAGGAAAATAGTTGTATCATCTTCTTGGAATTTATTTACCAATTCTCTTCTTTTTACTTTATCAACACTACCAGTTAATACACAATAAGAGATATTTCTTTTATCAAGTTCTATTTGAAGTAAGTCCAATAATGAAGTAAAAGAGGAAAATAATAAGATTTTCTTATTGTTTTGCCTTAATGTATCGATCAATTCTAAACAAGCATCCATTTTGCTAGATGTATAATCCATATTTTCATAAACTAATCTTGGATCACAACATATTTGTCGTAATCTTGTTAGCATCGAAAGAATCTGTATTTTATTTACATTATCAACCTTAAGTTGTGTTTGTAAATTTTCATTAACCTGCATTAAATTAGCAAGATATAGTTTATGTTGTGCATCATTGAATTCAATTGTAATTGTTTTTTCTATTTTATCTGGTAATTCTGTTAAAACTTCTTTTTTAGTTCTACGTAATACAAAAGGAGTAATTAATTTTTTCAATTCTTCTTGTACTTTTAGATTTTTTTCTTTCACTATTGGTATTTCAAAGTTCTTTTGAAAATGACTATAAGAATATAGATAACCTTTCATTAAGAAATCAAAAATAGACCACAATTCTGCTAAAGAGTTTTCAATTGGTGTACCTGTTAAAACAAGTCGATGTTTTGAAGTTAGTTTTTTAACAGACTGAGCATTCTTTGTTTTTGGATTTTTTATATATTGGGCTTCATCTAAAATAACATATTCAAACTGAATATCTTGATATAAATCAACATCTCGACGAATATAATCATAAGAAGTAATAAGGATATCATAATTCATAGATTGCAAAATGATATGTTTACGAGCTTGTTTGGATCCATGGATAACTTCAATATGTAAATCTGGTGCAAATTTTTGAACCTCATCCTGCCAATTTAATAACAATGAAGCTGGTGCAATTACCAAAGAGGTCCCTGTATGATGACTATCTAATAATGCAATAGCCTGTAATGTTTTTCCTAATCCCATATCATCTGCTAAAATACCATTAAAATGATAATTTTGTAACGTATATAACCATTGCACTCCTGCTGTTTGATATTCTCTAAGTACATTTATATATTGATCTTTAATAGTTAGTTCTTCTTTTTTGGTTTCTGTTAAGTTTTTCATAACTTCTTTAAAGGTTTCACTACGATTATATTGCAAATATTTTGAATTATTTGCATCTTCTAAAGAAAATGCACGGTACATAGGAATATTTGTTTTTCCATCATGAAAATCTTTCATATTTACATCATATTTTGTGAACATTTCTTCTAAATTATTAAATCCTGTTGAATCCATGGTAATAACTTGTCCGTTTTTTAATTTATGATATTTTCTTTTTCGTTTATAAGTATCTAGAACTGCCTCTAATTCATCTTTTGGAATATCTATTGAATCAACATCAATTTCTAATAAATCATTCTTAATTGTTACACCTACTTGGAAAGAAACTTTTTTTGCTTGTTTCAATGAATCAATAGCATCACTTACATATATATCTACATAAGGTGCTAACATTGGTAAATGAGCATGTACAAATTCGTATCCTTTTTCTTTATTAGAATCAAAATAATAAATTCCCTTTTGTTTATAATCACTATAGCTGTCTAAATGATTCATAACAGTTTGTAATGTTGCAGAGCGTTTTTCCATTGGAACATCATAGCCTTCTATGATTGTCCCATCTGGTAAGTGTGTTTTTAACAGCATAGAAATATCACCATTCTCATCCATATCACCATATAACTCTCTATTCCATTCAAAGTCATTCGATGGAGTTATCTCCATACCACTAACAATTACTGAATCCAAGATATCTGATAATACAAACTGGTTAAAAGATTCTTTATCTTCTTCTAATAAATAAATTGATTCAAAATATAACTTCTTAAATAGCCTAAATGTTTTTTCATGATGACCAAAAATAATTCTTTTCATCGTATAATTATCAACTATATAGCAGTATTTATTTCCAATAATCATTTCACTATTTTCTTCACCCATACTACTATATATATTATAGAATTCACTTTCCTTATCAAAATGAATGGTTGGTTTTAAAGTTTGTTCTAATATACCAAAATCAAAATAACTATCCTCTAAATCAACTAAAAAATCAAATATCAAATCGACAGTATCTTCTGTAAAGTACACTAGTTTGTCGCGTTCATATGCATATTGATCAACTGGAAAAACACTAATTTCTCTTAAAAAATCAATTATTTTTTGTGACTCAGGTTCAAAACATTCATAATCATGTATAAAACTTAATTTTTTACCATAAGCCACTTCTTTTTTCATTTCTATATTTAATAAAAAAGAACGATAATCTTTTATAATATATTTCTTTTTATCTCCTACTTGAAACTTCAAGGCAGGGATAGGTCGATTGAAATCACCAGAGATAAATAATTCCATATTATTTATATTTTTAGGTATTTCAATACTAGGAAAAAAAGAATGAATGAATTCTCTTGATTCACTTTGTCTTGAAATTGCAAGTTCACGCCTTCTTTCTAACTCCATCTTTTTTTGATGTTCTAACCAGGCTTGTCTTCTTGCTTCCTGACGTTCTATCACATCATTTTTATAATGAAAAGGAAAGCTATTTGGTGATAATTCTTGCAGTAAATATAACGTTGCTCCAACATGAGCACATGCACTAAATGAGTCACAAAAATAGCATTGACAATCATAATAAATCACTTTATTTTGAGCATCAATTTCGATATAACAAATATGTTGATCACGCTCAACTACTTTAGAACGAATAATATATACATCTCTTGATAAATCATGAGTAACATATATTTCAGCAATTTCTTCACTGTGAGCGATTCTAGAAGCAATAAATCTCGTTCTATTATTTGAAATAATTCTATCTATTTCTTTATCTAAAATTAGCATATTTCTTTCCCTCCATGACAATTAATTATACCATACCAAAAAAACTATACAAATAAAAAAACAATCTTTTTTACAAGATTGTTATAAGAACATTGGTCCTTTCGCAAAGTTCTCATGTTCATGAAAACAAGCATATTGTCGATCCGCTGGGATTCTCGTGATCGTTGTCAGCATATTAGAATAAGCTTCGATAAACTCTTTCTTTTCCTTTAATGGTGATTGTTGGAATAAAGTGATTTCTGTCATAGAACAAGGTTCTTCATCCCCCTTGTAGTACATAACTTGGTTCTCTTCAAAATGAAGCATTAATTTTTCTTCTGTTTTGTTTGGCAAAATTTCAATGATTTTTCCTAACTCTCTTTTAATGGAAATTTGTTGTTGAAAAGTAAGTTTTCGATTGACTGATAGTCTAATTACTGGCATAGTAACCTCCTCTGGTTTTAAATTATTAACATAACAAGAAACACACAATACTTAATTTTTACATAATTAATTTGCTTTATATCTACTACTATGATACAATAGGGATGCAAAAGTTTCAATATAATTTTCAATTATCACAAGTATTCGAGAGTTGTATTTGCGCTTTATGTAATAATCCAATACTGTGATATTAAAAACATAAAGTGTATCTCTTTTTGCGTAAATTATAGGAGGTACCAAAATGGCTACAGGTAAAGTAAAATGGTTTAACCAAGAAAAAGGATTCGGATTCATCACTGCTGATGAAGATAACAAAGATATCTTTGTTCACTTCTCTGCAATTAAAGCTGAAGGATTCAAAACTTTAGAAGAAGGTCAAGCAGTTGAATTCGACGTTGTTGAATCTGATCGTGGACCACAAGCACAAAACGTTGCTGCTCAATAATTTCTAAAATGAAAAGTACCCCATGTGGGTACTTTTTTATTTGTTCATTTGTTTGCTAAGAGTCCCTAATATTTCTACACCCTTGATGATGTTTTCATCACTAGGCATTGAAAAATTCATTCTAAATGATTGACAAGGAATAGAATCATCACTATAAAACGCATTACCCGGAACTACCGCTACTTTGTTTTTGATTGCTTCTTGTACAAATTCTAACATTGAAATTGTATCTGGTAAAGTTACCCATATAAACATCCCACCTTCAGGGATTGTCCATGAAACTGCTTCATCAAAACATTCTTCCATTTTTGATAACATCAATGCACATTTACGACTGTAAACTGCTTGTAATTTTTTTAAATGTTCTGCCATATCTGTTTCATGTAAAAAATTAGCCATTACTTTTTGTGACCATGCATTTGAATGAACGTCATTGGATTGTTTAGCAACTGTTACTTTACCAACAATATCTTGATGCGCTAACAACATCGCTACACGCATACCAGGAGCTATTATTTTAGATAAACTAGCTGCATAAATAACAATTCCTTCTTCATCCATTGATTTGATTGATGGGATTGCTTGTCCTTCAAATCTTAAATCACCATAAGGATTATCTTCTAAAATAGGTACTTCATATTTACATGCTAGTTCATATAATTTTTTTCTTTTTTCATAAGACATAGTAATCCCTGTTGGATTTTGAAAATTAGGAATCGTATATATAAATGCTGGCTTTACATCACTTTGTAAAGCTTTTTCTACTTGTTCCAAATTAATACCATCTGCTTCAATATCACATCCTACCAGTGTTGCTCCATTACTTTTAAAAGCATTCAAAGCACCTAAAAAACTAGGATTCTCACAGATTACTTTATCATCCTCATTACACAATACCTTGGCAATAAAATCCATAATTTGTTGTGAACCAGATGTAATTAAAACTTGATCATATTCTTTTTTAATATCTTCCTTATTAGAAAAGAATTGTAAAGCCTCTTGTCTTAAATCAATATCACCTTCCGTAATACCATATTCTAATACTTTTGTCGGACTTTCTTCAAAAAGACGACTTGAGATATTTTTTAATGATTCAATCGGAAATGTTTCAACTGCTGGATTTCCACCACCAAAACTTATCATTTCTGGATCATTCATCATTTTTAATATTTCTCGAATTGCAGATGCTTTTGCTTTTTCAATTCGATTTGAATAACGATACTTCATTTGTATTCCCCCATTTCTTTTTATTATTATACACAAATAAAAAGGAGTTTACACTCCTTTATCCATAATTTTTATGAAAGTAATCATCCAATAATGCAACACCATGATAGAAATCATCATAATTTTGTATCAACCTAATAGCAATTGGCTTTGCTTGGTTATAAAGCTCATAAATATCTATATTATTCTTTTGATCTACAGCCATTGTTTTTTGGCCTAACATTAACCCCTTTAATTCTCCATGTCTAGAAATAGTGAGAGCAAAACGAATGATTTTATCTTTATACCTACCTGGAACCAATAGTTTATGATAATAAATCATTGAATTTAGTGCTTTTTCAATAGCTATTTCTTCCACTTCTAATACACTAGCAATTATTTGATAATTCTCATTGTTTGGCACAATATGTTTGGCTGTATTTAAATTTAAATATTCAACATGTTTTAATATCATTAAATACTTTTCAAAAGCAGCCTCTACTTGATAATGTGATCGTCCAGTTTTTTCAACACATTCGTTAATATAACCATGACATGTACTATCCAAAACAAAGTGACATAAAAAGCCAAACATATATGCTCTTGTTGCATCAGTATTCAAGACTACCTTTGTAAAGAAATCAAAAGCTTCTTGATCATGCATTTTATATCCTTTTGTTTTTATTTTATTCTTCTTTAGTGGTTGATGATAGAATAATATATCTGGTCCATGTAATCCGATTAAGTAAAGATCATAATGATTATTTATTATCGATTTTATAGTTTCGTTTTCTAATAAGTGATACACTTCTTGCCCAAATTGATAATGCGAATAATTAGCTGGCATTATATTACTTTGGTAGATTTTCTAAAGAATAAGAATCCTATAAAAATCAATGGTGTTATAACACTAACACCTACGGACATATTACCAGAAATTTGGGTACCAAAACTAACTAACATTGTGCCAATAAAAGAAGCACCTTTACCACATATATCTAAAATACCAAAATATTCACCTGACTTTTCTTCAGGAATAATTTTACCAAAATGAGATCGTGATAAAGCTTGAATTCCACCTTGGAACATTCCCACTAAAATAGCAAGTGTCCAAAATTGAAATTGTGAGTTTAAGAAAATTGCATAAAAACCAATTCCTGTATAACTTAATATACAAATAGAAATAAGTTTCTCACTATCATATTTTTGAGATAAACGACCAAATAATATAGCAAAAGGAAAAGCGACTAATTGAGTAACTAATAAAGCTAATAATAATCCTGTACTATCTAACCCTAATGCAGTTCCATAGGCTGTCGCCATATCAATAATCGTATATACTCCATCAATATAGAAAAAGAAGGCAATCAAGAAAAAGAATACTTTTTTATTTTCACTTATTTCTTTCAATGTTTGCCACACTTTAATAAAGCTCGCATGATTTTCTTGAACAACATATTTTTGTTTATATTGTTTAACAATAGGCAAAGTCATAACAAACCACCATAACGCATTAATACAAAAAGCTATGAAAATAGCCATTTGGAAAGATAGTCCCATAGATTCATAAAATAAAACAAAAATAATACTTACTGCAAAAGGTAGAACACTTCCAATATAACCAAAAGCATATCCAAATGAAGATACTTTATCCATCCTATACTCATCCGTAACATCAACCAACATTGAATCATAAAAAATCAAACTCAATGAATATGCTACTTTTGCAACCATAAAAACAAGTAAAAACACCACCCATGAAGAAGTGATTGCTAAAGCAATGGTTGATATACAACCAATAACAACTGCCGACAACAAGAATCTTTTTTTAAAAGGACCTCGATCTGACAAAGCTCCTAAAATCGGTCCACTACATGCCACAATAATCGTTACGAACGAAATAGCGTAACCCCAATATGTTAAATACTGTTCTGAAGTTATTCCCGCACTTGAAGCCAAAACATCAAAATAAATTGGGAAAATCGTTGAAATCAATAACGTAAAAGCAGAGTTCCCTACATCATATAAAATCCAACTTTTTTCCAACTTAGTAAGTTTAAAATTTTTTTCCATCATTATCTCCTTTTTCAAACAAAATAAGTTTACTCTTTTAAAAGTAACATTTCTATCAATTTTATATTAAGTTAATGTGTTAAATAGATAATCTTTCAAATTCTTTAACCAATTCCAAAAAGAAATGTTTGGTTGTTGGTAAATATAAATAATTCTCATAAGTTTGTGCTACTTCTCCCAGCTTCCCTACTGCAATAGCCAACACATCAATATTTTCTAAACGTTTATAGCGTTGACAAAGTGTCTGTATTTCCAGCTTACTTTCTGTTTCAGCATCACTAATTACAATAACCAAACCTTTTTGTGTTCCTCTTTTGTGTTTTGATAAATTTTCTAAGCTATGTTTTAAAGCAATATACTCATGTGTGAATCCTTTTGTGTTTAAATAAAATAATTCATTTAATATTCCTGATTGGCGACATTGATCATAAGCAACATATTGTACAAAGTCTGTGATATCATCATCTCCTACACTATGACCATTAATACAAAAAGGAATCCGTAAATCTTGAAACATAACACCTAATTTATATGCTGTTTCTATTGCTTCTTTTTGTCTTTTTCCTTGCATAGAGAAGGATGAATCAATTAAAATCGATACAACTACATTTGTTTGTTTTGATTTTTTAGATATTTGATAGATCTTACCATCTATTTTACCTCGATATAGTTGTTTTGTATCTAATCTGCTTCCATAATCCAGTTTCTTTTTAAAATAGGTTCTCTTTTTATGAACAATTCTTTTTTGGACTAAGTAGGCATTTTGTTTTGCTTCTACTAACAGTTCTTCTTTTCTGTTTAGAGTAAATATCGGTAGTTCTCTAGATAATCTTTCCTCACTAACTGTTACCCTAACAATATTTTGCATCTTTGAAGTATCGGTATATTCCTCTTCTAAATCGATATATTCTTCTTGTTGTTTTGTTTCTTGCATTTCTTCTACTTCTTTGATTTTTGTTGGATCTATTTCTTTTTTGTTTTTCATTTCTTCTGGTCGGTTTCCGGGTAAGGATTCATTATTTTTACCTGTTAATTTTTCCATTTCACCATAACGATGATTATAATTCTTTTCAAAGAAAATAGTTGCTTCTGTTTCAATTTCTTCTTTTATGAGAAGTGCAATTTCTTTTGCTAACGAGATTCTTTGTTTTGTGTTTTTAGTATATAATCTAGCTTCTATGATTTTAGACTTTATTTCTTGATGACTAGGATGCCCTTCTAATTCATTAGGAGCCTGTTTTTGTTTATAAAAACAGGTACAGTAATGATGAATTGCTTCTAGGAGTACGGGTAATCCTTTTTGTTTTGTATAAATGTTTTCAAGTATTTCATATTCTACTAGCTTTTTTCTAGCATAAATAATACGATTACTAAAAATTGGAAACTGTAAGTAAAAAGAATGTTCTATTGCTCCATCTTCTAAACTATTAAATATTTGTAATTCTTTTAAAAAATAATAATGTTCTATAAAAGCTTTTTGATAAGATGGTTTCATAGATTCATCTTGCCAGTAAGCATCATGTTTTTCTTGTAGTTTTTCAAGCAATAACTTTTCTTGCATGTGATAAGTTATGATAGCTGCAAAATCAGTATAACAAAGATGTGCCAATTCATGAAAAACAATCCCATCATGAAACAATTCTCTCCCGTTTTCATTATCATGAAAAGAATAAGGTTCAGATACAAATGTTGATATTACAACTTTTGCTTGATTGTTATCTACAAATGAGAAATTTGTTGTTTTATAATCATCTAGGAATTCTAATGTTGTAGGATAGGGAGCATATTTGTTCATGATTCTTTGATATTTTTCAAGATCTTGTTTTGTAAGAAAAAGTGAACCCATTATATCCCCTCCTATTTCATTGTATCGATAATTTGTGACATAACATTACTAGCTAATGAGTCTGATAATAAGATGTCTTCTAATTCACTATTATCTATTGTGATATCTTCTTCTAGTAAGCCTGCAACGATAGTTGGAATAGCTGCATGAATATAGTCATTATCTAATGCCACACTTAAATTAGCCCAGTTAATAATGTTACGAATATCAATTCTTTGTGCAAATTCATTTCCACTTTCATTAATCATATCATTTACTTTTTCAATAAAAGGAATCATTTTTTTAGCAGTTGTTCTATTGATTGATGAATTATTTAAGACGATTTGTATATTTTGTTCCATGCTTAGTTTCGATATTTTTACTTTTAATTGAATACGTGATTTGTGAGATAAGTTTATATCATTTGTACCTGCATATCCAATATTCATTGTTTCAATAAAACGGAATGCCCGATGGGCAGTAATTTGTTCTCCATTTTCTAGTATTTTTTTACCGTTTTTCATTTCTAAAACATCATTTAAAGAAGATAAAACATCACCTTCTATCATATTAATTTCATCAAACAAAAAGAGCGCACCATGCTTCATTGCTAAAGATAAAGGTCCATAACTAAATTCAGTATCCCCATTTTTTAAAATATATTTTCCAAACAAATAAGCTTCATCAATATTTCTACTTCCCGTTACTTTGATAATTGGTAAACATAATGCTCCAGCAATTAATTTTGCTGTCGTTGTTTTTCCTGTTCCAGAAGGTCCATAATAGCCTGCAGCCCATACATAGTCCCCAGCAAAAGCTTTAATAACTTGGATTGCATTTTTATCAAGTGTATCTTTATTTGCTTGGTAAAATTGAATATTATCTTGAATAGAATCAATTAAATAAGTTGGCATTTGATTCAAGTCTTCTTTTGTATAAGAAATAGCTAGATGTGATAAATCTTCTCTTTCTTGAAATAGAATACCTGAAGTATCAGGTGCTTGTTTTGTTTTTCCTGTTTTAAAATCTTTACTAAACAATTCGTGTTTTTTTATCCAATAAAAGCGTCCATCTTGTATCATTTCTTCTATATACTCTACATATAGAGCTGCTAATTCAATAGCATCTTCTTGGTGAAAAGCATCCCAAACATCATTCCACCCTATTGATAGAGAATGAATATATAACTTAGACACAATATCATTTATTGTTTTATTACAGCTTAACTCACTAGCACATAAAAACAACAATTGAAAAACATCTTTACTAAAAGGATCTGTTGCATAAAGAGATATATTTCCTTTAGGATCTTTATATGCATATGTAAAATTTTCACCATCTTGAATGCAATATAAATCATCTCTTACTACCACTTCTCTAGTACCAAATATACATATACATTCTAACGCTCTACCATACCCTTTTTGATACGTATAAGTAGTTCCCAATATTAAACTACCTAACTTAACTTTTTCTCCATTTTTACGTAAGATACGTATTTGATCAGTTAGTTTTATTTCATTTGTTGCATATCTAGTATCTATCATAATATCCTCTTTCTTACCATCAATTAATATAAATATCATATCATAAAAGCAGTTTACTTTGTGATGATTTCATAATTTGAACCAAACCTTCCAATACAATAAAACCTATTTCTTGATGAAACAGGTTTTATTAACAAGCATATTCATAAATGTTGCTAAGAGGATAAATCCCTTATTTATTATTACTATATCACTTTCTAGTAATTTATAAAATCAAGCTAACGTATTCTCTAAAAAAAGGAATACGATGGAAAAACTACTTGATTAATTTTTTTAAAATAATTCATGCAAAAATAAAAAAAGCAAAATAAAAGCCCTTATAAAATAAGGGTATCAGACAGTTGACAATACCCCCCTCTTTTTTAGAGAGAGGTTATAGTTGATGGTCTTTTTTATCGCATTTGTTCTCATATATAAAAAATGACATAGATTTCTCTACGCCCACTGGCTCCAAAACGCTATTTTCTTTATATTCATCATACTGAAAATCTTTCTTTCCCATTTTTGTTGCTTTATCTTCATTATTTTTATTTCCCTTTATTTCTAAAGGTTTTGGGGCTCTGTAGTCATTCTTGGAACAAAGACTATCAATCTCTACATCCAATTCATCTTGATAATTTCTTTTTATTTGAGTTTGCCTTGATATAAGTAGAGTTCATATAAATATGTTCTAGATATAAGAAGTTCTTATCCATCGTCACTGATAATACTTCATCAAATATTACCGCAAAGATAGTATCTTGACAAACTACTTCTCCTTTTTTATTTGTAATATCAATTAATTGAGAGAACTTGCAACTATATGTTTTTGAAAATCCAGAAAAATGAGGAAGCTTTTCTTCTATGCCGTAAAGAAAGTACCAACGAATAGCTAAATTAACTTCTGCTTCATTTAGAGTTCTTCTCATACTATGATAACCAAACAACTTATCTACAATAGCTAATTTAATTAAAACAGCAGGATCAATACTTGGTCTTCCTATGTCACTATATAAGTGTTGTACACGATCATACACAAAAGATAAATCAATTGCTTTATCAATCTTTCTAAGGATATGATCTTGAGGAACTAAGTCTTCTAATATTACTACTACCATTTCTTATTGCTTTGAATCCTTTTTCGTCATCATAATGAACCCCTTAATTATGCCAAAACAAGAGAGGAAAGTATCGAATATAGAGGAAGTCACAAAAAGATGTGAATGCAAAAAAGTGCCGACAAGCCTTTTCTGACTTTATCGACACTCGAAGACACCTACAAAGGTGTCTACATAATTTTATAAAGGTAAATTCACTTTTAAGGTTTTATATTTTGCAAAATATATCAATAACTCCGATTCGTTATTACCGCCATGTAACGATCTAATAGGTTTACCGTCCTTATCGACATAAAGTTCAAAACCAGTATCCTCATAAAATCTTCTTAATTTTGGAGTGTCTTCACACTCTAAAAAAACTATTTCAAGCCCCACAGAATCATATGTGGGTTTCATACTGTTTATGGCTAAAGTGATCAGATCCCTTCCAGATAATAAATACTCATAGCCATGGTTGAAATTTTTACTCAATTGGCCAATCAACACAGCCGAAACAGCATTTGGTGTGGTGCTGTATTTGCCTCTTAGCTCTTTTTTCCTACTATTGCTCAAGTCGGGATTTAATTCAAAAGGCTTATTAGCTAACGTGTAGTATGCGCATAAGTTGAATCCACCCTCATCATTTAAGAACCCTATCAAATATGTTCTAGACCCACGATAATCAGCCTTCTCCATTGTTAAAGCTTTATTTTTCAAAAAATAAGCTACGTCTTTATTCTTAGGACAAGAAAAATCGGAGAGAATATCATTTACGACACTCTCTCCATAAAGTTCAATCAAATCCGGTATGTTCGTATTAACAAAATCGATATCACTATTTTTTTGCATTTTTCATGCGCTCTAAAACTTCCACTTTATTCAAGGGTCTAACCTTTTTAGTGCAATTTAAAATTGTTATCTTATCGCTAGAAAGTACTTTTTGAAAACAATCAAAAGAATTATTATTTACTTGAAATTTACTATCAAAACTTTTCGTTGCCATAATATTACCTCCTAACTGTTTTTCTTTTTAACTTTTTAAGTTTTCTCTTTAGTTTTCTTTAGTTTTTTATAGCTTTTTCTTCACTTTTTTTGCTTTTTAGCTATAAAAACAACAACAAATATACCTTTATAATAATACAAAAGTTCAAAAAAGTATCTTTTTTTAGGATTTTACTAGCAAAATAGTGCGATTTTTGATATAAAATTACTATTTTTCCTAAATAAAATCGGTCTTATTCACACACGTAAACGTAGGGATGTTATACCTACACTTATATATACGCAACCATCTCACTTTATTACTCTTTTTTAAGAGAAAAATAATTCTTTTTTATGAAACTGCATGATTTGCCTAGGGCTACAGCTCATTAGATGTGCCTCCGCTTCAAGCTTTTGAAACTCAACAAAACGATACAGTAGTACCATTATAAACACAGCCGTGTTCATATAAATACATTTTATTTAAGGAGGATAAAAGTATGGAAGAAAAAATGTATGCATTAAGTGACCGTATTAAGAATCTTAAGGAAAGAATAGCAACAGAAGAAGCGACAAAGCAGTCCTTTATTTTACCGTTCTTTTCGAACTTGGGTTATGATGTTTTTAATCCGTTAGAATTTATACCTGAGTTTACTGGCGATGTAGGTATTAAAAAACATGAAAAAGTAGATTATGCAATCTTACAAGATAATGTACCTTTCATACTCATTGAAGCAAAACCATACAGTGACAACTTGGAAAAACATGATTCACAATTATTTAGATATTTTGGTACTACAAAATCTAAATTCGCTATTTTAACAAATGGTGTTATTTACAAATTTTACACTGATTTAGAACAACCAAACATTATGGACCTAAAACCATTTTTTATGTTAGATATGCTTTCTTTAAGTGATCAGTAATTAGAATATCTTAAACAATTTATGAAAAATAATTTAGATATAGAAAATATTTTGGGAACAGCATCTGTAAATGGACTTCTAAACAACAAAAAGAAAGAGGGTATAAATTATGCCAGCCTACAAAGATACAAAACGTGGCACATGGTTTGCCAGTATATCATATTCTGATGCTTTTGGTAAATATGTCACTACAAAAAAAAGAGGTTTTCAAACAAAAAAACTCGCACAAGAATATGAGCGTATAGCCTTATTGGAAATACAACAAGTTAAAAGACAATCGGTCATACTGGATGATCTTTTTAAAATGTACCTGGAGTACAAAAAAGATAGGACAAAGCCTCGTACAATATATAATTATCAAATGCTTTACAATAAACAGATATCCCCTCTCTTGGGCAAGATGTATGTTGATAAGATAACAATCCCAATTATTGAAGCTTTTCAAAAGGAAGTATTAAAACAAGGCTATTCAAACGCCTATAGTGAAAAAATACAAACTGTATTGAAGTCTACTCTGCGTTTCTCAGTAAGGAAATTAATGATAGATAAAAACCCTTTTGATTATGTAGACTACGTGAAAAATCACAACGAAGTAAAAAAAGAAATGTTATTCTACACTCCAGAAGATTTTGAAAAATTCTGCAGTGTTATTACGAATGATCTTCATCTGCTGCTCTTCCAAACTATGTATTGGACTGGAATGCGAATTAGTGAACTCCAAGCTAGAACTTGGAATGATTTGAATTTTCGTACTAGGGATCTACGCATCCATAGCAATTTTGATAATAAAAATAGAGTTATTACTAACTCTACAAAAAATGGTGAAAATAGGATCATATATGTTCCTAGTAAAATACTTGATGATTTACAAGCATTATACAAGGAATGCGATACTGTTGCTGGATTCAACAATAACTTTTACATCTTTGGCACAAATAAACCTATTCCACATAAAACGGTTGAAAATGCGAAAAATCGCTATATAGTAGCTTATAACAACATGCATGAGGATTCTATACCTAAAATACGTCTGCATGACTTTAGACACTCCCACGTCTCATATTTAGCTAATAATGGTGCAGATGCATGGGATATATCCGAACGTTTAGGACATTCAAAAGAAATGGTCGAAAAGACATATTCACACATGTTTCCAGAAAAAAGGAATAAAATGAAAAAGCTTCTTGGTTAATTTTTTTACAAAAAAAAGCGTCCAAAAGCGTCCAAAATAAAAAAGACAAAATAAAAACCCTTATAAAATAAGGGTATTTTTCTAATGGCGTCCACGAAGGGATTCGAACCCCTGACCGCACGCTTAGAAGGCGTGTGCTCTATCCGGCTGAGCTACGTAGACTCGGTTTTCAACTGCCCATTTATAATACCATAGGCATATATCTAAATCAAGTATTTTTTTACTTTTTTTAGATAAAAAAATATGATATTTTTAGTCTCTAAAAGTTGATAAAAATTACTTTGATTTTATCAATGTTTTATCAACATATCAAAAAAATCAGAATTTAATATAAACTATAATTGTCTAATAAAATAGAAAGACTTTGTACTAAAGTCTTTCTTATTAATAGTTTTTAGCTTTCTTCCCAAGTGTTATAGTTTCTAAAATGACTAATCGCATTTAACATCAGTGTATATGATTTCAATTTTTGGCTACCACGTTTTCTTCCTTCCAAAACAATAAAAGGATTCATAGAAGACTTGATTGCTTCTTGAATATCTTCTACTGAGGCATTATCAACCATAATAATACTTCCATTTGTCATATAGATTTTTACTTTGCTTTCCATTATGAAAACCTCTTTTCTAATAAGATACTTCTATTCTACCACAAATTTATTAAATCTCTACTCTATTATTAATAGAAGTAGAAACATTTTGTGTTACTTCTTGCAATTGTCCATCAATATAGATAGAAACAGCCTCTACTCCATCAATACTCATCAAAGATTGAATAATTTGACAATACAATGTTTCATCTATTGTTTCATTATCTAACAATACATTGGCATCAATACTAACATCCAATAGACCATCATGTAAATAAACTGGAGAACTTAAAACAATATCAGGATAATCCAATTTTGATAAAATAGTTTGTACCTGTATATCAAGGTCTTCTTGATCACATGTTATGCGTAATGTTGTTGGAACATAATATGTTTGATCTTCTATTATTTGTTCATTATAAACTACTACTGGAATAGTACGAAATAGTGCATTTGTATCTGTTTCAAAGTTATTAATACCCAAACTCTTGGTTAATGCACTGATTGGTATCGTACTGTTTGGAATATAGGTTAAAAGCGTATCTTCAATAGAAATAATAATTTCTTCGATTCCACCATTACATAAACTATAGGATAATGCTTCTGCTATATCTAAACCATCTTGATTATCTAAAGCTAAGAATGAATCATTTAATTGTAAGTATAAAACATTATCTTCTATAAAAACATCTTCTACTTCTAAATTTGAATCTAAAACAGGATATAATCCATCAGATAGAAATGTCTCACTTTTCATTGTTTGTATCACTTCTAAAATAATGGACTCCTCATCACTACTATACACTGGTATTTCAATAGGTATAAGGGTGTTATAAACATCTTTAAAGACTGCAATTTGATAGGAAGCAATTTCTTTTACACCTTGTTCATTCGTAAGATAATGATTCATTAATACAGCTATACATACACTAAAAATACTTATATTTTTTAGTAATTTCATTTTATCACCTCTATTTATTATATAAGAGATTTATTTTTTTAGACTAAAAAAGGTGATTAATCACCTAGATTTAAATATTTTACTTGTAATCCTGTATAATCAAAGAATCCTGATGAACTATATACAAATTCTTCTGTATCACCTGTTGTATAAATAGATACATATTTTCTAGAGTCTGTATTTAACATTTGATGTGTTGTTAAATAGTGGTGTATTTGTTTACCAATAGCTTCACTAGAAGAAATAATGGTAATATTTGGTAGAACTACTTTAATTTGTTGTTTCAATATTGGGTAGTGTGTACACCCTAAAATAATACCATCTATCTCTTTACTATAGACATCTAAATAACTATGTAAAGTTTCATAAATACCTTCTTTATACATCCCAGATTCAACTAATGGCACCAATAATGGTGTTGCTAGTGATTGAACATCTACTTGATTATCTAATTCTTTTAATAAAATAGCATACTTATTAGATGAAATAGTTGCTTGTGTTGCAATAACAAGTGGTTTTTGCACTTGTTTTTCAATAGCATCTTTACAAGTGGCATCAATTACACCAATCAATTTTATATTAGGATAATTTAATTGTAGTTCTTCTAAGACATTCGCACTTGTTGTATTACAAGCTAATACTACTAATTTGACATCACAAGAAATAAAATATTCAATAATTCTACTTGCATATTGAAATAATTGTTCTTTTGTTTTATTTCCATAAGGACAATTTTTATTATCCCCCACATAAATAATATTTTCATTTGGCAAAAGTGCTTGAATCGTATTTAATACTGTTAAACCACCAACACCTGAATCAAATAAACCTATTGCTCGTTCCATGCACTACACCACCATACTTTCTACTCTATCTCTTCAACTTCTTCTAAACTAGCTAAATAAGCTTGTTCAACAACCCATAAATCATATATTTCAGTAGCACTATCTACCCCAACATAACGATATGTATTACTTCCCTGTTCTTCTTGAATAAATCCATATAAATGCGCATTATCTTGCATCCATTCATATAATTCCGTACTAGCAAATTCATCTGCCGTTGTCCCAGATTCCTGGATATCAATGCATGTTCCAGTTTGATATACACTAAACCCAGCCAATTCACTATCCTCTAATAAAATAGTCTCATAGTCTTGATACCCTTCTGTTAACAAGAAAACATCCCCTAAATCCACTAAAATAGCTTCATACATTAATTGTAAAGCACTATAAGTATCACTTTGCAAATACGTAGTATACACGAGTCTAGGTATTCCTGTAACAATATCTAAATCACTAGGAGAGTAACTAGCAATATAAGTAGTTTCATCTATTGTTTCTCCTAAAGAGGAAGGATTGATAAGAATCTCTTGTCCTTCTTCCAATGTTGTAGTTAACAATAAATAAAGACTGTCTGCTTGATAATTATTACAAAGCGTAACAAAACAATCATCTAATTTATCAGCTGAAACACCATAGCCATAACTAGTTAATATATCAACATAAGTATTCGTATATCCGACATAACTATATTCATAATCATCATATAAAGAACGTACAATTTGATAATAATTAATGTTATCACAATCAAACTCAAGTGATTCATAATATACTAAAACTAAATTATTAGATATTAACGTATCTAGTGTACTAGAAACTTGTTTTATTTCTGATTCCTCTAAACGACTAACAATTTCATTCGTTGCACTAACCATTTCTTCTAATGAAGAAAAACATTTTGCTTTATCAATAGAAATATAATATTCATAATTTGGTAAATAAAAACCATCTATATGAATATATTGTACAAACAAATCCATAGAAATAGCATAGTCTATTAAATATTGTTTTTCTTCCTCATCCAAGTATAGGTCAATTAAAACACGATTTTCATTATTAATACCATTTACTCGATAATAAGGATCATATTTTTTATTTAGCCCTATAAAGCAAACAATAAAACAAACTATTGCTACTACATATAAGTATCTTCTTTTTATTTTCATATCATCACCTTTCCCAATTATATACTAAATAACTAAAAAAAAAAAGAGTTACCCCTAAGATAACTCCAATTCTCCTAATCTTATTAACTCAAAAACAGCCTGTATCCTAGATTCAACACCTAGTTTTTGAATCACATTAGAAATATGATTACGAACTGTTTTTTCACTTATTGTTAATTTACTAGCAATATCTTTTGTAGCATAATTTTCAATAAGTAAAGTAAATATTTCTCTTTCTCTTGGTGTTAAAATTATATTCATTAAAGTATCCCCTTTATTCTATCATATGAACAAAGAGTAAATCAGTGCTATTTATTTAATACATTATATAATTTTTGAGCCACAGCACTAGGAACAATTTCTTCTAATTCTTCTTTACTTGCTTCTTTCATTTTTTTAACACTTCCAAAAGCTTTCATTAATTCTTTTTTACGTTTAGGTCCAATACCATCAATATCATCTAATATAGATTGAAATAGAGATTTTGAACGAACTTGTTTATGGAAAGAAATAGCATAACGATGTACTTCATCTTGCATTCTTGTTAACAAGAAAAATAATTCACTTTTACGACTAATAGATATCTCATTACCATCCTTGTCCAATAACAGGGCAGTATTGTGTTGATCATCCTTAGCCAAACCACATACTAGGATATCTAACCCTAGTTTTTCAATCACTTGTACAGCTACTTTAATTTGTCCTTTACCACCATCTACAATTATTAAATCAGGTCTTTCTAGTTTATCCATTAAGACACGAAAATAACGTCGATAAATAACTTCTTCCATACTTGCATAATCATTAGGACCTTCTACTGTCTTTATTTTATATTTTCGATATTCTTTTTTTGCAGGAACTCCATCAATAAAACAAACCATTCCGGCTACTGCATGAGCACCTTGAATATTGGAATTATCGAATAATTCCACCCGATGTAGAACATCTTTATTTAATAAAGTAGCTAATTGTTGCATTGCTCCAATAGTAGATGCTTCATTTTTTATAATTAATTGAAACTTATGTTCTAATGATTCTTTAGCATTATTATTTGCCATTGTAACTAAGTCATGTTTCTTACCTTTTTGAGGTTGCAATATTTTACATTCGACAATATCCTCTAATAAAGAAACATCTAAATCACTAGGTAACAATAACTCTGTAGGATATGTGTTTTCTTGATAAAATTGCATTAAAAAAGTAAACAAATGATCCTCAATATCATTTTGTAAAGGTACTAAATTAAAGTCTCTTGCTAGTAACTTTCCTTGTCTCATAAAGAATAACTGAATACTAATATAACCATTTTCACAATAATATCCTACTACATCACGATCTATTAAATCATTAAATTGAACATGTTGCTTACTAGTAACATGTTTAATATGTTGGATTAAGTTACGATACTCCATTGCTAGTTCATAGTTTTGTAATTCACTAGCTTGATACATTTTTGCTTCTAAATCTTCCATTAATTCTTTGGTATCACCTTGAATAAATTTAGTAATATTTGTTGTTATTTCTTTATATACTTCTTGATCTACAGGTTGGATACAACAACCTACACATTGTTGTAAAGAATAGTAAAGACATGTTTTTTTAGGAATATGTGCACATTTTCTTAAAGGATATAAACGATTTAATAATTTAAATGTTTCTCTTGCTGCAGTCCCATCAGGGAAAGGTCCAAAGTATTTATGTTTTTTATCACTCGCATTACGAACAATTTTTAATGTTGGATGGGTTTCTTTTGTTAATTGAATATATGGATAATATTTATTATCCATAAAGGATATATTATATTTTGGACTATAATCTTTAATTAAATTAATTTCTAATAACAAAGCCTCTTTTTCAGAATCAGTTACAATATAATCAAAATCAACAATCTCACTAACCAACTTTGTTGTCTTATAATTATGGCTACCTGTAAAATAACTAGTTACACGATTCTTTAGCTTTTTTGCCTTACCTACATAAATAACCTCACCAGTATTGTCTTTCATTAAATAACAACCACTACTTATTGGTAATAATGATAATTTATCTTTTAGTTGTTTTGTTGCCATTATTCAAAGTATGCTAATGTGGCACCTAAACCACCTTCATTAGCTCCTCCATCACGATAAGAAACAATATTTTTGTTTTTATCTAACATTTTACGTACACCTTTACGCAATACTCCTGATCCTATTCCATGAACAATACGTACAGAGCTATAGTTATGAACAATCGCATCATCTAAAAACTTATCTAAATGAATCATTGCTTCTTCATATCTTTGGCCAATGATATTTAATTCATAACTTTGGTTGGTTGTTTTCTTTAGTGAACGTGCATTACTTTTTGCTAGTTTTGTTTTTTCTTTTCTTTTTAGAAATTGAACTTCACTAGGTTTTAGATTTACTTTTAAACCACCAATATCAATTGTTAAAATACCTTTTTTATTAATTGATACTACTTCACCTTGTCGGTTCATAGAAATTAGTAAAACTATATCCCCAATAACATAATGATGGTTTGGTGTTGTTGAAACCGCTTCTTTCTTTTTTTCAACATGTTTTAATGTATCTAATTTATGTTTTGCTTCAATAGGAACATGCATTTTAGCTTGTTCTGTTTTCATCTCTTCGATGACCATATCAACATATTGTTTTGCTTCATCATAAATATTGTTTGCTTCTTGTTTTGCTTGGATTAATATTTGTTCTCTTTGACTATCAATGCCATTTACTAATTGATTATATTTTTCTAATTTAAAATCAGCTTCTTTTATTTTCGCTTCTAAATCATCTTTTTGTTTTTGAATTGTTGTTAATTCGTCTTGTAGCTTTTCTAATAATTTATCAGATACTGATAAATTATCTTCTTTAATACGATAAGCATTTTCAACAATAGATGCTTGTAATCCTAATCTTTTTGATATTTCAATTGCATAAGAGTTACCAACATTCCCTATTAATAAACGATAAGTAGGACACATTTGTTCTTGATCAAACTCAACAGCGGCTATTTGAATATATTCTTCTTTTTTAGCAAACTGTTTTAATCCAGAATAATGAGTAGATGCAATCGTTAATGCATTTTTATGATGTAAATGCGTTAAGATAGCTTGTGCAATACTTTCTCCTTCTCGAGGATCTGTACCAGAACCAATTTCATCCAATAATACTAAACTATGACTTGTTACTTCCTCACAAATAGAAACCAAGCGGCTCATATGGCTAGAAAAAGTAGATAAAGATTGTTCAATTGATTGTTCATCACCTAAATCAACAAATATTTGATCAAAAAATGGGATACTAGCTTGATTACAAGGTACTGCTAGCCCTGATAAAGCCATTAAAGAAAGTAATCCGGCTGTTTTTAATACTACCGTTTTCCCTCCTGTATTTGAACCACTGATTAACATCATTGTTTTAGGGGCCATTAAAACAATATCATTTGCAATCATATCTTTTGGATCAATTAAAGGATGTCTTGCTTGCGTTAATTGTAAAACATGTGTTGAGCCAATGGTTGGAATAACACAATCTAATTTTGTTGCATAACTTGCTTTAGCAAGTAAGCTATCTAAATAAATTAGTATTTCTTGATTAAATTCTAAGATTGGTGCATTGTTTTTTATTTCTTGACTAATTGAAAATAGAATTCTTTGTACTTCCTTTTTCTCATCATTTCTTAATTGAAATATTTGATTATTAATTTGTACAATTGCATCTGGTTCAATATACATTGTTTGGCCACTAGCGCTTAGGGCATGAACGATTCCTTTTACTTGATTACGATTTCCTGCTTTCACTGGAAGTACATAGTGATCATTACGAATAGAAGTTGTTTCTTGTGATAAGTAGTCTCGATACTTTGCTTGTAATTCTGTTATTTTAGTACGTATATTTGCTTCATAAGCCTGAATAGAGCGACGAATTGATCTTAGTTCACTAGATGCATTATCTTGCACTACACCGTTAGAATCGATACATTTGATAATCATTTGATATAAAGTAGTAGGACAGTATGTCTCTTGTATATATTTAACTAACACAGTAGACTGATTTTCTTTATCTTCTACAAAACTTTTTAATTCGCTAATATTTTGTAATTGATAGCGTATTCCATTTACTTTATCACCACTTAAAGTACCCTCTTTTTTAGTAACTTCTAAAGAAGTAGTAATAGAATAAAAAGAACTAAGTGGGAAACGACCATATAATCTTATTAAGTTCATTGCATCTTTTAGAAATAAGAATTGTTCTTCTAATTCATCTTTATTATCAAATGGACACAATGATGCTATATGTTGTTTTCCTTGTTCACTAACACAATATCCTTGCACTAAGTTCTTTATTTGATCAAATTCTAATGTCTTATACACTTTATTCATAACTTTCATCCTTATCCTAACATCTCTAATAATACCTCACCATAGAGAGGCACTAATTCTATTACCATATTTGTTACTACACTATCTTGTATGACTTGCGAGTTTTGTAATAACAAAACTATCACTATCATATATGCATAAATAATACCACGGACTGTCCCTATTAATAAACCTAATATTTGATTTAATTGTTTAATAATAATAACATGTTTTACTATTCCATCTATTATTGGTCTAACTACGATACTTATCACTTTTGTTAAAAGTGATAAGATCACAAAGAAAATGATAAATAAAATAAGTGTTTTTGTGAATCCTTCAAATTGTCTAATAATCTCGTTATTCTCTAAAATACTTAAAAAACCATTGTTTGTATTACAACAAACATACGCAAAGACTAGACAAAACAGGGTACAACAAAAATTATATATACATAAAACAAATCCTTTTTTTAAACCGGAAATTGCAAAAAACATGATTATAGCTAATAAAATATAATCAATCGTTACTAAATTTCTAAAATTTTCCATATTTTCACCCTTTTCTATCTTAACAAAAGTAATTTATACTGTCAAAATTCTTTACAACGTGCTATAATATTAATAGTAGATTAAGGAGGGATACCATTGTTAAATAAATCTATTTTCAATTTTCCTCTTGCTTCTGACAATTTAAAATATTCTCCAGTAACTGATCAGAGTTCAAATAATAGTTATTTTTATTCTCATAGCCATATTGGTTGTGAGGAATCAGGTTCTGGTGATTTTTTTGGCCCTCTTTGTGTTGTTTCTTGTTATGTTGACGAAAGGGATTTCGATTGGCTAATGAGCATCGGGTTAAAAGATTCAAAAGATTGTACAGATCAAGAAATTATTACATTGGCTAGAGAAATAAAAGATCGTGTTATTTATAGTTTATTGATGTTAGATAATTCTCATTATAATCAAATGGCTAGCGAAGGAAATAACTTAGCAACAATTAAGGCAAAATTATATAATCAAGCAATTACGAATGTAATGCAGAAATTACAATTACCTGTTGCATGTAAAGCAATTAGTCAGTTTGTTTCTCCTAAAACATATTTTAATTATTTAAAAGGAGAAGTAATCGTTGTAAAAGATCTAACATTTGACCCCAAAGGGGAAACACGTCATATTGGTATTATTTGTGCAGGTATTTTATCTAGATATGCTTGTTTACAATACTTAGCTAATATGCAAAAAAGTTTAAAGATTAAAATCCCTCGTGGTACTAGTGCTACTAGTGAACAAGTAGCAATTGAATTAGCAAAAAAATACGGTATGAATATTTTGGTAAAAGTTACTAAAAATAATCTAACTAGTTATAAACGTGTAAAAGAAGCACTAAGCAAGTAGGAATTCTATTCCTACTTTTATTTTACCCAAAACAAAAAACCAGAAACATTACATTTCTAGTTTTATACCTGGTGTTTTTATTTTTCGATAGGTAACTTTAGAGCTTGCAAGCATTCTTTTAGCCGCAATATCACTATCTGTTCCATTATACTTATCATCTTCAAATACTATTTCTACAATACCTGATTGAATAATAGCTTTGACACATTCATGACAAGGGAACAAGGAAACATATAGTCTACAACCACTTAAAGAGGTAGTACTGTTTAAAATAGCGTTTAATTCAGCATGAACAACATAAGGATATTTTGTTTCTTGCAATTGACCATCACGTTCTTGCCAAGGATACTCATCATCCTCACAACCCCATGGAAGTCCATTATAACCAACCCCTACTATTTTATTTGATGCATTTACAATACAACAACCTACTTGCGTATTAGGATCTTTCGAACGATAAGCCGATAATTTTGCTACCGACATAAAATATTCATCCCAACTAATGACAGTACTCATTATAACCCCTCCAGTTCCTCCAATTTACTTTCAAAAAAATCTGGTAATTCACTATCAAACTCCATATATTCATTTGTTGTAGGGTGAATAAACCCTAATATCTTAGCATGTAAGAATTGTCCATTAGAAACATCATCACGACGATGACCATATTTAGGATCTCCAAATACTGGATATCCAATATAATTTAAATGAACACGAATTTGATGTGTTCTACCTGTTTCTAAACGACATTCTACTAAAGACATATCTTTATATCTTGCAATAACACGGAAATTAGTTACTGCTTCTTTACTATTTGCTTTTGTAACAGCCATTTTTTGACGATCTTTATTATCTCTTCCTATTGGAGCATCAATTTTACCATGCTCATGAGGAATTGATCCATGTACTAAAGCCATGTATCTTCTAGTCATCGTATGATCTTTTAATTGTTCTGATAAAACACGATGAGCGTTATCATTTTTAGCCACTACAATTAATCCACTAGTTTCTTTATCAATACGGTGTACAATACCAGGTCTCATTACTCCATTAATACCTGATAAATCATCACAATGATATAATAAAGCATTCACTAACGTATCTTTGATAACACCCGCTGAAGGATGAACAATCATCCCTGTTGGTTTATTAACAACAATAACATCGCTATCTTCATATACAACATCTAACGGAATATCTTGTGCTTCTACATCCATTGGTTCCGGTTCTGGAATATCAATTTCAATAACATCACTAACCTTTACCTTATAACTTGCTTTTTCTACTTTACCATTTACAATAACATGGCCATTTCCAATCCAATCTTGGATTTGCGTACGAGACATATCTTCTAAATATTCAGCAATCACTTTGTCCATACGTCCTAATTCTTCTTCAATTTCAATAATAATTTTATCCATTATTTCTTCCTTCCAATAACACTTCTAATATAACTAATCCTAACCCTATTACCAATGCCATATCTGCAACATTAAAAATAGGAAAATCATATCCCAAAATAATAAAATCAATAAAATCCACAACATAACCTAAACGAACTCTATCTATCACATTCCCAATCATCCCAGCAAAAGCTAAAACTAGTCCAAAACGTGTTAATATCTCATTTTCTTTTGTTTTTAAAAAATAAAATATCATCCCTATTCCTGCTACAAAGCCAATTAAAATAAATAATGAAACATGACCTTCTAACATACTCCAAGCTGCACCTTTATTTTGTGCATATGTAAAGTAGAAGAATTTATCAATAATAGTATGAGAACTTGCTAGTTGCATAGAAGCTTCTACGATCACTTTTGTTAGTTGATCTACCACCAAGATACCTATTATTGAAATAAGATAGAAAACAATACTTTTTTTATCAATTACAAATTTTTTCATACATTCACCTACCTATTGTGAATTATACAACAAATCATCCTATTTTCCAAACTATTTCTATAACACAAAAAAGTAAACAGCTAAAAATTGAAAGAATGTACCAATCATAATAAAAACATGAAATATCTCATGAAAACCAAACATATTCCCTAAATTTGGTTTTTTTAATATATAAATCAAAGCTCCTACCGTATAACTAATACCACCTAAAGCCATTAACATAAAACATCCCTTATCCATTAACATAAAACTAGGAAGATCAAAAACAATAAGCCATCCCATCAATAAATAAAAAGAAGTATAAACAACCCTTGGCATATCCAACCAAAAAACCTTTAATAAAACACCTAATAATGCAATCCCCCAAATAAATAGACCAAACACTAATCTTTTATCATCATTTAAATAAGCAATAATAAAAGGTGTATAGGAACCTGCAATAAAGATATAAATCATCCCATGATCTAATTTTCTTAAAAATAATTTGATTGTATTTGTAGCTTCTCCTTGATAGTAATGATAAAGACTACTTGTAAAATATAAACAAGTGGCACTACAACCAAAAACCAAAGCACCAATTCCTATCTCAATACTAGTTGCTCCTAAAAATGCCTTCAAAGCAAAAATAATAGTGACTACTATTGATCCAATCCCAGCACAAAAGTGCGTTAAAAAACTTATCGGATCCATTGCATTACATGATTTCATAGTTAACCTCCTTATGTAGTATCTAATACTACTTTATGTATTTATTATATTATATTAACTGTTATTGTCAACTATAACTTGTAATATTCAAGATTAGTGATACAATGAAGTTGAGGTGATATAAATGAAAGACATACTAACTTTAGAAGAAATACCAGATATTCCATTATATATGGATCAAATCATTCATTTGTTAGATGATAAGCTTCAAAATCACAAACAATCTCCAGATGATAAAATTCTAACAAAAACAATGATTAACAACTATAGTAAAGAAGATTTAATTGATCGAGTAAAAGGTAAGACTTATACGAAACATCAAATAGTCCAAATGTTATTAGTATATTATTTAAAAAACGGATTATCTATTCAAGAAATTAAACAATTACTATTACCTCTCTATGATGATCAAGAACATTTAATGGAACTTTATCAACAATTTATTGAAAATAGAGAAAAAAGAAAACAACAGATTGAAACAATTTTAGCAGCATTACCAGAAGAATCGTCATTACAAGTAATGGAACTTATTGAGTTATCTAGTGAATTACAAACTATTGCAAAACAAAAATTATAAGAAATAGAGGCATAATTAAATATGCCTCTATTTTAATGTTGCACTATCATTTAAGACTAAGGTGCTATAAATAAATAGTACATCTTGATTATCAAAAGTAATATAATGATCAAGTGTATTACTATTCATATAACGTAAGTCTATTAAGGTTATTTTTTGATAAGATTGGATTAATAATGGAGCTAAGCTACTTGTAAAAGAATCTCGAAAGATAACTAATTCTTTTTGACTCGTTGCATTTGGATTATCTATTTCTATCAAAGGGCTAGCCCCTGATAAATAGAAATCATATGCATCAAGACCTTGTAATTTTTCTTTATCATATATGGTAGTAGAACTACTTGATTCTATATTTTGAACTACACATTCATCTAAGATATCATTAGATAAGTAAATTAATTCATCTTCTCCTTGCTGTAATCCTATTTGGCCATAATAGACTCCATTAAACTCCCCTAATGAAGTTTGGTTATAGTGATGATATTCTAAACTATCCATCGAAGATAATAAATAATTTGCTAGATCTACTATATTTTCTTGTTTCCAATGACTATCTGTATAATAGTAATCTGATAACTCTAAAAAAGTATTAATCTCAATATATTCACTATAACTCATCCATTCTTTTATTTGATCACTACACTGCTGATATTCCATTTTTAAATAATCATCACTCATATAATAACCTTTATCATAAATAACACTACTATATATTTGAACATCACTATCTTCTAAATATGAATTATAAATAGTAGTAAATAAGTTAGTAGCATAATAAATAGAAGCATTATTTGTTGGATAATTCATTTTATGAAGATATCCTTGATCATAAATATAACCATTATTATCATTTACTTGTAATATATTAAAATTAATATTTGCTTTTATCATTCTAAAAGTGTCTCTATAAATAAACTGATCAGTTGCATAGTTTTCAAAGCTATCCATAAAGTTACCTGATAAAATAGTAGATAATGATAAATTTGGAAAGGTTTTTAGTAACCTACGTTCTTGCAGTGATATATTGATTGTTGGATAGAGAACATTACATATACTTAATAGTGACCAAACAAGTAAAGTGATGGTTAGATTTCTTTTTTTTATGTTTTTTTTCATAATGACTCCTTAAAATCTAAAATATAAAAATGGATTAAAAGAACTATCTACTAAATAAGCAGTACATCCTATTAATAACATGAATAATACCAATGGTTCTAACCAATATAACTTAAATCTCTTTGTTATAGAAACAGTGATACTACTTACCAAAGGGGTTGCTCCCACCATTGCAATAATAATAATATAAAAATAACTAGATAAATAATAAAGAGAAACTTCGTTAACAAATGGTATCATTCCAAATGAAAACATCCCCTTTATATATAGAAATGCTTGTCCAATATCACTAGCATTAAAGATAACAAAACTAATGGAAACAAAGAACAAAGTATATATTCTTCCCATCCATCTCGGTATTTTTTCTAAATATTCCAATAAAAATAACTTTTCAAAAATCAATAAAACTGCAAACATTATTCCCCATAAAATAAACTGATAGGCTGCTCCATGCCACAATCCTGTTAAAGCCCATACTAATACAATATGAAATAATGTTTTTTTGATTCCATGACGATTTCCACCTAAAGGAATATATACATAATCACGAAACCAATTCCCTAAAGAAATATGCCATCTTCTCCAAAATTCAGTAATACTACTTGAAACAAAAGGATATTTGAAGTTTTCTAAAAACTCAAAGCCCAACATCTTACCTAACCCTATTGCCATATCACTATAACCTGAAAAATCAAAATATATTTGTAAACTAAAACCGATTGCATATAACCAATACATTAAAACACTACTATGATCTAAAACAATGACGTTTTGACATAATAAAGCTAAGTTATTAGCGATTATAACTTTTTTAGCTAAACCGATTAAAAAACGACAAACTCCATCATATATTTGAGAAATAAAAATATTTCTATTTTTTAATAACACTTCTATATTTTCATATCGAACAATTGGTCCAGCAATTAATTGAGGAAACATACTTACATAGGTTGCATAATTAATAAGACTTTTCGATGCTTTGACATCTTGACGATAAACATCGATTGTATAACTTATTGTTTGAAACGTAAAAAAGCTAATTCCTACAGGGAGTGCTACTTGTAATAAAGGTATTTCTAATTTAAAAAATAAAATAAGTTGTTCTACAATGAAATGAATATATTTAAAATATATTAATAATCCTAAACTAGAAATACAAGAAATCACTAAAACAACCTTTCTATAAAAGATATTCTTATTCTTTTCAATAAGTAATCCAAAATAGTAAGAATTAACAATAGAAAACAACATAATAAAAAGATATTTAGGTTCCTGCCATCCATAAAAAAACAAACTAGCAACCAATAAAAAACAATTCTTATACTTATGAGGCAATAAATAATAAATACCAAACATAATTGGCATAAAATAATATAAAAAAGTGATACTAGAAAATAACATTTTTCACCTCTAAAATAGCAGCCAAAAGGCTGCTATTATCTCTATTATAATTCGATGTCTAATCCACCGCTTAATTCACGAAACATATCTACAAAATCTTGAGAAGTAATCATCTCACTAAACTCACTAGACATCATCGCTAATAAAACAACATCATTTGCTGCTACGACTTGCATATCATCTGCTTCAACACAAATCCACTTTCTTGGATCAATTCCTGCTTTCATTTCTTCGGCTACACTGGCTGTATCACTAGCATCTTTTACTCTTACTAATACGATAGAATAAGCTTGAGAACCCATCATCGACTCTGAAACTAATACCTCTTCAATAAGTTCATTACTAGCTAAACCTGTATAAGATAATAACATTGCATTATCATTCATAATGTCCATAGGAACTGTTCCAACTGCAAATTCTACCGGTTTTTGTTCATACATAGACTCTACTATTTCTTCTAAGGAACCACTAGGTCCTGCTACTCCTTGATTTCCACAACCAACTAAAGTAACCATTAATACAAATGCCATTAAACCTTTTACTAATTTTTTCATTCATTTCCTCTTTCTATAATCCATTCAAAATTCTCATTTTGACTTAACATATACTTATCTGTTTGATTATCATATTGAACAAATAAGTAGAAAGATTCCGTATATTCATATCCATCAATTGTCCATTTTAAGATATTACTTTCTTTCAAATCAACTACTTCATTCCCAACTTCATCCATAATATATCCATCACTAACACTAAGACTAACAACATCTGTTATTTCTAAATAAAATTCAACTTGTATTTCATTAGAAATCGTTCTTATCTCCCCACTGCTATCCAATACTTGAGTAAGAATAGGGGCTGTATTGTTTGTTTGATGAACTAGGATGGTAGTGCAACATAATAAAAGAACAAAGACAAAAGCTAATCTTTTGGAATATAAGTAAGAATTTGATTGTTTTGCTTCTAAAGATTCGATTTTATATTTAAATGATTCGTCTAAATGAATAGCATCATATGCTTCTTTTGATTTTTTATCAATCATTTTCCTTCTCCTTTGCTTTTAGTTTTTCTTTTAATAAGTTACGACCCCGAAGTAATCGCATTTTTATTGATGATGGCGATACATGCAATGTTTTCGCTATTTCTAAAACACTCATTGATTCATAGTAATGTAAAAGTATTACTATTTTATATTTTTCTGGAAGGGTAATAACATCATCATAAATTGAATCCGTTTTTACTTCTTCCCATACTGGTTCAAGAACACTATCTAAACTAACATAACTACGCAGTTTTCTTTTTCTTTGCAAGTCTCTACACTTATTGATTGTTACCTTAATAAACCAGGCTTTTTCATGTTCTTCATCTTTATGAGTTGGTAATTTAGTAATATAGATAGTAAAAACTTCTTGGATTGTATCTTGTGCATCTTCATTTGAAAGTAATATAGAACGAGAAATTCTATATAACATATCTGCATATTTATCATAAAGTACAGAAATGTTAGAATCTCTATTTTGTTGCATAACGAAACCTCCTCACTTATAACACGTTTCTATTTTTATTTTGGTCACATTTATTTTAAAAAAATAACTGTAGCATTGCTACAGTTAGTGTGTATTTCTTGGATTCCAACATTCACTTGAACGTGTACTACCATCATTGGTTGCAATTACTGCTATCTTTTTATCAATTCCTTCTTTTTTAAGTCGTTTGATGATAGATAAGCGTTTATTTCCATCTTTACAATAATATCGATTATGAATAATACTTGCTTTTATAGGTATTGTAATACCTTTTCTTTTTACTGATTCATATAAACTAGTTCGATAGTCTACTTCTTGAAAGTCAATTTGATCTAATGTAATATATGTTATTTTCATGTCTTCCCCTTCCTTTGAATAAACTTCTAAGTTTTCCTGACTAGGCCCCTTGTAAACGGAACCATCAATATGAAATCTAGAGCCATGGCAAATACAATCCCATGTGCGATCAATGCAATTAAAAGTTAACATTCCTTTTAAGTGCGAACAAATAGGGTTTATCTTATATAAACATTTTTGTTCATCAAATGCAAGACCAAAATATTTTCCATTATACCAACCTACTTTTCCATCAATTAATTGATGGTCTTGTTTTGTTGTTACAAAACGATAGTTTATATATCCTAAATAACTATGACGAATTAATCTTTTTAAAGATTGTTTGGTTAAACTATGACGATGATGTAAGGGATTATATAATGAAAGATATCTGTTTTTCTTATGTAAGATAAGATCACTAATTAGTTTAGCAGCCAGATGGCTGGAGGTCATCCCCCATTTGTTAAATCCTGTAGCCACATAACAGTAGCTTTCTTGGTGAAAATAGTAACCAATATAAGGAAGAATTCGACCGCTCATACAATCTTGTCCTGACCAAAAAACATCGATATCTTCTTTATGAAACATCTGTAATTGCTTTTGAATATCTTGATTCATTTTTTCTTTATCACCCACATCATGTCCAAAACCACCTACTAATAAACCATTATGAATAGGACGTTTCGTTAGTGCATTATCATCTATACAATTTGATTGATAATTAATTTGTTTTGATTTACTGGTACTTAAGTAAGTAATTGATTGATTTAACATTGGGGTTAGAGTATGAAAGCCTATGTTTAATGGATATCTAGAGGCAACAATGGTATGCGTGGCACTAACTTTATGATTATTTACTACTATTTCTTGCATAAGATTTTCTTGTTTGATTGAATATGCACAAGTTTTTTCATAAAACTCTATTCCATGTTTTTGACAAATATTAATTAAAGCATAAATGTATTTTAGGGGATGAAAACATGCTTGATTGGATAGGCCAAAACCACACAATGCTTTTAAATCTTTAGGTAGATTCGTTAGGATTGGTATATTATTTTTTATAAAGAATGCTTTTTCTTTTTCTATTTTAGCTATATTTTGCTTTTCGTTTGTATAAATAAAATGATCTAATTGTTGAAAATCACATTCAATATGTTCTTTTTCAATAATAGTTTTTGCTTGTAAAAGAGCATCTAGATGACTTTGATAATAAAGCAAAGCATCTTGTTCTTGATACTTACTAGAAATCTCTTGATAAATCAATCCTTGTAACACCGATAGTTTTCCTGTGCTACTTCCTGTCATATCACTACCAAATTCATTTTTTTCTATTACTACTATTCGAAAAGGACTATCCTTTAAATAATAAGCTAATAATATACCGGTTATCCCACCACCAATAATAAGAATATCAATATATAAATCATCTGAGATGCTAGAAAAGTTTTCTTTCTTTATATTTTGATACCAATAACTGTTCTTTTTCATTTTATCACCGTTATTAGTATGTTCTTACTTTTATCTTTTAACCAATGATCTTACTTTTTGATAATACTGTTCTAATTTATCATACATATGTTTGTTTTTAAATTGATGTTCTTTATAATGAAAATCATAAGCATGATTTAAACAATATCCAAAATAAATAGTTCCTGAAATAACATGAATCGATAACATCATAATAAGAATACTTGCTAGTGGTCCATATAATGTTTGATATCTACTTACTGCCTGTACAATCGTTAGAAATAATGCTCCAATACAAACAACTCCTATCGTTGTAAAAACAGCCCCTACTAAACCATATTGAATTGGTCTAACTTCAAAAGATAACATGCGATAAAATAAATAGAAAACAATAAATATCATTATCACTAAATGTATCGATTGATAAAAAGGGAAAAGATGGGCAAACAGTCCCATAAGCCCGATAGAAATAATAAACCCTAAAAACAATAAAATAGCTTTTATACGAATAATAAAAGAACGAGTAACAAACTTTTCTTTATTTGCACTAATTAACATAAATGTATAAAAACTACGACTTGCTAGAAAAATAGTAGTTCCTAAGGTAACAATAACAGTATATATATTTGAATAATCAGCATCTAAAATATATTCTATAAAAGGTTCCATAATATCTTGAGGTAAATAATGATACATAAATGTAGATACTCTTTCAATATCCAATAACTCATTTTGAAAAAGTATAATAATAACGATTAATGCAGGAAAAATAGCTAATAAAAAACTATAACTTAAAGAAGAACGATGCAAAGATCCCTCTTGACTTAAAAATTCTTTCATTGCTTTTCTTATTTTAGGTAGCATGTTTTTCTCTTCTTTCTGTTATTCTTTGAACAAATGGTAAAAAAGCTCCAGGTATACTATATTTATCTATCATCTCTTGATAAGTTACCCAAAAGAAATCTTCTTTTTCTATTTCATAATCATGTTCTACTAAATATCCTTGCATATTCCATATTTGGTGACTAAATATATGTTTATAACTTCCTAAAGAAATATATGGCTCACTTAATACCATCTCTTCTTTAATGGTTTCAAATTCATAAAGATTAGCAAGTAATCCATCTTTATCACGGCGATGTAATAAAACCTTATCTTTATATTGATGGATAATAATAGTATAAGTATGTTCACTAGCTTTCTTTTTTCGCTTTTTTATTGGCAATAATTGAACTGTATTTTGTTTATATGCAAGACATGTAGAAGATATAGGACAGTCCTTACATTTAGGTGATAGTGGTGTACAAATAGTTGCCCCAATGTCCATTAAAGCTTGATTATAATCTCCCATTTGATTATTCATGTCTTCACTTACATATTGTTCAATTATTTTCTTTGTTTTTAATGCCATTATGTCTTCATGAAGATCATGTAATCGACTATAAATACGCAAGACATTTCCATCAATTGCATATACTTCTTCATTATATGCAATAGATGCAATAGCTCCGGCTGTATAATTTCCAATGCCAGGTAACGTTAATAATTGTTGATAATTGTTTGGTAATTTACCATCATATTCTTTTACACATAAGATTGCAGCTTTTTGCATATTAAGAACTCTTCGATAATATCCTAAGCCTTGCCATAATTTCATCAAATCATCTTCATGACAATTCGCTAAATCTAGTAAGGTAGGTAATTGTTGTATAAAGCGTTTGAAATATGGTTTTACTGTTTCAACTTTTGTTTGTTGTAACATAATTTCACTAATCCATATATAATAAGGATTTTTATTTTCTCTCCAAGGGAGAATTCTTTGATGAATACAGTACCATTCTAATACTAATTGACTTCTATTTTTCATTTATTTATCCTTTTACAATATAGATGCCCTTAGGAATCAACGTAAGATGATATTCCCCAGCAGGATATACTTCTCCATCCATATTCACTTCACTTTTTGAGTGTACAATAATTTCCTTTTGTTTTGTCATTGTTACACTGTTTGATTTATTTAATTTACCAATCGCTATTAAAAACAAATGTCTAGGAACAGAAAGACGATGTATTCCTTTAATTAGGGTAATATCAAAATAACCATCATCCAACAATGCATCAGGACATATATTGAAGCCACCTCCATAATACTTTCCATTGCATATTGCCCCTATAAGAATTGGTTCTTGATAAGCGAAGGTATCATTATGAACTTTTATTGGATAAAATTTATAATGCATTAAACGTCTTAATAAGACATAACCATATTGTAAGCTACTAGGCATAAGTGGTATTTTTTTATAACGATGAACATAGGCTGCAGTTTCACTATCAATTCCAAAACAAAAAGAATTAATAAGATAGGTATCATTTGCTTTTATAATATCCATGAATTGGCTTTCTTGTTTTAAACTATTTTCAAGTGCTGTTTTAATATTATTTGATGCTTCTAAACTACGTATAAAATCATTACCTGTTCCATTAGCAAGAACAACAAGTTCCAAGTTTGTATAAATCATGTTTTGGATTAAATAATGGATAAAACCATCTCCTCCAATAGCATAAATACGCATATTTGATTGCTTATTTATTTCTATTATTTCCATTAAATGTTCTTTTGATTTAGTAATGATTATTTGATAATCATATGTTTCCATTACTTTATCAATAATTGCAGTTATGTTTGTTTGTTGATTATTTGGTTTCATTAAAAATAAGTGTTTTTTTAACATAATAATTTCTCCCATTGCATTTAGTATACCATTTCTATTTACAAAATCAAAGAACTACAATTTTCGCATCAAATTACACATATTATGAAATATATGTAAACATTTATAACATCATTTGTTATAATAATTAAAGGGGGCAATGAAGATGGAAAAACAATTAAAAAGTGAATTGATTTTTGAAGGTCGCATAATCAAAGTTTATAAAGATGAAATAGAAACAGCAACTGGAAAGATAACTACTCGTGAAGTCGTACGTCATCATGGTGGTGTTGGGATACTCGCTTTAAATCATGATAAGATTTTACTAGTGGAACAGTATCGTTACCCTTACGCTTGCAATACATTAGAAATACCAGCTGGGAAATTAGAACCTGGTGAAGATGTAGAATCATGTGCATCAAGAGAATTAGAAGAAGAAACTGGATACAGTTCTTTAAAACTAGTTCCTATTACTAAAATATATCCTACACCTGGATATTGTGATGAGTTATTGCATATCTGTGAGGCTAAAAATATTTTTAAAGTAGATAATCCTGCTCCAGGAGATGAGGATGAAAATATCAAAGTCATTGAGTTAGATATATTAGAAGCTTATCGTAAAGTAATTGATGGTACTATTATGGATGCCAAGACTGTGATTGCGATTATGCATGCTTATATTAATTATCGATTATAAAATTATAGTAATAAAGTCACTATTTTAAAAATTAGTGACTTTTTAATTGTTTAAAAAAGTAGTGGAATTTCATCCACTACTTTTTATTCTGCCATTAAATAACTGACAATTGCTCGTATAAATAAGATTAGTACTGTAAAAAAGAAAACAAACCAGAAAACTTGTATCGCTAATGCGGATAGAATTTCATTTCCTGCTAAAATAACAGTAGACGTTCCTAATGTTGGAAATACCATACAAGCTAGTTGGACAAACATTTCTAATATTCCTGATATTCCTGAAACAATAAACATAATTCCAGAGAACATAATATTAATTACTATAAAATCTGACGCTAATAAATCACCAAAGAACATATATGTTAACATAGCTCCTCCTACAAGGATAACACTAGCAACAAAAGAAGTCATAACAGCATATATGGCTAATATTGCTTTATGTGTTTTTTTCTTATCTTCACTAGATTCTTTGATCTCTATTTCTTCTAAAGGCTCTTTATCAATTTCTACTAACTTAGCTTCTACATTATTTATTTGATCCATTAAGGCATTCATTTGTAACGCTTCTGTTTTAAACTCTTCTGGTAAAATAGAAGTAGTATGTTCTTCTTGATATAGATTGATTTCTACATCATCATCACTCTCATAAGAGAAAGGTTTTTCTTCTGTTAGTTCTACTTCCTGTATTACTTCTTCTTGAACATCACTTGTCATTGTAACATCAGTTACTGGTGGGACTACGATGATAGGTTCATTAACAATAGCATCCGCTTTAAATCCACCTTTTAATTTTCTAATAAAGGTGCTATCCTGTGATTCTTCTTTTTGTTCTTGTTCAAAGATAATAGATTCCATTACAGGTTGTTCGTCTATAACAGGCTCCTCTTCTACTTCCAAATCTTCTTTTTCTATTATTTCTTCTTCAACCTGTTGATCTAACAGGTCATCTACAGGTTCCACTTCCACTTCTTCATTTTCTTCTATTATTGGAACCAAAATGGTTGGTTGGATCAAAGCTTCATTGTTTTCAACTTCTTCTTCTACTTCTTCTACTTCTTCTACTTCTTCCTTTATTTCGATAACTTCTTGTTCTTCTTGTAAATCAGCCACTTCTATGATTGGTTCTTGAATAACAGGCTCTTTTGTGATTATTTCAGGTTTTGGAAGTTTTGTATAATAGTGAGTATATACACGTTCTATTAGAGTAAGTAATTGTTCATCATTTGCATAGTCTTTTAATAGCTGTTCGTACACACTAGTTAATTGACGTGCATTCATATTTCCATTTAACCCTAAAATAGTAGAATACATATCAATACTATCATACTTTGAAAATAAGATAACATTAATAACCCCCAAATTATTTTTCACTACTTCAAATGGTGTTATTGCATGAACTGGTTCATATTCTCCTAAATCATGTAAGTATGCTATTTGAATAAATGCATCATTTGCTGCTTTTACCATACTAGAGAAATTAGCAACTAACAAAGTATTTTCTACACCTACTTCCATGCTATGACAAATTAGTTGTAATGTTTCCTTATTAGGGAAAGGTGCAGTACCATCATTACCAATAACAAAATCCACTTTATTATATAAATTTGTTAATTGTAAATATTGAACAGCACGTTTTGTGCTATGTGTTGATATAACTGCTACTTTGATTTCTCTTTGTTTAAAGAAATGTAACAATTCTTCAACACCTACTTTTTTTAGTTCTGGTTTTAATTTTGAATAAGCATATAAATCATTTTCAATTTCATTATTTAATTCTAATGGTGTATTACTAAATGCCTGGTACATTGTTCTATAATCTCCAATACCTTGGACAAAAGTATTTACACTCACTTCTTTACCATGTTCTTTAAATATGTTTTTCAAATAATTGAAACGGAGACGATTTAAATCTAGCATCCCTCCATCTAGTGTTAAAATAACTAACATATCTCCTGATTTCTTTTTTTCATATAACATGTAATCACCCTCTTTTAAAAGATTATAACATAAAACAATTGAAAAGTTCATCCTTTTTCTTGCAATAAGGATTTAAAAGCGTATAATTTATATGTAACTTATCTCTCCTTAGCTCAGTTGGTAGAGCAACAGACTCTTAATCTGTGGGTCCACGGTTCGAGACCGTGAGGGGAGACCATAATGCTAAAAAACGTACATTTGCTTGCATTTCAATGCTAAAACATGCTTAAATGTACGTTTTTATATTGTTTTAGCCGTAATGTTACATTAGAATATTTTTTTTCGTGTACGAATCGTGTACAGCATTAATTTACCACATTTTATTAACGTTAGATTTAATATTATTTTTAGTTACTTTTATTAGCACATTACTTTAGGAGGGAGATAATATGTCTGAATTTAATCAAGCTGATTATATTAATCAATGGTCGAAACAAAATATGAAAAGTATTAGCGGTAGATACAAAAAAGAGTTTGTTGATGAATTTACAGAAGCATGTAAAATCTTAGGAATCAAACCATCACATGTTTTTAAACAAGCCATGACTGAAACAATTGAAAAAGCCAAGAAAAAGAGCGAGGAATAAACTTTGTTTTTTGTTACTATTTTATAAGGGATTATTTTTTAGAAAAAAGTATTGTCAGTGTATTTTATTTATGCTATTATGAACAGGCAACAGATAAGAGAGTCTTCAACTAAAAGAACAAATTGTAAAAATTAGACTTGCATGAAGATAGTAATTATGTTATTATAAATAAGCACTGATGGAGACATACTCAAGAGGCTGAAGAGGCGCCCCTGCTAAGGGTGTAGGTCGGGAAACTGGCGCGAGGGTTCAAATCCCTCTGTCTCCGCCATTTAAAATTTTATTGGTCTGGTAGTTCAGTTGGTTAGAATGCCGCCCTGTCACGGCGGAGGTCGCGGGTTCGAGTCCCGTCCAGACCGCCAATAAAAAAGATAAAGTAGAACTTATGTTCTACTTTTTTTGTATTTAAAAAGAGGTTTCCCTCTTTTACATATAGGATACAATAAATGCAATTCCATTATTTAATAAATGAATAATAATTGGAACAATAATTGTTCCTTTTTTTTGATATGCAATACTTAATGCTAATCCCATTAATATATACATCACCATATAAATTAACTGTGTTAAATCGCCTGCTACCAAATAACTATAAACATGCACTAAACCAAAACTAAAAGCAGAAATAAAATGTGCTAAATATATATTTCTATTAGATAATGATCTAAAAATAATTCCTCTAAATAGTAACTCTTCTAAAATAGGTGCAAATATTACTGCTTGTAAAAACATAAATATTGGACCTACACTTTGTAATGCTTCAAACAATTGTTGGTTAGAGCTACCTGTTTCAACAGCATCTGTTCCTAGTACTAAAACAATAATTAAACTACCTAGTAAAGACATGGCATACATTAATGAAATACCTAGAGTACATGACCATACTAAGTTAGAAAATGGTTTTAAGAAAAAAGACTTTATGTTATCGATAATAAAATCTTTTAAAAGAACAAATAATAGTAGTGTTGTTAATAGTCCAATTGAGAAATTAAGCATCACAGTAGCAAAATTAACATCAATTAACAAAGGATTAAATAACATTATTTGATAAATAACAAAAGTAGTAATTGTTGGAATATAATATAAATATGCTGGGAATACAAAGATGTATCCCCAAGCACTTTTTTTATTCGTAATTTCACCTGCTAACAATTATTCAACAGCTCCTTTTTCATGAAAACTAATACACATTTCTTCAAATAAGACAGTTCTACATAACATCATATCTACACTCACAAAATAAACTAAAGCAATCGATATAAGTATACTAACTATAGAAGCTAAGCTACTTAACATTGTTGCAATTATTGCTGAAATAAATACAAATCCTACTATTTTAAGTAAGAATGATAGTAATAACTTTAAATATATCATTTTATAGCCTTCTAATAACTGTTTAGAACGTTTCATTGCTGCTATTCCTTTTACATCATAACGTTCTAAAGCAAAGAAAGTAAATCCAAAATTTAATTCCCAATATGTTAAAAATGCCATCCATAAAAAACCAAATAAAATAAAGAATACTATAAATGAACTAATTAAAGAATCTAAAGTATCTACTGAATAAGTAGTAGTCCCTACATATAATTCTAAAAGATAAACAAAATCACCTATTGTAAGCATTGCTATTACAATTAACATGAAACATGTTACTGCATATTGAATTACATTATAAACTAGATAAGTTGAAAATAACTCTTTTATTCTAGTAAATCCAACAAATATTTCTTTTGGAAAATCAAATTCTTCTTCTCTATTATTCAATATCTTTAAAGAACAAACAATAGAACCATGATTGAAAGTTAAAAATAAAACGGAACATAATAACGCAAGCACCGCACTAGATCCAACCAACTCATCCTTTAAAGAAATGATTAATACTAAAACTAACATTACTTTAAATAATAACATCTTACTATTAGAATTTAAACTATTTACCTTATCTTTTATGTCTCTTACATTCATACAAATTCCTCCTTGATATCTTCATTATACAATAAAATAGTTTACTATGCTACTCAAATATCAAGACTGGTTTTTATTGCTTGATCTATTTTTGTTTGTAGTTCTTTTGATACTTCTCCTATTTTTTGACACATACGTAATTTATCAATAGTTCGGATTTGTTCTAATAGAATGATTGATTTCTTTTCTAAGTATTCGCTATGGATAACAACATGGGTTGGTAAAGGGTGTTTATTTGGTGCAGATGATATTGGTGCGATAATTAATGTAGTAGAATATTTATTTCCTTTATTGTTTTGAATAATAACAACAGGACGATATCCTCCTTGTTCACTGCCTACCACTGGTGATAGATTCGCATAATATATATCCCCTCTTTGCATTTTCTTCACCTCAGTGAATTATATGTTAAAGGAATATTTTTATTCTATGACATTTATGATATAGTTAAATAACGGAGGATTTAATATGATAAAAGCGGTTATATTTGATATGGATGGTTTAATGATTAATAGTGAATTAGTAACAATGGAAGGTTATCAACATGTTTTAGAAGGTTATAATAAAACAATGGAAGAAGAATTTTATAAGACTTTCTTAGGAAAGCCTGTTTCTTTTGCCAGAAGTCAGATGAAGACTTTACATGGAGAAGATTTTCCTTTTGAGGATGTCTTAAAAGAAGTTCATCTATATATGGCAAATAGCTTTGAAACAAAAGGAGTTCCTCTTAAACCAGGTTTAATAGAATTATTACAATACTTAAAAGATGAAAATATAAAAACTATAGTTGCTACTTCTAGCCACCGTTCTAGAGTAGATACAATCTTACAACTAGCAAACTTAGAAACATATTTTAATGACTCAATATGTGGTGATGAAGTAGAAAGAGGGAAACCTTTTCCAGACACATTCCTAAATGCCTGTAAAAAGCTTTATGTGAAGCCAAATGAAGCTTTGGTATTAGAAGATTCAAATGCAGGTATTGAAGCAGGATATGCTGCTAAAATTAGAACTATTTGTGTACCAGATATGGTTTATCCAGATAAAGAACATCAAGAGATGACATTTGCCATTGTTGATACATTAAAAGATGTAATTGATATAGTAAAAAAAGAGGCTAGTTAGCTTCTTTCATTAGTTCGTCAATCCACTTGGTAATACGAATTGTATTTAATTGATCACAGTATTGAAAATACAGATGACTAAATTCATCTGTTTTTTTATTATTCTCATTTAATATACAATAAACTAAATTATCTCTTGTTCTACATATAGCACCAGGCATCGTACTGTAGTCAACAAACTGACCAACAGTTTGTTGATATTCTTTTAGGTCTGGTACATAGAAAATCATTTTCTTTTGTAAGATAGAATAATCAAATATGATGGAAGAATAATCAGAAATAAGCATATCACTTATCATAAATAACTCATATAATTCTTCTTTCGTTACATCAATGATATTAGGATTATCAAATGTATCATTATCTACAATTAAAGGGTGATATTTATATAAGATAACATAATCATCTCCTAATTGATTAATAATTTCTTCATAATCAAAATCTAGTTTTCTAAAACCTTTATAAATATTTCCTCTAAATGTAGGAGCATATAAAATCACTTTCTTATTTATAATTTGAGAGTATTTTTTGGTTAAGCTATGAATAGCTTGTTGTTTGAATTCTACATCATAGAGATGGTCTATTCTTGGTAATCCTATCACTTTTACTTGATCTTCTCTTACACCAAATGCTTCACTATAAGGCTTTATCCAATAGGGACTACAAGCTAATACATAATCATAGTTTTGAATACGATAGTTTCTTTCTAAACAATTACCAAACTTTTTAATGGCCCCAGCAGCATGCCATACTTGAATAACAGTTACACCTTCTCTTTTAAAGTTACTTATTACATAATTATTATCACTAATTAAGACTACCTTAGATGTATTAATATAATATAGTTGAATAAAAGTATTTAACATATATTTAAAGTTGTTTATTAGTGTTTTCTTTTTATAAGCGATTAATACTTTCTTTATATCATAAGCCGAACCTAGTTGATCATGAATTTGTTTTAGATCAGATTCCAGCTCTGTTGATTCGAGAGAAACAAAAGTAATACGATTCTTATGAATAGGAAAGAAAAGTACTATTCTATTTAATAAACTTAAAATACAAAATAATATCTTTTCATTTCTCTTCATATCTTTATTTCCCTTCCATTAAAATATCAATTACTCTTTTAGATGCATTACCATCTTCACAGTTATTAAAACGTTTATTAAACTCTTCTAAACGATTATAATCATATTTTTCATCTCGAATATCTTTTAACATTTTTATTTCTGATTCAAAAATATCTCCTGGTAAATCTTTATATATATCAATATAGAATCCTCTTAGTTCACTACGGTATGATTCTAAATCATACATATAGAAATAAATAGGTCTTTCAAGTATTGCATAATCAAAGAATACACTTGAATAGTCAGTTATTAAAATATCACTAACAATATATAGTCTACTAATATCTTCAGTTGCATCAATAGAATAAACAAATCCTTGATATGCATTTACATCAAAATCACTAATAATTAAATAATGTGGTTTAAAGATAACTACATATTCATCTCCTAGTATTTCTTGCCACTTAGAAAAATCAACTTCTAATTTAAAAGTATATCCTTTTAAATTATAACTATTATCTCTCCAGGTTGGTGCATATAGAACCACTTTTTTACCTTTGGGAATTCCATACTTATCTTTTAATTGATCTAATTCTTCTTCTTTGTAATTTGATAAGCAGTCATTACGAGGATAACCAGTTTCAATTAATCTTTCTCTATTAATTGCAAATGCGCTTTGAAACACTTCAGTGGTAAAAGCACTTGGAGAAATCATAAAGTTATATTTTGAAACATCATTATCGTATGTTGCTGCCATCTCTTTAAAAGATATCTCAGAACGATAAAAAGTAGTATCTTCAGGTACTATAATATCGTGTGCCAATCTTTTTAAAGGAGTGCCATGCCAAGTTTGTAGATATACTTGATTTTTAGATTTATATACATAAGCCGGTAATTTACAATTACTAATCCAATATTTGCTTCTTGCAAGATAATACAAGTATTTTAATCCTGCATATTCTATTTGTTTTGCATTGGGTATATCTAGATTTTTCTTTTTACATCCCTTTATTGCCCATACAAATTTAAAATCGTTGAATTCAGAGTTTTCTAACATATATTCGTGTAAAGCCTTAGGATTATCTGAATATCCTCTACCATGAAAGGAAATAAATAAAATGGTTTTTTTATCTTTAATAATTAACCCATTAAAAAAAGGATATAGTCTTCGTAAAATCTTTAACATAGCGTTTTTAAAATGGATTAAAAGTTTTTTTCTATATGCAATAACTGAGACTGTTAATCGTCTTATAAATTTATCAAGTAAACTGTTTTTTTCAGGTATCTCACTTTTTTTAGAATCATAAGAATCGTCTCTTACTGGATACGTTTTTCCTAATCCGCATTTTAAAATTCCTGATTGATTGGACAAATTATATGCATAAATCGACAACCCATAAGTCATAACTTCTAAACAATCTCCTATCATATGTGTACCACGCTCAATAATAAGTCTAACATTGCGCCTTTTCGTGATTCTTTGATCATGTTTTTTTACAAGACAGATATCTCGGATACTATATTCTGGAAATTCTCCTTCGTAGCTTTTAATTAATATAGGTGATTGGTTAAAAGATGTATTTTGAAAAATTTCAGAATATATTAACTCAGTCTTCTCCGCATCGTTTTTACAAAAAACTTTTCTGGATTTTTTTATATTTTCAGTGTCAAACAAGATTAATTCCTCCAACTTTTTAAAGATATCAACTGTTAAGATATAGTAATATTTCCCGTTTTAAACATACTAATAAAATTAGGAAGCACCTCTCGTTGCGAAGAACTGCTTACATTTTATAGAGTACAATCTAATTTTCACTATTTACGTTACTATAAATTAAGATTATGTAACCCTGATAATTTTTTCTACTTCGGTTTAAATTGCGTACGACTATACTACAAATATGCAAAATAATATTCTTTTATAGAAATTTAAAAAGCCCAAAATAAAGATTCAATTATCAGAGCGAAAGATAAGAATGAAATATTCTCCCCTAAAAAATAAAATAATTTATTTTTCATGTTTTTCTAATATACCGACTTTTTTAACCAAACTTCATGATGTTTTTATTCCTACAACAACATGTCTTCAAATTGTTTCACAGAAGTCTTATTCATTAACTCATAATCAACCCCTAGTGGTTTTATCTCTCCTAACATCATTTTCTTCATACCCAAAACAATTCCCTCTAGCGACTCTTCTACAAGTAAACCACCATGTTTTTCCATAAATAATTTAGGTCCTAATATATCAGTAGACATGACGGGTAATCCCAATATGTCTGCTTCTGCTAATACCAACCCAAATCCCTCATGTAGTGATGAAAGAACAAAATAATCACATTTTTTTAACAATGGGAAAGGATTAGACATGGATTTGATAATAATAATATTATCTTTACAGTTTTTCCCTACAGCATATTCTAATGTCTCGTTATAAAGTACTCCATGACCACCCAAAATAATGAGATATGGTTTATTTTCTTCTTCACTATAAACTTTTTCAAAAGCATCAATTAATCTAAAATGGCCTTTTTCTGGAGAAAATCTACCTATATTAATAAAAACTCTACTTTCGCTTTTAAGAATTTTTTCTAATTCTTCTATTTCTAAAGTAGAAATAGTATCTTCATCATAAGAAAATTGCTTCGTAGACATTTCGATAATCTTATTGTAATCAATAATATTATTTGCCACAAAAAATTTACTCTCATTGTTGCAAAACTCCAGTGTAGGTTCTCTCATATCTTCTGTTACAAGCGCAATTTTATCGTACGAATTATATGCATATCTTAACATGTTCGGCTTTTGAGCACCCCTTACATTAATTTCGGAAACCATATTATTATGCACATAAATAATTTTATTGCACATAAATCTACCAAACAACATTTGTTTTTTCATTTCATAACCACTGTATTGAACAACATTGCTAAATTTTATATTTCCAAAAGTTCTCTTTATTTCATATTGATAAATCCTATCCAGAATTTTTCTATCATAGTCTACATTAAATTTGATTTTCTTGGTTAGAACAATCAGAAATTTATCACAAACTCCCGCATTCATTTTTTCAACAGTCGGTATATAACAAACCCCTTTAGGTAAATTTAGTAAAATATCTTTGTGTTTTACTACCGCCTTAGCAGCAAAAGTTAAATAATAATTATATTTATTTACATCTATTTCATTTAACAAGTTAAACAGTGCTGTTGTGATACCGTTTTTTGCAAGACCACCACTATATATCAGCACATTCTGTTTTCCATTATTAGGAATAGGTAATTCCACTTTCATTTTTTTGCCAAGGATTATTCTTTCTAGTAATGTGCTAGAAGCCTCCTTATTTTCATATGATGCAAATGTTTTTAAAAATTCAGATTCATCATATCCCTTAGGTTCATTTATCGCATCTATTAATTCTGGTACTGTTTTTAGTACTGGGAAAGGCAACTCATCTAATTGGATATATAATCCGCGATCCGTTAAATATTCAGACTCATCATAGGCAAAAAGCAAGATTTTTCTTTTTGTAATGGCAAAATCGAAAAAAACACTTGAATAGTCAGTAATTAATTGATCACATACATTTAATACATCATATGTCTCATACTCTTTAGGGAACGGTATTATATTTTTAAACATTTCAAAATTTAAAGCATCGCCAATAAATGGATGTAAATTAACCAATAAAACTTGATTTTCTGTTAAACTTTTGTCTAACTCGAGTAAATAATGACTAATATGTATAATCTGAATACTTCTATCTACTTTTCCTACTGATCCTCGCCACGTAGGCATATATCCTATTACTTCTTTTCCTGAAAGTTGTAACGTTTCAACAATTTCAGGGTTAACATCATTTAAAAAAGCTTCATTCCGAGGATACCCACCTAATAAACACACACCTTCTGCAATATTATTTAACATATAGTCTTCTATCATATGTTTCATCATGTATTCACTTGGGTATAATAAAAAATCAGCTATAAAAAAACTTTTTTGTACATTTCCGAGAGTATGCATTCCAGAATAATCTTTTTTTCCTAAAGTTTTCAAAGGTGTTCCATGCCATACATTAAGAATTACTTGCCCTTCTTTTTTTATAAAAAAAGCCTCATGACTTGTATCAAGAATAATATATTTTGTTTGAGAAATAATTTTATAGTACTGTGCAGTGCCCATAATCAATAAATTCGTAGAAAGATTATACTGATTTAATAAAATTCGAAACTTGTCTGCGTTATTTTTAGTCACACTTACATAAATTTTATAATCTGCGTACTCCTCATTACATAATAGTTCTTTTAAAATATAAAATATATTCCCGTGTAAATTTGCACCCTTTTGTGATTCCAAAACAATCATATGATCATCTATCACAGTATTTTCAATGTGTTTTAGATATTTAGATTTATTCAGATAGTTTTTAGAAAAATGTCTCTTTTTCAATTTCATTTACTTGTCTCCTAAGTCTTTTTTTATTTTTGTGGTAGATACCCCTTCCGTTCTAGGTAAGTATACAACATCACAAAACTCGTTCAGAAAATCAAATTTTCCTATCCAATCATCCCCCATGACAAAAATATCAATATCGTGTTTTATAACATCTTCTTTTTTTTGTTCCCAAGTATACTCTAAAATTACTTCATCAACATATTTGATAGCTTCCAATATTGCCACACGATCTTCTTCACTATAATAAGCTTTTTTACCTTTCAATGCATTAAAACTATCACTACTAACAGCCACAACCAAATAATCCCCCAATTCTTTAGCTCGCCTAAGAATATTTAAATGACCTTTGTGAAACAAATCAAAAGTGCCATATGTTATTACTTTTTTCATCTATTACTTCCTCCAAAATTTCTTTTTTTCTTCAGCTATAACTCGACTATCAAACTTATCGTTACTAAGTTTACTCTTTTCTTTAGGACTGAGTGCATTGTATGCAGTAACATAATCCGAATAATGTTCGCATACCTCATTGATTGGACCATATTCCTTTAATTTCCCTGCTTCTATCCAAACTGCTGTTTCACAAAACTCTTTTACCTGAGGTAGGGAATGAGAAATAAAAACAATTGTTTTTCCCTCTTTTTTTAGTTCTTTCATTTTGTTTAAACATTTCGTAGCAAATGTCTTATCTCCAACCGAAAGCGCCTCATCAACTATCATGATATCAGGATTTAACGCTAAGTTAATGGAAAATCCCAAACGAGATTTCATTCCACTAGAATATTTCTTTACCGGTTGATATAAAAAATCTCCCAATTCAGCAAATTCAATAACAGTTTCAGTTATTTGGTCAATTCTTTTTTTGCTTAACCCTAATAAAGCTCCTTTTAGTTCAATGTTTTCTAAACCTGTCAACTGTTGATTTAAACCGACATTTATGGCAATTAGTGCTTGTTCTCCATTAACAGCAATCATCCCCTGATCTACTTCGGATATACCAGCTAATATCACGGACAATGTTGACTTACCAGAACCGTTTGTTCCAAGTACACCAACTACCTCTCCTTTAGGAATCTGTAGATTTATGTTCTTAAGCGCATAAAAACGCTTCCCTTTTTTATTCTTTTTTTCTTTGGCTTTTAATGTGTAAATTTTTGATACATTTCTCAGCTCTATAGCATATTCTTGTTTCATTTGTTCCTCCATTTATATCATGTCAATAAATTTGAATTTAAATTTGTACATCATATAGCTTCCTACTGTCATTAGCATTGCTGTAACAAGCCAAAACACAATCATTTCTTTCCAGTAAAATAAGAACCCATTATGATAGAAGAAACAATCCCTATACCCTTGAACTATGTAATAAATGGGATTTGCTTTCATTATGTATTTAATAACAGTTGGCATTCCTGAAGGTAGTTCCCATAAAATAGGAGTTAAATACAATAAAAGACGCATACATGCTAAAATTAATTTTCTAGTATCTCGTGCCAACATATTTAAAACAGATGTTGTCATAGAGAGTGCAATTGCAAAAACAATAGCACAAAAAACATAATATATTAGTCCAAGCCAGTGAACAGTAGGATAGTATCCCCCTGCTAAAAATGTAATAAGTAAAATTATCATAATACAGAAATGATCAAATAATTTTTTCATAACAACAGTAGCAGGTAAAATGCTGACTGGAAATTTCATTTTTGTAATAACATTCACCTTAGAATATATTGCATTGCATCCATCAGTAATGCACGGTGAAATAAAAAACCATACTACCATACCACCAAGCATCCAATATATGTACGGTATATCTCCTACTTGACCCCTACTTAAAATATATCCGAATACAAACCAGTAAGTAAGCACTTGAATAAAAGGGTTGGCAAAATTCCAAAAAAGACCAAGTTTTGAATCTCTCATATCCCCTATAATCTCATATCTAGAAATAGAATATATTCTATATATATTACTAACATTCTCTTTAAAAACGTATTTTAGACTTTTAAACATACAGTCTCCTCCATTGTTTCTTATGTGATATTATAAGCTTAAAATGTAATAAATGTCAACTTTTATCATCCTAAGCTATCCGTCAAAACTGATATCCTACTTACTTATAAAACTCGTTCCATATAATACTAAAGCAAGAAACAAAAATAGTGCTATGCACTATTTTTCCATCCAACTAGGATCACTTGGGTTTTGTTTCCAAGATTTTAATTTATTCATATCTTCTTCTTTGATATAGTCTAAGTCTTTTGCTACATCAATTAGTGTTTCATAGTCTGTTAAAGTTGCATATGCACAGTTTGCATTTTCAAAGTTTGTAGTAGCTTTTGTTAAACCATAAGTAAAGATAGCAACTAAACCTACCACTTCGCATCCTGCTTCTCTTAATACTTCTACACATTCAATAGAACTTCCACCAGTAGATAGTAAATCTTCGATTACTACTACTTTCATTCCTGGTTCTACTTTTCCTTCGATTTGGTTATTACGGCCATGGCTTTTTGCACCACCACGTACATATCCCATTGGTAATTCTAGGATATCAGCAATTAAAGCTGCATGAGCAATACCAGCAGTAGCTGTACCCATTAAGCATTCTGCTTCTGGGAATTTTTCTTTTATTAAATCTGCTAATCCTTGTTCTACATCTTTACGAACATTAGGATAAGATAATGTTAATCTATTATCGCAGTAGATTGGTGATTTAATTCCACTTGCCCATGTAAAAGGATCATTTGGTCTTAAGAATACTGCTTGAATATCTAATAAATGTTTTGCTATTGTTTTTTTCATGTTAGTTTTCTCCTTGAAAATCTTGATATACTTTTTTATATGTAGCTAATGGATCACTAGCTCCTGTAATTGTTCTACCAACTACAATATAACTTGATGTCATTTCTCTAGCCATAGCAGGTGTAGTTACTCTTTTTTGATCATTTACACTATCACTAGCTAACCGAATACCAGGTGTAACAGTTAAGAATTCTGATCCTAAATTATCATGAATTAATTTTGATTCTAATGGGGAACATACTATCCCATCTAATCCAGCATCACGAGCATTTGTAGCCCATTGTAATACAACTTGGTCTAATGGCTTTTGAATTAATAATTCTTGTTCTAATACATCTTGATCTAATGAAGTCAAACATGTTACCGCTATACATAAAGGTCTTTTATTTCCAACTTTTCCTTCATTTAATCCTTCCATAGCTGCTTTCATCATTGCGATACTTCCAGAGGCATGAACATTTACCATGTCTACATCTAGTTTTGCTAATTGTTTCATCGCACTTTTTACAGTATTAGGAATATCATGTAGTTTTAAATCTAAGAAAATTTGGTGTCCCATTTCCTTAATCATTTTAATCATTTCAATACCTTCACCATAGAAAAGTTCCATCCCAACTTTCACATACAAAGATTCTCCTTCAAACTTATTCAAGAATGTTTCTACTTCTTGTTTTGTTTGAAAGTCTAAAGCAATACAAATTCTACTATCACTCATATAATACCTCCATTTATTCTCTCCACATTATAACAAAAAAATCAAATAGTAACAGTACTAAATGAAAAAAAGATAAACAATTTGTTTATCTAATCTTGATAATAAGGTGCTTGTTCTACTCTAATATAATATCCTTGTGGATGATGACACGCTGGACATACTTCTGGAGCTTTAGGCCCATCATAAATAAATCCACAATGTAGACACATCCATACTTGTCCAGGAGCACCTTGAAATAATGATCCTTTTGTATATAAATCATGAAACTTCTTAAAACGATGATAATGAAAATCTTCAATTTCACTAATCATTTCAAAAGATGCAGCCACTTCTAAGTATCCTTCTTTTCTAGCTTCTTCACTAAATTGATGATAAATACTTGTAGATTCTTCTTTTTCATGTTCCATTGCTTGATTTAATAAATAAGCAATATCATTTTGTATATTTACTGGATAATTAGCTTCTATTGAAATATTTTCTTCTTTAAAAATATTTTTTAGATGATCATAAAATATAATAGCATGATGTTTTTCTTGTTTTGCAGTAAAACAAAACATGTCTGCTAATACATATAACTTCTGTTTTTTAGCAACCTTTGCTGCCATTTCATAACGTGCTCTTGCCTGACATTCACTAACATAAGCTCTCATTAAGTTTTTCTTTGTATTCATACAGTTCCTCCTAGATAAAAGAATTATGCACAATAAAAGTGGCTTTAAACATCTAAGCCACTCTTTCTTTAATTTCTTCTACTATTTCTTCTATTAATTTATTATCTGTATAAATTTTAATAGATTCTAATTTTAAATAAGAATCATATTTTAATAAACTTCTTTCTAAGTTATTTTTTTGTCTTTTATTACATTGAATATCTTTTTCTATGCGTTTAGCAAGTGTTTCTTTAGAACATAGAAGAGTTATTTTAATTAATTCAAAATCACCTGTTAATCTAGATATAATTGTCTCATATATTTCTTCTCGATCAATTACCCAACTAAATATAATTTGTTCAAATTGTTTTGAGTCAATAGCATTTTGTAGTTGTGATACAATATTGTTAACAACCATTTTCTTTGTTTCTTTATTTACTACAAAAGGGTTCATTACCCAACACCAGTCCCCATCTAACCAAAGAGATTTATCTAATTTGGTATATAGTTGTTTACTAACTGTTGTTTTACCAACACCCATTACTCCATTAATAAATACTAATTTAACCATTATGCTCCTTGTTTTATTCTAGACATAGTCTCATATTCTTCTTTAATTGCTTCATATAGCTTATGGAAAGTCCATTCTATATTTGTTGGAGTTACAATTGCTTTTAGTGGAATAAAAGGTATATGAGCGTTTTTAAAGACTTCTAGTACAAGTTCTAATTGTTCATCTGCTAGTTCATAGAAAACAATCATTTCTTCTTCTACTATTTCTTTATCTACTCTTTTACTACTAGGTTCAAATCCTGGTTCTTTTAATAAATAACCTATTTGTTGTAATACTGCCTCTTTATTAACATGTACTACATCTATTTGGAATTGAGTTAAAATTGTTTCAATTGCCTTACCATGAGCACTATCTTTTAAGTTTAATAATAATACTGTTTCTTTCATGATTTCATCTCCTTGTTATCAATACAGTAGCATACTTTTTCTAAAAAAACAATTAGTTTGCTATTAGGTTTTTAAACATAAAAATCAACTATTCATATTCTATTCTATTATTCATTGTTTTTCTTATTTTCTTTTATTTTTAAATAAAATTATAATTTTTTACATCCATAATTATTAGTTCTTTACTATTAGAAGTATAACTTTGATATGTTATATGACTATTCGTATCATTACTAACTAATCGTGATGCAAAAATATAATCATCAACTTGATACGATGTTTCTAATTGTTCTAACCATAGCAATAATTCATCATGTTGATAATGAAGTATCATTAATAACATTTTTATTTTATCTTTATCTTTTTTAAATCTTTTGTTTATATCTTTTAATTCTTTAAAAGTTACATATTTTTGTAAGACTTCTAATTCTTTATTATTACCTTTTACTGTTTCAATAAATTCTTGTTCCTGTTCCCCTTTTAAAACTACTATCTGATTAGGATATTTTTCATATAATCCTTTGATCGTATAAATATTTTCAAATAAATCTAAGTGTTCTCCTAAAAAAATAACTTTATTATTTTCTAGTAACAACTCATTTATTTTATCTACCAATTCATTTATTTTATCCGATAATTGAAACACCACATATATATTATTCACCCTATCACCTCATTACCATTATACTCTACTATATATTGCATGCAAGATAAGTATATGCTATCCTGTAAAAAAGGAGTTAATATGATAAAACAAATAATAAAAGATCTAGATTTTCTAAAGATAACTAGCGTTCTTGCAACAATCGAAGATAAACAAATTGCGATAGATTTAGTGGAGACACTAAATCATCATCAAGATAAATGTTTAGGTTTAGCTGCTAATATGATCGGTACTCATAAAAATATTCTTGCTTTCTATCATAATAATAAAATTATGGTAATGTATAATCCGGTTATAATAAAGAAAGAAAATAGCTACAATGCAACAGAAAGTTGTTTATCACTAGAAGGACAAAGAGATACTAAACGTTATCAAAAAATTAAAGTAAGTTATTACAATGAAGACTTTCAAAAAAGAATAATGACTTTTCATGGTTTATCAGCCCAAATTATTCAACATGAAATGGATCATTTCCAAGGTATTATAATATAAAAAATCACGACACTGTCGTGATTTTTTATTTTGTTGGTCTTGGTAAAAATGGAATAATCGTTCCCGCTAAACTAGATACTGGCATCGTTTGTACTGTTACTCGCCCTGGTCCAGTTATCACTGTATTGAAAATACCTTCTCCTCCAAATAACATATTTTTAACTCCTGGTACTGTTACAACATCCATTGTACAAGTTTCATCCATAACTACTACATATCCTGTATCCACAATTAATTTTTGACCTGCTATTAAATCATAGTCAATCGCATAACCATCAATTTCTATTAAGGCAGTTCCATTTCCGGAAATCTTTTGCATAATGATACCTTCTCCACCAAACAAACTAGCACCTAGTTTCTTTTTATAGTGGATTGATAATTCAACAGTTGCTTCTGCTGCTAAAAATCCACCTTTTTGAACAATGATAGATTTATTAGGAGTAATCTCATAAGGACGTATGCATCCTGGTAAACAGGATGCTAATGCGATTTCTTGATTAGGTCCTTGTGCTGTATAACGGTTTAAAAATAAACTTTCTCCAGAAAAGGCTCTTCCTAACATTTTTCCAACACCACCACCTTTTGTTTCCATTTGAATATTGTCACTCATCCAACTCATTGCACCACTTTCTGTGACTATTGTTTCTCCTTGTGATAATGAAACGATTGCTACAGGCATTGGTTCTCCCACTACTTTAAATTGCATATTTAATCCCCTTTCCTTTTCTCTATTAGATTATCTATTTTCTAATTCATCAAGATTAAATGGTGTATCTTGATATACATAATAATTTAACCAATTAGCAAACAATAAATAAGCATGACTTTTCCATCTCACTAGTATTTCCTTACTCGCATCATCATCCATATAATAATTTTTAGGCATAGTAGCATCACTAGAAATAGCTAGATCACGCAAATATTCTTTATGAATCGTATCATTATCATATTCAGGATGTCCTGTTACAAAAAACTTAGAACCATCTTTGGCAGCAATTAAATATGGTCCTGTTTCCTTAGAACTAGCTAAAACTTCCAAGTCATCACATTTTTCAAGTGATTTTTCATCAATTGAAGTATGTCTTGATTGTGGTGCATAAAACTGATAATCAAATCCTCTTAATATCTTTCTTGTCATTTTATCACTAGTTGTATGATGCAAATACACACCAGTTAGCTTTTCATCTAAAAGATGTTTATTAATCCCATAGTAGTGATATAGTGCAGCTTGGCTACCCCAACATATAAAAAATGAACTAAATACATGTTTTTTAGACCACTCTAAGATTTCTTGTAATTCTTTAAAATAATCTACATCTTCAAATTCTAATTTTTCTACTGGTGCTCCAGTAATAATCATTCCATCATAACGATTTTCTTTAACTTCTTGAAAAGTATGATAAAAAGAATCTAAATGTTTAAATGATGTGTTTTTTGATTCATGACTTTCCATATGAACCCAATCAACTGTCATTTGTAAAGGACTATTCGATAGCATACGTAGTAATTGTGTTTCTGTAATTATTTTAGTAGGCATGATATTTATAATTAATAGCTGCAAAGGACGGATGTTTTGTGTTGCTGCTCTAATTTCATCCATGAAGAAAATATTTTCATCTTCTAATACTTCTCTTGCAGGTAGATCGTTTGATATTTTAATTGGCATATTTTTGTCTCCCTAATATTCTTATTAGAAAATATTTTATCATAAAACAGGTTTCTTTTTAATACTATTTTTAAAATTCTAACAGTTCTTGAAAGATAGAAATAATATAAACATCACTCATACCAGAAATAAAGTCTAAAATACATTGTACTGTACTTTGAGTATTTGAGAAATTATATAGTATTTTATTTTGATAACATATTGGTTTTTCAACATTACCATATTTAATTACCCAATGAAGATAACTTGACATTAGTTTTGGATAATTAGTTTCTAATGACTTTAATGATTTCATAAAGTCATCATCTTGATGACATTTATATAACAAATCAAAAATAGAATTTAATATTAAAGATACATATTGTTTATGAACCTTTACTCTATCAATTAAATAAATATTTTGATAATTATACTTCATCAGTAGCTTCATTACTGTATGTGCTTCTTTTGATAAAGTAATCCCTGTTTCTAGACTACTGTTTTTACAAACATCTAATATAAAATAATTTACTACTGTTCCATTATTAATAGCGTCAAAAGGTTTTTCACAAATAAGATTAATTTCATTCTTAACTATATCTACAGATTCTTGATTAATAATATTCAATCGTAAAGCATCTTCGATATCACGTGCTAAATAAGCTATTTTATCGCTCATCTTAACAACACATCCCTCCCATGTATATGGGGCATATTGACCAGGTTTTGTGTAATCATCTAGGCAAATAACTTCATTACGGCGCATTATGTTCCTTTGGTTTACTTCACCACAATGACTAATAATTCCATCACGTACTGCATATGTTAAATTTAAGTTTTGTCGTATGTGATTATCATCCTCAAGAGTTTCAATAGAATCTATAAAGTGTAAACTATTTCTTTCATGAAAGAATATATTTTGTTGATGTTTACTTCCTATTTCTTTAATAATAGACTCTCCTCCATGACCAAAAGGTGCATGACCTAAATCATGTCCGATTGCAATACATTTCGTTAACTCTTCATTTAACCCTAAAAACTTACTGATTGTATAACTAATTGATTCTACTAAATTAACATGTTCACTACGAGTACAAACATGATCATTTTCTGGTGCAAAAAATACTTGTGTCTTATGTTTTAAACGTCGATATCCTTGGCTAAATAAAATACGAGTATAATCTCTCCCAAACTCGCCTCTTATATCATTTTCTCTTTGATACAAAGGAAAACTTCTTGTTATTGCTATTTCATAATTTGGATGAAGTTCATTCATTGCTTCTTTTTCAAATTTATTTTTTATCATTTCTATCACCTGGTATATTATAAATGACTCATTTAACAGTCGTTATAGATATACCATTTTCCTTTCTATCAACCTTATTTATACGTGGTTGATTACGTTTAGGTAAGAGTATAAAATATGAATATGTGTTTGTGGATTTAAAATTTCACCTGTGGCTTTGACTACTTTAGAGAGGGTTCTACCACACCTTATTCCAAAATAACAATTAGTTAGATGAGTCTCGAATTCGTATATTGAACCAGGTTTTATGGTTTAAGTGTCGTGGTTACACAATCGCATAAAAAAGAAAGAAGGTACAACTACTATGAAAATCATTGGCATCGACATTGGCAAACTAAGTCATGTTTTTTCTGTTATGAACAAAGAAGATGGAGAAATCTTAGTTAACGCATCAAAGATTTCAAACAACAAAGAAGGGTTTGATTATCTTATAAAGACATTAAATAAATATCCAAAAGATCAAATCCTTATTGGTATGGAAGATACCGGTCATTATCACTTTGCATTGCTCAAGTATTTACTCGTTAAGAAGTACACTGTTGCACTAATTAATCCAACAACTACTGATTTATCACGCAGACTCCATGGTGGTATTACAAAAACAGATGCACTTGATACGATAACAATTTGTGATATCTTATCTTCATCAAATCGTAATAAAGCCTATCGTATTTCAAAAGAAAACTCATTTGAGTTTTATGAACAAAAGCAATTAACAAGGCATCATCATAATTTAAAAGAAGAATTAAACGTCTACACAAATCGTCTTCAAAAGTGTATTGATATTGTTTTCCCTGAATATAACAGCCTTTTTAAGTCAAAATACGGAAATGTATATATGCGTTTATTAAAAACATTTCAAAGCGCTAGTAAAATATCAAAAGCTGATATACGCCTAATTCGTAAATGCTTTGATATTAAGGGAAGAGGATTAAGGATTTCATTAACTCCTGAAGAAGTGAAAGAAGTAGCCAAACATTCCATTGGTATGTCATCGATTGCAGAAGAAATTCAAATCAAACATTTAATTGATCAAATTGAATTACTTAAGGCACAACTTGATGAAATAGACAAAAAAATAGAAGAGTTTTCCATTGAAAACAACTCTCCTATACTATCCATACCAGGAATTTCTCACTTCTCTGGTACGTCTATTTTAACAGAATTAGGAAATATAAACAACTACTCTAAATCTTCTAAAATAATTAAATTTGCAGGAGTTGCTCCATATCATTATGAATCAAGCCAGTACACAGCCAAACACAGCGCAATAACAAAGAAAGGTTCTAAGTACTTAAGAAAAACCTTATATCAAATTATCTTGCCTGTAATCAATCATAACCCCGTGTTTAAAGCCTACTATCAAGAAAAGCTAGCACAAGGGAAAGGACATCGTTGTGCCCAAGGTCACTGCATCCGAAAATTACTTCGAGTTATATATCATTTATTAAAAACAAATCAAACATTTGATCCATCATTATTACGATAAGTATATGTGAAATGTTTCACACAACTTTCTTTATAAGAAGGTGTTTTCATTGTGCCAAAAAACAAGCACATATTCATATTTTCAAAGATCTCTTTACTCTTTAACTAACATTTATCAAATAACTATAATTTTCAAACTTTTTCATAAAGCTACTTGACTTTTATATAGTTAGCTCTCTATTAGTATAAAGGATTTCTATTTTTAAGCAACTTTTAAACAACAAAAAACACCATATAAATGGTGTTTAAGTTATTTTATTTTTTAGTTAATTTACTAGCTGCTGCTTTATCAATAATGATAGTTACATCTGGGTGATTTTGTAATACAGAAGCTGGTACATCAACAGAAACTTCACCTTCTACTAAAACACGAATAGGTTCTGCTTTGTTTTCTCCAAAAGCCATTAATAAAACTTTTTTTGAATCCATAATATTTTTAATTCCCATTGTTACTGCATGAGTAGGTACTTCATCAATATTACCATCAAAGAATAAACGAGCGTTATCTTGTCTAGTTCCTTCTTCTAATTCAATACAATGAGTTACTTGAGTAAAAGGAGTTCCTGGTTCATTAAATCCAATATGACCATTTGATCCAATTCCTAATAATTGTAAATCTACTCCTTCAGTTGCTAACATAGCATTATATGCATCACAATTTTCTTGAATATCCCCTTGTCCAGCAGGTACATGAATATTTTCTGGTAAGATATCAACATGATTGAATAGGTTTTCCATCATGAAATAACGATAACTTTGTGGATGAGTTCCTTCTAATCCAAAGTATTCATCTAAATTGAATGATTTGATGTCTTTATAAGAAGTCCCGTTTTCTTTAAAATCAGCTACCATGTATTCATATAGTTTTAAAGGTGTTGACCCTGTTGCTAAACCTAAATGACTACTTGGATTTTCTTTAATTTGTTCTAATAAAATTTTTGAAGCTTCTAAGCTTGCTGCTTCATAACTGTCTGCAATAATTAATTTCATTGTTTCGTCCTCCGTTTTGCTTACTCATATATAATACTATTAAATATTACAAACTGCAAATATTATAAGATTTTTTTCAAAAAATGTAAGCATTCCCTTATTCTTTATTAAATTCGAAATGAAAGCATTTTCGAATTCAAATAAACAAGCTAGAAAAAGCTAAATTTAAATATGTTTTTTTATTCACATTAACCAATTTTTTCTTTCTTTTTTTTAACAAATATTGTAAAATATCCGTGGAGGTGTTTGTATGAAAAAAGGAATCGCCGCATCAAGCGGTATAGCTATTGCAAAGGTATATAAATTAGATATGCCAGATTTAACTATTACAAAAACTACAGTAAGTGATGTGACTGCAGAAATTGCCCGTTACAGTGTAGCAGTAGAAGAGGTTGCTAAAGATCTTGTGACAATCAAAGAAGTTGCAATGAAAAACTTATCTGAAGAAGAAGCAGCAATTTTCGATGCTCATGCGCTAGTTTTAAGTGATCCTGAACTAAAAAGTCAAGTTGAAGGAAAAATAACTGGTGAAAACATCAATGCTGATGCAGCTTTAAAAGAAGTATCAGATATGTTTATTGGTATGTTTGAATCTATGGATGATGAATATTTCAAAGAAAGAGCAGCAGATATTCGTGATGTATCTACTAGATTAATTGCAAAATTATTAGGTAAAGATTTACCGAATCCTTCATTAATTAATGAAGAAGTAGTTGTTATTGCTGATGATTTAACACCATCAGATACTGCTCAATTAAATAAAAACTTAGTTCGTGGTTTTGCTACTAACATTGGTGGAAGAACTTCCCATTCAGCTATTTTAGCTAGAAGTATGGAAATTCCAGCAGTTGTTGCAATGAACACAATTACAGAATCTGTAAATAACGATGATATGGTTATCTTAGATGGTAGTGAGGGGATCGTTATTGTAAATCCTTCAAAAGAACAAATTGAAGAATATACAGAAAAAAGAAATGCATTTATTGCTTATAAAGAAGAATTGAAAAAATTAAAAGATGAAGAATCTGTAACTCTAGATGGTCATCATGTAGAATTAGTTGCAAATATTGGTTCTCCAAAAGATTTAGAAGCTGTTATTGAAAATGGTGGAGAAGGTGTTGGTTTATATAGAACAGAATTCTTATATATGGAATCAGCTCAATTACCAACTGAAGAAGAACAATTTGTTGCTTATAAAGCTGTATTAGAAGGATTAACTGGTAAACCTGTTGTTGTTCGTACATTAGATATTGGTGGAGATAAAGAGCTAGATGCTATTGATTTACCAAAAGAAATGAATCCATTCTTAGGGGTACGTGCAATTCGTTTATGTTTCCAAGAAGATGAAATCTTTAGAACACAACTTAGAGCATTACTTAGAGCTTCTGTTTATGGAGATTTAAGAATTATGTTCCCTATGATTGCTACATTAGGTGAATTTAGAAAAGCTAAAGGAATCTTAATGGAAGAAAAAGAAAAATTAGTTGCTGAAGGTATTGAAGTTTCAGATACTTTCCAAGTAGGTATTATGATTGAAATTCCTGCTGCTGCTGTTTTAGCAGATCAATTTGCTAAAGAAGTTGATTTCTTCTCTATTGGAACAAATGACTTAATTCAATATACATTTGCTGCTGACAGAATGTCAACATCAATTTCTTATTTATATCAACCATTCAACCCATCAATTTTACGTTTAGTTAAAAATGTAGTTGATGCAGCACACGCTGAAGGTAAATGGGCTGGTATGTGTGGAGAAATGGCTGGTGAAGCTATTGCTGCTCCATTATTAATTGGTTTAGGACTAGATGAATTCTCAATGTCTGCTACTTCTATTTTATCTCAAAGAAAATTAATTAGAAGTATGAATAAATCAGAAATGAATGAATTAGCTGCTAAAGCATTAGAATGTGGTACTATGGAAGAAGTAGTAGCATTAGTTGAAGCAGCAGTTGAAATAAAATAAATACATAAAAGCAAGTGTTTACTTGCTTTTTTTTGTGTCCATTTGTTGTTGAAGTTACTGTTATACTTTCGATAATTTTGGATAAAAAAAAGACATCCAAATGGATGTCGGATGAAACTGGCAGTTTGCTATTGTTGCACCTTAGTACTATCGTCGCCGTTATGATGCTTAACTTCTGTGTTCGGGATGGGAACAGGTGTGTCCATCATGCCATCACTACCAGATTCTTCTTGAGTGAAATCACTCAAAACTAGATAACAATTGCTTTTTAAATTCGATTCTTTCTTTGTTTTTATCTTCAAGCGTTTAACCGTTTAGGTTAAGTCCTCGACCTATTAGTATCAGTCCGCTGAACATGTCACCATGCTTACACTCCTGACCTATCAACCTTATCGTCTTTAAGGGGTCTTACTTGCTAACGCAATGGGAAGTCTCATCTTGAAGTTGGTTTCACACTTAGATGCCTTCAGCGTTTATCCATTCCACTCTTAGCTACCCAGCTATGCCACTGGCGTGACAACTGGTGCACCATTGGAGTGTCCATCCCGGTCCTCTCGTACTAAGGACAGATCTTCTCAAACTTCCTGCGCCCACGACAGATAGGGACCGAACTGTCTCACGACGTTCTGAACCCAGCTCGCGTACCGCTTTAATGGGCGAACAGCCCAACCCTTGGAACCTACTTCAGCTCCAGGATGCGATGAGCCGACATCGAGGTGCCAAACCTCCCCGTCGATGTGAACTCTTGGGGGAGATCAGCCTGTTATCCCCAGGGTAGCTTTTATCCGTTGAGCGACGGCCCTTCCATTCGGTACCGCCGGATCACTAAGCCCGACTTTCGTCCCTGCTCGACTTGTAGGTCTCGCAGTCAAACACCCTTATGCCTTTGCACTCTACGCTTGATTTCCATCCAAGCTGAGGGTATCTTTGGGCGCCTCCGTTACTCTTTAGGAGGCGACCGCCCCAGTCAAACTGCCCACCTGACACTGTCCCGTACCCAGTTTATGGGTCCCGGTTAGAACTTCAATACAAGAAGGGTAGTATCCCAACGTCGACTCCTCGAACACTGGCGTGCTCGTCTCATTGTCTCCTACCTATCCTGTACATCTTGCATCAAAGTCCAATATCAAGCTACAGTAAAGCTCCATGGGGTCTTTCCGTCTAGTCGCGGGTAACCTGCATCTTCACAGGTACTAAGATTTCACCGAGTCTACAGCTGAGACAGCGCCCAAATCGTTACGCCTTTCGTGCGGGTCAGAACTTACCTGACAAGGAATTTCGCTACCTTAGGACCGTTATAGTTACGGCCGCCGTTTACTGGGGCTTCAGTTCAAAGCTTCGCTTGCGCTAACTCATCCCCTTAACCTTCCAGCACCGGGCAGGCGTCACCCCCTATACTTCGTCTTTCGACTTAGCAGAGAGCTGTGTTTTTGGTAAACAGTCGCTTGGGCCGTTTTACTGCGGCTCATATTTCTATGAGCACTCCTTCTCCCGAAGTTACGGAGTCATTTTGCAGAGTTCCTTAGCTATAGTTCTCTCGCTCACCTTAGGATTCTCTCCTCACCCATGTGTGTCCATTTTCGGTACGGGCCGATTCTTGATTAACACTAGAAGCTTTTCTTGGAAGCTTGCGTCATGGATTTCTGTACTTGCCGTAGCTTTCCATATATATCACGCCTTCGCCTTAACATACGGATTTGCCTGTATGTCAGCTACCTCGCTTATCCCCACTATTCCAGCAGTGGGTACCATTAGCCTTCTCCGTCACTCCATCATTCAAGAACCGGGTACAGGAATATCTACCTGTTGTCCATCGACTACGCCTTTCGGCCTCGCCTTAGGTCCCGACTTACCCAGAGCGGACGAACCTTCCTCTGGAAACCTTGGGTTTTCGGTGCGTGGGATTCTCACCCACGTTTCGCTACTCACACCGGCATTCTCACTTCCATGCGCTCCAACAGTCCTTCCGGTCTATCTTCACTGCACATGGAACGCTCCCCTACCATTATTTCTAATCCATAGCTTCGGTAATACGCTTAGCCCCGGTAAATTATCGGCGCAGAGTCATTCGACTAGTGAGCTGTTACGCACTCTTTAAAGGATGGCTGCTTCTGAGCCAACCTCCTAGTTGTCTGGACATCTCCACATCCTTTTCCACTTAGCGTATATTTTGGGACCTTAGCTGATGGTCTGGGCTGTTTCCCTCTTGACAATGGACCTTATCACCCACTGTCTGACTGCCGAGTATATCTGTGTGACATTCGGAGTTTGATTATGTTCAGTACCCCGGGATGGGGCCATCACATATTCAGTGCTCTACCTTCACATGACTTTACCTCGACGCTAGCCCTAAAGCTATTTCGGGGAGAACCAGCTATCTCCGAGTTCGATTGGAATTTCACCCCTAGCCACAACTCATCCGCCAACGTTTCAACGGGGGTCGGTTCGGTCCTCCATCGGGTTTTACCCCAACTTCAACCTGGTCATGGCTAGATCACTCGGTTTCGGGTCTACGACATACAACTACTCGCCCTATTAAGACTCGCTTTCGCTTCGGCTCCGTATATCCTACTTAACCTCGCTGCATATCGTAACTCGCCGGTTCATTCTACAAAAGGCACGCTATCACCCATTAACGGGCTCTAACTTCTTGTAAGCATATGGTTTCAGGTTCTATTTCACTCCCCTCCCGGGGTTCTTTTCACCTTTCCCTCACGGTACTGGTTCACTATCGGTCACAAAGTAGTATTTAGCCTTACCAGATGGTCCTGGTAGATTCCGACAAGATTTCTCGTGTCCCGCCGTACTCAGGTGCTCTATCACGTTTCGTCACAATTTCGAATACGGGGCTATCACCCTGTCTCGCCGAGCTTCCCATCTCGTTCTTCTATCATGTCTTCTTTCCGCTTTATCTAGAGTCCTACAACCCCGATCTATGATCGGTTTGGGCTCTTCCCCGTTCGCTCGCCGCTACTTAGGGAATCATTACTTTATTTTCTACTCCTAAAGGTACTTAGATGTTTCAGTTCCCTTCGTCTTGCCTCTCCTATGCTATGTATTTACATAGGGATAACTACCTATTACAGTAGCTGGGTTCCCCCATTCGGATATCAACGGGTCGTTGCTTGCTTACCGCTCGCCGTTGCGTTTCGCCGTTTGCTGCGTCCTTCTTCGCCTCTTTGTGCCTAGGCATTCGCCATACGCTCTTTTTAACTTTACCTATTGGTGTGTTGTACTTTCGTACACTTTTTTTGTTTTTTGTTTGCTTGAGTTACTATTTTTTTTGACTATTTATACGTTCGTATTTTTTGGTGTCTTTTTTAATAATAATCTTAGTTTTTCGACTTAAACTAGAAAGACCACAATTCTTAATTTATTAATTATTCTGGTTTTAATCTTTCGATCTCTTTTTCTAATCTATTTCGCAATTTGTTATCCAGTTTTCAATGATCTCTTGAGTGAGAGTTTCACTCAAAACTAAACAGAAATTTTTCGAATTCACAACTTTGGTTACTACCTTGTTTTTTGTTTTACTCCTTAGAAAGGAGGTGATCCATCCCCACGTTCCCGTAGGGATACCTTGTTACGACTTCACCCTAATCATCAATCCCACCTTAGACAGCTCCTTCCTTACGGTTAGGCCACCGGCTTCGGGTGTTACCAACTCTCATGGTGTGACGGGCGGTGTGTACAAGGCCTGAGAACGTATTCACCGCGACATTCTGATTCGCGATTACTAGCGATTCCAACTTCATGTAGTCGAGTTGCAGACTACAATCCGAACTGAGAATAGTTTTATGGGTTTTGCTCCACCTCGCGGTATCGCTTCCCTTTGCACTATCCATTGTAGCACGTGTGTAGCCCAGGTCATAAGGGGCATGATGATTTGACGTCATCCCCGCCTTCCTCCGGCTTATCACCGGCAGTCTCGTTAGAGTCCCCAACTTAATGATGGTAACTAACGACAAGGGTTGCGCTCGTTGCGGGACTTAACCCAACATCTCACGACACGAGCTGACGACAACCATGCACCACCTGTATCGCCTATAACTATCTCTCTATCTCTAGAGCCTTTAGACGTATGTCAAGACCTGGTAAGGTTCTTCGCGTTGCTTCGAATTAAACCACATGCTCCACCGCTTGTGCAGGCCCCCGTCAATTCCTTTGAGTTTCATTCTTGCGAACGTACTACTCAGGCGGAGTACTTATTGCGTTAACTGCAGCACTGAGGTTCGACCCCCAACACTTAGTACTCATCGTTTACGGCGTGGACTACTAGGGTATCTAATCCTATTTGCTCCCCACGCTTTCGGGACTGAGCGTCAGTTGCATCCCAGATCGTCGCCTTCGCCACTGGTGTTCCTCCATATATCTACGCATTTCACCGCTACACATGGAATTCCACGATCCTCTAATGCACTCTAGCTATTCGGTTTCCACGGCTTACTGAAGTTAAGCTTCAGTCTTTCACCGCAGACCCTAATTGCCGCCTGCTCCCTCTTTACGCCCAATAATTCCGGATAACGCTTGCCACCTACGTATTACCGCGGCTGCTGGCACGTAGTTAGCCGTGGCTTTCTCATAAAGTACCGTCACTTATATGGCATTCCCTCCATATATCATTCTTCCTTTATAACAGAAGTTTACAATCCGAAAACCTTCTTCCTTCACGCGGCGTTGCTCGGTCAGGGTTTCCCCCATTGCCGAAAATTCCCTACTGCTGCCTCCCGTAGGAGTCTGGGCCGTGTCTCAGTCCCAGTGTGGCCGGTCACCCTCTCAGGTCGGCTACGCATCGTCGCCTTGGTGAGCCGTTACCTCACCAACTAGCTAATGCGCCATAAGTCCATCTCTTCCCAAAGCCGTAGCTTCTTTAATGTAGTTACCATGTGGTCTCTACACCTATGCGGTATTAGCTATCGTTTCCAATAGTTATCCCCCAGGTAAAGGCAGGTTACTTATGTATTACTCACCCGTTCGCCACTCGACAGTAAACTGTCGCGTTCGACTTGCATGTATTAGGCACGCCGCCAGCGTTCATCCTGAGCCAGGATCAAACTCTCCATTGTTTATGTAAACAACTTCGTTGTTTTCTAGCTCTTTTGCTTTTGTTTTTTATCCTTTTGGATATTGACGTTGTGTTTTTAATTCTTAGTTTTTCTGTTTAGTTTTCAATGATCTCTCTTGTCGTCTTTTGTTTTTGCCGACTTGTTTATAATACTTGATTCACTCTTTTTTGTCAATGACTTTTTGAACTTTTCATACTTGAATTTTTCAACAAATCAGTGCTCTTGTTGGAGTGCTTAAAAATAATATCATAATATTTTTAATTTGTAAATAGATTTTCTAAAAAAAATATACTTATTTAGTGATATTGTTAACGATAATTTGAAATTTGTCGTTATAGCTAGATAAATTTACTTTTGAATATTTTTGCACCCTCAACTTGTAAAATGAACTTTAAAAAAACCAACTCTTTCGAGTTGGTTTTAAATTAAAGCATTCTTTCTAGACGTTGTCTACGTTTAGATGCATCAGCCTCACATTTTTCCATTAAATCTTTTGCATGATCTGGATTTATCTTATATAACTGAGCAAAACGGTTTTCAGATAATAAGAAATCTTGGAATTTAGTAAAGTCTGGAGTTTTCGAATCTACTTGTAATGGATTTTTACCAGCATCTTCTAATCTTGGGTCATAACGTAATAAGTTAAAGTACCCACAAGCAACAGCTTCTTTTTGTTGTTTTTGATGGTTTGCTAATCCACCTCTTATACCATGTTCCATACATGGAGAATAAGCAATAATTACAGAAGGTCCATTATAGCTTTCCGCTTCTTTAAACGCTTTGATTGTTTGAGGAATGTTTGCCCCCATAGAAACTTGAGCAACATACACATGTCCATAAGCCATTGCAATTTGTGCTAAGTCTTTTTTAGCAACGCGTTTTCCGCCAGCAGTAAATTTAGCAATTGAACCTGCTTGTGATGATTTAGAAGATTGCCCACCTGTATTTGAATACACTTCTGTGTCCAAAATCAAAATATTTACATTTTCATTATTCGCTAAAACGTGATCTACACCACCATAACCAATGTCATAAGCCCATCCGTCTCCACCAATAATCCATTGTGATTTTGAAACTAAGTCACCTTCATGATTCAACACTTCTTTAATTCCTTCATTTTTTGAAGCAGCAACTAATTCTAAAATTGAACTAGCAAGTTTTCTTTCTTCTTCACGGTTTCCTTTGTTTGCAATATATGTTTCTAAAGCTTCTTTTAACTCAGGTTCACATGCATCTTTATTTTCTTCCATAATACTAACCATATGACCAGCTTTATAATTTTCAGCAAGTTTCATACCAAAACCATATTCAGCATTATCTTCAAATAAAGAATTCGCCCATGCTGGACCATGTCCATCAGGATCTACAGTACATGGAGTTGATGGAGTAGAACCACTATAAATAGAACTACATCCTGTTGCATTTGCAATCATCATATCCTTACCAAATAATTGAGAAGCCAAACGATAGTATGGAGTTTCTCCACATCCACCACAAGCACCTGAAACTTCAAAGTAAGGTCTCATGAAACCAACACCCTTTGCAGTAGAAGTAGGATATCTATCTGCTTTATATTCCACTTTTGCATATAAGTAATCAGCTAAAGGAGCATGTTTCAACTCTTCTTTTACTGGTACCATTTCTAATGCTTTTTCACCAGCTTTACCTGGACATTCAACAACGCATAAACCACAACCCACACAGTTATCTGGAGAAACTTGGATACGGTATACTAAACCATCAACATTTCTACCCATTGGTTTTAATACATCATCACTAATATCTTCTGGTGCATTTTCTAATTCTGTATCATCTAATAAGAAAGCACGAACTGTTGCATGAGGACAAACCATAACACAGTTGTTACATTGAATACATGCATCTTTGTTCCATTTAGGAACCATTGTAGCGATAGTACGTTTTTCTTTAATAGCCACACCAGATTGCATAGAACCATCTAATTTATCCATAAATGCAGAAACTGGCAAACTATATCCTTCTAATTCATTAATAACAGTTACGAAATCATCAAAATGTTCATCGCCAATACGATTATTTCTTTCACCAACTGTTAATTCAGCCCATTCAGGTTTGATAATCACTTCTTCAATTGCCCCTAAACCAGCATCAATTGCTTTATAGTTTAATTCAACAACAGCATCACCTTTTTTACCATAAGTTTTCTTAGCCATTTCTTTCATATAATTAACAGCTTCTTCGATAGGTAAAATTTGAGGATTTAATGCAAAGAATGCAGATTGTAAAATAGTATTTGTTCTTCTACCCATACCAATTGATTCTGCAATTTTATTAGCATCAATAATATAGAACTTCGCTTTTAATGTTGCTAATTGTTTTTTTACTCGATTAGGTAAATAATTTTCAATTTCTTCTTTAGTAAATGCAGTATTCAATAAGAATGACCCACCCACTTTAAGATTTTTCAACATATCATACTTTAATACATAATTATCCAAAGAACATGAAACAAAGTCTGCATTATTTACATAATATGTAGCTCGAATTGGAGAATGACCAAAACGTAAATTACTTCTAGTAGCTCCTCCAGCTTTTTTAGAATCATATGCAAAATATGCTTGAGAATATAAATCAGTATGATCCCCGATAATTTTAATAGAAGACTTATTAGCTGATACTGTCCCATCTGATCCTAAACCATAGAATAAACAAGCAGAATAATCAGCATCTACTTTGAAACTTTCATCTGGTGCTAATGATAAATTAGTAACATCATCATTAATACCAATAGTGAAAGAATTATGAGGATTTGATTTAGATAAATGATCATATACAGCTTTAATATGACTAGGAGTAGTATCCTTACTTCCCATACCATAACGTCCACCAATAATAGTTTCAACATGAGCAACATCTTTTAATACAGACACTACATCTAAGTATAAAGGTTCTCCTGTAGATCCCATTTCTTTAGTACGATCTAATACAGCAACTTCTTTTACAGTAGCTGGTAAAACACTTAATAAATGTTTTGGTGAGAAAGGTCTATATAAATGTACTTTCACTAAACCAACTTTTTCTCCCTTTGCATTTAATTCATCAACAGTTTCAATGATTGTTTCTGTTACTGAACCCATCGCAATAATCACTCTTGATGCATCTGGTGCTCCATAATAAGTAAATGGTGCATAATGTCTACCAGTGATTTTTGAAATTTTCTCCATATAATCTGCAGTAACATCAATTACAGCTTCATAATGTTTATTTTGAGCTTCTCTCCCTTGGAAATAAATATCATCATTTTCTGCTCCACCACGTTCTACTGGATTAGTATGTGGATTTAAAGCATTTTCTTTAAATTTCTTTAATGCATCACGATCTAATAAACCTGCAAGTTCATCGTAATCCATCACTTCTACTTTTTGAATTTCATGAGATGTTCTAAACCCATCAAAGAAATGAATTACAGGTACAGATGCTTTGATAGCAGTTAAATGTGCTACTCCCCCTAAATCCATTATTTCTTGTACAGAATGTGAACAAATCATTGGTGCCCCAATTTGACGGCAAGAATAAACATCTTGGTGATCCCCAAAGATATTTAATGAACGTGTAGCCAACGCACGTGCTGCCACATGGAAAACCCCTGGTAATAATTCTCCTTGAATTTTATAAAGGTTAGGAATCATTAATAGTAAACCTTGTGAAGCAGTAAAAGTAGTAGCTAACGTACCACCTTGTAGTGCCCCATGAACTGCTCCTGCCGCTCCCGCTTCAGATTGCATTTCAATTACATTTACAGGTGAACCAAAAATATTCTTTTTCCCTTGTGCAGACCAAGCCTCTGCATTTTCCGCCATCGGAGATGATGGAGTAATTGGATAAATACTAGCAACTTCCGTAAAGGCATAAGCAACATGTGCAGCCGCAGTATTACCATCCATTGATAAATACTTTTTAGACATAAAATAACTTCCTCCTTATATTCTTTTATTATACTCCTATTCATAAAAAAATACTAGATTTTTGCAACTCCCCTAAAACGAAAATTAAAAAAGAACAGAAATATTCCGTTCTTTATTGAATGAAAAAATAAATACAAGCAGCACCTATAACATAAGATAATAAGCTAAACAGGTTCCCTTGTAACATTGTTACTAGTGCTACACCAAAGTCGATCACAAACACGCCCGCAATACTCTGCATTTGAACCGTAAAATTAAATAGAATCGATAAATAAATCCCTATTAAATAACCTACAATAGCCATAACTTTTACAGTTGTAGTTGATTTATCAACAAACTTTGCAACTCCATAAGCAATCCCATAAGCAAGTAATACATAAAACAAATAACTCATCATATTAATAGAGATAATAATCATACCACCTACTGTTGATAAAAGGGTTGCCATCACAAATACTTTTATTAAATCAGTAGTGTTCGCTATTTGATCATTATTTTGTCTAAAATAATCTCTCGCTTCTTTTTGTTGTTTACGACGTTCCATGTCTTCTTTGAATCCCATGTATTACACCTCTTTCGCTAACTCTTTAATATACGCTTCTACTTTTTCTTTTAATTCTTCTCTATCTAAAGCAAAATCAATAGTTGCTTTTATAAAACCAAATTTGTCACCAACATCATAACGAATCCCTTCAAAATCATATGCATAAACAGCTTGCATATCCATTAATCTTTTAATAGCGTCCGTTAATTGAATTTCTCCACCTGCTCCGGTTTCTTGTGTTTCTAATAATTCGAAAATTTCAGGTGTTAAAATATATCTTCCTAATACTGCTAATTGACTAGGTGCTTCTTCAACTGCTGGCTTTTCTACCATACTAGTTAATTTAACTAATCTTCCTTCTGGTAAATGACTAGCTGAAGGAGCGACAATACCATATTTAAACACTTCTTCTTTTTGTACAGTTTGTACCCCAACTACGGAAGCACTTTTCTTATCAAATGCACTAATTAATTGTTTTAATGAAGGTTCTCCACCTTTATTAACAACAACATCATCCCCTAATAAAACTGCAAAAGGTTCATCACCAATAAATGATTTCGCACATAATACTGCATGTCCTAATCCTTTAGGTTCTTTTTGACGAATATAATAAATATTAGCTAAATTAGCGATGTCTCGGATTTGTTTCACTTGATCATGCTTTCCAGATGCTGCTAAACGACTTTCTAACTCATAAGAAGTATCAAAGTGATTTTCCATTGAATGTTTGTTTGAATTAGTAATAATTAGAATTTCTTCAATCCCACTAGCTACTGCTTCTTCAATAATGTACTGAATCGTAGGTGTATCTACGATTGGTAACATTTCTTTTGCTAATGCTTTTGTTGCTGGTAAAAATCTTGTCCCCAATCCTGCTGCTGGAATAATTGCTTTACGTACTTTTCTGTCCATTTTATATCCTCCTGTATGAACTAATGTAATATTCTTTTTTTCTTCTTTATTTGTAATATACAATACATTGTTATGCTTCCTCCAAGCAAGCCACCTAGGTGACCAGACAAAGAAACGCTTGAAATGGTAATGGAAAGTAAAATCATAATACCAATATTAGTACTTAAACTTCGATAGAAATCACCAAAGCGATCTTTATACTCATAACAAAGTACAAATAATGCTCCTACTAAACCACAAACAATCCCACTAATACCTGCTAAAACAGTATTAGCTCCACTTCCAAATAATAAATAGCTAGCTAATGGGACTAACGAAGTAGAAAATGTACTTACTACTACAACCCATATCATATTTTTGATACCAACCAATCGCTCCAGTATTGTTCCCACATTATACAGAGAATAACAATTAATTGCTACATGAAAGACACCAAAATGTAAAAAATTTGCAAAAACTAAACGATAGTACTCTTTATAGTATAAAACCACCACCGGATTAAATGCACCCATCTCTAAACCTTCATAGGCACTCATTGTTTCCCCATATAAAATAAATGTAAATAAATAAACTACGAAACTAGTCACAATTAAACTAGTAGTAATTGGACATTTTTTTAATTTTTCCATATCATTCCTCTATAAACTCATATATCGACATCTGATGAGCATCTACTTTCACGCCATCAATTTCTTCATGATTATCTTTATATATATCATCAAATGTTTTTTCTGATAACAAATCATTACTATTCATAATAACAGCACCCATATCAATAATTCTTGTACTTGCAAAGCTGTCATTTGCTAGCACAAACATTTTAGACCACTCATAATGAACATTCTGCAAACAAGTAAACCAAGTAGCACCACTATTAAGATGAACTCCTGTAATCACTTGATAATTAGACATGCCACAAACAAAACCATTGTTATCTAAAGCATTAGTTACAGTAAATGGTTCTATATAGTCAAAGTTAGAAACAATCAATAGTTGCTTATTCTTAATGTAACGACGATATTTTTCTACCTTTTCTTTCATCTCATGACAAACAAAACAAACAACATCTCCACCATTACGCAAGATATAGTCCATTGCTATTTCATCACTACCTTTTGTATCATTTGATATATAAGTACATTCTTGTAATATTATTTTATCAGATACTTTCTTAATTTGAACAATATCATTTTTTTCAATATTCATTAAACCACCAATACTTATACCTTGTTGAAACAAAGAAAAATCTCCTTGATAGAATAAAAAAGGTGGTGCCTTCTTTTTCATCTTTGTTAACAATACAAAATTATATCCCTCTTCGTATTTGGTAGTAACCAAAATACCGTTATCTTCTAACTTAGTCAAAGCCACAATTAATAGCTGTAACTTAGATACCCTTTGTTCCATCATTCTTGCAGTTTCTTCTTCTATTTCCAAAACATCTACATAATGATCAAAATCCATCTTCAACAAACTAGAAACTCTTTGAAAACCAAAGTGTTTTAATTTCTTTTCTAACTCATACCATTCTTCATTCTTTAACGGACTACTCTTCATTCCGCGAATCTTCATACAAAAAAGAAGCACTGTTAAACTATCCATATTCAATCTCAGTTGTTTCACAATACCCCTCCTTATCTTTATATATAGTATAGCTTAAACAAGGATGTTATACAAGATTTAATCCTATCCAAAAAAGCCAAAAAAAAGATCAGGCATAAACCCGATCTTTCATTTTTTATTTATCACTTACTAATACTGAATCAGTAGCATGTTCAAGAATAATTTCTTCAGCAGCAGCTTGAGCAGCAGCTAAACGTGCAATTAAAACACGATATGGTGAACATGAAACATAAGATAAACCAACTTTATGACAGAATTTAATAGATTCAGGATCTCCACCATGTTCTCCACAAATTCCTAATTTAATTTTTGGTTTTACACTTCTACCTTTAGCAGCAGCCATTTCGATTAATTGTCCAACACCTGATTGGTCAATAGATACAAATGGATCCACTGGTAAAATTCCAGTACTTAAATAATCTGGTAAGAAACTTCCGATATCATCACGTGAATATCCATAAGTCATTTGAGTTAAGTCATTTGTACCAAATGAGAAGAATTCAGCATGTTTTGCAATAGCATCAGCAGTTAATGCAGCTCTTGGAATTTCAATCATTGTACCGATTTTATAACCAATTGTTGAATCTTTTACTCGTTTAGCAGCTTCGATAGCTTCTACTACATTTCCTTTTACAAATACAATTTCAGCTTCCGTACCAATTAATGGGATCATGATTTCAGGAATAATATCAATTCCTAATTCTCTTGAAACATCAATAGCAGCATCAATAATAGCACGAACTTGCATATTATAAATTTCTGGATATGTTACAGCTAAACGTGAACCACGGTGACCTAACATTGGGTTTGCTTCATGTAAAGTAGCCCCTTTTAATTTAACTTCTTCTAAAGTTTTACCTAATTTTTCCGCAACAGCTAAATATTCTTCATCTGTATGTGGTAAGAATTCATGTAAAGGTGGGTCTAATAAACGTACAGTTACTGGTAAACCAACCATTGCACGGTAGATTCCTTTGAAATCTTCCACTTGGAATTTATATAATTCATCTAAAGCTTCAATTCTTTCTTCAAGAGTATCAGCTAAAATCATTTGTCTTACATATTCAATACGGTCTCCTTCGAAGAACATATGTTCTGTTCTACATAAACCAATACCTTCTGCACCAAATTTAATTGCTGCTTCAGCATCTTTAGGACTATCCGCATTAGCACGTACTGCTAATTGTTTGATTTCATCTGCCCAACTCATTAATTCAGCAAAGTCACCAGTTAATTCAGATTCTTCAACAGCTAAAGTTCCCATATAAGCTTTACCTGTAGTACCATCTACTGACATTTCTGTTCCTTCAGGATAAGTAACACCATCAATAGTAAATGTTCCTGCAGCATAATCAATTGATAATGCTTTAGCACCTACGATACAGCATTTACCCATACCACGAGCAACTACTGCTGCATGTGATGTCATACCACCAGTAGAAGTTAAGATACCTTCGCAACTAACCATACCTTGAATATCTTCTGGAGAAGTTTCATGTCTTACTAATAATACTTTTTCACCAGCTAATTTCATTTCATGAACTTTATCTGCTGATAAATATGCTTTCCCACAACCAGCACCTGGAGATGCAGGTAAACCTTCTACAATAGAAGTAGCACTAGCTAAAGCTTCTTTTGTAAAGTTTGGATGTAATAATTGAGAAATTTGTTCTGCTTCTAAACGAGTTAATGCAGTATGTTTGTTAATTAAACCTTCATGCACTAAATCAACAGCTATTTTTAAAGCCGCACTACCTGTACGTTTCCCATTTCTAGTTTGTAAGATATATAAAGTTCCTTCTTCTACAGTAAACTCGATATCTTGCATATCACGGTAATGAGTTTCTAATCCTTTTACAATTTTAACTAATTGTGCATAGATTTCAGGCATATCTTCTTCTAAACGATCAATTTTTTGAGGTGTACGAATACCAGCAACAACGTCTTCACCTTGTGCATTAATTAAGTATTCTCCATAAATATGGTTATCCCCATTTGCAGCATTACGTGTAAATAATACACCAGTACCTGATGAATCTCCCATATTACCGAACACCATTTGTTGAACATTTACAGCAGTTCCTAAATCATGAGGAATATTGTTTAAGTTACGATAAATCATCGCACGATCATTATTCCAAGATCTAAATACAGCTAAGATAGATCCCATTAATTGTACTTTTGCATCTTGTGGGAAATCCATACCCATTTCAGCTTTAAATAAATCTTTGTATGCTGGAATTAATTCTTTTTCAAAATCTTCAGCAGTTACATCTAAATCACTTTCATATCCTTTTGAATTTTTTAATGTAGTTAAAATATGTTCGAATTTTTCTTTATCTACTTCACATACTACATCACTATACATTTGGATAAAACGACGATAGCTATCATAAGCAAAACGTTTGTTTCCTGCTTTTTCAGCAATAATTTCAACAGTCACATCATTTAAACCTAAGTTTAAGATAGTGTCCATCATCCCTGGCATTGAGAATTTAGCACCAGAACGTACAGAAACCAATAATGGATTGTCTGTTCCACCTAATTCTTTACCACTTAATTTTTCCAATCTTTCTAAGCAATCTTCGATTTGTGATTTAATATCATCATCGATTACTTTCCCTGAATCATAATATGCATTACAAGCTTGTGTTGTAACTGTAAACCCTTGTGGTACAGGTAATCCTAAATTAACCATTGAAGCTAAGTTAGCACCTTTCCCTCCAAGTGTGTCACGCATCATTTCGTTACCTTCACTAAACATATAAACGTATTTTTTCATTTTTTCTCTAATCCTCCTTAGAATGTTACATGAATATATTATACACTTGAAAACCCTTTCATTCAACCACTTTTACTAAATTTTTTTAGCAAATGCACAAAAAAAAGAAACCAATTTTAAATTAGTTTGGTAGCTTAAATTAACTTGGGGTTTTGTCCTGCTTTCCATTAACTTGGGGTTTTCATCTTTTTCGCTTTAAACTTATGGGGTTTGTTCTCCACAATTCGAATATTTCTAAAAATAAGCTATTGGTTTGTAGTACTCTACATTCCTAATAGCTTTTTATGTTATGATAATAAAAAAAGAGAGACGCTATCAACTTTGCCGGTTCTGCGTTACTCTCTCAACACCAACACTCACAAAGGAGGTTGCACTATTATGATACATGTAAATTCAAAGAACTTCAATACTACTACTACAAATATTCAACAATATTTTATTGATTTCTATCAATCTATTCCTTTAGAAGAACTTACTTGTCCAAATTGTGGTGCTAGACTTATTCGTTATGGTACGTATTCACGTACTTTAAAAACAAATGGAAAATCTAATTCTATACAAATTCAAAGAGTATGTTGTACGAATATTTATTGTACTTGTCGTCATCATGCATTGATTCCTTCTGTATTACTTCCTTGTTGTCAATTACTATCAAAAGACATATTTGTGATTCTTCATGCTTATCATACACATAGTACTTATGATTCTATTCTTTCTACCAATCCATTACTGGACTTACGTTGGATTCAACATATTATTCATCGCTTTATTAACTACTGTTCTATAGAAAGTATCTCGATACTTTCTAATAATACATTTCTTGAAAACTACTTTTATCATTATAATAGAGGATTTATGATAAGTCCTCATTATTCCTATTGTTTTTATGCTATACCAACATAGGATTCCTATTCATCTTCTTCTTTTTTTATTATTCTAAAGATAGATAAAAAAAAGAAGGAGTTGATAATGATGAAATTATCGAATAAAGCAGCTATAAGCTATGATTTATCTTGGGGTGGTGATAGATTATGAATGATGATACTCTCACTATGTCCATTTGCCGTGATGACATCTTACAGTTATTTAATTTAGAAGCAAAACGTATTGATACCTTTGAAATACGTCCTACTTTGTTTAATGAATTAGAAATTCATGTAAAACTAAGCCGATGTTATCAAACATGTCCATGTTGTCATAATAAGACCAATACTGTAAAAGACTATGTTCCTAAAAAGATTACACATTCCTTACTTCATTCTAAACCAACTTATATCTTCTATAACGCTAGAAGATATCGTTGTAAAATATGTGGAAAATCATTCTATGAAGAAAATCCATTCACTCATGAAAAAGCAAGAATTTCTGCCTTGACCGTATATAATGTCATTGAGGAATTCAAAAGTCCTAGAGCTACTTTTAGTGATGTTGCTGCACGTTATCATATTTCTACTACCTCCGTAATCAATCTGTTTGATCAACATGTTTCTGTATCTAGAAAAACTCTTCCTAGATACTTGTGCCTGGACGAAAATTATGCGTTCAAATATGACAAGAGTAACTACTGTTTTGTCCTCGTTGATTTACTAACCAAGGATGTTGTTGATATATTACCTTCACGTAAAAAGTTAGATCTATTACGTTACTTTGAAGCTATCCCTTTAGAGGAAAGAGAAGGTGTTGAACTCGTTGTTTCTGACTGTTGGAAAACATATCGTGATGTAGCTAAAAAGATGTTACCCAATAGTAAGTTTGTAGTAGATAAGTATCATATTCTAGCTGATCTTACAAAACGTGTAGACCGTATACGTATTGATGTCATGAATGAAAACTATGTAAAGATTAGTGCAAAAGAATTAGATGCACTACCTCCTGATAAGAAAGCAGAAATCATTCAAAAGAAACATACATACTATGTATTAAAGAAATTCAATTGGTTAATCCATACCAATCATAAGAAAAAGAAAAAAAGAGAAAATGGAAAGATAATTGAATACTATGCTTTAGACCCTAATAATGAAAAGAAATATAACTATGCATTAAGTAAGTTCCTTAACTTTTATGATTTATATGACCTTGTCTATCATTGTGATCCTAGATTAACAGAAGCAGTAGAACTAAAGGAATCTCTGGTTCGATTTTATAAGCAATCAACCTATAAGAATGCAAAACATAATCTAGATGAAGTGATTAAAGAATTTGAAGAAAGTACCCTCCCGGACATGAGAAAATATGCTTCTACATTAAAAGAATGGAAGAAAGGAATCATCCATTCATTTATACCTATAGATTCCCCTGTTCCTAGAACTGCAACCAATGCGATTATAGAAAATAGAAATAAACTAATCAAAGATATTAAACGTGGTGGTAACGGATTCCGTTGTTGGCCAAGATTCCGTAATCGTATACTCTTTGCCCTAAATAGCGAAAGCACCATGCATCTCAATCCAATAAAAAAAGAGAAACAACAAGATACCTAGTATCATTGTCATTTCCCTAAAACATAAGTTTTAAAACACTCTTCTTAGTCCTATAAACTTTGGGGTTTTGATAAAACCCCAAGTTATCTTATAGCCAAATAAGTACTATACCCCAGAACTATTTATAGTGCCATTAGTTTCCTTTAATGTGAATTATTTCTTATTTGCAATTTCAATATCAATCTTACGATTATTTATTTTCTTATGATTACAATTTTCAATAACTTGTTCTACTACTTTTGGATTTAAATCAACAAAAGAGAATTTTCTCTTAATATCAATTGCTCCAATATCATCTTTACTAATCCCTGCTTTATCACAGAAAAAGCTAATAATTTGTGGGACTTTTACACGATCCATTGTTCCTGCTGTAATAAAAATACGAGCATATTTAGAACCTTTTTTACGACCATTTGATGATTCTGCACTACTAAGTGACTCACGAGTATATCCATACCCTGGTTTATCTTGATAATGCATTTGTAATAGTGCTGCTGTAAAATCTAAAACCATAGCTGGATCAATTTCATTTACCATTGTTTTAAACTTTTTATGTTTCCCGGCAAAGATTGCATCTTCTACTTCTGATAATAAATGATCCATTCTTGCTTGTTCAATTTGTGAAAATGTTGGAATTTCTTGTTTTTCAATTTTACTATTTGTTACCCTTTGAATTTGTCCTAAGAAACTCTTTTCTCTTGGTGTGATAATACTGTAGGCTAAACCTTCTTTATTAGCACGACCCGTTCTACCAATACGGTGAATGTATGACTCAATATCTTGAGGTAACTCATAATTTATAACATGGCTTACATTTTCAACATCAATCCCTCTAGCTGCAACATCAGTAGCAACTAAGAATTTAATAGTTCCATTTTTAAATTTACGTAATGTATTCATACGATGATTTTGTGTTAAATCTCCATGCATTGCTTCTACACTATATCCCGCTTTTTGCATGTTTTCACAAACTTCATCTACACTTCTTTTTGTACGACAGAAAATAATCCCCGCACTTACATGTGTTACATCAATCAAACGACATAATGCTTCAAAACGATCTTTTTGTTTTACTTCATAATAAGATTGTTTTACAGTAGATGCAGTTCTAGTTTTTGCTGCAATAGCAATATGTTCATGATCTTTTTTCATATAATGACTAGCAATAACCTTTATTGCTTGTGGCATTGTAGCAGAGAATAAAATAGTTTGACGTTCTTCAGGAACATCATCTAAAATAGTTTCAATATCTTCTACAAACCCCATATTTAACATTTCATCAGCTTCGTCTAAAACTACATAACGAACATCTGATAATCTTAAAGCTTTACGACGCATTAAATCCATAACACGACCAGGTGTACCTACTACAATATCCACACCTTTTTTCAAATCTCTAATTTGTCTTTCGATATCACTTCCACCAAATACGCAAGTCATACGACTTCCATTGTATTTCCCAATACGTTGCATTTCTTCATGAATTTGCATCGCTAATTCTCTTGTTGGCGATAAAATAATCGCTTGTGGTAATCTATTTTTACTTGGATATACGTTTGACAACAATCCCCCTCCAAAAGCTAGGGTTTTACCAGTTCCAGTTTGCGCCTGGCCAATAACGTCTTTCCCTTCTAATACAACAGGAATCGCTTGTTCCTGGATTTTAGAAGGAGTATCAAACCCCATATCTTCGATTGCTTTTAACACTTCTACACTTAAACCTAATTCTTCAAATTTGCTTATACTCATCTTTTCTCCTTTCAAGTAACCTAGACACTATATCATAATTAAAATCACATTACAAACAAAAAATGCATGATTAACACGCATTTCTTTTATTTCCTAGTAAATAACTAGAAATATTCAAACAAACCTCTTCTACTACACGATTTCTTGTCTCAATTCCTGCCCATGCAATATGTGGTGTCATCACAAGACGGTTTGGATCCTTTATAGTTAACAATGGACTTTCCTCATAAAATGGTTCCTTTTCAAATACGTCTAGACCTACTCCCGCAAGAATATTTTCATTCAACGCATCCACTACTGCTTGTTCATCCACAATTTTTCCACGACCTACATTAATTAAATAAGAACCTTTTTTCATTTTAAAAATAGTTTCTTTATTAAACAAATTCTCAGTTGCTTCATTGAAAGGTGCATGGATACTAATAATGTCACTAGTTTGTAGCAAAATGTCTAAGTCAACACATGGATAAGATTGTCCTTGGTTTTTACCGCTAGTTGAATAATATTGAACATCCGCCCCAAAAGCAGTAGCAATCATTGCTACCTTTTGGCCAATATCTCCCATTCCAACAATACCCCATTTTTTACCATCCAATTCATGGAAAACATAATCAAAATGACTAAATAGAGAACTAGTACTATAATTCCCACTATCAATATACTGATGGTAATAAGGAATCTTATTATATAAATTTAAAAGTAGCGCAAACGTATGCTGAACAACACTATTAGTAGAATAACCTTTTACATTACAAACTGTAATATCATGTTTTTTACAATATCTCATTTCCACATGATTATAACCTGTCGCAGTAACACAAATTAGTTCTACCTTTTTAGCATTCGCTAGCAACATTGGTTCCAAAACAATTTTATTAGAAATAATGATATTAGCGTCCTTCATTGCTTCTTTTCTTTGTTCCATACTTGTATCTTTTGTTTGTAAAACAACATTTCCTAGTTTTGACAATCCTGATAAATCCACATCATTCCCTAATGTCTCACTATCTAAAAAAACAATCTTTGGTATCGGCGATTCAAAACATGCCAACACTTCCTCTTTTGATTTTCCAGAAAAGTAACTTCCTAAAGTTTCCATTTCATTAAAATCCAAAACTTTTGCTCCCTCAACACATTTCCCATATACAACGCCATCTTCCATCGGATATTCTAAAAGTTGTCCAATCATAGCCATCGCTAATGCTCTTGCAGTCATTTCTTTTGTCTCTTCGATATCATTTAATAAGTTTTTCAAGAACAACAACTTCTTAGAAACACAAAAAGCAATAGCCTCTTGAACAGATTCTTCTTTAATCAAAGCCTTACGAAACATATCATTATACACAAGTGGTAAAACCACATCATAGACATCCATCTCTACTTTGTTAGCACCTTTTGTAAAACCATATAATAAAGCCATCCCTAGACTTTCATCTTTCATTTTATCAACTAATTTCATATCCCTCTCCTAAAACAAGTGTACCTTCACTCTTTGTCTCTCTAATTTAGTTATATCATCATAACAAATAAAACAATATTTCATTTGTTTACTAATCGGATCAAACTTCACTACATTATAACTCAAATAGCGACTTTTCCTTTCATTAACGCCTCCACCACAAGAAGATCCTCCTGCAACAACATACAAATCATCACTATGATTAAAATATGGCAAATGCTTATGCCCATGAAAAACATAACAAATACCCTTACTCTTTAACCAATCAATAAAATACTCACTATCTTTTAATACTTTACTACTTTCAATAATCCGATGAATAAATATCTTTTCATGCCATTTACGCTTTAAAAAATCATCTTTTTCAATAGGCAATACATGATGATGTACAAGTGCTATTAAAGTATATTCTTCCAAATTATCTACCATATCTAATTCTTCTTCAATATCCATTAATTGTTTTTTACCAATTTTTCCTCTAGCAAGATTACCGCCTAATACTGAATTAATTTTTATATAAATTACTTTTTGTTGTTCATTAACTACTAATTCATCTTCTAACAAAGAAGCAATAATACGTGTTTTAGGAGAGCTCATGATATTTAAACCATGAAACAATACATCATGATTACCCAAAACATAAGTAACACAACCATGGTGTTTTCTCTTTAACCAACGTAAAAAATAAGTAACACTAGCAATTGCTTTTTTATTAGGTGAATTCATTAAATCACCTGTAATAATAAATTGTAAAGGAACAGAAGAATTCACTCTTTTAGAAAAAGAATCAATACTATCGCATAATACACTCAACCCTTTTTTCTTACTTTTAGGACCTAAATGTAAATCACTTAAATGCATAATATACATTGCATCTTCCACTGGCTTTTCTTTATCAAATATCTTTTCTTGTTCTATTAAAGAAAATACATCATCAATATCCTCTTGATTGCTAACAGGTATAAATATTTTTTTTTCCTTTTTAGTAACTAAAAGCCCTGGCCAATTATCAATTTTATATAATGCTTCAAAAAAAGAACTACTCGGTGCATTAAAAGATAACATCTTCCATTCTTCTAAATCATTAATATATAAATTGTGAACATTATCTCTTTGATATTGATCAATCCACTGTTTCGATGTGAAACATTTATTTAATAAATGTTCTTCCATCACACTAGGTAAAAAGACAACATGATACAATTCATTTTGTGATTCTACCCAACGTTCTACTTCTTGAACACAAGGATAATGCATCATTGCTTGTAGTTTTAAAAAACTACGAGCTTTTTGGCTAATTGCAAACATATCACTATCTATTCGATGAATAAAAGGTAAGTCAATATCATTTTCTTGTACCCAAGCTTGCATGGTAGTTAAATGTTCGTAGCTATCAAACATACGATACAAGAAAACACGATCACTACGGTGTAATAAATGAAGATAAGTATTTATTATATCAATTTGATGCATTATAATTCTCCTTCCTTAATAAAATATTCCTTTGTTTCCAAAGGAATATCGTATTAAAATTTAAGATTACGAGGTGTTCTAGGATATGGTAACACATCGCGAATATTCGCAGTTCCTGTCATATACATCACTAAACGTTCGAATCCAATACCGAAACCAGCATGTTTTACACCACCATAACGGCGTAAATCTAAATACCATTCTAACGTTTCTTTTTCTACATTCATTTCTTCCATGCGTTTTTCTAAAAGATCATAACGTTCTTCTCTTTGACTACCACCTACTAACTCGCCAATTCCTGGTACCAGTAAGTCACAAGCAGCCACTGTTTTATTATCATCATTCATACGCATATAGAAAGCTTTAATATCTTTAGGATAGTTTGTTAAGAAAACTGGTCCATTAATTACTTCTTCACAAATATAACGTTCATGTTCAGTTGCTAAATCCACTCCCCATTCGACTGGGAATTTAAACTTCTTACCTGATTCTTTCAATATATCAATTGCTTTTGAATAATCTAAACGAGTAAATTTAGAATCAACAACAGTTTGAAGTCTTTCTAATAAATCTTTTGTAGGACAAACAAAATTGTTTAAGAATTCCATTTCTGCAGGAGCATTATCCAAAACATATTGGATACAGTATTTCAAACAATCTTCAATTAAATCCATATCATCATCTAAATCCGCAAAAGCAATTTCTGGTTCAATCATCCAGAATTCACTTGCATGCGTACTTGTATTTGAATTTTCTGCACGGAAAGTTGGACCAAATGTATAAACATCTCGAAATGCCATTGCAAAAGATTCTACATGTAATTGTCCTGATACTGTTAAACTAGCTTGTTTTCCAAAGAAATCTTCTTCATAGTTTCCATCATCTCTTGTGGTAACTTTAAAACATTCTCCAGCTCCTTCTGCATCATTTCCTGTAATAATTGGAGCATGAACATAAACAAAACCTTGGCTTTGGAAGAATTCATGAATCGCCATAGCTAATAGAGAACGTACTCTAAATGTTGCCATAAATGTATTCGTACGAGGACGTAAATGAGGGATATCTCTTAAATATTCCATTGTATGACGTTTCTTTTGTAAAGGATAGTCATCATCACATTTCCCTAATACTTCTAATTCTGTTGCTTCTAATTCAAATGGTTGTTTTCCATCTGGTGTTAGTTTAAATTTACCAACAACACGTACTGCTGAACCTGTTGATAACTTACCTGCCTCTTCAAAGTTCTTAATTCCTTCTTCTAAATAAATGATTTGTAGGTTTTTAAAATATGTACCATCATTCAATGCAATAAAACCTAATTTACCACTATTTCTATTTGTACGAACCCAACCTTCTAATTCAATATATTCTAAGCCTTCTAACTCCATTAATTCACCATATAAGAACATTTCATACAATTCTCTAACTGTTTTAAACTCAAACATGATTCATCCTCCTATTTTTATTTATTATATACTTTTTATTTTCTATTAATCAAGAATTATTGTTCACTATTCATTTTAATAACTAACTCTTGAATTGCTACTACTACATCTACTGCCTGAACATCAACCCCAGGTCTTACTGTAAAATGGCTATGAGTAAAATCAACAATCCCTTTAATACCTAAATCCATTAAACGATCTACTGTTTCTTGAACATTTTCAGATATTGCTAAAATCGCAATCTTACAATCAGATGGGAAAGTTGCTTCTAAATCATCTATTGAAAATAACTTAACTCCAAAACGTTCCCCTTCTTTGTTTTTATCTTTATCATAACCACAAACAATTTTTCCTACTGTATATTGCCAACGATTATATTTAAGGATTGCACTACCTAAATTTCCAATCCCAATTAAAATAATTTCTTCATCCAACCCTAATCCAAGTACTTCACTTAGTCCATCAATTAAATGTTTCACATCATATCCTCTACCTCTTTGACCAAAATTATCTGTTTTAGATAAATAGGTAAAATCTCGTCTAACCGTTGTATCTTGAATACCTGTCGCATCAAATAACTCACTTGATAAACATACTTCTTTCCCTTCATGTTGCATTTTACGTAATGCTTTTAAATAAATTGGAAAACGTGACATTGTTGCTTTCGATATTTTTTTATCCATTATCATTACCTCCTATCGTTTCATCCTCTAAATTCAAATTTGGTCTTACCGATAAATCAATACTACTAAACACATTATTATCATACATTTGTTTGGCCGCTAATGCAATCATCATTGCATTATCCGTACAACAAGACATTGGTGGTAGTGATAAACTCAACCCTTCTCTTCGATCTACTGCTTCTTGCATTGCTTTTCTAAGACCACGGTTTGCACTTACTCCGCCAGCAATCGAGATTTCTTTTACCCCAAATTCTTGACAAGCTGCCATTGTCTTATTAATTAATGTTGTTAGAACAACCTTTTGAAAAGAAGCAGCTAATTCTTCCTTATTTAAAACTTCCCCTCTTTGAGTAGCATTATGATGTAAATTAATAACTGCTGACTTTAATCCACTAAAAGAAAAATTATAAGAACCATCATTCAATGGATTCGGTAAATCATAAGTAGGAATCGCACTAGCTGCCATTTTATCAATAACAGGTCCACCAGGATAAGGTAGTTGTAAAACACGTCCTACTTTATCATAAGCTTCTCCTACTGCATCATCTAAAGTCATCCCAACAATCTCAAATTGAAAAGGTGCCTTAATTAAAACCAATTCACTATGTCCTCCACTTACCACTAATGACATATGTGGATAAATCATTTCTTTTTCAAAATTATTAGCATAAATATGACCTGCTATATGATGAACTCCTATCAATGGTTTATCAAAAGCTAAAGAAATTGTTTTTGCTACCTGTAACCCAATATGCAAAGATCCAACTAATCCTGGTCCTTTGGTAACAGCTACTGCATCAATATCTTCGATTGCAATATTTGCTTTTTCTAACACTTCTTTTAATACAATCGATACACATTCTACATGTTTTCGACTAGCAATTTCCGGGACTACTCCCCCATACATTGCATGGACATCTATTTGAGAAGCAATAACAGATGATAAAAAAGTACGTTCATCTTTCAATACTGCCATCGCCATTTCGTCACAGCTTGATTCAATTGCTAAAATCAACGACATATTTCTTCCTCCTTTTTATTCCTAACCATTAAATAAGCATCTTCATGATTATCTTGATAATACGCTTTTCTAATTGCTTGTATTTCAAAATTATATTTTTGATAAAGTGCTATCGCCTTTTTATTCGATATTCTAACCTCTAAACTCATCATTTGATAACCTTTTTGATCAGATAAATCAATACAATATTGTAGTAACTTACTAGCATATCCTAATTTACGATATTCTTCTTTAACTGCAATGGTTGTTATTTGAATTTGATCCAACAAATCCCAAACCCCTATATAACCAATTAGTTCCTTATCATTTTCTAATATATAAATAGAAGAGAATGGATTTTCACTAATTTCATAAACAAAATCTTCTTCTTGCCATGCAAATGGAAAAATATCTTTTTCCATTCTATAAATTGAAGGAATATCTTCTAACAAAGCCTTCGTTATAAACATAACTTTTTAGCCTCAACCTCTTTCATATAAACAGGTACAAGAGTATCCATATTATCAACTACCTCTACCTTCAAAGAAGCTAAATAAATATGATTCGCTAAATCCACTTCTACCCTTTCATTCCCTAACAACTCAACATCTCCAACTACTTCAAAATCAGGATACTGTTGTAAAAGAGTAGAAACATCTTCTAGTAACATCAATTGTTCTTCTTGTTTACAAACCCCTTGATCATATACTCCTAAAAACACCTTCTTACTTCTAGCATCTAATATACTTATTGCCTTTTTGTCACCAGCATAAACTAAAAGTGAAGAAACAACCTTAATTTGAATATTTGTTAGAGTCCCTAATGTTTTAGCGATTGTCAATGCTACACGGACACCTGTATAAGAACCAGGTCCAATCGTAATAATCATTTGATCCAATTCAAGCATTGTTAAATTATGTTTTTCTAATATATTTTTAGTGTATAATAATGCATTTTCTGATTGTTTACGATTTCCTTTTTCTTGAATTTTTTCCACACATTGATCATCTATAAATAAAGCTACTACTAAGTAACTATTCGATGTATCCATCACTAATGCTTTCATCTTTCTAACTCCTTACAAACTTCATGATATCTTTGTCCAATTGCCTTCAAAACAAAGCAACGACTTGTTTCATCTATTTTTTTAATTATGATTTCTAAACGTTCTTCAGGTAAAATATCCTCAATAAAATTAGCCCATTCCACAACACAAACATCATCACTCTCAAAAATTTCTTCAAATCCCAAATCATCTTCTTGGCCTTCTAAACGATAAGCATCAAAATGTGATAATTGATAGTTTCCAGTATACTGTTTTAAAATTGTAAAAGTAGGACTATTTACAATTTGTTGAACACCTAAACCCAAAGCTATTCCTTTTGTAAATGTAGTTTTTCCTGCCCCTAAATCACCACTTAATGTTATCAACATACCCGGATGTAAAACAGTACCTAATTTTTCTCCTAATTTTATACTTTCTTCTAAAGAAGTTACTATAATTTCCATATTATCTCCTAATGTTCAGTTAAATCTTGGTATATATGATACCAATGTTCTGTAAAGCTCTTTTTAAAAGGACCTTCCTGATTTTTAGCTAATTCAATAAGTATCTCTAATTGTTTTTTTAATATTTGATCTAATTGAGATGAATAATTCATTTGTTTAGCGTGTACACGATATTCTTCTTCATCTAGAATACGATACTTTTGATCAGGGAATACCTTTAAATCCAAATCATAATCAATATATTTTAAAGCTTGTCCATCATACAATGTCGGTGATGCAATATTACAATAGTAATATACCCCAGTTTTACGAATCATACAAATAACATTATACCATTTATTCTTTGGAAAATAACAAATAGCAGGCTCTCTGGTATGCCACATACGCCCATCTGATTCGGTCACTAATGTTTTATTATTGATAACAATAAAGTGATCTGGTGTTTCTTCTAATACAAATCCCTTTGACCAACTACGATGGACACTCCCATCGTGTTTATAACAATGGATTAATACTTTCTTTCCAGTGATTGAATCTAACATAACTTTCCCTCATTTCATAACATTACTATTATACACAAATTTAGACATTGTTCAAAGCTTACCACCCATATTTTCAATAAAAGCATCAATATTTTAAACAAGAAACTTTTTATAATAAAAAAAGAAAACCGAAGTTTTCTATTTTTTAAACTGATTTTTTAATCTTGGATATAATAAAATAAATAAAATATAACAAGCAATACATGTTGCAATATTATATGGTAAATTGTATGTTAAATTCCCAATAAGTGGTGTTTGGAATGCATACCACCCTGATAATAAATGACTTATTGTTTTTAACACCATGATAATTATAATACTTATCGGAAATATTTTATTTTTAATATGTACTAGTGGAATTATTCCAGTTAATCCAACTAAAATCATTGGAATCACATAGTCAAACATCAATGATGCCATTCCATAATAAGTTGCAAATCCTAATACAAAATGTAATCCTAAACATACTAACGACACCAATACCCCATAACTCCAAGACATTAAATAACTACATAAAATAATAACTACTAATGAAAATGAGATATTTCCTCCTTGTGGCATTTGTGGTGTTAATTGTGTTAAAAATTCTAACACCAATTGTAGCCCTGCAAAAATTGCTACATAAACCATGTTTTTTGTTGTTAATTCAAATTTCATCTTTCTTCTCCTCTTTCTTCAAGAGCCTAGACAAATAAAAAAACTTTCTCAGTATTAACCAAGAAAGCATAAAAAACTCATTTGCTCTCTCTACGCTGGCATTATCCAGATCAGATCGTAAGGGACTAGGCAACACCTATCTCAGCTTTCGCGCCCCCGGCTCATTAACATTATACATATTTAACAAAATTTTACAACGTTTCCTTTTATTTTTCGACAATTTAATGTTATAATTAGCTAGACATAAATAGGAGGTATAATTATGGCAAAAGTTATTGCAGTAAACGCTGGTAGCTCTTCTCTTAAATTTCAATTATTTGAAATGAATGATGAATCAGTTATCACATCTGGTGTAGTAGAAAGAATTGGTTTCGAAGATGCTATCTTCACAATTAAATATAGTGGTAAAAAAGAAGTTAAAACATTACCAATTAAAGATCATAAAGTAGCTGTACATTTATTATTGGATACATTAATTGAAAATAAAATTGTAGACTCTTTAGAAGACATTAAAGGTGTAGGACATCGAGTAGTTCAAGGTGGAGCATATTATGATAAGTCAGTAGTAATTAATGATCAAGTAGTAGCTCATATTGATGAATTGAAAAAGTTAGCTCCGTTACATAACCCAGCTCACTTAACTGGATATTATGCTTTTAAAGAAGCAATTCCTTCAGCTGGTGCTGTTGCAGTATTTGATACTGCATTCCACCAAACATTGGAACCAAGATGTTTTATCTATCCAATCCCTTACAAATTCTATGAAGAACATAACGTACGTAAGTATGGAGCACATGGAACTAGTCATTACTATGTTTCTCAACGTGCTATTGATTTATTAGGAAATCCTGAAGAATCAAAAATAATTGTTGCTCATTTAGGTGCTGGTGGTTCATTAAGTGCGGTTAAAAATGGAAAATCTTTAAATACTTCTATGGGATTCACTCCATTAGCTGGTATTATGATGGGAACTCGTTCAGGAGATTTAGATCCTTCGGTATTAGACTATTTAATTGAAGTAGTTGGTATGGATATGAAAGAGTTAATTACAATGTTAAATAAAGAATCTGGATTATTAGGAGTTTCTGGTGTATCTAGTGATTTCCGTGATATTCAACAAGCTGCCAACGAAGGTAATGAAAGAGCTCAATTAGCGATTGATATTTTCTATCGTCGTGTTATTGCTTATATAGGACGTTACTTTGTAGCTTTAGGTGGTGTTGATGCTATTTGTTTCACTGCTGGTATTGGTGAAAATTCAGCGTTTGCTAGAAAAGGTATTATCGATTTATTAACAGATGCTTTTGGTATCGTATTAGATGATGATGCAAATGAAAATGGTTCAGGAGAACGTTTAATTACGAAACCGGAATCAAAAGTTAAAATCTATGTAATTCCTACAAATGAAGAATTAGTTATCGCAAGAGATACTAATCGTTTATTAGAACTATAAAAGACAGCAATCTGCTGTCTTTTTTATTTCAATAAATTATTACCTATAAACTCAACAATATCCTGCTTATCAGTTAAAACTTCGCAAAACGGCTTTCTTAAATCTAAGCGTTGCATATCTATTGAACGAATATCACTAAGCTGAATTCTACTACTCGTATATTCATTTCCCATTTTTATTTTAATATCCATTTCAAATTCCGGATTACATACCGAGCTTTTAATTGATGTACACGGTACTACTAACATCTTATATCCCAGATCTTTTAATACATAACACCAATGTCCATCCATTAATTCTTTTGGAAACCCTCTTCCAATATTAAAATACGCTAATTGATGTGCTGATGGTCTTGTTGGTACACGATAATAAGTCGTATCAATACTCCCCTTTCCATCTTTTACCAAATGACAATAAAAATACTCCAACTGACTAGTTAAATGAATAAGTGAATGTCCAAATTTTTCAACATCATACACTCCTGTTTTCTCTAAATTACACAAAGACTTCTCTATTTCTAACAAACTACTTTGAATACTCATAAAATCCCTCCTTATTAAAACATACGTAACATAAGTACTAAATTACTTTTTATTCCTGTATGTTTTTTTATTTTATGCCATCTTATTTAAAAAAGTACTCGTTGTTTGTCGAGACATTAAAAAAAAGCATCCTAAGATGCTTAATAACCCATTTCTTCTAAAGCTTCAAATAACAAATCAGGACGATCCGTAATAATTCCATCAGCCCCTTTTTCAATTAACATAATCATGTCATCATAATCATTAATTGTCCAATAATGAACAAACATATTATTGTGATGTATTTTATACATTACATAAAAGTTTGTTAAATCAATTCCTGATTGTTCTAACGGTAATTGTAATCCTGCTGCATCAAAATCCATAAAGAATCCATATCCTACTAAATTCGAAATAATAAAATCATAAGCAGTTGGTTCATCCATCGAAGTAATAATACTAGGATCCTTAATCTCATTAAAATAAGCTAATGTTTCTTCATCAAAAGAAGCAACACAAACATATTCTTGTAACCCATAAGTAACAATATACTCATTTAATAAATCAGCAGCTATTTTTCCATTTTCTCCATCATCTTTGATTTCCATAATATATAAAACATCTGTTCCATAACGAGTAAACATATCTTGTACTTCCATTGGTACTAATTGTGCTAATAATTCTTCATCTGTAGTATCTCTATATACATATTCTCCATCTAAAGATTCAAAATTATAACCATAATTCATCTCTTTTAATTCATCATATGTATAATCATTAACATAACCACTATAATTTGTATAATCATCAATTGTTAAATTATGATGAGTAATCAATTGTCCATCTGCTGTTAAACATAAATCTGTTTCTAATACATCTACACCCATATCATATACATTTTCAAAAGCATAAACCGTATTTTCTGGATATAATAATTTTGCTCCACCATGGGCAATAACCAAAGGTGCTTCGCCTTGTTCCACTTTAAATGGTGTAGTTTCAACTCCACTTCCATAAGGAACTACTTGTAACAAAGCATAAACCATGATTATTACAAGAAACCCTATCCCAATTTTCTTTTTCATCTTTCTCTCCTAAGCAATCTTTTCTAATAACAAAACAATAACTCCACCGATAACAACGGCAATTACACTTGTAACAATTAAATACATATCATAAGTTGCACTAAATGGAATTAATACAATACTACTAGCAACTACTAATCCTAAAACAAAATTCATAGTAGTACTATGGTTTGTCTTTAAAAAGTGACCTGTTACTTTTGAACTAAGCACAATCCCTAATAAAATACCAATCATCATAAATGCTAATGGTACTAAAATATCAATTTCAAAAGATGTAACATTCGCAAGTAATGACTTAAATAAATAATATTTACCAATAATTAATAAAATCATACTCCCACTAACACCAGGTACAAACATTGCCCCACCAGCAATCATTCCTATAAAAATCATAGTTAGTATATAAATAATGGAAATCGGTGGAAATTCAGTAATAACAGTATCCATCTTCTCTGGTGCAAAATAACTAATCCCAAAAATGACTACAAACCCTATAAAGAAAGGAATCGCTTCAAACTTATCACCACTCATTTCTTTTTTTATTAATGAAGGAATCGAACAAGCAACCATCCCCACAAAACAATACATTGTTTGATCAGGAAACTTCCCAAACAAAAACTCTAAAACATTCGCAAAAACAACCAAACCAATACATGCTCCTAACCCTAAAAAACATAAAAACATCACATGTTGTTTACGATTGGTTTCCTTAGTAGAAAACAATCCACTAATTGAATCCATTACTTGATTAAATATTCCAAGTACAACCATCATTGTACCACCACTTACACCTGGAATGATATTCGCCATCCCTACAGCTATACCGCCTATTAACACTTTTAACATATCTTTCCTCCATCTATTTTACTGTTTTAGTTTACATTATAATAATCAATTAAACAACCATTTTCATATTATAAAATTATTAATTCATATCCTGTAACAAGCTGTTCATAATCTGTAATACTATTGTATTTATATAGCCCTTTACATATACTATGACTACTGTATGTCTATCATCAATTGGACATACAAATAAAGAAAAGGGGAATAGAAATAATGTGTGGAATTAGTGCCTATATAGGTAATAACAATGCAGTAGATTTTTTAATACAAGGATTAAGTAAATTAGAATATCGAGGTTATGATTCAGCAGGTATCACTATTTTAAATCATGAAAATCAGTTTGTTACAACTAAAAAACAAGGAAAATTAGTAAATCTTATGGAAGCATTAAAAGAAAGTAAACAAGTTGGATATATGGGGATTGGTCATACTCGTTGGGCTACTCATGGAGTTCCTTGTGATGAAAATTCACATCCTCATTGTAATAAGAACAATACGATTTCATTAGTACACAATGGTATTATTGAAAATTATAGTATTTTAAAAGAAGAACTAATAAAAGATGGTTATGAATTCTTATCAATGACTGATAGTGAAGTAATTGTACATCTATTAGATAAATATGATAATGGAAATATGTTGGAAACAATCAATCATGTAATACCAAAATTAGAAGGAAGTTATGCATTATGTATTATGGTGGCGAGTGATAAAGATTGTATGTATGTTGTTAAAAAAGATAGTCCTATCGTGCTAGCTTGTGATGCCAACGCTAGTTATGTAGCTAGTGATATACCTGCTATTTTAGATTATAGTAAAAATGTATATTTTATGGATGATTATCAGATTGCTAGAGTTGAAAAAGGAAAGATAACTTTTTATGATTTAGAACAAAATATTATTATCAAAGAGCCTACTTTTATTGCTTATGATAATCAAACAGCACAAATGGATGGATATGAATCATTTATGTTAAAAGAAATATATGAACAACCATTTGCTTTACAAGAAACATTAAGAGGTCGTATTGTAGAAAATAAAATTTTCTTCAAAGAACTAAAAGATTTAGACAAAAAAGTAAAAGAATTCCAACGTGTTTATATCGTTGGATGCGGTACTGCCTATCATGCTGGTTTAAGTATTGTAGACATAATGGAAAAGGATTTACAAATACCTGTTAGTTGCACTGTTGCTTCGGAGTTTCGCTACAATGATCCAATTATTAACCAACATACACTAGCTATCTTTATATCCCAATCAGGTGAAACAGCAGATACATTAGCTGCACTAAAACTAGCCAAAAGCAAAGGTGCTACGACACTATCAATTGTTAACGTGCTATCTTCATCGATTGCTAGAACAAGTGATTATACTACCTATACTTGTGCAAACTTAGAAATTGCAGTTGCAAGTACGAAAGCTTACACCACCCAAATAGCAACTCTATTATTGTTATCAAAATATATGTATCAAGAGAAAACAAATCAATTAATAGATAATCAACTATTAACAGAACTACAAGAAATACCAACCATTCTAAAAACAGTAATAAAAGATAGTGATATTTTTAAAAATTATGCAAAAAAAGTAATTCAATATCATTATGCATTCTTTTTAGGAAGAGGATTAGATTTTCCGACTGCGATGGAAGGTGCATTAAAATTAAAAGAAATTTCTTATATCCATGCAAGTAGTTATATTGCTGGCGAATTAAAACATGGATCTATTGCTTTGATAGAAAAAACAAGTCCTGTAATTGCTTTAGCACTACAACCAAACATTATTAAGAAAACAATTAGTAATATTCAAGAAACAATTGCTAGAGGTGGTGATGTTATTTTAATAACAACGAAACCTAACAAAGTAGAAGGAACTTATGCTACTTATTATTTACCAGAAGTACATCCATCATTAATGCCAATTGTTGCAGCAATACCAATGCAATTTATCGCATATCATGCTTCAAAATTAAAAGGCTACGATGTTGATAAACCTCGTAACCTTGCTAAGTCAGTAACTGTCGAATAAAGGCTGGATATCCAGTCTTTTTCTAACTATTTTTTTGTAAAAAAAAAGTATCAAACGATACAATTAAATGGTGGCTCCAGCCGGAATCGAACCAGCGACACGAGGATTTTCAATCCTCTGCTCTACCGACTGAGCTATGGAGCCATTATGGCGGTCTGGACGGGACTCGAACCCGCGACCTCCGCCGTGACAGGGCGGCATTCTAACCAACTGAACTACCAGACCATAATGGTTGCGGGAGAAGGATTTGAACCAACGACCTTCGGGTTATGAGCCCGACGAGCTACCAGACTGCTCCATCCCGCGATAATATAATACTCTATTTACTTTTTTAAAAATGGCGGAGGTTGAGGGATTCGAACCCCCGCGGGACTTTCATCCCCTGTCGGTTTTCAAGACCGATCCCTTCAGCCGGGCTTGGGTAAACCTCCGCGATATTAAATTGGTGGACCCTGTTGGACTCGAACCAACGACCGACCGGTTATGAGCCGGTAGCTCTAACCAACTGAGCTAAGGGTCCTTGTTGTTGTTTCGTACCTGGGGCACCTTTTAAAAAATTGGTAGCGGGGAAGGGATTCGAACCCCCGACCGACCGGGTATGAACCGATTGCTCTAGCCAACTGAGCTACCCCGCCATCATGGCGTAAACATTAATAATGGTGGAGCCTAGCGGGATCGAACCGCTGACCCCCTGCGTGCAAGGCAGGTGCTCTCCCAGCTGAGCTAAGGCCCCATTACTTGGTATAAATTTTAAATGGTCGGGAAGACAGGATTTGAACCTGCGACCCCCTGGTCCCAAACCAGGTGCACTACCAAGCTGTGCTACTTCCCGAAATATAATTGGCGCGCTAGGCAGGAATCGAACCCACAACCTCTTGATCCGTAGTCAAGCACTCTATCCAGTTGAGCTACTAGCGCAAGTTGAAACCGGAACGCTTAATCATCTTATCACAGCCGTATAACCATTGCAAGAACTTTTTAAACTTTTTTGATTTCATAATTTTAAATGGTGCCCAGGGCCGGAATCGAACCGGCACGGATTTTAAGGTCCGCAGGATTTTAAGTCCTGTGCGTCTACCAGTTTCGCCACCTGGGCAACATTGGAGGTTCCAACCGGACTCGAACCGATGATGACAGAGTTGCAGTCTGTAGCCTTACCAACTTGGCCATGGAACCATCATTATCTTCTAACACGTTGCTTATTTATTATAAACTAACGAAATAATAAATGCAAGTATATTTTGAATTATTAAACTGTTTTTTTGCTATAAACTTTAACCAGATAGTGGCTTGTTTCAGCTAGTTTATAATATCATATCTTTACTTGCATTGCAATTATTATTTCTATGTTTTTTATACGATTTTTGCTTTTTGTAGCTATAGCATTGTTTTTCTTAAGAAAAAAATTATAATTTTTTAAACAAATCTTCTTTGTACTTTTCCTCTAACTCAATTGCATATTTTCTACCTACTGTCAGCGTAATATCTTTATCCAAAACCACTGTTTGTTTTTGCAGTTTTACTACCTTATCTAAATTAATAGCATATGATTTATGAATCTGTAAAAAATTAATTTCTGGAAACTTTTCAAAGAAATCTAAAAAACTCATCCTAAAATCTAACTCACCACTTACTGTATGTAATACAATATGATGTCCAAACGACTCCGCATATAATACATCATTATGAAACAAAGACATTCTTCTTCCATTATAATCAAATACTGTCATCATAAATTTTTTACTTAATCTTCTATTTACTATTAATACCAACTTATCTAAATCTGCTTCTAAATGCGCTTTTCTAACAAAATATAATGGTTGTACCTCTAATGATCGATGCATTAACCCTGTCTTACTAGAAATAAAAACAATAATTTTTTCTTCACTAACTTGACGTATTCTAGAAGCAATCTTCAGACCATTTGTATGAGAATCATTTAAATGAATATCAATTAAAAATATATCAAAATCATCAATATTAATATTATCTGAAAATTGTGTACTAATAGTACTAACACTTACATTTGAAATAATTGTCTTAAAAGCAGAGATAACCATCGGTTCTAATTTATCTAAAAAACTTCGATCATCGTCTATCATTAATATACGCATATAATCCTCCCCATATTTTTTAAATTCCATTCAATTCAATACCACACAAACTGAACGTTATTTATCATAATACTACTATTTTAGTATAAATTCCACTTTTTATCACAAACGACGTTTTTTTATCACAAACGACATAAAATAATAAAAAAAACAACTTTTCAGTTGCTTTTTTTATTATTGAGTTAATATTTTTTCCCAATAACTACTATATAATTCAATTATTTCTTGGCTTTGATAAGCAAAACACTCATCATTTTCACCAATCACGAAAGAATATGCATCATTTCCAACAAATTCATCTTGTGACGCTACGCTTGCAGCATATACATTTGTACTATAGTAACCTACTTCCAATGTATTTAATAATGCAACTTCATCACTAATCATATAATTCATAAATGCAGTAGCTAATTCTACATTTTCGCAATCTTTTGATAAAACCATACCATCAAACCAATAGTTAGTTCCTTCTTCTTCTGGTAAATAGAATGCCATATCTTCATTTTCAGCCAATACCGTTGCTGCATCTCCTGAATATAATACAGCAATTGCTTTTTCACCACGAATCATACTATCAATAACTTCATCCCCAACATATACAGGATCCATTATTTCACGTTGGTCTATCAACCATTGTGCTGCTTCTGCAATTTCAGTCTCATCCGTACTATTCATAGAATATCCTAATGATTTTAATGCTGGAATAAATGAATCTCTTACAGAGTTATACATATAAATGTTTCCTGCATATTTTTCATTCATTAAAAGACTCCAACCTTCTTCTACATCCTCTTGATCCACAATTGTAGTATCATAAACAATTCCTACATTTCCACAGAAATAAGGAACCCAATATACATTTTCAGGATCAAAATCTTGATATAAAACATCTTGGTTTAATCCATCTAAATTTGTCATTAAAGACATATCAATTTCTTGAATCAAATCTTCTTCAATTAATTTCTCAATCATATATTCTGATGGAATCATTACATCATAAGAATTACCACCTTGTAATTTAACATACATTGATTCATTTGTATCAAATGTTTCATAAATAATGTTACAATCATATTCCTCTTCAAAAGCATCTAAGACATCTTCATCAATGTATTCTCCCCAGTTAAATACTTTTAAAGTTTCTTTGTCGCTATCACTACTTCCACAACCTGTAAGCCCAACTACTAGTAAGCTCGCTAAAAACATTTTAAACATTTTGTTCATTTCTAACTAATCTCCTTCTCTTTTTTACCATCATTGGAACAATTGTTCCAATAAGAACAGCACACAAGACAACAACTAATACAATTGTTGATAATGCATACACGCTAGGATTTGTTCTTTTTGTCATGTTATAAATAACAATCGATATATTTTCAACCCCATTTCCTGTCACAAAGTACGAAATAATGAAATCATCAAACGACATTGTAAAAGACATTAAAGCTCCCGTAAAAATCCCTGGCTTAATTTGTGGAATAATTACCTTAATAAGAGCTTGAAATGGGCTAGCGCCTAAATCCATTGCAGCATCCGCTAAATTAGGGTCTAACTGCTTTACTTTTGGATAAACATTCGTTATAACAACCGGTGTACAAAAAGCAATATGTGCTAAAAGTAAAGTCGTATAACCTTTTTCCATTCCTAAAAAGGAAAAGAATATCATTAATGAAACTGCTGTAACAATTTCAGGATTCATAATAGGAATATTATTTGCTTGTAAAAGCATACTACGTACTACCTTTTTATTCTTTGATAAACCAATTGCTGTCATAGTTCCTAATACTACAGAAACAAAAGTAGCAATGATGCCTACTGATAAAGAAACTTTAATTGCATCGATCATGCTAGAATTATCAATTAAATCAGCATACCAACAAAATGAGAATCCTTCCCAAACAGATAAAGAAGTAGAATCATTAAAAGAAAAGATAGCCATAATAACAAGTGGCAAATATAAAAAGAAAATCAATGCACTAATTAATGCAATACTAGGTATTTTTTTTGATTTTTTCATTATCGATCCTCCCCAGCAACAGAACTATCCGCATATTTTTCTAATCTATGCATCAAAGCCATTGCAAGAATTACCAATGAAGCCAATATCAAAGATATCGCACTACCAAAGTGCCAATTCCCAATTGTAATAAATTGTGTTTCTATAAAACTTCCAATCAAAGTATATTGTCCTCCACCTAATAACTTAGGAATAATGAACGATGAAATAGCCGGTAAAAAAACCATGGTAATCCCCGTCAACACCCCACTAAAAGATAAAGGTAACGTAATTTTTCGAAAAGTAGCCATTGGACTAGCCCCTAAATCATTACTAGCCTCCAATAAAGAATGATCCATTTTTGATAAAACAGTATAAATAGGTAAAATCATAAATGGTAAAAAATTATAAACCATCCCAATACCAACTGCAAAATCCGTATATAACAAATCAAATACCGGTAAACCTAAACTTGCAAGAAAACTATTAATAATACCTTTTTTACTAAGCAAACTAATCCAAGCATAAGTTCTCATCAATAAATTAATCCAAGTCGGAAAAGTAATCAACAAAATAAGTATTGTTTGTGTTGACTCTTTAAACTTAGTAATAGCATAAGCTACTGGATAGCCTATTAACAAACAAATAACCGTAGTAACAATTCCAATAAAAAAAGAACGAACCAAAACAGCTACAAAAACAGGATCAAAAAACTTTGCAAAATTATCTAACGTAAACGAAAATGTAGTAATTGCAGTCCCTTGTTCTACACATGCATAAAATAGAATAAGTAACATTGGAACAAATGTTAATACAAACAACCAAAAACAATAAGGACCTATTAATTTTTTAAAATGTTTCATTAATACATTCCTAATTTATCCATTACATGGATATCCTCTGGCCAGAAATCTAATTCTACTGTTTTCCCTAGTTCACTTATGTCTGTTGTATGTATTTTATATTCACGAATATTAGAAGTAACCATTATTTCATAATGTACTCCCTTAAATACAATAGAAGATACTACTCCTCTTATTTTCCCTTTACCCACTTCTACAATATCAATATCTTCAGGACGAATAACAATATCTATCTCTTGTCCTTCATCAAATCCTTTATCAACACATTCAAAATTAACATCATCAAAATTCACCAAAAAGTCCTTTACAAAAGTACCTTCAATTATATTTGAATCTCCTATAAACTGTGCTACAAAACGATTCTCAGGTTCATTATAAATATCAATAGGTGACCCTATTTGTTGAATTGCTCCTTCATTCATTACTACAATTGTATCTGACATCGTTAATGCTTCTTCTTGATCATGTGTAACATATACAAAAGTAATTCCTACTTCTTTTTGAATATTTTTTAATTCTAATTGCATTGACTTTCTTAATTTTAAGTCCAATGCTCCTAAAGGTTCATCTAATAATAATACTTTTGGTTCATTAACTAATGCCCTAGCAATAGCAACACGTTGTTGTTGACCACCTGAAAGTTGATTAATTTGTCTTTTCCCATAGTCTTCTAGATTTACTAATTTCAACATTCTATTGACTTTAAAATCAATTGTTTGTTTATCTAATTTTTTAATTTTTAAACCAAATGCTATATTATCAAATACATTCATATGTGGAAATAAAGCATATTTTTGAAATACTGTATTTAATTCTCTTTTATGTGGTGGTAGTGTTGCCATATCTTGACCATTAAAAAGTACTGTTCCACTATTCGCTTCTTCAAATCCACCTAAAATTCTAAGTGTCGTTGTTTTTCCACAACCACTAGGACCAAGTAATGTTACAAATTCCTTTTCATTTATATCTAAATGAATACCCTTTAAAACTACTTGACCATCGTATTCTTTTGTAAGATTACTTAATTCAATTAATTTTGCCATTGTTATTCTCCTTAAAATATTGGTGGTGTTGATACCCAGATCACCTTAGCCACACTATCTCCTGTATTTTTTATAAAATGTCTTAAACCACTTTTAATATAAAAAGTTTCCCCTTTACGCAAAGTTAACACTTTTTCTCCATAGTTTAAACTTACTTTTCCTTGGATAACATATCCAAACTCTTGTCCGTCATCTGGCTCTAAAACCATCGATGTAGCACCAGAATCAAGCGATAATAAAATTGGTTCCATTTCATTCTTTTGAGCATTAGGAACAATATACGATATTGTATATCCTGATTGTTCATTTTCAAAAAAGTCATCTTTTTTGAAAACTATTTGTTCTTCCTGCTTTTCATTAAAAAACTCTTGGAGGTTTGTACCAAGGGCTTCTAGAATATACTCTAATGTAGTAATCGAAGGGGATGTTAAGTCTCTTTCTAATTGAGATAAAAAACCTTTTGTCAATTCACTACGATTTGCAAGTTCTTCTAACGTTAAATGATTCGCTAATCTTAACCGTTTTATCTTCGCACCTATTTCCATACATCTTCCTCCTTGTTTCATTAATAGAACTATTTGTTTTATTTATCGAACAAACATATTATACTTCCTTCTAGACAAAAAGCAATAGTTTTTTTAAACTTTTTGTTTAATATATAAAACCTTTGATTCTAACAATGTATTTACATTTAAACAGTCTAGCTATATAATAGTTGAGATGAAAAGAGGAAGTACAAGATGTCTAAAAAAAGAGTTGATTTATTAAATGGCCCGATTGCCATTTCTTTAACAAAATTGTCATTACCCTTAATGGGAATGAGCTTTTTACAAATGGCTTATAATTTGATTGATATGGTATGGATTGGTAAATTAGGTGCTGGAGCAATAGCAAGTATTGGTACTGGAGGATTATTCATTTGGTTGAGCCAAGGTATTCATACGATTGCACAATTAGGTGGTCAAGTTTATGTTGCACAAAACTTAGGAGCTAAAAAGATAAAAGAAGCAGCTGATTTTGCACATGCCGCTATTTGTTTGAGTTTTTTAGTTAGTTTTCTATTAGGGTGTTTGTATTTCTTTTTTGCTAAACCATTAGTTGGTTTCTTTGAGTTATCAAGTCAAGATATCATTTTAGATTCTATTGCCTATATTCAAGTGACAGGTGGACTTATTTGTTTTTCTTTATTAAGTAAATTATTAACAGCATTAATTACTACTACTGGAGATAGTAAAACCCCATTTATGGCTACTACTGTTGGTTTAGTATTTAATATTATTATGGACCCTATTTTAATATTTGGTTGGTTTGGTTTTCCAACATTAGGTGTTTTAGGAGCAGCCATTGCTACTGTAACTGCTCAATTTATTGTTTTTAGTATTCTTGCTTATCATGCATATAAAGATACACATTTATTTAATCATGTTCATTTGTTTTCTTTACCAAGTGGTGAAAAATGTTTAAAAATTATCAAATTAGGATTTCCAACAACATTACAAAATACTGTATTTCCTTTGATTTCTATTTATTTATCTAAAATTGTTGCTAGTTTTGGAGATGAAGCAATTGCAGTTCAAAGAATTGGATCTCAAATAGAATCTATTTCTTGGATGACCGCGGATGGCTTTGCTATTGCAGTGAATAGTTTTGTAGCTCAAAACTATGGTGCTAAAAATATAAAAAGGGCTGTGAAAGGATTTTATCAATCTGCACTTATTTTAGGTGCTATTGGAATCTTTGCTAGTTTATTATTATTCTTTGGATCAAAACCAATTATCTCTATTTTCTTAACAGAACCAGAAGTAATTCAAATGGGTGTTGATTATTTAGTAATCTTAAGTGTTTCTCAATTATTTATGTGTTATGAGATATTATCAACCGGGACGTTGAATGCTTTTGGTAAAACAGCATATCCTGCTATTATTAGTACAGTTTGTACTGGATTACGTATCCCAATGGCAATGATATTGTGTAGTACTGCACTAGGTTTAAATGGAGTTTGGTGGGCAGTATCCATTTCTACGATATGTAAGGGATCTTTATTATTTATCGTCATTAACTTATTTATATTCAAACTGAAAAAGACAACGATTGAATAATCATTGTCTTTTTATTTGTTTTACTACCTTTTGGCAGAGCAATCCTATCAAGCATCCACTAATAACACCACTTATTAACAAACCAACAAAATAATAAATGACAGAAATACTCTCTAATAAAATCATTGCTACTAACAATTGCCCAATATTATGAAAAACAGCACCTATTATACTATTTCCTACGATACTAAATAACTTACTACGATAAGCCAAATACATCGCTATCATACTAATCGTACATCCCGCTAAACTAAACGCCAAACCAAAGAAACTACCGAAAAGAAGACTAACTAAAACCACTCTTACTACACTAATCATATATGCTTCTCGAAAAGAGAAGTAATAAATACTAAATAACACCACGCTATTGGCCAATCCTAATTTTATCCCTTGCATTGCAAAAGGGTTTGGTATCATCATTTCTATATAGCTACAAAGTAATGCGACACAAGCAAACATTGCAACACTAGTTATTTTTTTTGTCATTTTCTCACCTACTTTGCAACTGCATCAATTTGTGTATCATTTCCTTCGATACTAACGATTACCTGGTTTGGTAAACAAATAATACTTTCTCCCACCAATTCTATTTCACCTTGTTGAATGCATAAATGATCAGGACAGTCAGCACTCACCATGGATACTTTTCCATCCTCAATACAAATCACATTACAGTCATCAATTACTATTTCTTGATTTTCTGTAATATCATATTCCCCAAAGAATTCTCCTTGTACACTAATAATAACACTAGTTCCTGGCGACGTGAAAACAACTAAGTATAAAGATACGATACTTGCTAGTAAAACTATTCCTATTATTAATATCCAATCATTTCTTTTCATTTTATACCTCTTTTTAAGTTTAACACATTTTTATAATATTGCCCAAGCTTCTTTGAAACATGATATAATATTAAAAAGGAAGTGATTTCATGAGAAAAATAAATATTATCTTACTTTGTTTGATAACCATCCATCTAACTGGTTGTTCTCAAAGTGACCCTATATCAAAGAGTGCTTTTTTATTAGATACAATTATCACAATTCAAATATATGACAGTGATGATGAATCCTTATTAGATGGTGCTATTGATATCTGTGCATATTATGAAAGTCTTTGGTCTCAAAGTATTGAGACTAGTGAAGTTAGTATCTTAAATAATGCTAATGGTAATACAGTTAGTCTTAGTGATGAAACTATTTATTTATTACAAACAGCTATTGAATATAGTCAATTAACTAATGGAATGTTTGATATTACAGTGAAACCATTAAGTGATTTATGGGACTTTACAGGAGAAGATCCTAGTGTCCCTAGTCAAGAAGAAATAGAGGAAGCTATCACACTAGTGGATTACACTTGTATTCAAATAGAAGGAAATGATGTCACTTTATTAAATAGCCAAGCAAGTATTGAATTAGGAGCTCTTGCAAAAGGCTATATTAGTGATCAAATAAAGATTTATCTACAAGATAATGGTGTTACGAGTGCTATTATTAATTTAGGTGGGAATATTCTTACTATTGGTCAAAATACGGATAAAAATAATTTTAATATTGCGATACAAGTTCCTTTTGAAGAAAATGAAATGATTGGTTATTTAGAAATAAATGATTTATCTGTTGTTACTTCTGGTATTTATGAAAGATATTTTGAAAGCAATGACACTATATATCATCATATTTTAGATCCTTATACCGGTTATCCTATCGACAATGATTTACTGAGTGTTACTATTATCTGTGATAATTCTTTACAAGCAGATGTATTAAGTACCGTTTGTTTATCACTTGGTTTAAACCAAGCAATAACATTAATAGAAAGTCTTGATAATGTAGAGGCTATCTTTATTGATAAAGATTATCAAATTACTCAAACAAATGAAAATTTATTAAAATATAGCTAGTGACTAACTAGCTATATTTCTTTTAAACATTTTTTTGGACACTTTTCAATACATAATCCACAATGAGTACATTTATCTTCATCAATAACTGGTAAGTTATCTACCATCGTAATGGCCCCTTGCTCGCAAACCCTAGCACACATTCCACAGCCTATACAACCAACTGTACAACTAACCATTACTTCTTTTCCTTTTCCTTTTGAATTACAAACCACCTTTGTTGATTCTTTTTGTTTTACTAATGAAATTAATCCTTGTGGACAAACACCAACACACTGCCCACATGCTTTACATAAATCTTTATTAATTACTGCTATGCCATTAACAATTTCAATAGCACCAAAAGAACAAGCATCTTTACATGTTCCAAAACCTAAGCATCCATAATTACATGTTTTAGGTCCACCATTTGCGATTGTTTTTACCATCTGACAATTAGCTTGACCCGTATATACATAGTCTTGTTTTGCCTTATCACATGTACCACCACAATGAACAAATGCAACCAATGGTTCTTTTTGTGTCGCATCTTGGCCCATAATTGCACCAATCATTGCCGCTACGCTACTTCCACCAACTGGACAACCATCAATTTTAGCATTACCATCCACAATTGCACCCGCTAAATTAGCACATCCTGGATATCCACAACCACCACAATTATTACCTGGCAATTCTTGGGTAATTGCTTCCACCCTTTCGTCTACCTCAACATATAACTTCTTTCCAGCAACTTCTAAAAAGATAGCAATAAATAATCCTATTCCTGCTACAATGATAGCAGTCATTATTATTGTCATTATATCCATTGTCATCACCTAAATTAATCCCGAAAAGCCATAAAAGGCTATTGCCATTAACCCTGAGGTAATTAGCACAATCGGAGTTCCTTTCCAAGAAGGTAGGAAGGTATTATATTCAATTCGTTCACGAATACCTGCCATAATCACTATTGCAATCGTAAAACCTATTGCTGTAAAGAATCCATTTACAACAGAAAGCATAATAGAATAACCATTTTGTACATTCGTAATAGCAACACCTAATACTGCACAGTTTGTAGTAATTAAAGGTAAATAAACACCCAATGATAAATGCAAACTAGGCATTGATTTCTTTAAAAACATTTCTACAAACTGTACTAAACATGCAATCACTAAAATAAATACAATCGTTTGTAAAAACTCAAAACCTAGTGGAGATAATACAAACTGATAAATCACACTAGTTACAAAAGAAGCCAATGTTAATACAAAAATAACTGCTCCACCCATTCCTAGTGCCGTTTCTACTTTTTTAGAAACCCCTAAAAAAGGACACAACCCTAAAAACTGACTAAGTACTACATTATTTACGAGGGCAGCACCAATTGTCACCGCTAATATATTTTCCATATTATTTCCTCCCCCTATTTATGACTAGCACATTTATTAGCACATGTTAAACATCCTTGGTTACATGCTAATTTATCGGTTAGTTTATTTTTTGTTTTCATTTTATTTTGAAATGCTGTTAAGCACCCTACCACAAAGAATGCTCCTGGTGCTAAAACAAAAATCGTAATCGGTTCATAAAAACTAGGCATAATCGTTTGTCCAAAGATCGTTCCATTTCCCAATATTTCTCGAACCATTGCAATACTTGTTAACCCTAAAGTAAATCCTAAGCCCATTCCTAATCCATCAAAGATAGATGGAATAACTGGGTTTTTAGAAGCATAACTCTCTGCTCTTCCTAGAATAATACAATTAACTACAATTAACGGTATATAAATACCTAGTGAATCATATAGCGAAGGGACAAATCCTTCCAATAAAAATTCAACCATTGTTACAAATGAAGCAACCACTACTATAAAAGCTGGTACCCTTTGATTCGAAGGAATAATCTTACGTAACATTGAAATCATTAGATTTGACATAACCAAAACTACAGTCGTAGTAAGTCCCATCCCTAATCCATTGATAGCACTTGTTGTAACTGCTAATGTTGGGCACATCCCTAACATTAATACAAACGTAGGATTTTCTTTAACTAGACCATTATTTAAACGTTCTACACATTTATTCATTGTTAAATCCTCCTAAAATATCTTCAAAACATAACAAACAAGCATTAACACCACTAGTCACTGCTTCACTAGTAACTGTTGCTCCACTAATTGCCTGAATTTGATTATCTTCACTAACTGTCGTTTTCACAACCTCAAAACTATCCACAACTTTTTCATTAAACTGATCTTTAAATGCATCTTCAGTAGCATTCATTCCTAGTCCCGCCGTTTCACTTATCGATAAAATAGATATTGCATTTACAACGCCTTCCTTTGTTATTCCGACTGAATAAGTAATATCTCCACCATATCCATCATGACTAGTAATCGTAAAAACATATCCTACAAAATCATCTTGATCATAAGCCAACATTATTTCATCCATAGTCTTTGAACTATAAGTTACCTCTATTATATTATTCACTTCCTCTAAATCAATATCCATTTCTTCAAAATAACTAGCACTACTAAAAACCTCTAAATAAGCTTCTTGCTTTGCTTCTTCATTTGCTTTAGCAATAGGTTCTTTTGTTACTTCATAAGTAATCCCTAAGGCTAAACCTGCTATTAATGTAATACATGTTAAAATAACTGTATTTTTAATCATTGACTTATCCATTTTTAGGCCCTCCTTTTCCAAAAGGCTTAGGAATAGATATTTTATCAATAAGAGGTACTAATAAATTAGCAAAAATAATCGCATAAGAAACACCTTCACTAGATGCTCCAAAAATCCTAAAAATACCAATTAACAAACCTATAATAATCCCGAAGATGATTCTACCTTGATCACTAATTGGAGAAGTAACATAATCAGTAGCCATAAACCAAGCACCTAACATAATTCCTCCTGAACATAATTGACATAAAAGATAATGAATATCAAGCGAAGAACTACCAAACAATAAAATAAAAGCACTAAAAGAAACTAATATACTTACAGGTATCGTAAGTCTGATAACCTTTTTATAAACTAAGAAAGCTGCTCCTAGTAAAATTGCAATCACTGAAGTTTCACCAATTGTTCCAGGTATTGTCCCAACAAACAAATCCATCAAATCAAAAGAAGACAATATCCCATCTGTTTTCAACTCTGCTAGTGGTGTAGCACCACTAAAAGCATCATAACTAAAATCTGTCATATAACTAGTAAACGAGATCACCAAAAAGCATCTAGCACCTAATGCTGGATTCATAAAATTTTGTCCTAAACCACCAAACAACATTTTAACAACAACAATTGCAAATGCACCACCTAAAATACCTATCCACCAAGGAGCACTTACAGGTAAGTTAATCGCTAATAATAATCCTGTTAAAAATGCACTACCATCTTTAATAGTTATTGGTAGATGTAATATTTTTTCATAAAAATATTCAAAAAATACAGTACTTCCAATAGTTAGTACTAATAAAATCACGGCATCTAACCCAAAGTAAACAACCCCAAATAATGTGGTAGGTAATAAGGCTAAGATAACATACTGCATAATTTTATTTGTAGTTAACGTATCACGAATATGTGGAGAAGATGAAATATGATATTGATGTTCCATTACTTTTTCCCCCTATTCTTAGCAATTATTTGTTTCTTTGCATTACTAATAGATTGTTTTAAATGTTTTTTAGCCGGACAAACATAAGAACAACTACCACATTCAATACATTCTAATCCATGATAATCCATAAATCCTTGTTGATCCCCATTTTCAGCTGCCTTAGCAAGACGAGATGGAACTAATTTACTTGGACAAACAGAAACACAACGTCCACAATTAATACAAACACTACTTTCGCACATGGATACAACATCTTCATGTAAACAAACAATTGAAGAAGATGTTTTAGTAAAAGGAGTATCCAAATGGAAAATACTAAATCCCATCATTGGTCCACCACTAATGATTTTACTAGGTGTTAGAACAAATCCTCCCGTTTGATCAATTAACTCTTGATGTGTCATCCCTACCGAAATTAGATAATTACCAGGAGATTGTAAACAATCACCTGATAAAGTCAATATTCTTTGATAAGCTGGTATACCATCGATAACCGCTTTTTTTATAGCAATAAAACTTTCTACATTATTTACAATACATCCAACATCATTAGGTAACATCGAACTATTTAACTTACGACCTGTAATTGCATGAATTAATTGTCTTTCTCCTCCTTGAGGATATTTAGTTACTAAAGGAATTACCTTAATATTATCTTTATCCTTGCACTTATCTTGTAATAGTGCAATACAATCCATTTTATTATCTTCAATACCTATATAAGCTACTGCTTTATCAAACAATTTTAAAACAACTTCTATCCCTAACAAAAATTCATCACTAGCTTCTAACATACAACGATAATCAGCTGTAATATAAGGTTCACACTCTGCTGCATTCACAATCAAACAATCAATTGCTTCTGGGTTTTTAGGCGCAAGTTTAACATGACTAGGAAAACCAGCTCCACCCATACCAACAACACCAGCATTTTTAATACGTTCTAATATTTCTTCCTTTTCTACATTTTCCAACAACCTAGAATCAAAAGAAACATGTTCATATAGATGATTGTTTTCAATTTCAATACATTGAACTTGAAAGCCAGTAGTACTAAAACTACTTTTTATCCCCTTCACTTTACCTGATACACTAGAATGCACATTAGCCGAAACAAACCCTCCAGCTTCTGCAATTAGTTGACCAACTAATACTTCATCCCCCTTTTCCACTAAAGGTATAGCGGGAGCTCCAATATGTTGTGATAATGGAATAAGAACAATATCACCAGGTAAAACTTCCTTTATTTCATGGTTTTTAGCGATATCTTTAAAATCACCAGGATGGATTCCACCCTCAAAACTAAGATGCTTCATAAATACCTCCCCAAATCCTCTTATAATTAAACTATACTCCTCTATTTTCACAAATTCAATACCTAAAAACATAGATTTTATCTATATTTTCAAGAATTCATAATTAATTTTTTAACAAGCAATTGTCTAACTTCAAGTTAAATATTTAACGTGTAAAAAGGTATATATTATAAGCTTTTTCAAGAATGTAACCGCTACAACATTGACATTTAAAAAAACTAACCCTTTTCAAGTTAGTTTTTCTATTTTAAAACTTTTTTTCTAAATTTTGACGACGAAGAGAAGATTCTCTGAATTTTTCTTTTAATCCTTGTTCATCTTTAGTATGAATGAAGTCTTTTATTTCATCTAGTTCCTTTTCAAACAAAGCAATTGACTGTAATAAATACTCTTTATTATTTAAAAATAACTCAGCCCACAAATCTTCATTAATATTTGCAATTCTTGTTAAATCACGATAAGAATCTCCAATATATTTTACTGTATCATATTTTTGATGATCACTATTAATTAATGCAACAGCAATCGCATGAGGCAATTGAGAAGTAAAAGAGATAATCTCATCATGTGCTTCTGGAGACATAATTTTAACACTTTTAAATCCTAAAGACGCAACAAACTTCTCCATAAAAGAAATTGTTTCTTTTTTATTTTCTAAATGTTCTATTAAAATATAATTAGCGTTTTGAAATACTTCCTTACTAGCATATAAAAACCCTTTTTTCTCTCTACCAGCCATTGGATGTCCACTAACAAACTCTACATCAGAATCAATCAATTTCAATGCTTCTTCTAGAAAATAAGACTTAATTCCAACTGCATCACTAATAATACTCCCTTTTTTAAAAGTCATACTTTTAATAAAATCTAATACTAAAGTAGGATATAAGCAGATAATCGTTAAATCACTTTTACTAACAATATCACTACCATCTATAAATCCATCTTTAATATAACCACCTTGTTTTGCCATATCTAAAGTTTCTTGGTTTGTATCAACTCCATAAACTTCATATCCTAACCCATCTAGTGCTTTTACAAAACTTCCTCCAATAACACCTAAACCTACAACAGTTACAATCATTTTATTCTCCATTATTTACGTTTTTGTTCTAACATTTTAATTTTATAATCTAATAATTCTTTTGTTAAGTCTACATAGTAGCTATGAGGATATTCTAAACGGAATATTTCATCCCATAATAATTCTTTTTGTGCGACACTATATTCTCTAATTTCTTGAAGGGTATATTGTGGATAGACACATTTTCCATCAATGAAAACATCTTCTTGTAGTGATTTTGCAAAATAAGTATTTGCTTCTAATGTTTTTGATTTCCATACATTGGTTTGATGATAGATTACTAAATCTTTAGTTGGATCGATTATTTGATCATGGAATGTCATTAAGTCTGCAATTGCCTTATTCGTTTCCTTTTCAAATAAACGATATAATTTCTTATATCCAGGATTTGTGATTTTTTCTGTGTTTTCAGAAATCTTAATTTTAGGAACAATTTCTCCATCTTTTTCTAAAGCTACTAACTTATAAACACCACCAAATACAGGTGAACTACGAGAAACAATTAAGTTTTCACCAATACCAAATGAATCTAATTTAGCACCTTGATCTAAAATAGAACGTACTAAATATTCATCTAATGAATTAGATGCACTAATCATAACATCTGTTAATCCTACTATATCTAACATCATTCTTGCTCTTTTTGATAAATAAGAAATATCTCCACTATCTAAACGTATACCTTTTAGTTTTTTACCCATTGGCGCTAATACTTCTTTTGCAATTTTAATAGCATTTGGTACTCCACTCTTTAATGTATCATAAGTATCTACTAATAAGATACAATCATCACTATATACTTTCGCAAAAGCTTCAAATGCTTCATATTCACTATCAAAAGATTGCACAAATGAATGAGCCATCGTACCTACTACAGGGATATTAAACATTTTACCTGCCGAAAGAGTTGCCGTTGCACTAACCCCTCCTATATAAGCTGCCCTTGCCCCATAAGTAGCACTATCATATCCTTGTGCTCTTCTTGCACCAAATTCAAATACTGGTCTCCCTTTTGCTTCTTGAACAATACGAGATGCTTTGGTTGCAATTAATGATTGGTGATTTACAGTTACTAATAATAATGTTTCAATTAACTGTGCCTCAATGATGGTTGCTTTAATGGTGATTAATGGTTCGTTAGGAAATACTGGAGTCCCCTCTTTTATCGCATAAACAGATCCATTAAACTTAAAAGTTCGTAAATATTCAAAGAACTCATCATCAAACTTATGTAAAGAGGCAAGATATTCAATATCTCCCTCACTAAAATGAAGCTGTTCAATACATTCTATTAATTGTTGTAATCCAGCGAAAATTGCAAATCCTGCATCATCAGGATTTTTACGATAAAACATATCAAAATATACAATTCTATCCTTATTCCCTTGTTTAAAATAATTGTATGACATCGTTAATTCATACAAATCCATTAACAATGTTAAATTTCTTTTACTTCCAACATAATTACCCATGTTCTTCCCCTTACAATTAATGATTTTCTCTATCATACTCTTTTTTTTAAAAAAAATCCATTCCTAATCACATTTTTAGAAATATAATCCATACCCATTTCTATTATTATTTATACAATCATATACTACCGGTACTAATAACTCTTGTCCTGGCTGTATTTTACAAGCCATATCTAACTGATTAAAACATAAAATGATTTCTGGTTGTGTTTGAAACATTTTCGCTAATTGATATAAGTTATCTCCAGGTTGCACTACATATAAGAAAATATCTCCTACTTTTTGATAGCCTGGTTTGCTATTTCTAGGATTTTTCTCTACCTCTCTAGGTATTGGCATTTGATTATCAAACATCATATTCATATAATTATTATACATTTTATCCCCTCCAACATAAAATATGTAAAAAAAAGATAATAGAATAGGCGTATGCCTCTATTATCTTGCCATTTTTTCTAATGCTGATTTTGCTGCTTGTTGCTCTGCTTTTTTCTTACTAGTTCCCGTTCCTTCTCCTAAAATCATTTCATCCATTTTAACAGCTACATTAAATACAGGAGCATTGGAAGGACCAATACAAGATAGTAATTGATAATTTACTGTTTTACGAGAATCTGCTTGTACTAATTCTTGAAGTGTTGTTTTATAATCTGTAATATTGTCATAATGGATATCGGTAACATGACTATAAATAGTACGATCTAATATTTTTAAAACTTCAACTTGTCCACAATCTAAATTAATTGCTCCCATAAAAGCTTCAAAGACATTTGCTAAAACACTATCTCGATTATCTCCACCACTATTCTTTTCACCTGTTCCTAGTAAAATACAAGGACCTAAATCTAATTCTCTAGCAAATCTAGCTAAAGATTCTTCACGGACTAACTTAGAACGTAATGTCGTTAATTGTCCTTCCGGAATATCCTTATATAAATCAAATAAGTAGACAGATACATAGTATTGTAATACTGCATCTCCTAAAAACTCCAAACGCTCATAATCATGCATTCCATGACCTCTTTCATTTGAATAAGAAGGATGTGTAAACGCCTCTACATATAAATGGATATCTTTATAGGGAATACCTAATTTATTTAATAATACACTTATTTCCATTTATTCTAACCCTGCCTTAATTTTTGATGTTACATCATTTTCTACCATGTTTGCAGTTAAAATAATACCATTTTCAAAAGCCACTGCATTACTTGCTCCATGTGCTTTTACGATTGGTTTTTCAAAACCAATCAAAAGAGCACCACCAGCACTATCTGCATCAAACGTATGTTTTAAAGAACGTAATGCTCCTTTTGAAAATAATGCACCTATTTTTGAAATAGTATTCGCCATCATATTTTCTTTTAATCCTTGCATTAATAATGCTGAAGCCCCTTCAAAAGACTTCATACACACATTTCCAGTAAATCCATCTGTTACAACAATATCTACATCACCATCTAAAATATGTTTTCCTTCAATATTACCTATAAAATGAATTCCTTCTTTTTCTTGTAATAGATGATAGGCTGCTCGATGCATGTCATCTCCTTTGTGTTCTTCTGTACCAATATTTAATAAACCAACTTTTGGTTTTTCAATATTCAACACATTCTTTGCATATACATTTCCCATCACTGCAAAAGAAACTAATTGTTCTGGTGTATTATCACTATTAGCACCTACATCTAACATTAAAATACCTTTACCATCTAATGTCGGCATACGAGCCATTAAACATGACTTTTCAACACCTGCTATTCTTTTTACAAATAACATTGCACTAGCATAAAATGCCCCCGTATTTCCACTAGACACAACGCCATCTACTTCCCCATTTTTAGCAAGCATCATCGCACGGACCATACTTGATTCTTTTTTACGACGAATTGCCATAATATTTTCTGTCATTTCTAATACTTCATTTGCTTCTACTAATGTTACTTTTGGATGATCCTTTAATGCTGATAACTCATCCAATTTCCCTACTACATATAACTCTACATTATCATTCTTTTTTAAGAATGATAAACAAGCTTCCACTACTACTGGACTTCCTAAATCTCCAGACATTGCATCAATCGCTAATTTCATTATCTTCACCCCTATTACCGTATTATAACATATTAATCTATATATTGATTATTCTTTTCTAATTGTTTTCTTATTTTTTCTAACAACAATAACCATCTACTATCTTGACTATTTCTTTCAAAAAAGTCAACTACATCTTTTCTAGCCAATTCCAAAATAACCATGTCTTTTGACAAATCCCCTAATGAAAAACTAGGTAAACCACTTTGTCTATTTCCAAGCATATCCCCTGGTCCTCTTAAAGATAAATCATACTTTGAAATTTCAAAACCATTGTGACAAGTTTCTAAGAAAGATAATCTTTCTTTCGATAGTTCCTGACTACTAGTAGATAGCAAATAACAATAGCCTTGTTCTTTCCCTCTACCTACTCTTCCTCTTAACTGATGCAACTGACTTAATCCAAATCTCTCGGCATTATAAATAACAATCCTATTTGCATTCTTTACATCAATTCCTACTTCTATCACTGTAGTAGAAACTAAAATTCGTATCTCATTATTTTTAAATTTATCCATGATTTCATTTTTTTGACTATCTTGTATTTTACCATGTAATAATCCTATTTGATAACGATCTTTAAAATAAGAAACCATTCCATCATAAATAGATTGAACATCTCTACATTCAATTGCTTCACTTTTATCTATTAAAGGACAAACCACATAACATTGCCCTCCTTTTTGTAAATATTCGTCTATTTCAGTTAAAATAGGCTTCATCGATGTAGATGCAACTACTTTAGTAATAATTTCTTTTCTCCCTTGTGGCATTGTTTCTATCGTAGAAACATCCATGTCCCCATAAAAACTAATTGCTAAGGTACGAGGAATAGGCGTTGCTGACATAATTAAAAAGTCTACTTGTACTCCTTTGTCTTTTAAAGCTTTCCTTTGTTTTACACCAAAACGATGTTGTTCATCTGTTACAATAAATCCTAAATTTTGATAAACCACTTTTTCTTGAAACAAAGCATGTGTACCTACTAATACATCTATTTGACCATTTAAAAGCCTCTGATAAATATCTTCTTTTTGTTTAGCAGTATGACTACCTACTAATAGTTCCACTTGTAAGCCTTTGTTTTTAAAGGTATGACATAGTGAATCATATAGCTGTGCTGCTAATACTTCTGTAGGTGCCATAAAAGCCCCTTGAAAACCAGCTAAATAATTAGCATATATTCCTATCGTCGCAACAATTGTCTTCCCACTACCTACATCTCCTTGTAAAAAACGATACATCGTTTTATCACTCTGTAAGTCTTTTAAAATATCTTCCACCGCTTCTAATTGATCACCCGTTAATTCAAAAGACAAATCTTTTATAAATGATTGCAATTTATGAATATCATATTCTTTAGATATTCCTTTCGTTTTGGTTATTTGAGATGTCGTATATTGCATTGTTAATTGAAAATAAAAGAATTCACGATACTTTAAATAACGTATTGCTTGACGGATATCTTCCTGTACTTCTGGAAAATGTATTTTATAAATAGCTTCATACTTAGATAGTAAACGATACTTTTGAACACACGATACAGGAATATCTTCTTCTATCATTTGATATTGCATTGCTTTTTTTATATAAGATTGTAGCATCTTTGCATTAATACCTTCTTTTAAAGAATAGATAGGAGTAATCGCACTACACTGATCAATTGGCTTTAAATAAATATCACTAGCCACTAAACTAGCTTTTCTAGCATCATATTTTCCAGTCAAAGTAATCTTCATTCCTTCCACCATACTTTTAGCTAAGAAATGACGATTAAAAAGAGTTACTTTAATTCGTTGTTCTTCATATAAAACAGTAAAAAACAACCTAGAAACACGACTATGAAAATAAGTTTGTGGCTTTTCTAACAAAATAGCTTCTATCGTACATTTTTCTTGTGTTAGAGGTGTAGCTTCTAAAATAGCATAACGATAAGGATAATAAAGATATAAATCTTCTATTGTTTGAATACCCATTTGATGTAAAATATCAATTTTATCTTGTCTTATTTTCAATAGCTTTAACTCATCCATGATTTCACCTCTTTTACAAATATTATCATATTACATTAGGATATACCAATAAAACTTCTTGTTAGTATATAACAAGAAGTTAGTATTAATTGGTATAACAATAATAAATGTATTCAGAAGGTAATTCTAAATCAGGTTGATCAGTTATTTTGTATGCTAAAGAAGATGTATTATTTTCCACTTCTTCTAACATAGTAGGTATCGATTGTAATATTCCTGTACAATACATAACCCCTTCCATATCTCCACTATCATTATATAAATCTTTAAATATCACTAACATTTCTATCAACTCTTTATATGCATCTAAATCATACTTAGATAATTCAATTTGTTTCAGCTTATTCTCTACTGTATCTTCCACCATTCCTGACTTAAAATACCAATCGGCTTTAGCACGATAACTTAACATATTATCATCACCATTATCTAAAATCTTATTTGCATATTCATTAGCTTCATCCACATCCACTGTATTATATATTTTATCCATATAAATACGACTATTCATCGAAAAAAGTGTTAACGACAAGTCATCTTGATTCATGTATTCTAAAAACAAAGCACTACCCATATAACCAGAAAACAAAATACTTACAACTGCAAATCCATAGACCACCTTATTCTTTACTGTAATCTGCTTTATTTTACTTTTCTTCTTTTTATTTATCACTTTAGATATAGGTTGATAATCTAGCACTAATATGAAAATTAGAAAGATTGAAATATACTGAAGATGAAAGTCTAACAAAGTATGTAAAGAAATAAATAAAGCAATCATCCGAAACATAGAGCAATTTTCTTTTGATGTTATTGCACGATAAGCAAGCAATATAAATAAAACTCCCGCAACCCATCCAACATCTAAAAACAATTGCAAAAAATCATTATGAACATAGGCCACATTATAAACACCTGTTTGAAAGCTTCCTTGTAAAAACTGATAACCCATATATCCCAAGCCAAGCGGATTCGAAAAAATAACCGGTAATGCATCTATTACATATAAAATACGTCCAACAAAAGTACTTGACGATAAAGATGCCGTAAGATATCGACCAATAGTTCCTATTTCACCATTAAAAACCACCCATGCCAAAGAAAACATCCATCCAATTGCTAAAATAACACCCAACACGATACCATTTCTTCTAGTTTCTTTTAAAAAACAAGACATCAACAAACTCAATACCATCAATATCATTCCAGTTCTACTACCCGACATAAATAATCCACCCATTAAGACCACACAATAGATATAATATAACTTATTTTTGTCTTCTTTTTGGTGTACTAAAACAATCAAACCAATCAATAAAAACAAAGCAAAAGTATTTGGGTATTGAAATAATCCTGCATATCGACCACTAACATTAAAAAAGCTATCCAACCCTTCAAAAAAAGAAACAAAAAATGAAAACATCGTCATCAATACCCCACAAATTGGTATTGTTTTTAATATGTTTTCTTTCTCTTCTTTTTCTAACTTTGCCACTAATAAAACAATTGGAATAAGTGGCAAATATTTTACAAATCCAATAATACCCATACTAATATCAGTAGAAAATGGTATCACTAGTAAATACATCATAACAATAATAATAACACTATAAATAGTCTTATCCTTATTAAAAGTAAATTTATCTTTAGAAGCAAACAACAAACAACCTGTAAAATATATAGTCAGCAACCCTGATGCAAACTCAAAATATCCTCCTATCAATACCAAAGATAGAAAAAAGCCTATTTTTATCAGGTTATAAAAATGAATCTCTTTTAACATAGTTATCTCCTCTTTACAAATAGAAGCCTCATAGTTTTAAAACTACGAGGCAATTCTTTTGTTTAATTCATTGATCTTTTCTTACGTAATATGTAAATAGCTCCTAATGACATTATTGCACATACTACAAAAGTATAGTTAAATGTATCTCCTGTAGCAGGTACCGATATACCATCATCAGCTTCAGCATATCCTACTGCATAACTTGAGAAGTGAGTAGCTTCAAATGTAACCACTCCATTTACTTCATCGTAATTTAAAACTTCTACTTCTTCAACATCTCCATTATCTGCTAAATAGTAGATAACTAAATTTTCTGCTACTTCTCCGTCTGCTAAAACATAAGGAATGGATACTGTAACAACACCCAATCCAAATGTAGAAACTGTAGTTCCTTCTTCATCAATAATTGAAAAATCAAATACTGGTCTATCTCCAATTAACTCTTTTATATCACTACTTAAAATAGCAGTATCTACTGTTTCCACATTAAATGTAATTACACCAGAAGTACTAGCTGATATTGTTTCTAATGTTGCTTTATCCAATGATAATGATGCAATTCCACATTCAACTACCACTTCTTCCACATCACTAGCTATTAATGTATCAATAGCTTCACTTGAAACTTTCACTTTTACTGTCTCAACATCATTTGTAACATCTACCGCAATAGTTACTGTTTTTTCAGAGCTATTCACTAAGCCAGAAATTGCATCATCACTAACAACTACGTTTGCAGCTGTATCTACTATCGTAGGTGATACCGTTACAGTAGCAACACTGCCTGTTGTATCACTTTCTGGTATTCCTATTGAAGGATCCCAAGCAACCCAAGTGATATCACCACTATAGTTACCTTTAATCACTTCATCCCATGAACTATCCCCTTCTGGATAATATACAGTTGCAGTTAAACCAGAGAAAGTTCCTTCACGAATTAAATAAGGCTCCTCATCTGTATCACTATAATAGAAGTATTCTTCTTTTGCTAATGTAGCAGCTGATCCACTAAAATATATGGAACTAAGATTAGTACACCCTGTAAAAGAATATTCATCAAATATTATTGAATCTCCCTCGAATAACAATGTATCTAGGTTTGTACAATTATAGAAAGCATTACCGAAAACATTATCAACACTTTCCGGTATTTCAATAACTCTTGGTGTATTGTCACCCACAAATGCAAAATAACCAATGGCTGTTACCGTATCTGGAATAACTACCTCATCTCCTGCTTGATAAGTACTAGCAGCTAGTGTAACGCAAGTATCCAACGTATACCCTTCTACAATATCTCCGTTAGAAATATAATTTCCTGTATCGCTCGTAATTACTTCTACCAAATTATCACCCGATGCTTTAAAAGTATATAAATTTTCAAAATCAGAAATGTCAATTGTTGATATTTTTGAATTTGAACAATCCAATTCATATAATTCATCTACATTCGACAAATCTAAACTAGAAATAGATGTACCGTGTATAGATATATACGTAAGATTTTTACTATCTGAAATATCCAATGTTGTCATATTTGGATTGTTAGATACATCCAAAGAATATAAAGACACCATTCCAGTCAAATCTAATTCAGAAATGCTAGTACCATTTACAAAAAGACTACCCAAATTGGTAAGCCCTGAAATATCAAGTGATTTTATCCCTGAACAATCAAGAATACTTATTCCTCTTAGGTTTTTCAATGATGTCAAATCCAATTCAACTTCACTGTCGCTTGTAATGCCATAAGCTGAAAAGCCAGCAATATTAGGTAGCAAATCTAATCCTGTGAAATCTTTCATTCCCTCTTTGTACTCTACATAATAAATAGACGATTGTTCATTTGAACTTAAAACCCCATCATTATCCCAATCGCATTCAGATAACATCTCCCTCACTAATGCATCCGGAAATACAGATTCAGTAATCTCAATATTCGACGATGTGTCATCCTCTGCAAATATGGATAACGGTGAAAATACTAATTGTATAACTAATACTAAAGCAAAGATCTTTTTCATTTTCTATTCCTCCCATTTCTTTACCATGGGACTAATATAATTATATATTTCTATTTGTCAAGAATTACATCCTCAATAACACCATAATTCCTTAAACTATGTGAAATAGACAATTTAAATTTTACAGCTTATCGTCAATCATTTTTAAGAAATTTAGTTAGAAAACAAAAAAGTAGACAAAAGTCTACTTTCCACTATCACCATAGTTTGGTAAAACACGAGCACTTGGATCAGTAACATTACAGTTAGGCCAAGATGTATTTGGTAACCAATAAGCAGTAATTAAGTTTTCTCTATTAGGATATAATTCAACAAATGTTAAACGATATAATAACGCTTCTTTTGTCATTGGTGGATTATAATCTAAGAAAGGTTTTCTTAATAACTCAAATTCTTCATCTGTATATAATCCCTCTGCATATTCTTTGATAATATCAACCATAGAATGTCCTACTGCATCCGAGAATGCTGCTTTTTCACGCATACGAATATTTTCAAGTAATTCTTCATTAGTAAAAGCATTTCTTAATAAGTATTTTCCAATACCATAACTATTCATTTTTAATTTAGGATCAATTGACATAACATAATTCGCAAAATCATAATCACTAAAAGGAACACGAGCTTCTAAACTATGTGCTGCAATACAACGATCTGCTCTAAGAACATCATATTGATATAATTCACGCATTCTTTTTGCACTTTCTTCTTGGAATTCTTCAGGACTAGGTGCATAATCAGTATATTTATAACCAAATAATTCATCACTAACTTCTCCTGATAATAATACACGAATATCTGTTTTTTCATGAATGTTTTTACAAAGAATATACATTCCGATACTAGCACGAATTGTTGTTATATCATATGTTTCTAAATGATAAATAACTTCTTTAATAGAATCTAATACTTCTGTTGGTGTCATAAAGAATTCTGTATGATCACTTTTAATATCTTCTGCTACTATTCTAGCATAATGTAAATCTATTGCATCTGATTTCATACCAACTGCAAATGTTTTAATTGGTTTATCTAGTTGCTTTTGTGCTATTGCACAAACTAAAGAAGAATCTAATCCTCCACTTAATAAGAATCCTACAGGAGCATCACTATCTAGTCTTTTTTCAATAGCAGCTACTAATTTATCATGAATGTTTTTTTGAATTTCATCCATGTTTGTTTGATATTCTTCTACTTTTGTTACATCTAAGAATTGTACAAATTCTCCATCTTTGTAATAACTTCCAATAGGGAATGGATGTACTTCTTTACAAATATTGTGAATAGCTTTCATTTCAGATGCAAAAGCTATTTTACCATTTTCTTGGTAACCATAGAATAATGGTCTAATCCCTAATTGATCTCTTGCTGCAAACCATGTTTTATTTGTTGCATCATAAATTGCTAGTGCAAACTCACCTTCAATATGATGAACCATGTCTTCTTTATATAATGAATATAATGGTAAAAGAATTTCACAGTCACTTTCTGATTTAAAAGTAAATTGTTTTTCTAGTTCTTTTTTTACTGCTCTAAAATTATAAATTTCTCCATTACATAAAACATAATTATTATCCAATGTCATTGGTTGCATCCCTTCAGGATGTAATCCCATGATTGCAAGACGATGGAATCCTAGGATTGCTTCATCTAATTTTATTACTTCACTTTGGTCAGGACCACGATATTGTATGAAAGAGAACTCTTTTTCAAATTCTTCTTTCGTTAATAATGTCCCATCAACTGCCATAAAACCGCACATAACTTTTCCCCCTTAATATAATAGCCTAAAACTATCTTATACGTTATTCTAAAGGACATTGTATACAATGTCAATAATAAGTTGTTACAATACCATAATCTCTTGTAATTGTTGTTAAAATAACTATTTTAACAATAAAAAAAGATATTGATAAACAATATCTTATTCTACACCTACAATAAATGAGTACACTGGTTGTAGACCATAAACTACTTCCATTTCAGCATCAAAATGGTCTTCTACATAGCTTTCCATTTCTTCCACATCCGCACTAACAATATCTTCACCTACAATTAAAGTGATTAATTCACTTTCATCATCTACTAGTGTTTCTAATACTGTTTGAAGTGCATGTAATTTATTAGGCTTACAAGCAACTATACTTTTATTACAAATAGCCATATAATCATTGGCTTTAATTTCTACTCCATCTATATTTGTATCTTTAATAGCGAATGTTACTTCCCCTGTTTGAACATTTTTTATAGCTTCTTGCATTTCTGCAACATTATCTTCTAAAGCAATATCTGGATTATACATAACACATGCTGACATCCCTTGAGGAATTGTTTTTGTTGGAATAACAATAACATCAATTTCATCTTCTAAAATAGTAGCAGATTGTTGTGCTGTCATCACAATATTTGAATTGTTTGGTAAAACAATTACATGTTTCGCATTTAAGTCACGAATTGCTTGAACCATGTCTTCTGTAGAAGGATTCATTGTTTGTCCTCCACTTACTACATAATCACAATGTAAAGATAAGAAAGCTTCTTCTAGTCCTTTACCCGCACATACAGAAATAATTCCTACTTCTTTTGCTTCTTTTTTTGTTGGTTCGCTTGCTTCGATAATGTTATTATGTTGTTCTTGCATATTTTCAATTTTCAACTTAATAAACTCACCAAATCTTTGTGCCAAGTTTAAGGCTTCCCCTGGTTTTAAAGTATGAACATGTACTTTTACAATTTCTTCATCTTGTACTACAACAATACTATCTCCAGGAATTCTAGATAACTCTTTCTTTAATTGTTCTTCATTGAACTTATCAACTAAAGAATCTTCTAAACGTACAATGAATTCTGTACAGTAACCAAAGGCATCTTCTCCACCTTCAATATCACTTCCAGCCATTTCAACTTCACCAGTTCCTTGAACATTTAAATATTCAATTGTTTCTCCAGCTAATGCTTTTGCAAAACCTTCAAATACTAATAACAGTCCTGCTCCACCACTATCAACTACACCTACTTCTTTTAAAACAGGTAATAATTCTGGTGTGTTTTCTAAAGATACTTTTGCTGCTTGAATAAAATAATCAAACATTTCTTCAATATCCATATCTTCTTGCACATATTCTACAACTGCCGCACTTGATTCACGAATAACCGTTAAGATAGTACCCTCTACAGGACGCATAACAGCCTTGTATGCAACTTTTGTTCCACTATTTAAAGCATTTGCTAGTTGTACTGCATTTACTTCGCTATAGCCTTCTAACCCTGTTGCAATACCTCTAAAAATTTGTGAAAGGATAACACCCGAATTCCCACGTGCTCCCATTAATAACCCTTTCGATAATTTCTTGGCTACTGCATAAATATCTAACGTATCCATTGTAGATACTTCTTTTGATCCCGCCGTAAAAGTTAAAGACATATTTGTTCCTGTGTCTCCATCTGGTACTGGGAATACATTTAAAGCATCAATTTCTAAATGATTATTATGTAAGTTATTAGCTCCACATATAACCATTTCTTTAAACATTTTTCCATTTATCGTTTTCATCAAATATTCTTACTCCATTCCTCTGATTCCTTGTACAAAAATATTAACAGATTCAACATGCAAATCCAATGTTGATTCAACAACATATTTTACTTTTTTTTGTACTTCGTGAATAATCTCAGTAATTTTTACACCATAACCAACAATGATATAGACATCTAATATTAATCCCGTATCACCATCTTTTACTTCAATTCCTTTTGAATAATTTTCTTTTCCTAATAATTCATGAAAGCCATCTTTTAATTTCTTTTGACTAGCCATTCCTACTACACCATAACATTCAGTAGCTGCACCACCTGTAACAGTTGAAACTACTTCTAAAGAAATTGTAATACTTCCCATATTTGTATTCTTTTCTAACATAGATATACCTCCATCTACCATTAACTATTTTTTAACATTATACAGTATATTAATAAAATTATCAATTATCCTGTTTGATTCAATAAAAATATTATTTCTTTTGATTACAATGATATTATATACAATTTTTTTAAAAAAACAATTGCATTTTTACAAAATCAATGGTATCATAGCAAAGTACGTTAAAACACTACTAAAAAAGGAGGGAGAACTACAATGTCAAGAAAATGTCAAATCAGTGGAAAAGGACCTATGTCTGGTAACACTCGTTCTCATGCTTTAAACTCTAGCAGAAGAAAATGGAATGTCAATTTACAAAAAGCTACTATTTTAGTAGATGGTAAACCTACTAAAGTAAGAATTTCTACAAGAGAACTAAGAAGCTTAAGAAAAGCTGGATAATCAAATAGCAGCATACATAAAAATGAGAACTTATTCTCATTTTTTATTTTACCCAAAAAAAAGAGTGCCACACTAGCGGCACTCTTTTATCGTTTAAATGATTTTTTAAAAGAATCAAAAATAGAATCTTTTTTGTCTAATTTAGCTAATTGATCATAAAGTTCTTTTTCTTTATGAGAAAGCTTCGTAGGTATTTCTACATTTACTTTCACAATTTGATCACCATAAGAATCACTTCTTAAATCTTTTACACCTTTTCCTTTTAAACGTAAACTACTTCCAGATTGCGTTCCGGCAGGGATTTTCAAATTCACATCACCATATACTGTTGGTACTTCTATTTCACAACCAAGTGTTGCATTCACACTAGAAATAGGTACTGTTACATAAATAGTACGCCCATCACGGGTAAAGTGTTGATGAGTTTGTACACGAACTTCGACAAATAAGTCACCATTCGATCCACCATTTGCTCCTCTAGCACCTTTTCCAGCTACACGTAACTGTTGCCCACTACCAATTCCTGCTGGAATATCTAATTGAACAGTCACTGTTTTATTTACATAACCACGACCATGACAATCATTACATTTGTTTTTAATAACTTTACCAGTACCTCCACAATCAGGACAAGTAACTGTTTGTACTACTGCCCCAAATGGTGAATTCACTTGTTGTTGAACATGACCTGTTCCACGACATCTAGAACAAGTACTTACATCACTCGCACTTTTAGCACCCGTTCCATTACAAGTAGAACAAGCTGCATCATAATTGATTTTAACATCTTTTTTAACACCATTAATTGCTTCCATAAAAGTAATTGTTAATTCCATTAAACGATCTTGTCCACGTTGAGGACCAGTACGTTGTCGACGTTGTCCACCACCAAAGAATGAACCAAAAATATCTCCTAAGTCAACATCGTCAAAACCACCATAACCACCACCAGCACCATTACCAGCACCTTGTTCAAAGGCAGCGTGTCCATATCTATCATATGTTGCTTTTTTGTTTGCATCCGATAAAATCTCATAAGCCTCTGCACATTCTTTAAAATTAGCTTCTGCATCTGCCGCTTTATTTACATCAGGATGAAACTCCTTTGCTTTTTTACGATACGCACGCTTTATTTCATCTCCTGATGCACTTTTAGAAACCCCTAGTACATCATAATAATCTCTTTTATTTGCCATATTTCCACCCTTTATATTACCACGTAAAACCAAGGCATTGCCTTGGCTTTATGATTAGTTCTTTTCTTCGAATTCTGCATCCATTACATTGTCATCACTTGGTCCATCAGCTGGTTGCCCTTGATCACCTTGTTGTTGATATGCATAGCTTGCCATTTGTTGAGCCATTTGTTCTAACTCAGCCATTTTAGCCTCTAATGTATCCATGTCATTTGCATCTAAAGCAGCTTTTAATTCGTTTTTCAATGCTTCAGCACTTTCTTTTTGTTGTGCATCAATTTTATCACCTTGTTCTTCTAATGATTTTTCAATTTCATTGATCATTTGTTCTGCTTTATTTTTAGTTTCAATATCTTTACGTTTCTTTTCATCTTCTGATTTATTAGCTTCTGCTTCATTTACCATACGTTCAATTTCATCATCTGATAAACCAGTAGAGTTTTGAATTACGATTGATTGTTCTTTTTGTGTTTTTAAATCTTTTGCTTTTACATTTACAATACCATTAACATCAATTGAGAATGTAACTTCAATTTGAGGAACTCCTCTTCTTGCAGGTTCAATACCATCTAATTTAAATAAACCTAATTGTTTATTATCAGCTGCCATTGATCTTTCACCTTGCAATACATTAATATCTACTGCTGGTTGGTTATCAGCTGCAGTTGAGAATACTTGTGACTTTGTTGTAGGAATTGTTGTATTTCTTTCGATTAATACAGTCATTACACCACCCATTGTTTCAATACCTAAAGATAAAGGTGTAACATCTAATAATACAACTCCTTTTACATCACCAGCAATAACTCCACCTTGAATTGCAGCACCCATTGATACTACTTCATCAGGATTTACAGATTTATTAGGTTCTTTTCCTAATAATCTTTTTACTGATTCTTGAACAGCAATAATACGAGTAGATCCACCAACTAATAATACTTGATCAATTTCACTTGGAGACATACCAGCATCTTTTAATGCTTGTTTTACTGGTACTTCTGTACGATCTACTAATGATTTTGTTAATTCATCAAATTTAGCTCTAGTTAATGTTAATTCTAAATGGACAGGTCCTGCGGCACCTGCAGAGATAAATGGTAATGAAATTTGTGTTTGCACTACTCCTGATAAATCTTTTTTTGCTTTTTCAGCAGCTTCTCTTACACGAGGCATTGCCATTTTATCAGCACTTAAATCAATTCCTTGATCTTTTTTGAATTCAGCAACAATCCAATCAATTAATTTTTGATCAAAATCATCTCCACCTAAGTGATTATCTCCTGATGTAGATAATACTTCAAATGTACCATCCGCTAACTCTAAGATAGAAACATCAAAAGTTCCTCCTCCTAAGTCATATACTAATACTTTTTGTTCTTGATCTTGTTTATCTAAACCAAACGCTAATGCAGCTGCAGTTGGTTCATTAATAATACGTTCTACTTCTAATCCAGCAATTTTACCAGCATCTTTTGTTGCTTGTCTTTGTGCATCATTAAAGTATGCAGGTACTGTAACTACTGCTTTTGATACAGTTTCACCTAAATAAGCTTCTGCTGTTGCTTTTAAGTTTTGTAAAATCATCGCAGAAATTTCTTCTGGTGAATAATCTTTTCCATTTACTGATGTTTTATGTCCTGTACCCATATGACGTTTAATAGATTGAATTGTATTAATGTTTGTTACTGCTTGTCTTTTAGCAGCATCTCCAACAATAATTTCTTCATTTTTAAATGATACTACTGATGGTGTTGTACGACTTCCTTCAGGATTTGTAATTACTTTTACTTCTCCATTGTCCATAACACTTACACATGAATTTGTTGTTCCTAAATCGATTCCAATAATTTTTGACATTTTCTTTTCCTCCGTTATTATTGATTTACTTTTACTAAAGATGCACGAATAACGCGATCTTTTAACATATAACCTTTTTGTAATTCTTCCACAATCATATTTGATTCAAAGTTCTCATCACTTACGCTCATCACTGCTTGGTGTAAACTTGGATCAAATTCCTTACCTGCTGTTTCAATTACTGTAATTCCTTGTTTTTCAAAAACAGCTTTTAATTGTTGATAAATCATTTCATATCCTTTTATGAAGGTTTGTACTTCCTCACTAGGATTTTCAACTAACATCGCTCTTTCAAAGTTATCTACCACTGGTAATAACTCTTCAATAAAGCTTTGCATCATAAACTTCATCGCATTATTATGCTCATTTTGAAGTCTTCTCTTTGTGTTTTCCATGTCTGCAAATACTTTATAATAATCTGTTTTCCAGTTATTTGCTTCTTGTTCTAACTTAGCAATTTTATCTTCACTAGTTTCTTCGACCACTTCACTTTCAGTCTCTTCCACTACTTCTTGTTCTACTTCTTCTACCACTTCAGGCTCTTTCATTTCTTCACTCATTAACTTCACCTCGATCCATCATCTTCCTCAAAGAATACTTCTTCAATACTCTTTGAAATATACTCTACTAAAGATACTACTTTTTCATATGGCATTCTCGTAGGTCCGATTACAGAAATAGACCCTTGAGTCTCCTGTCCGGTTTTAAAGGATGCCGAGATAACTGAAACATCTTCAATCTCTTCAATCAAAGAATCTGTTCCAATTTTAATAGTAACCCCTTCATCTAACCCAATCGGAGTTAAATTACTCCATACTCCTGAGTTTTCAAATGCACTTACAATTCTACGAAGTGTTTGCACGTCACTATACTCTGGTTGATACAACATGTTTTCTTTGCCTGAGAAATATACATTATTTGCTGCAAACTTCACAAACGCTTCCATAAAAGCATTAAAGACTTCTTCATGTTCTTGAATCTTTAGAGCTAACACAGGACGAACATCTCGTTCTAAACGTAACGCTACTTGATTAATTGGTGTTCCAACTAATAAATCATTCATCATATTGACACAACCAATTAAATCATCCATAGAGATATCTTCCGGAAGATCAAATATCTTATTCTCTACGTGTCCTTGGTTGGTAATAATAATCGCAGTTACTCGGTTATGACCTAGCGGTACTAATGTGATTCTTTGTAAAGAATCTTCATAAGAATTAGGACCTAAGACAACCGATGTTAAATGTGTTAATTCACTTAACATTTGACAGCTTTCTTGAATAATTTCATTTAATGAACGAGTACGATCATTAAATATAGTTGCTACCTGATTTTTAATGGTTTGATCTAAATCTTTTTGTTCAAGTGTATCTACATAGAAACGATACCCCATCAAAGAAGGAATACGTCCAGATGAAGTATGTGTTTTTTCCAAATATCCCGCCTCTTCTAAATAACTCATCTCATTACGAATCGTTGCACTAGAATAAGGTAGTTGATATTTTGCCATTAACATCTTTGAGCCTACTGGTTCAGCAGTTTCAACAAACTCATCTACAATACATTTAAATATCAATAACTGTCTTGCCGTTAACATCAGTTCACCACCTTTAGCACTCTTTTATCTCTTGTGCTAATTCTATTATAACCATTTTATTAGCACTGTCAATACATTAGTGCTAAATAACCTATTTTTCCATGAAAAAATACGAACCTTACGTTCGTATTTTATAACTTCTCAAACACAGATGCTGGTTGTCCACAAACTGGACAAACATAATCTTCTGGAAGTTCATCTTCATTTAAAACATAATTACAAACAGTACAACGATATCCTTTTTCTTCTTTTACTTCTTGATAGCTAGAAGCATTTTTAGGTGTCGTTCCCTTTTTTTCTTTATGATAATTTTCATAAGTTAATACCTTGTTATCACTTAATACCTTTGCATCTTCTACTTTTGCAATAAACATTAGATGTGTACCAACATCTAAAACATTAACTAATCGACAACTAAAGGTTGCTGCTAACCCTTTCGTAATTTGTTTAACATTGTTTTGATCAATTGTGTATTCAACACCTTCAAACTTCTTTACATCACGACCTGATTGAAAACCAAAATGAGCAATAGTAGCCATTTCAATTTCATCTAACAAGACGCCACAATTAAACACTCCACTATCTTTAATTAAATCCGTTGTAAAATTATTTTTATTCAATGTAATACATACCTGTGCTGGGTCAGATGTTACCTGTACAAACGTATTAGCTATACAACCACTATCAAATCCATTGCAATTTCCAGTCACTAAATACAAACCATAACCCATCTTAAAAAAAGCTTTCGTATCCATAAACATTCCTCCTCTTTAAATTATCCCATAAAATCAATTAAAATACTATTTAAATACAAGATAGATTCTTTATTACAGCATATAAAAGCCTCTTTTAATGTCAACGTTCCTAATGAAAGGTGTTTATCTAGTGCTTTTTGATATATTTGTAGAAAATCAACACCATAACGTTGATTAAATTCTTTGATATCCAATCCTCTAACCAATCGAAGTGACATCATAATGTGTTCAAACATCATATCTTCATTAGAATTGACATCAATATTTAAAACATTCTCTTTACAATATTGAAATACATTTTTAGTATGGGTGATACATTGATTGTCTATTTTCCCTACTGCTCCACAACCAACTCCATCATAATCTTCATACTTCCAATAAAGAGAATTATGTTTTGATTCAAATCCTTTTCTAGCATAATTACTAATTTCATATTTAGAGAAACCAAGATTTTCTAATTCTTGATCAATATAAAGATTATATTCAATATCTTGAAGTTCTTCTAAAGGAACATAATTTTTATTTTTTAAAACAGTATGATCTTCTAAAATCAAAGAGTAATAAGAGATATGTTGTATCGCTAAGTTAGCGACAATGACTAAGTCTTCTTTTATGTTATCAAATGTTTGATTCGGTAAACCATACATTAAATCAATAGAAATATTTTGAATTCCTACTATTTGTGCATTTGTAATTAATCCAAATACTTGTTCTTTGGTATGTAGTCTTTCAATCCCTTTTAATAATGAATCATGAAAAGTTTGAACTCCAATACTTAAACGATTCACTACATTCTGGATAATTACTAATTTTTCCATCGTCATGGATTCAGGATTTACTTCCATTGTAATCTCTTTAGTATGATCATTAACAAATGGCTTTATCATTTCCATCAAAGTTCTTAATTGTTCACAAGATAAACTACTTGGAGTTCCACCACCAATATAAATGGACTCATAACAATTTCTTTGATCCAATTCTTGCAACTCTTTTTTTAACATTTCTAAATATTTTTCAACAAGTTCTTGATTATAATACACTTTACAAAAGTCACAATAACTACAAATATTATCACAAAAAGGGATATGAATATAAAGACCCTTCGTCATTACAATTCAAACTCCTTTGCTAGTCCACCTAATGAAGTTTCTTTATAGGCACTATTTAAATCTTTTCCTGTCTCATTCATCACTCGTACCACTGCATCAAAAGATACTTTATTTTCTCTTAAATACCCTAATTGTTTGGCATACATTGCTGCATCCATTGCTCTTAAGGCCGCAAAACCATTTCTTTCAATACAAGGAATTTGAACATATCCTCCTACTGGATCACAAGTAAGTCCTAAATTATGTTCCAAACCCATTTCAGCAGCATATTCAATTAATGAATTATTTAATTCCAAAATCCAACCATAACTAGCAGCAGCCATTGCACAAGCACTTCCAATCTCCGCTTGACAACCACCTTGAGCACCAGAAATAGTAGCATTCTTTTTAATAACATTTCCAAATACTCCTGCAACTGCCAATGCTTTGATTAAATCACTCTCAGGAATTTCTAATTGTTTGTAACAATAATATAAAATAGCTGGTAAAACACCACTAGCCCCACAAGTTGGAGCAGTTACAATGGTATTCCCGCTAGCATTTTGCTCACTAACAGCATAGGCATAACTACTAATTAATAATCTTTCTCTTTCACTTTGATTTCTGGTATTCATTGCTTGTTGATGCAAGCTACGTGCCACTCTTTTTAAACGTAAACTCCCCGGAAGTTCACCAACTTCTTTTAAGCCTTCCTCTACTCCTTGAAACATAGAATCTAATACTTGATATAAGTATTCTTCTATTCCTTCTCCTTCAAAAAAGCAAACATAATCATAAAATGTCATTGCATTTTCTTCCATATATTTGATTACTTCTCCTAAGTTTTGATGAGGATATGTATTTATTATCGTTTCCTCATGTTGACCATCAAATAAAATTGTTCCTCCTCCTATCGAATAAACAACATATTCAAAAGCCTCTTTATCTTCATATACAACAAACTTCATACCATTTGCATGTTTTTCTAATGTAGTAGCTTCAAAATGAATAGTTACATTCTCTTTGCCTAACACTTCTTCTATAATCGCATCCGTTAAATGCCCCTTCCCTGTTAAAGAAAGCGACCCATATAAAAAGACTTCATAACGAATAGCTTTAGGATGTAGGAAAGCTATTTTTAAGGCTGCACGCTTTGGTCCATATGTATGTGATGAAGAAGGACCAACTCCAATTTTTAGTAATTCTTTTATAGATTCCATATTATACCCCTTCTTTATACTATTTTAATTTTTAACATAAACAATTCAAAGCCCATATCTTTATCCATTCTACCTGTTTTAATACCTTCATCTAAATTAGCTAATTGATCTAAACATTTTAGAAGTTCTTGAATTGTAAAATTTTTACCTTCTTGACGGACATATTTTAAACGATAAGGATTTACTCCTAACATTTTACCAATTTCTTGGTCATTATAACCTTTTCTATCTAATAATTTAACTTGATATAACAATCTCATTTGACTAGCTACCAAAGCAATTAATTTTACTGGTTCTTCTTTTAATGATTGTAAATCTTTATAAATAGAAAACATTCTTTGATAATCTTTTGCTAAAATAGCTCTTGTTAGTTGAAAAACATCATCTTCAATCGGTTTACTAATTAATAAATCAATTATTCCTTTATCAATATGATTACCATACAAACAAACTTTTTCCATTTCTAAAGAAGCATGCAACAAATCATTAGATACTCTTTCCATAAACAACTCCAATGCATCTTCTTCAATCGTTACATTTCTATCTCTCATATTCGTACGAATAAATTCTTTGACTTTATAATGATCTAAATGTTCATAAATATAGTAATTAGCAACCTTCTTTAATTGTTTCACACACTTCTTACGGTTATCAAAATCACTACGATCATTAAAAATAACAAAAATAACTTCTTCATTATCTACTGGTAAATAATCTAAAAAGTATTTTTCCTCTTCTTCATATTTCCCTTTTGTCCCTGTTAAAAACAGTGGTCGATAATAAACAACCATTTTTTTATCTGCTAAAAAAGGAGCAGTAATTAAATCCTCATACACTTCTGCCATCTTATTATTTTCACCATAATATACTGATAAATTCATTCTATCATTACTACAGTTATATTCTTTTTTTAACGCTTCTAACTTCTTATCCATCAGCATACGTTCACTACCATAAATTACACAGATCATCTTTTTTCACCCACTTCATTATACCCTATCTCTATAAAAAAGTCATGGATAAATAAAGGTAGCTTCTCCATAACTAACAAGTCTCACCATTCCCATTAAATCACTTCGATAAACAGGTATCCCTAAACTTTCAAAACGTTCTAAAACAATATCGGAAGGATGTCCATAAGAATTATCTAACCCACAACTAATCAATGCTACATTAGGTTGTAGCCATGCTAAAAAAGCATCACTACTAGAGGAACTACTACCATGATGACTTACTTTCAAAACATCTACCTGTAAATCAGGATAATAGTCTATCAATAATTCTTCTATTTCATAACCAATATCTCCAGCAAATAAATAAGTATCCTCTTGTACTGTTACATACATAATTAAGGATGATTCATTTCCTTCACTACTATCTCTTGGTATTTGTAACAATTCTATAAAAACATCACCATATGTATAGGATATATCTTGATCTTCACGTATCACTTCTTTTACATCAAAATTAGCTTCTAACGATTCTAATCCACCACTATGATCATAATCATCATGAGAAATAAATACTGCATCTAAACTAGATATTCCAATACTTCTTAAATAAGGAATCACTGTACTAGTAGCCACATCATAATAAACAGACCCCCCTGTATCAATTAGAATATTACCTTGATTAAAACTATTTTGAATTAAAAAACAATCTCCTTGTCCCACATCAATCATTACTACTTGTGTATAGAGAGAATATTTAGAATAAATATGAAATGCAACTATAATTGCCATTACTTTCCCTATTTCTAATCCATTCTTCTTGCCAACACTACTTTTTAATATTGCTAGAAAAAAATAAAAATAATAACTCAAATAAAATAATAATGGTGGATCACTAAAACAGATATAAAAGTTAATGGCATCAAAGAATACAAATAAGTTATCAAAGAAATATAAAATAATTAATAAGAAAGGTTTGACTATTCCACCTAACAAAGCATACCACAACAATCCTTGATACAGCACACTAACAATAGGTGTTAGTAAAAAGCCTAATAAAAATGATACACTAGGTATCATATATTGGATATAAATAATAATAGGAATACTTGCAAGATAAATATAAAATCCCTTCATTTTACAATTCCTTGTTATTAAAACAATAAAATAAATAAAATAAGAAAACAAAAAAGATAAATGAAATATAACATAAGGATTACTATAAATCATAAAAATAGTTACTATTGCTAGAATATCTAATTGACTAAGATATTTTTTAAACAACCGATATAAAACCATCACTAAATAAGCTCTTAAAAAAGATATATTATAAGGAATAATATAAATATAAAAACCAATAATAACATAAATAACTATTTCTAACCATTTAGGGCTAATAAAAAACTGTAGTATTTGGTATAACCATTTCTTTAAATATTGAATATGTAAACCAGATAATGCGAATAAATACACAATAGATAATGCACTCATTTGAGTATATAATTCTTCCATTTGAGTATCTTTAATCCCTAATAAAAACAAAGATGCAAAGCTATCAATTAACTCTTCACTACTAAAACGTTCTTTTAAAATACGAAACAAACTATTTACTTGTTGATAATCTTCTATTTCTACTAAATAAGCATACTGACAAATACCATTACTTAATAAATATCGTTGATAATCAAACCCAGAATCATTTCCAACTGGAGTAAACTCTTGGTATTCTACCTTTAGTTCTATGTAATCTTTTTGACATACATCCTCAAACTCTCCAAAAACCACTACTTTTGCCCCATCTACCTTAACAACTATTTGATCTTCATCAACATCTACAACTTGCCCATAAATAACTTCATCACTTATTTCCTTAGGGTACTGTGCTGTCAATAAAAAAAGGATTGTGATAACAAGAATACTTATGCCTTCTTTTTTAGTAATTCGATGATGTAATAAAATAAAAAAGGGTATATACCCTAAAACAAATAGTATATGAACATGTTTAGAAACTACTGCTAATAGGATACTAATAAAATAATAAGGTAACTGATGTTTTAAGGCCATAAATATTCCCTCAAATTAAGATAAGTCTTTTCTCCAATACCACTCACATTTTGTATATCCTCTATAATCCCAAAAGGAGTAGCTTCTCGATACTCTATAATCTTAGTTGCAGTCACTTCACCCACTCCACTAAGTTCCATTAATTCTTCCATACTTGCATTATTTAATGATATCCCTTGACTAATAGGTATATAAATTACTTGTTGATTTTCTAATTGACGAGTTACATCAAAACCATATTCATTCTCTATTTCCAAAGCATCAAATAACTCTTGTAAAGTTGGTACATAATCAAAAGTTATCGAAGTTTCTAATAATCCTTCCACATAAATCACGTATTCTATTTCATCTGTTTCTGTTTGTGTTGTTTGAACAGGTAATGTAAAACTATATATAGTAGAAACAACTATAAAAAACACTAATAATCCTATTTCCCATTTTTTCATCTTTTCCTCCATAAAAAAAGAGAACTATTCGTCCTCTAAAATTTGAAAATGTTGATAAGCCAAAGATGTTACCACACGCCCTCTTGGTGTCCTTTTAATTAAACCAATTTGTAACAAATAAGGTTCATATACATCTTCTAATGTTTGTGGTTCTTCTCCAATTGATGCAGCTATTGCTTCTAAGCCAACTGGTCCTCCTTTAAAACGTTGAATAATTCCTAATAAGTATTTATGATCCACATCATCTAACCCTAAATTATCTACTTTTAAACGATCCAATGCTTCTACTGTACGTTCATTTGATATTGTTTCTTCTCCATAGAACTGTGCAAAATCACGCACTCTACGGAATAATCTATTGGCAATACGTGGTGTTCCACGACTACGAATAGCTAATGAATGTGTCGCATCCCCTTGCATTGGCACTTTATAAACATTGCTAGTACGATCAATGATTTGTGTCAACTCATCTTCTGTATAATAATCTAATTTTGATAGAATTCCAAAACGATCTCTTAGTGGTGCTGATAAATCCCCAGCTCTTGTTGTTGCTCCTACTAATGTAAAGGGCGGTAAGTCAATACGTACGGATCTAGTAGTTGCTTCTTTACCAATAATAACATCAACACAAAAATCTTCCATTGCTGGATATAAAATTTCTTCCACCACTTTATTTAATCGATGAATCTCATCAATAAATAAAACATCTCCTGGTTCTAAAGCAGTTAGTATTGCAACTAAATCACCTGTTTTTTCAATACTAGGCCCTGTTGTTATTTTAATATTAGAACCCAACTCATTAGCAATAATCATTGACATCGTTGTTTTTCCAAGCCCTGGTGGTCCATACAGTAAAACATGATCCAATGCTTCGTCACGGATTTTTGCTGCTCCTACAAAAACTCGTAAGTTATCTTTTAAGCTAGTTTGCCCAATATATTCATCAAAGCTTTGAGGACGTAAAGAGCTTTCATCATCTTCTATTGTTGCATCTAATAATTCTTCTCTATTCATAAATCCCCCTTATTTCACTAATAAACTTAATGCTTTTTTTACATATCCATTTGTATCCAATGCTTCATTATGCAAAGTTCCCATCACTTTATCCACTTCATTAGCACGATAACCTAACGCTAATAATACTTCTTTTGCTTCTTCAAAAGATTCATTACTAATTGCAAACGTACTAGCAACCATTACCGGGAATTTACCATGTAAATCTAAGATTATTTGTTGTGCTGCTTTCGGTCCAATACCAGGTATCTTCTTTAAAAAAGCAATATTTTTTGATTCAATAGCTACAATTATATCTTGTGTATTTCCTATCGCTAACATTCCTATCGCTGTTTTACACCCAATCCCTTTTACTAGTATTAATTTTAAAAACAACTCTTTTTGATCTTTGGTTGCAAAACCAAAGAAGGTATGAGCATCTTCTTTTACTTGTAAATAAACATAAACAATAGTTTCTTGTTCTTTTTTAAAATCATAAGGATTACTAACAAGAATATGATAACCTATCCCTTGATTTTCTAATACAATATGATCTTTTTGAACATCTATTATAATCCCTTTAATATAACTATACATATCTATACTCCTATCCATATTTCTATTATACAAGAAATATGCACTCTTTTCATTTCAAAGTTGTCTCAATTCTTTTTCAATTATAGCATAATTTATCCTTAAAATAAAAAAAATCAAGACTTTCATCCTGATTTTCTAAACTAATCCATAAATTCAAATTCAAATTCTAAAATACGTACACTATCACCATCTTGAGCTCCGGCAATACGTAAAGCATCATCGATACCCATATTACGCATTTTAATAGCCAAACGTTTCACACTATCATCACTAACTAAAGAAGTCATTGAGATTAAACGTTCAATCTTAGCTCCAGTAATATTCCACATTCCATTACCTTCATTATGAATTTCAAATGGTTTCTCATCTTGATCTTCCATTGTATATAAAACAGTATTTTCACTATCATCCACTTGTTCAAATGATTGTGCTGTATCTAATGAATCAGCAACCGCATATAATACTGCATCCAATCCTTCATGAATTAAAGTAGTAACTGGGAATACCGTTACATCTTCTCCAACTTTTTCACGGAAAATACGTAGATTCTCTTTGGCACATTCTTCATCCATTTTATTAGCCACAATAATTTGTGGACGTTCTAATAAACGATACTGATATTGTTCTAATTCAGAATTAATTGTTAAATAATCTTGGTAAGGATCACGACCATCAACACTACCCATATCAATAACATGCACGATAACACGACAACGTTCAATATGACGTAAGAACTGATGTCCTAGCCCTTTTCCTTGACTAGCACCTTCAATTAACCCTGGTAAGTCTGCCATTACAAAAGAACGTCCGTCTTTTGCTTGAACAACACCTAAATTAGGGACAATCGTAGTAAAATGATAATCTGCGATTTCAGGTTTTGCACGAGAAACCACTGATAATAAAGTTGACTTTCCTACAGAAGGAAATCCTACTAAACCAACATCTGCAAGTAATTTTAACTCACAAATAACATCAAATTTTTCTCCAGGTTCTCCACGTTCACAAATCATTGGAGCCGGATTTCTAGAAGTCGCAAAACGGGCATTACCACGTCCTCCACGACCTGATTTAGCGATAATAGCTTGTTGTTTATCACTAGTTAAATCAGCTAATATTTTACCATTATCTTCTCTTTTAATAATTGTACCAACAGGTACTTTAATAATACGATCTTGAGCATCACTTCCGTGACATCTTTTTGGCATACCATTTTGCCCTGAAGCAGCACGGTATTCACGATTATAACGTAAATCTAATAAAGTAGTTAAAGAATTCGTTGCTTCAAAAATAACACTTCCTCCACGACCACCATCACCACCTGCAGGTCCTCCTTTAGGTACGTGAGCTTCACGACGGAAAGCAACAACACCATCTCCACCTTTACCAGCTTCTACGTAGATTTTTGCTTTATCTATAAATTTCATTATTTCACCTCGTTTCTATTCGAATAAAAAAATCCCTAAAGAGGGATTTTCATTATGCAGCTTTTGGATAAACTGAAACTTTTTTACGATCTCTACCTAATCTTTCGAATTTTACAATCCCATCAACTGTAGCGAATAAAGTATCATCTCCACCTTTTTGTACATTTGTACCCGGATGAATTTTAGTTCCTCTTTGTCTATAAATAATAGAACCTGCAAGACAGAATTGCCCATCTGCTAATTTAGCTCCTAATCTTTTAGAGTGAGAATCACGACCATTTTTAGTAGATCCTACACCTTTTTTAGAAGCGAATAATTGTAAGTCTAATTTGAACATCATATGTTACACCTCCATTTTATTTATTGAAATAAATTTCTGATTGCCTTCAAGTATTGTATCTAAACTAATTTCAAGAGTCTCTAGTATCACTTGACAAGTTTGATCAACACTATTTACAACAATAGATATATATCCTTCTTTCATTTCTAAAATACCTTGATTTAAAAAATCATTTGCCACTAAGCTATTTAGTATCCCCACACTAATTGCAGAAACACCTGCACAAATTAAATCTGTACCGTATTCACTACTATTTGCATGACCACTAATCGTGATTTCAGAAATGTTCTTATTTGTTTTTTTGATGATTACATCAATCATAATAAATTAATTACCCGTTAATAGCGTCGATAACTAATTTAGTGTAAGGTTGTCTATGACCTTGTTTTTTATGATAATGTTTTTTTGCATTATATTTGTAGATAGTAACTTTTTTCTCTTTACCTTGTTTTTCAACAGTAGCTTCTACTGTTGCACCTGCAACATAAGGAGCACCAATTTTAGTAGTTGTATCTCCAACTAATAAAACTTTATCAAAAATTACTTTTTCTCCTGCTTCAACTTCTAACTTTTCTACAAAGATAGCGTCTCCAGCTTCTACTTTTAATTGTTTTCCACCTGTTTCGATAATTGCGTACATATCGCACCTCCTATAATATTCTAAGACTCGCCAACCAAGGCAGCATTGCTTTAATACCTTTTATGTGCGGTTGTAGTCTAGAGGTCTACAACATAGCTATGTTATCATTAATAATAGTGAATGTCAATAACTTTTTAATTTATTATTAAGCGGTCTATTTTTGCTTCGAATGTCTATTTAACAACACGGAAGTATAATTTATTTCACTAATTAAATGATTTTTATTATGATATACATTATGGTAGGCACGATAAAAATTAGTGTCTAAGACAACCCTTTCTTTTAGAAAAGGTAATATATTTATTCTTTGTAAAATTAGTTTTTTTATATAAAGCGGATAAGTAAGATAATACTTAGAAATGTGATAAATCAAGTATATATAAATAATAAAATAAGATGTCTCATAATACCAAACAATAAACACACTTAAACAAAATAAGGATATATATATTTGTAGTAATATAGCCTTTTGAAAGTCCATTACATAAGAAAATAGTAATAATAATATTTTTGATCCATCTAATGGATAAATTGGTAATATATTAAAAAATAATACTGTTTGTTGTAAATACTGAAATTCATTATTTGGAACAAGAAATAGAAAAGCATGCATACATAAACCACCCAATACGACTAACAATTCTTCTTCTATGCGATGAAAACCAAAATCATCTAATTGTATAAATGCTCCAAATGGTAACAATAAAACTTGTTTTATTTCAAAACAATAATACTTTGCAACTAAATAATGTCCTAATTCATGAAAAGAAACAATGAACAACAAAAGAAAATAGGTTCGAAAACAGCCTACCCACCAAGCTGCTAATAAATACAAGTACGTAATCGGATGAACATGCCAATCACTCCATCCCTTGATAAGTCTCATAACTAATTTCTTCTCCTAAATATTCAAATAATAAAACAATACTTTCTTGATAAGTTCCAATAGTTTGATCTGTTTCTACTATATCATAAAGTTCTACTTGAATATTATCCATTGCACTATAAGTTACTTCCACATCATTGTCTAATAAAACCGTAGCATAATACCCCATCATTTCTTGATATCCTGTATAAATCACTCTACCTGATTTTATACTTTTAACCTCATTTGTATAATTTGTATACTCATTTTCTCCCAAACTAACATATTGCATCGATTGTCCTACTTCACTACTTTCATCAAAGCCAAACAAGTTAGTACTAATCCAAACTTTGGCTATTTCATAGCTTTGCGTATTTAATACATTATCCATCACTTTTGAAAGGGTTTCTGTTTTATTACAAGTCGCAATAAATAACCCTACTGTTAACACAACCATAAAACGTATCATCGTATTATAAAGGGTTTTAAATTTGTAATCATCTAACATTTTCCCTTTTGGTTGATACTTACGTTTGCGAATTCTATTTTTCACTTCATCTATATCATTCATTTTATCACCCATTCTAATATATGTTCTATAAACTAAAATAGGCTAATTTTAAGATGCAAAGATTCGACGTAATAAATGCTTTTTTGTTTTTTTCATATAAGGTACATCTTGTCCTAACATCCTTTTTGCAACATTTAAAAAACAAGCATGCAATAAATGTCCTTCTTTTACAAAAATAGGAACACCTTTATTATTCGCTTCTATCATATCATGATCATCATATATAATTCCTAGTACTGGTAACGATAATATCTCGATTGCTTCTTCCATCGTAACAGCCTTTTTATTTATAATATCTTCCGGATTCACCTTATTAAAAACTATTTGAATATCATGAATTCCTTTTTTCATTAACAAGCCAATAACACGATCACTATCTCGCAATGATGCAATATCTAAGTTCACCACCACTATCGCACTACTTGCAATACCTGAAGCATAATCAAAACCTTTTTCTATTCCCGCAGGACTATCCACTATCATAAAATCATAATCATCTTGAATATTTTCAACTAATCTTTTCATATGTTCTAATGAAACATTTTCAAAAGAAAGCGACTTACAAGCTGGTAACAAAGATAAATGAGGAAATCTCTTATCTTTTACTAAAAGCTGTTCTATCGAACATCGCCCCGCAATAGCATCATTCAAATCATAGACAATTCTATTCTCCAAACCCATCATAACATCTAAATTCTTTAATCCAAAATCTGCATCCACCAAACAAACCTTCATTTTCAAAGAAGCTAGTGCACTGGCAAGATTCACACTGACACTACTCTTACCAACTCCACCCTTACCCGAAGTTACTACCACAATTCTTGACATAACTAATATCCCCCTTACACCATTTTATTTCATTATCTTGATAATATACTTTTGTAGCTTCAAAAGATGTAATATTTTGTAGACAACTGTTATTAATATGGATATTTCCATTTTTAATACTCTGACAATATACTTTTATATTTTCATTATGACTAACAATAGTTCCTGACATATCCCCTAAAATATAAATATCCTGACAACATTCAATCATAGCTCCTGGTTTCACATTCCCTATCAACAAAGTTTCTTGATAAAAAACTTCACTCTGACCACCATGTATATCCACTTCTTTTACTTGAACAGTTCGTTTTGATTTGTCACACCCTACGATTCCACCAAACAATAAAACTTGCTTCTCTAACAATAATTGAACCAATTTTTCTATTTCTTCATTATTTACCACCCGATTTTGAAAATCAAAAAAAGCCTGCGGATAAATAACAATATCTTGAAATATTGATTGATCCAAAAGACTTTCAAATTTATTTAAAAGGGAGGAAAATGATATATTTTCCTCCATGATAAAAGTATATTCATTATTTTTAGCTTTCATTTTAATACACATTTTTAATCACTCTCCATTCAACTTTGTTATAGATTATAAATAACACAATTGAAATCAAGAGATTAAAGAGAACAGTAGGAATAAAGCGTAATTGTAAAAACAAGACTACTGTTAATTGTGTCATACCTGTAAACCACATCAACAAATATAACACAGTCTCAAAAGCGAGGATTGTCGAAAACACAATATAAATATATTCAAATAATTGAAAATGCATTCCTTTGGTGTATTTATTAACACCCCAAGCTAAACCAACATATAAAAGTGGGAAGATTGCTAAAGAATTTCCATAAACAATTGTAAAATACAAACCAACAAGTACACTAAGTAAATATCTTTGTTCTTTTTCTACATGATTCACTAAAAAACAAAAAACCATTGTACCAACATATGGTACAACCATATAGCTGTTTTTAGTAAAATCAAATGGCATAAAGAAAGTAATCGTACTATCTATTACAAAACATCCTGCAGTTATTAAGAAATAACGAACCCATGTTTTACTCATCACCCGTCACCCTATTAATGATACCTACATATCTTATATCATCAAAACTAACCGCTGGTTCTACTAATAAACAAGCAGTCGATCCATCTGAATTAAGTTCTAATTCAATCGCATCTCCTATATAAATACCTGATGGAGTTTGACCATCTCCACCCAAACCAGATGTATATACTTTTGAACCACTCTCAAGAACAGTAATAGATGAAAGTAAAATAACTTCATATACATTTTCTTCACTATTATATTTATCTAACAATCCATAGATTACTTCATCACCATTATTTATTTGTACTGGGATTTGGTTAATTGGATTCTCTGTAGACAATAGTGAAACAGTCGCTGAAAGTTCACTAACCTCACTAATAATACCAATCATCCCTTCACTAGAAACTACAGCCATATTTTCCATAATCCCCGCATCACTACCTAAACCAATAACAATATTGCTATCCCATGATGTAATCGAACGATACTGTACAGCAGCATATTCTATTGTATAATCTATCGGTAAATAGTCCATATTCATTAGTTCTTGTAACTCTGAAATTTCACTTTCTAATAGCTCATTTCTAGCTAAAATACTTTCATATTCATCCAAACGACTTTTCAAACTTTCATTTTCATCATATACATCTTTTAATTCATAAAATTCTTCAAATAAACTTTCCACTATTTCAATCGGTCTTTTCACTAAATAATACTCAACTTGAGTGATAGAATCACGAACCATTCTCTCTATACCAAAACTTGTATTCCCTAACATTAAAGAAACGATAGATATTAATAATACAGTTACTACAAATATTAATATACGTTTTCTTTGTTTGTCTTTTTTTTCATTCATTCTACCACCTCACATATAGAACTTATTATAAGGCTTTCACAAACAAAAATCAATCTTCATTCATGAATACTTGGTTTGCTTCAAAACTATAAAATTTATTATCACCTATAATAATATGATCTACTAATGTAATTTCTAAACTCTTTGCCATTTCTTTTATTTTTTTAGTAGTTATTATATCTTCTTTTGAAGGATAGGGATTGCCAGAAGGATGATTATGTACTAATACAAATCTTTTTGCACCACATAGTAATATATTTTGAAATATTTCATTGGTAGCCATAATAGATACATCATTGCTTCCTATAAATAATAATTTAGATTGAATTACTTCTAGACGAACATTTAAACATAATAAATATACTTTTTCTTGTTTTTCAAATAGTAATTCATTAATTATATACTGATATATTTTAGTTGGATGATTTAATGTTACTTTTGGTTCACTTGATTTTAATAATCTCTTTGCTAGTTCGACACTTGCTAGTAGAGTAATCGCTTTTGCTTTTTTAATACCTTTTATTTGGATTAGAGAATGATAACTGATAGAAGGTAGTTCACTTAAACCACCAGCTTGATTTATCACTCTTTGACTTAATTCTAAAACTGATTCTTCCTTAGATCCAGTCCTAAGTAATAAAGATAGTAATTCTACATTACTTAAACTTTGAATCCCTTGCTCTAATGCTTTTTCACGAGGTAATTCAGATACTGGATATTCCTTTAATTTCACTCGATCACCTCTGCTATCAAAGTATATTCTGCTTTTTCCACACTATCATATCCTTCCTCACTTACTATGTATTCTATAATAGCCACTGAAAACCCCTCTGCCTTTAATTCTTCTTCCAATACACTAGCTTCCTTTTCTTCTATAAATACTCCACATACAACCTTATACATATCTTCATCGTCGATAATTTCACCTTGATAAGAAGCTAACTCCAATGACTCTAACATTCCATTGGCATTATCTTCATTTGAATATACTCCTACTTGACATACATATACTACATAATTTTCATTACCAAAACAGAATTGATAAAAGAAAGAAAAAAGAATAGCGAATATAATTGCAATAATACTAACCTTATAACTTGGTTTCATAATATCCCTCCTATACACTATATCCTTTCTTCTTAAAAGTATGCTATTATTCCCATTCAATTGTTACAAGATACGGAACACTTAGTCTACCTGCACTAGAACCAGCAATTTTATAAATCGCACATGCGATGGCTGCATAAATAATCCATATCGTAACAGAACCACCTTGTATTTGCATTTGTTCACTAACAATTAATTCTTGCATAATTTTCTCCTTCCTTTACCTAACCCTCATTAGGATATACGTTCCTCTTTCTTGTTTTTCTTTTTTAAAAAGAAAAAAAGTGTGAAATGTTCACACTTTTACATTGAAGATAACTTTTCTTCTACCGATTGGTATTTTAATTGATATTCTTCTAATTTTTTCTTTTCTTCTTCTATTTTACTAGCTGGTGCTTTAGAAACAAATTTCTCATTAGAAAGCATTCCTTGACAACGTTTGATTTCTTGAGCTAACTTCTTTTGTTGTATTTCTAGTTTTACTTTTTCTGCTTCTTTATCTACATAAGCACCTAACTCTACAATTAAAGAATTACCACCTTTAATAGTAAGACTTGCAATATCTCCACTAGTTTCCTTATTATATCCTAAACAAGTAGCATTACACATTTTTTTGATATAAGGAACACAAACATCAAGTAAAGTTTCTAAAGTAGTATCTTTTGTATCAATACTATATGTGATTTCAATTGCATTCTTAATTGTATATTGGGCACGGATTTCACGAATACCTTTAATAATATCCATTAAGTATGTAAATTGATCTTGAATTCCTTCAAAATTATTTTCTTGTTTTACTACTGGCCAAGAAGAGATACAAATTGATTCTTCTACGTGTGGAATTGCTTGATAAATCTCTTCACTTACAAAAGGCATAAATGGATGTAACATTTTTACAATCGCATTTAAAACATAAATAAGTGTATGTAAAGTAGCTTGTTTAACTGATTCATTTTGTAAATGAACTTTCGCTAACTCAATATACCAAGAACAGAAATCATCCCAAATAAATGAATATAAAGAACTTCCTACATTTACAAATTCAAACTTATCCATATTTGTATCTACTTCTTTAATTACTTCATTTAAACGATTTAAAATCCATTTATCACATAAATTTAAATTATCAAAACATAAATCATTATATCCAATTTCCTCATCCATATTCATTAAAACAAAACGTGCTGAATTCCAAATTTTGTTAATGAAATTCCATGAAGATTCTAATTTTTCAGGAGTATAACGTAAATCCATACCTGGAGCTGAATTTGTAGTTAAGAAGAAACGTAATGTATCTACTCCATATTGTTCAATGACATCAATTGGATCAACACCATTCCCTAAAGATTTTGACATTTTACGACCTTTTTCATCACGAATTAAACCATGGATTAAAACATGTTTAAATGGTCTTTGGTTTGTGAATTCTAACGATTGGAAAATCATACGACTTACCCAGAAGAAAATAATATCATATCCCGTTACTAATGTATCTGTCGGGAAATATCTTTCAAATAATTCATCTTCTGTATTTGGCCAATTTAGAGTAGAGAATGGCCATAAAGCACTTGAAAACCATGTATCTAATACATCTTCATCTTGTTTCCAATTTTCAATATCACTAGGAGCTTGCTTCCCTACAAAGACTTCTCCTGTTTCTTTATGGTACCAAGCAGGTACTTGATGTCCCCACCATAATTGTCTTGAAATACACCAATCTTCAATATTCTCCATCCATTGTCCAAATGTTTTTTCAAAACGTTCTGGTACAAAGTTTACTTTTGAATCTCTTTGTTGATTTTCTAATGCTTCTCTTGCTAATGGTTCCATCTTAACAAACCATTGTTTTGATAAGTATGGTTCTACGATGGCATTTGAACGTTCAGAATGACCAACTTGATGCATATGTTTTTCAATATGATCCACTACACCTGCCTCTTGGAAATCTTCCACTAATTGTTTACGACAATCAAAGCGATCCATTCCACAATATTTATGAGCCATCTCATTCATAGTTCCATCATCATTCATACAAATAGGCATTTCTAAATTATATTTTTTTGCCAAAGCAAAGTCATTTGGATCATGTGCTGGTGTACATTTCATGACAGCAGTCCCAAAATCCATATCAATATAACTATCAGCCATAATTGGTAACGCTTCTCCATTTGCTGGATTAATTGCACTTTTACCAACCAAATCAGTATATCTAGTATCATCAGGATGAACAAAAATAGCTTGATCTGCAAACATTGTTTCCGGTCTTGTAGTTGCAATAATTAATTCTTTATCACTACCAACTACTTGATATTTAAAATAATACATTGCTCCTTCAATTTCTTTATGAATAACTTCAATATTAGAAAGTGCTGTACGTTGTGCAGGATCCCAGTTAATAATACGTTTACCTTGATAAATATATCCTTTTTCATATAACGTTATAAATACTTCTTTTACAGCTTCACTTAACCCCTCATCCAATGTAAAACGTTCTTTTGAATAATCTAAAGATAATCCTAACTTCTCCCATTGTTCACGAATATGTCCAGCATACTCTTCCTTCCAAGACCAAGCTTGTTCTAAGAACTTTTCACGTCCTAAATCATATCTTGAAATACCCTCTTGACGTAATCTTTCTTCTACCTTTGCTTGTGTTGCAATCCCAGCATGATCCATACCTGGTAAATATAAGGCATCAAAACCTTGCATACGTTTGTAACGAATAATCATATCTTGAAGTGTTGTATCCCATGCATGTCCCAAGTGTAATTTACCTGTTACATTTGGTGGTGGAATTACAATTGTATAAGGAGTTTTTGTTTTGTCTCCTGCTTCAAAGTATTTCTTATCTAACCACTGTTGATATTTTCCTGCTTCTACTTTTTTATGATCATATTTTGTTTCTAATTCTTTTTTCATTTTAATCTTCCTTTTCTACAAATTGTTCCTTGTTTTCATAGATATATTCTGCTGTATTCTTAACTAATGCAGAAGATTTCATTAAGCTTAATAACTCATTCGTATAATCTCCAAAGTTATAAGATTCATAATCTCCACCTACTTCTTCTTCACTATCACTTTCAATAATTTCTGCTAGTTTCTTAGCTGATTCTAATAACTTTGAAATTTCATGACAGTTCATTACATCAAAAGCCGGTGTTAAATAAGGGATATATGGTGCAAAGTATTCTTCTAAAAAGAAACTATGAATAGAACTATTTTTCCCTGATAAACAAGATTCTACTTGATAAATAGTAAAAACCATTCTCTCTGCTTCACTTAACATCTCCATGATTGGTGTATCATCTATTTCTTCACCATCAAATCTTTTTTCATCTTTAGCAAGAATACTGTAGATAACCATTTCTGGTAACTCTTTTCTTTCTATTTCATCAAACATATCTAATGTAATATTCGCAAATTTTTTTCTTCTCTCTAACACCATACGTGCTCTAGCTTTTCTCTCAGCTTGAATTTGGCGAATACGTAAAAAATAAAAAATACCTAAAAATATTGCCATTGCAATAAACATTGATAATACTGAAAAATCTGTTGAATCCATTTTATTTTCCTCCTTAAAATAAAAAAACACCCGTCATAAGGACGAATGTTCGTGGTACCACCTTACTTTGCATAATATTTATGCCTCTAAACTTTAACGCAGTTTTACGTGTTTAATTACTATTAGTTCACCAAACAAGCTCCTAGACTACCTTCCTTTGTTCCCTTTGTTCTTTTTCACCAACCAAGAACTCTCTACTAAAGATACCAAAGTACTCCTTCTATTCATCGCTACAATCATTCTAACAAAATCACTAAATGAAGTCAAATAGGTTTCTTATTTATTCTTTTAATTGTTCTAATAGTCCCTCTATCGAATCAATATAATAAAACAATCGTGCCATATTTATAATATTATGAACCTCATCCTGTTCTAATTCTATTATTGGAACCAAACACAATAAACTACTCAACAATACTTTCTCTTGTTTTTGTAAATGAACACGACTTAAATAATACTCAAACAATACATCAAAATCATAAATAAAATCAATCGAAGATTGATATAAAACATAGATATCATAAATACATTGCATGATATCTATCTTATCTATCGAGATTAAAGTTTGTTGTTTCATCATGATATGTTGATAATCAAAATGTTGATAAACTAAACATACCCTTAAATGATGTATTTCCTTTGTTACCATTTGATACTCATCCATAAAACTAGTTACTTTTTCCAACATTCTTTTTAAACGATAATAGTTCAATACAAACATCCACCCACTTGGACTACGATAATACATATTTTCATAGTTATTCATCATTGTTTGATAATATTTTTTTCTTGATTCTAACGTATTAGAAATATCTTGTACTTGTTTTTTAAAATAATCCTTTGAAATAGCACATTGAAAAAAACTACTATTATGAACATTAGAAATAGTTTCTAAATAATATTTAATTTTCAGTTCTTTTACAATGCCTTGATCCATTTCTAAATAAGGCATTAGATAAAAATATTGATCATGATACTTACTTAAAATATGTTTCTCTTTATTTTTACATATCCTTACAAAACAATTCATTTGTAAGGAACATATATGTTCATACATTCGTTCTAGATGAATGTTAGTTGTATATTTTAAACAATAAAACTGATCTTTTGTTTTGACTTTATAAACATATTTGCTTAAACGTATAAACCCTATCACTTCTAAATTATAGAGTTCTTGAAGACATTCTTTCATGGCATATATGGAACTATAAGAGTGATCCCTGGAGCCATTTCTTTATAATGGTTATATTCCATTAGAATATTACCATCTATTTGATAATAACTACTTATTGATTCATACGTATCCCCTGGTTTAACAATATATAAATAATAAGTACCTATTGAATCTTGATCATCTTCAAAAAATTGTCTTTTCTTACTAGGATAAACAATCTCTTCCAGCTCTTCTACCTCTGAGTCAATCACTTTAGTACTTACTACTTCTTCAATAGGATAACTATCTTCTTGAACTACCGTTTCACTTTCTCTCATCAATAACTCTATTTCTTCTATCGAATGATCTTGAACATAACGATCTTGCCCTGAAACAACTCCATGAACTCCCGCTTCAATACGAACATGTAAGTTTCCATTTTGAATCACATACGTAAAGTCTTCAATTGTAATGTGAAAATCTCTTTGATCGATAATCTTATCAAAATTAGCTAATACATCGATATCCAATGTTGTTTCAAACTTTTCTAACTCTGGTCCTTTATACTCCCCTGTAATAGAAAGTGCTCCTATTGCCCGTATCCCAACTTGTTCTAACTTATAATTAATAGATTCATCTACCGATAAAGATACTACCTCCGATAGTTTATTGTTTAAATCAATGTACTTTTCTAAAATAATTTTTTGCATAATACCCTCCTTTTTAAACAATATATGAATAAAAAAGAAAAAAAGAATAGGAAATCCTATTCTTCAAAATTAATATCACACAAACGATAAATCTCATTCCAAGCTTTATCAATCCCTAATTTTTTCAAACTAGAAAAACGAACAAAAGCATCTTCTGGTCCTAGACCTAATTTTTCTTTAATTTTCTTTTCATTTTTCTTTAAATCATTTCTTTTTAGCTTATCTTCTTTTGTTGCAATAACTACAACTGGAATATTATGATGTCTTACATATTCATACATCATTATATCATCTTTTGTTGGAGTATGACGATAATCCACAATTAACAACATTCCTTTTAACACTTCTCTAGCGTTAATATAAGTATCCATCATTGGACCAAAAGAACGTTGAATTGATTCATTTACTTTTGCATAACCATATCCAGGAACATCTACAAAGTATAGTGCATCATTTACATTAAAGAAATTTAATGTTCTAGTTTTTCCTGGTGTTCCAGATACCTTTGCAATTCCATTACGTTGAAGCATTGTATTGATAAAGCTAGATTTACCAACATTTGATCTTCCTGCTAAACATATCTCTGGTCGATCAGCTTCTGGCCATTGTGATTGCCACGCTGCCGATAAGACATATTCTGCTTTTTTTATTTTTGCCATTTTTATCACCCTTTCTAGTATAACATAGAAAAGAAAAATAGAGTCGATTTTTTGACTCTATTTTACAATTGCATGTTCTAATACTGTATCAATATGACTTGCAGTAATGATTTCTAAGTCATTTCTTACTACTTCTGGAATATCATCGATATCTTTTTCATTTTGACTAGGAATAATGATTTTTCTAATTCCTGAACGATGTGCAGAAATTGATTTTTCTTTTAATCCACCAATAGCCAATACTTGACCATGAAGAGTAACCTCTCCAGTCATAGCAACTGTATTACTTACTAACTTATTAGTAAGGCAAGAATAGATAGCAGTGATTAACGTAACCCCTGCACTAGGTCCATCTTTTTTAACAGCACCTTCTGGAGCATGAATATGAATATCCATTTTATCAAACTTAATATCTTGTAAACCATACTTTTCTTTGTTTGCTTTTAAATAATCTAAGGCAATCGTAGCAGATTCTTTCATTACATCACCTAATTGTCCTGTAATAACAAATTTTCCACTTCCATCAAAATGATTTACCTCTATTGGTAAAATATCTCCACCAAATTGAGTATAAGCCATCCCTGTTACAATACCTACTGTATCCTTCTCTAATTTTCTAGTATGCATAAAAGGTGCTTTTCCTAATAATGCTTCTAAACTAGCGATATCAACATGTACTGATTCTTCTTTGCCTTTTAAAATACGTAATACTGATTTACGACAAATCTTAGCAATCATACGTTCTAAATCACGGACACCAGCTTCTCTTGTATAGTGATTAATAATGAATAACAATGCATCATTGTCAAATATTACTTGTGTCGCTTCTAAACCATGTTCTTTTAATTGTTTTTTAATTAAATGATTTGTTGCAATCATTACTTTTTCTTGTTCTGTATAACTAGATAATTCAATTATTTCTAAACGATCTCGTAATGGTCCAGGAATATTAGATAAATCATTACATGTTGCAATAAACAACACTTTAGATAAATCATATGGTTCTTCTAAATAGTTATCAGAGAAATGTGCATTTTGTTCAGGGTCTAACACTTCTAGCATTGCACTAGTAGGATCCCCTTTATAATCACTTGACATTTTATCGATTTCATCTAATAAGAAAACAGGATTCACAACACCAGCTTTTTTCATTGATTGAATAATTCTACCTGGCATTGAACCTAAATACGTACGACGATGTCCACGTACTTCTGATTCATCCTTGACACCACCTAAAGAAGCTTTAACAAACTCTCTTCCTAAAGCATTAGAAATACTTTTTGCAAGACTTGTTTTCCCAACACCTGGTGGCCCAGCCAAACAAATAATAGGGGCTTTTAAAGATTGTGTCATTTGTTTTACAGCCAAATGCTCTACAATACGTTCTTTTACTTTTTCTAAACCATAATGTTCTAAATCCAAGATAGTTTCTACTTTTGTAATATCTTCATTGTCCGTTGTTTCTTGATACCAAGGTGTTTTCATAACCCAATCGATATAAGTACGAACTACATTTGATTCAGAAGACTGAGATGGCATTGCATCAAATCTTCTTAATTCTTCTAATACTTTTTTACGTACATGTTCTGGATAAGGATTATTTTCTAAATCCTCACGAATCGCTTGGCTATCATCTTCTTGAGGAACCGTATCTCCGAGTTCTTCTTTAATAGCTCTTAATTTTTCACGTAAATAATATTCTCTTTGATTTTCATCAATAGTGTCACGAACTCTTTTATTAATAGATTCTTCAATTTCTTGAATTTCTTTTTCACATTCAATTGCACCAGCAACTAATAATAAACGTTCATTAATATCAGATGCTTCTAATATCTTTTGTCTACTATCTAGTTCTAATGGTAAGTACTGTCCTAAAGTATCGCATAATAATGAGGCTGTAACTCCACCTTCTAATCGTGCAGATGCTTCTGAAGGGATTTTATTTCCACCTCGTCTTGCTTGAGAAGCAATATAAGCAGTAATGTTACGTACTAATGCGATTTCTTCATTCTTATCTCCAACAACATCTTCCATCACTTCTGCTGATGAAAGAATATAGCCTAAGCTATCATCATAGCTTTTTAATCGTAAACGTTTCTCTCCAAGTACCGTTAATTTAATAGTACCTGCACTATCACGTCGAATTCTCTTTTCTACTTTACATAATGTAGCCACATGGTATACACCTTCAAAACTAGGATCATCATCCATTGCATTTACTTGTGACGTAAAAATAATATGATTATCATATTGTGCTATTGCAGCTTCTACTGCCTTTAAGCTAACTGGTCTTCCAACGTCTATAGTCAGACGATTTCCTGGAAACACTAACATCCCGCGAGTACAAACTAACGGTAATGAAATCATTGATTCATTCATGGATACTCCTCCTTCCGCTTCCGCTTACTTTTTAAAAAAGACGCGAGAGCGTCTTTTATTGTAAGTTATCTTTTACTAATTGTAATGCTTTTCTCATTAATAAATCGTCTTCAATACGATCCATATTAGCACCAAAGATTTGTTTTACTTCTGCAACTTCTTTGTTGTATACTTTTGCAATTTCTTCGATTTCTGCATCAGTTTCAGCTTCTGTAACTTCTAAAGATTCAGCATCAACAATAGCAGCTAAAATTAAATTTAATTTTACTCTATCAACAGCTTGAGGTTTTACATCTTCTAAAACATCATCTTTTGTTTTACCAGTGAATTGTTCATATAATTCAAAAGTCATACCTTGTCTTTGTAAATTTTGATCAATTTCTTGTAACATCATTTCACATTCTTGGCTAACTAAAGCATCACTTGTTTCAACAGTTGAACCTGCAACGATTGCTTTAAATAAGTTTTCGTTATAAGCATTTTCTACATCTACTTCTTTTTGTGATTTTAATTCTGCTTTAATATGAGCTTTTAATTGTTCTAATGTTTCAACACCTTCGATGTTAACATCCATCGCTAATTCATCATCAATTTCAGGTAATTGTTTTACTTTTACTTCATGTACTGTTACTTTGAAAGTTACAGCAGCTCCAGCTAAATCAGTAGCTTGATAATCTTCTGGGAAAGTTACTTCTACATCTTTTGTACTTCCTAATTCCATACCAATTACTTGTTCTTCAAATCCTGGAATAAATGAACCTGAACCAATTTCTAATGGATAGTTTTCACCTTTTCCACCTTCAAAAGCTACACCATCTTTAAATCCTTCAAAATCGATAACAGCTGTATCACCATTTTCTACAGCACCTTCTTTTACTGCTAATTCAGCAAATTGTTCTTGGTAAGATTCAACTCTAGCATCGATATCTTTTTTAGCTACAGTTACACGACCTTTTTTCACTTCTAATCCTTTATAAGTTCCTAATTCAACAGTTGGTTGAACAGGTACTAAGAATTTTACAGTTAAACCATTTTCATCAACATTTTCAATTGAAAGACTTGGTTGTGCGATAGGTGTGATTTCACTAGAAGTTAAAACTTCCATGTATTTTTCTTGTAATAAGATATCAGTAGCTTCGCTAACAATGCTGCTTTCTGAGATTCTTGCTTTCACCATTGCTAATGGAGCTTTACCTGGACGGAATCCATCAACTTTTACGTTTTGTGCTAATTTGTTCGTTGCTTTTTCTCTAGCACCATTCCATTCTTCTTTATCAAACGTTACCATTATCTCAGTAATCGCATTTTCTAATTTTTTACTTGTCGTATTCATATTGTTCTCCTTATTTATTTTCAAGGCTTATTATATACTAACTGTTTACTTTATTCAACTAAAAAACTACTTTTATTAGCACTTTCAATGCAAGAGTGCTTAAAAAGTAGTTTCTAGTCACTATATCACCTAAAAAACTTATTTATTCGAAGTAAACTTAACATCTTCATACACTAAATCCATAAAATCCTGCTCCAATAAAGGCCTTGAATAATAATATCCCTGGGCAATATCGCAACCTAACCCTTTAAGAAGATTAGCTTGTTCTTTTGTTTCAACACCTTCACAAACAATTATTAGTTCTAAATCTTTTGCCATCATCACAACACTCTTAACGATAGCATAGCCTTGATCAGTTGATAGGGAATCCCCTAAAAATTGCTTATCAATTTTTAAAACATCAAATTTTAAATTCTTCAATCTATTTAACGATGATAATCCAGAACCAAAGTCATCCATTGCCACACTAAATCCAGCTTCTCTTAAATTATTTACCTTCACTATCATTTCCTCATAATTAGAAGTAAATGCACTTTCTGTGATTTCTATTTCAATATATTGATGATCTATCTCATATACATCACAAATCGTAATAATTTTATGAGTTGTTCCTTTTTGTAATAGCGTGACACCTGAAATATTAACAGCAATTTTGACTTTATTTTCCATCGAGCGAATAACTCGACAAGCTTCTTTTAAGATAAAGAAGTCAACTACATTAATAAAACCATTTTGTTCAAACAAAGGAATGAAACTATCAGGAGGTAACATACCACCATGATAATCCCAACGTACTAATGCCTCACAACCAATAATTTGACCAGTTTTAAAGTCAAACTTTGGTTGGAACATTGGGAAGAACTCATTATTTTGAATAGCCCCTTCCATCGCAGCAACAATACGATTCTTTATTTTTAATTCAGCCTCCATTTGTTCATCAAACACAAATCGAGTATGGGCATAAGTACCTTTCCCCATTCTTCTTGCAATATGTGCACAATCAACCATATACGATAATGATTCTTCCGTATTCTTAATATCATATATACCAACACTAGTCTTTAAAATCGTTTCATTAAATAGTACTTCACGTAAAGAATCTGTAATACAACCTTCGCACTTATCTTTTCCACAAATTGTTTTCCCATTATAGACTTTATCGGTCAATACCAAAAATTGATCCCCATAAATACGTGCTATTAAAGTATCAGGTCCATAAGCATGACGAATATGATCAGCAGTTAATTTAATAAGTTTTGAACCACCTTCATAACCTACCGTTTCATTTAAATATTTAAAATTATCTATATCAAAAGAAACAATACTATAACCTGGTTTTCCTAGTTCTAAAATTTTCTTTGCTTCTACAAAAAATTTCTTTTCCGTCATAAATCCAGTAAGAGGATCAACATATATTTGATCTAATAATTTCTTTCTATTCCTTTGATATAAATAAATAATAACAACCGCACTAATAAACAAATTAGCAGCTATCTCAAATCGATAAGTTACTACCACATCCATCAAAGTAAAAGAAGTATTATTTTCAGCAATAGAATTAATAACAATCGTATAAACTAAATCAGAATCTAAAGAACTTAATAATTTATTAAAAACGCTAACAATTCTTTCATCTAAAAATTTAGAATAAGACATAGTAACATCAAACTCTACCCCTAAAGGAGTAATAATATAATCACCATCAACAGCTTCTAAAACACTCTGTGCCATTGCACTTGTTGCAAGAATATAATCAACTTCCCCATTAAACAATGCATCTTCTAAAGTTTCATAATTTTCAAATAATATACTATCATCAGGTAACACCTCGGTATTTTCAAGATAGAAAGTATAATCTAAATAACCAAATGAATATCCATCAGACGAATAAAAACGTTCACTACCCACTGCCACCAATGGAAAAGTAACATAAACAACACTCTCATCATTATGATAAGAAATAGAACTGCTTTCAAAAATAGAAAGATTAATATCCACAAACTCATTATCAATTTCGCCATCACAGACATATCGTATATCAATCCCTGCATAACTAGCAATCTCATCCATTAAATCCACTGAAATACCATCTGCTTCACCCATATTATTAGTATAGCTAAAAGGAAAATGATCTGATTCATAAGCAACGATATATTCTTCTTTTGTAGATAATATTTCCCATTCATCAGCAGTTAAAACATCAAAATCATCATAGTTTTGATTAAAATAAATATCAATTAAATCCGTATAATAATCCTCATCATCTGTTCCTAAAGTAATTGCAGCAGCTTCTAGCGTTTCAATTAAATTAGTATTAGAATCCAAAGTAAAAGCATCAAAAGCCCCTAAATCAATATTTGTTATCGAATCATAAGATAGCATATATTTAGACTCTACATAACTATCTTCAACCTCAGTATACTCATTAACAAATTCTGGTTTAATAGACAATGCTACAATATCAACTTCATCTTCTACTAAACTTGTAAATAAATCACTTTTATCAATTGCTACAAACTCAAACTCTTTACCACAAACATCATATATATCTCCAAAATAATCAACTATCAAACGATAATAGCTACTATAATTATAAGTGTATTCATAGTCTGACTCTAAAACATATCCTATTTTTATCGTTTGAATAGGAGCAGCTTCAATATCAGTAAAATTCGAAAAAATAATTGCAAAACAAATTACAAAAATAAATAGTATCTTCTTCATTCATACCACTCCTCCCCAAGATTGTATGTACAAACATATAAGTAAATTATAGTTGATTAAATCAATATAATCAACTTAAACACACTACTTAATTTTAAAAAACCTCTATAAACAAAAAACAAGTTAGCCGACTTGTTTTTTGTTTAAATTAGAGGAGAAGCTCTTTTGCATTAAAATAGTATTCTTAGCTTATTCGTTCACAACGAATAACCCTTCTATAACTATTATCACTATAACAAGTGAATAGTGTTAAATCACTATCACCAATATCTTTCAATTCTTCTACTTCTGTTTCAGCAATAACATAACTTTCAGTAACTGTATATGTATGTACTGTGCCAGAAGGATCAATAAATTCAACAATATCACCTAATTCCACTTGATGAAGTGGTCCAAAATGAATAGAACTATTGTGTCCACCAATAATAAGAGTATCTTCATAAAGCAATCCATCATAATAACAAGGTGAAGAACTCAATTTTGCATCTGTCCATTCATAGTTTACAGGTAATTCAATACCTACTGACTCTATTATAATGATTCCTAAATATAAATCACCATCAATATAAACACTTTCATTGTTTTGTGTCGTATCTACTTCTTTTATTTCTGTTCCATCTAGCGTTGTCAGATAAGCATTAAAGTCATCCGTAACTGCTGAATTTTCACTACTTGTTGCAGCATTTTCTATTTGCATTTTTGCAAATAAACCAATAGCACCACAAATACAAATAGCACCAGAAACAATTAATAATTTAGCGCTTTTTTTCATGATTCCCACGTTTTTCTATGATAAGTCCCGCACTTATTAAGAATACGCCAACCGCTGCTAAAGCTTGCATTGGCCAAAGCACAACCCCAGTTTGAGGAATTTCTTCTTCAAAACTCAATACATCATCAATAATTGGAAAATCTTCTTCATAAGATAATACATCATCATATTTGAAACTGTTTTTAATAATATGAATGTTTCCTACAACTTCATAACCCACTTCATATCCAACATGCACACTAGTCTCTAATACTGCCCATACACATTCAGGATCTAAATCTTCCCAAGTATATGTCCAAGCATCTTCAATTGTTAGATTAATAACATCATACACTTGACCATCACAATATAAAGTAACTTCTACTGTAGTAGGTCGAATATTAAATAAATTATCATTTTCCCAAATCTTATTAACAGAAACAGAAATCAATTCTGGTTCTTCATAAACTTCTACTTCATTTTCTGTCATCACTACTTTTGGTGCTGTAGTTTGTTCATAACTATATTCACCAGTAACAACATCATAAGTTGGTACAGAAACTAAAACAGTATCGCTACTATAAGTTGTTTCCACCAATCCATCTTCACTTAAAATCGTTAAATCTTCAAATTCAATAATATATAATCCAGTAGCCAAACCACTAAGCGTAACATATCCATACTCATTGGTTACTACAGTATAGTCAGATTCAATTAAATTAGCGTTCATTAAGACACCTAACGTATCTTTATAGTCGCTCCATTCTTCATTCGAAGAATAATCATCTGCCATAGGCAAACCATCAAACTTCTCTGTTGCAGAGTATTCACCATAAGATGAGATTGTAGCTACTTGGGTAACTTTACAAGTAATACCACTTAATTCAATATCATCATAACTATATTTAATTGTAATCGATCCTTGGGCTGAAGTATCAATTAAACCCATTGCCTCAACATTTACCACACTTATTAAACATACTAATAAACAAGCAACTGCTACAAATGCTTTACGTAGATATTTCATCATTTAAGCTCCCTTCTTCTTGAATAAATTCTCTTTGTTTTTTACTTCTCTTTTTCTTCTTTATTATAACCACTATTAACAAAATAAACAAGATTACAACAATAAAAATCACTAATTGGAATAATACAAAAGTATTATTACTAACATGTTCTGTATAATATTCTTCAGGAGTTTCAATACGTTCTCCCATAACTAATAAACGATGTGAATTTACACCATAAGGTGTACAAGTAATCAATGTTACTAAATCCCTATCAGCTTGTACTCCTAGATACGAGGTATCAGAAGGTAATACAACATTTATTTCTACTATTTCATAAGTAAATACTTCATCTAAAATCAGTAATGTAAACGTATCACCAATTTCTAATTCATCTAAATCTGTTAATAAATCAGCAGACGGTAATCCCGTATGTCCACTTAATACAGTATGCGTACCAATATCACCAGTAGGCAAAGATGATCCCTCTAAATGACCAACACCTCTTGATAATTCTGATTCCGCTGTTCCATGATAAATAGGTAGTGAAACATCAATTTCATCAATTTCTAAATATCCTATCATACCATTGTAAATATCAAATGCATTTATATAATCGATATTGTAAGGTTCTCCACTAATAAACTGACTAGCGCCTTCCACTATCTTTGAATTGTACTCTCTTGCTTCTTCAAAAAGTTCTTCTGCGTTTTCAATTTGATATTCGATTACTTCTTGGTAAGCAGTTATTGCTTGTGAACAATATAAACTGTTGTAAAAATTTGAAAAGCTAGGGTATAGCATGATGGAAAGACCAACAATGAATAACAAAGCAAATGCAATTGTCGAACTCTTCTTCTTCATTGGACTCTCCCTCATGTTCCCTAATATGTTTTATATTCTTTTAATTAATTTTTTTCTTCTTCTTTACGGCTTTTTAAGAATAATACAACTGCACCAACCATAATCACTGCACCTGCACCATAGAAAATCACTGTACCCATACCACCTGTTGAAGGTAATAAAGAGTTTGTAGTATTTCTAATAGTAATTGCTAAATCTGTTTCACTAATATAAGCACTGTCAGTTACTAATGTTTCTAAAGCACCTGTTGTTTCATTATATGTTGCACTAATCACAAATTCAATTGGATCAATTGCATTATATCCTTCAGGAGCAGCAGTTTCTTTAATTGTATAAGTTTTAACATCATCTAAACCAACAATAGTAAATAAACCAGTTTCATCAGTAACGATTTGTCCACCGTTTTCTAAATCAGCAGCTTCACCATCGTAAATAGCATATGTGTTAGTTTCTTCATCTATTAAAATTAAGTTAATTTGAACATCACCTTCAAATAATGCGAATGTAGCATCAGCTAATGCTGTTTCTCCATCTGCAGTAGTTTTGAAAACATCTAAACTAAATGTATAATCATAAACTTCATCTTCACTTTGTCCTTTATCACTTGAATCATAAGGATTATTACTGAAATCTAATACTACAGTATTTGTATTTTTATCAAAATCTAAAGCTGCTTTTGTTGTTAATTCAGCTGTATAGTAAACATATACATGAGAAGCTGAAGTATCTGTTACGATATCTTCTACATTGAATTCAACAGTAAATCCATCATTTTCTTCATTTACTGATAAACTATAATATTCTGAATCTAAAACTGTTCCCGCTGTATAATCTGTATAAATAACGATAGTTCCATCATTATAACTTAATCCTTCACTTAATGTATCTGTCATTGCATAGTAGTAGCTAGAATAAGCTTCTAAGTTATTTAATGAAGGTAAAGTACCTGTTAATAAGAACTCTACATCATCTCCGATTTGGTTATCAGCAACATCTTGCCAAGAATCATCATCATTGTCTTTAATTTGTTTAGAAACAGTTGGTGCGAATGATTTAATTGCGATATCTAAATCACCAGTTACAGTATCCATCATACCTGCAACAACAATTCCATCTACACCTGGTTCAGCAGTAGTATCTACAACAATATAATAACCTAATTCTACGTCACTAGCAACTGCTTCTTCAGTATCTAAGTTACCTGCTTTTGCTCCAGTTAATGTATAATCTGCAGTTATCCCATTTGCATCAATAAATGCAGTCATTAATTCATAAAATGCTGTCATGTTATCTGCATAAGTATTTACTAATTCAAGAGCACGACCAACTTTAGCATCGTCATCTAAATCTGTGAATACATATTCATTAGCATCTTCACCAATCATAGTGCCTGTGAAGAAATCTCCAAAATCACCATTGAAATCCCAGCTAGTAATTACTGTATCTCCATCATCATTTGTACCTACAGTAATATCGAAAATACGATAAGCTGCAAAATCTTTCCCTACAATCGTAATTGATGTTTCTGCAGGATCATTTGTTACTACGATATCTCCACTTGTCGTTGCAAATGTCGAAACACCTGTTGCTGTCATACTTGTTAGAAAAACAAATGCTACAAGCAATACTTTTAATAATTTTTTCATTCTAATTTCCTCCTCTTTCCTCTTTTTTAAGAATGATTGATAAACCTATAACCATAATTCCTAAAACATAATAATGCAAAGCCCCAAAACCTCCTGTGTTAGGTAAAACAAAGTCTTCATAACTTGGTTGATCTATACTGTTTTCAAAATAGATAGTATCAACACTTTCACTAACTTGTTCTCCTTCACTATTTACTACTTTACTAATAGTTACATTCGATACATACTGACTATTTGTAATTGTAATATCTACAGTAACCATATAAACACTTTGGTCATAGATAACACTACCAGTACTATCTGGTATTACTTCACTAATCATAAACTCATATGTACCTGTTTTTGAGAATTCTATATCATCAAACACAAAGTTCCCTTGTGCATCCGTTGTAGCTGTTAATGGGAAAATCCCAGCTGTAAAATCACTTTCTTGACTTTCGTCTACTAATTCTAATATAAAATCAAAACTCATATCTGATAAGTCACCATCAATAAATGTTTTATCACCTTCAATAATAACTTCAATCATTTGCATTTCAGTTCCAGTATATGGGAACATATGTAATTCTGTTTCTCCACTATGGAAGTCATTAACGATTACACAACCATTAATATTTCCTCCACCCCATCCTGTTATCGTTGTACCTGTAAAAGCATAACGATATAAATCAACATTAGGAGCAATGATATGTCCTTGAATATCATCATTTTGATCACCTAGAACCATACTTCCAGTAACATAAGGTAAATTGAAGACAATTTGATTTCCTTGTTCTCCATATTCAACACCTTTACCCCCACTACCATAACTATTTACAATCTTTTCTCCATTTAAATAAAGTTCGATAACTGGGAAAATAGAATATGTTTCACCATCATCTAATGTAATCTTGCTTAAATTATCACCTGCAAAACTTACTGTTGTTGCATCCAAATAATTATTAGTCTCATCATCGTAATCTTCAGGATAATTAATACGAATTGTATCTAATCCAGTAGCATCTAAAATTGTATAACTTTTTTCTGCATCTATTGTTAATACTCCATCTACATAATCAGCTGGCGTAACTTGAACAACAGTTGTTTGTTGCCCTTCAATAGACCCTTCATCCACTAAATCCTCACCTTGTGCTAAAATAGAACCATACATCTCACTAAAATCTACATAATAATCATTTTGATAAATATCTCCTTGAGCAGAATAGTTTGGAGATTTGAAAGTTACATCATCTTTTGTAACATACCACTGAGTCCATGTTTCCTCACCTAAGCTAATAAACACATCGCTAAGAGTAGTATAGAAAGCAGGAAGAACAAATCCAGCATCTGTATTTTCGAAACCATAAGTTAATAAAGCGGTAGAAGTTACTTCCCACCCTGCATCTAGGGGTAGTAAATCACCAATAAAACTTGAAATTCCTTTTGCATAATCCGAAACTGATATACTTGCTGTTGGTGTTACCGTATCCGAACCTATTTCATCATCTGAATGGTAATATACTGAAGCTCCAGCAATAATAGGTCCAACAATATGAGTAGCCACTATATCGTTTCTAGAAATCACATTATAATGTGATAATAAGTATTCTAAATCGTAACTTCCACCAGTTGTTAAGAAAGTATCCGATGTATAATTTGTATCTTGGTCTGTTTCTGTTTCCAGCCTATTTGTTATTTCTAAAGTGACATCAAAATTTAATGCTTCAGTTGATGAGAATTCTCCGACACCATCATTTGTAATATCAAGTGGGAAGTTTTCATCACTGCTTGTTACTGTGACGGCTGTTTTAGCCCCATCAATAATTGAACCATCCCAATCATCGAGTAATTCTACACTAACATTTCTAACCTCGATAAGGGCCCCAGCTGCTACATCTGTTAATGATAATTTATAACCAGCACTTTCAAATGTATCATCGTATTGACCAGCTACAAATGATTGTTCAACTATTTCACCATTTACATATACCTCAACCGCATTAACTTGTTCTTGAGCACCCCAATAATAATTGTCACCAATAAGGAAAACTAATTCAATATCTACATCAAACGTAATACCCTCTATTTCAAGAAGAGTAATATCCATTGATGCAGTTCCATTTAATTCATCTGCATACATCTTATTATTACCGATAACAGATCCCAGGGCTATTAACATACAAAGTAATAACACTCTTGTTGCATCCGTATATTTATGTGATTTTCTAGTATAATTTTTCATGGCCCTTCACCTCCGGTTTAATTTGATTTTCAAAATAAAAAATGCAAACCTAGAATAATATCATTCTCGTTTGCAACTGGCTGACTCCCCCGAGTCCCTATAGCTTTGTGTCACCACCTTGCGATGGCTTTACCTATTTTATTAGTTAAAAAAATCTATATCAAATCATTTATGATATGGATTGTAACTGGCTGACTCCCCCACAGAGTCCCTATAGCTTTGTGTCACTATCTCACGATAGTTTTACCTTTGGTTGATATACTTTACACCCTTTATTATAGAGATATTCCATACAATGTCAATAGGTTTAATAAAAAAAATATCATTTTTACATACTTTTTTGAATTTAATATGAATTAAGTGGGATTTTTGTTTAATCCCACCAATTTATATATAGTTTTAGAATTCAATCTTCTTAAATGAGTCTAGCATATCCAATATTTCTTGTCCTTCCACATGATAAGACGCTTCAATATCTGCTAAATCTACTTCCATATACTGTAACATACATAGATAATAGTGAATAGCACCAGCAATAAGGGATACTTCTAGATCATCTATGTATTTTGGATACATGGTATAAAAATAATAGTTAGCGAATTGCTCGCACATCATATATAAAGATGGATTATCATCTTCAACATGACTAGATAATAATTCTAAAACAGACGATACAAAATCTTGTTGTAAAACCATTGGTGCAAAACTAGGGTTAATGTCATACTCTGCTCCATCTTTTAATACAATAAATTCTTCATCAATATCTTGTTCTATCATTAGTTCTATTAATAAACTCTTTGCAAAAGCAGTATTACTATTCTTTTGTAAAAAAGAACGGATGCTTGGTATGAGTCTTCTAATGTTTAATTTTTGCATTTGTTCGATAGCTAAATAAAGCAAATCTTCATTAGTTTGTTCTTTTGATAAAATAGATTCAATATCATCTAGATCAAAGATCGTTGCATTTGTTAGATTATCTTGATTCATTTCTTGTTTTGCTAGTAATAGTTCATCATATGCTGTATCAAATGTTGTCTCATATTGATATGGGATATAAGGCATTGATAATTCTTCTACTACAATATTAATTGCATCTTCAAATTCTTCTAATTCTTTTAAAATACTTAACTGCATTGCAACAACATCATAATAAGTATCTTGTGCTAACATCTTAGCTTGCATCGCTTCTTTTTTAGCTTGTTGATAATCTTGTAAACCATACAAACAAACTAATCGATAATACCTAGTTTGTTCATCTTCCATGTTTTCTAATAATTCTAATGCTTCTTTGTATTGTAAGTTTTCAATATATTGGTTAATCATCTTTTTTTAACTCCTTAAATATAGTTTGATATGTTGGTGCAAAAACACTGTTTTTACGCCAAACTAACGAAATATTATGTTCTATTGGGAAATCCTTGATAGGTATTTCCTTGATTGTTTTTGATTTTAATTCTTTTTCTATGGTTTTACGATAAACAAAAGAAATTCCACAATTAGACTGAACAAAACGAATAATAGCTTGAATATTATTAATTTCGATATGATTTTCAAATTCATCTAATGTATAATTACGTTCTTTTAGATAACGTTCTAAAATATCTCTATTCCCTGATCCCGCTTCTCTTAAAATAACTCTTTCTTGAAACAATTGTTCTATTGTGTATTCATCATATAATAATGGGAATTCTTTACTACAAACAGCTACAAAAGGTTGCTGATTGTAAACTAAATAATCATATTCTTGTTTATTAAAGTTTCCTTCAATCATGGCAAAGTCAATTTGACCACTATCTATCTTTTCTAACAAGATTGCTGTATTAAATACTTGCATCGATAAAGTAACATCTTCATGTTGTTTTACAAAACGAATCATTTTATCTGTTAATAAATATTGGCCTACTGTTAAAGTAGTTCCAAATGACATTCTTTGTATTTCTTTTTCTTTTATTTTTTCACGTAAAAATAAATCATCATGTTTCATTGTTGTAACAATACTCAATAAATAGGATCCTGATTTAGTAAGAAATATCTTTTTTCCATGATGTTCAAACAAATCCACCCCATACACTTCTTGTAAATATTTAATATGTTGTGATACAGCTGGTTGAGTTATATTCAACTCTTGTGCGGCATGAGTGAAATTCATATGTTTGCACACAGCAATAAATGTATCAATACGAAAGTCTAGCATATAAAATTCCTCCTCATAGCATTATAACAAAAAAGCGCCCATTAAAAAAGCACCAATTACTTGATGCTGACTAAACCCATACATACAATAACTGTTCCTATAATCGAACCAACAGCTCCTATTAATAAAACAGTACTTACTCCATACGCATCTAACAAGATTCCTCCAATTAAACTAGCAAACACATTACTTAACGTAATTGCCCCTGTTAACATCGCTTGTCCTTTCGTTAAATCACTATTTTCAACTACTTCATTCATATAATAAACAGAAGCCGGTATAAACAATGCATACCCTGCTATTTGTGTAGCTTGGGCTATATAAATAACAAACATACTTGATGCTAAGTAAGTAATCACATGCTTTATAGAAAAGAATATTACTGCTATTTTAAATAGATTGCTACATTTTATTTTCTTTAAAAACAAGGTAAAGAAAGTCATTGTCGGTAATTCTAACATTGCCGCTAAAAAGATTGCTTTCCCCATACTAGAACTTGTACCACCAACATTTGTTACAATTTGGATAAAAAAGTTGTTAATAATAGCATGATCTAAATAAACAAATACTACTCCTGCTAATACAATCATTACTCGTTTGTATTTTTTTACAAAACCTAACAAACTTAATTGACTTACTACTTCTTTTTCTACTATATTTTCTTGTTTTAGGGCAAAAGTATGAATAAACATAAACAAGATCATACTTATCACCATATAACATAATGGCAAAATAGTTGCTGATACTGATTCTAATAAAATACCTAATCCCAAAGAAGTGAAAGCATAAGCCACTGATCCCATCCCTCTAGCAAGACCAAAATTCAATACATAGCCTTGTTTTTCAAAACCAAAAGCAATGGAATTAATAAGTGGTTGTAATGTCAGTAATATCACTAAAACAAAAGCATGTAATACAATTAATACTATTTTATCCAAAGATAAGAAATATAAAATAGCAGAAGCTATTACAACTAATGTTAAAGCTATTTTAATAACAGTATTTAAAGAAACCTCTCTATGTTTATCTACAAAAGACGCAATAATTGGCTGACAAATAACACTAACCACACTAGACATTGCTAAACTAATCCCTATTTGTCCATTACTAAACCCTAATTCTAATAAATAAACCGAAGCATATCCCAACATTGCACAATAATTCATTAAATAAAATATTTGGATAGCAATATATTTTATATCTAATACTTTATTTGTTTTTTTATCCATGATCTCACTCTCCCTTACCAAACTATACACCATTCCCAAATAAAAAAAGTTTTTTTCCAAAACCAGAAAACAAACTACAAAAAACTAAGCTATCTTTTCATTATCTAACAATATGCACAAATGAGAAAACTGATTCTCTTCTATTTGATAATAATCTTGTCCCTGATATTTTTCTACTATTTCTTGAATAACGCTCATCCCTATCCCATGACCCTGTTTATCAGCTTTGGTAGTAACAAGATTTTTACCATTCTTCTTTATTTCATGATTTAAACTATTTTTCACTAAAAATGTAGAAACATGTTCATCTTGAAAATCAAATCGTAATTCAATTTGTTTTTCTTTAGACTGCCCTGCTGCTTCAATCGCATTATCTAACAAATTACCTACCAACCCTGTCATATCAACATCATCTATATAACTAACCTCATGACCAAACACCATATAATGAACATCAATTCCTAAGTTTTTAGCATAACTCACTTTATTGCTTAACATATAATTTAAAACACTACTATTGGTATTAAAAACCACTTGTCTAGAAGATAGCTTTATTTTATTCAAATATTCTTTTGCCAAACATGTATCATTTTTATCAATCATATCTTCAATAACCAAAATATGTTTATCAAAATCATGGCTTATCTTTGACATCTTATCAACTAAACTCTCCATTTCTATTTGTGATTGTTGTTCATAACGAATTGCTTCAATCAATATTTGTTTTCTTACTCCTTCCCTAGCACTATTCGATAACTCCATACATAAAACATAAACTAATATATTTGTCACAATTGCTCCTATAAAAACTGAGAAAGTAGAAAATAAATTCATATTATTTTGAATATATTCATAAAAACAAATATGACAAATAACTAAAGAAGTAACACTAATACAAGCAACCCATTTCCATACTATTTGATCAAAATAGACTTGATTTGAATTTCTTTGTTTCAAACATAAATATTCAAAATATAAAGCTGCTTTACTTAACAATGTATAAAAATTTAGCACCTCTGATTCTGTACCATTCAACAAACTAGTAGTTGATTCCGCACTTAAAAACGCTAATACCAAAAATAATGCATTAATAACCATTAAATTCACTGCAACCAAAAATACTGTCATTATTATTTTTCTAAAATTTGTCCCCGTTGATAAATAACCATAAACAAATAAACAAAACAAAAAGATTACAAATGAAAAAATACCATTATTATCAACCACACCCACATAGTGCATCATTACACCATAAACAACAGACAAAATAATCTTTGTCCCTAACTTTGTATCTTTATACTTCAAAAATACATCACATAACAACAAACATAAAAACATTTCTCCAAAAGCAAAAACTAATAAAATGACTATATCCATCAAAAACCTCCATATTTTACCTCTATTGTTATAATTTTACCACATTGTTTACAATTCCACACTATTTTAGTATGATTTCGTAGAAAGAAGGAGATTTATATGAACATTATTGGATTATCAAATAAGTTAGCACATAAAATTACAGTAAGCGATGACTTAGAGGACATTCAAATATTAAGATATGGTATCGAAGCAATAATAACAACAACCATTAACACTGCATTAGCAATACTAGTCTCTATTACATGTGGGTTGTTTTATGAATTTGTTTTATTTAATATTATTTTTGTCCCTTTTCGTAAAGCACATAAAAGCTATCACTGCAAAACATTTTTACAATGTACTATATGTTCTAATATTCTCATGTTTTTAACAACAACGATGATACATACAGTAGCTGCGCCTAGATATATATATTATGTTTTTGCAGTGTTATTAGTAATTAATTACTTAGTTTCTTATGAAAAGAACTTATTTATCCACGGTATCATGTTCATTGCTTTTTACATCGTGTATTGCTTAAATTCTACTATTAGTTTTTGTATGTTTTTAGCAGTACTAATAACTATATTATTAATTATATTAAGGAGATTATCACATGAAAAAACAATTTAAATCATTATTATGTTTAGGTATCTGTGCTATTGCACTTTCAGCAAGCAATATTGGAACATTCTTCTGGTTATATGAACCAGAAATGCCTGCCAAATTAAATAACAAATAAAAAATCACTCTTTCTTTTAAAAGACCAAACTAACTGTTTGGTCTTTTCATTTTATATGCATTTGTTCTTTGTAAGAGATTGTTTTTATGGGTATAGCTAATTGGTAATGTTGTATCGTCCCATAATATAAGATGCTTTCTACCACTATGTACATACCTTATATTTTGGATGTGAACCATTGTTCCATATATTGGTATTACAAAATCATCGTCATAAAATTGAACAACAAAGTCTTTAAATGAATATCTAATTTTATATGTTTGATTTGCGTGAATATAAAGATAATTCTTTTGTTTTTCTATATATCTTATTTCCTCTTTAGGAATATTAATATGAACACTGCCCTCATTTAATATTATCCTTTGGTTATTTTGTTCCATCTGTTCTATTAACTTTTCCATCATAATAGGAAAGTATTTTGATAACTGTTGTTTTTGGATATACCAGAAAATATGATATGCAAAGCTTTGATAAATATATTCATTATGAGAGCTAATGATAACTTTTAAAATGTTTTCTTTTCTAATTTTTTCTAATAGATCAAAAGCTGTCATCGTTTTCATTTCATAATCTATTAGTATTGCATGATAATGTTTTATATTTTCTAATAATTCATTAGGATCTTGATAAGATGTGAGTTCTATTTTATGTAAATAAGGTTTGAAGTGTTGCTGAAGTTTTTCTAAAAATTGTTGGTCATCATCACATATTGCAATGCGATATATCTTATTTATTGTATTTATAAACGATAAACTCCTTTAATAACTCAAATTCATCAATTGCTACTTCTACATCCCACAAAGAGTCTGGTATGGATACAAAGTGTTTATTATCTACCAAAGTTTTGCCTTGGTTATATTGTTGATCTGGTTTATTTGTTAACTCTAAAATAAAATCAGTAGAAACATTAAAATATTTTGCTATTAAAATAATTGTTTCCACTTTAGGCTTTCTCTTGTTTTGTTCATATGCTGCCAAAGTACTATGCCCTATTTTTAATATCTTCGCTAATTCTTCTTGTTTTAGGTTATGTTCGTTACGTAAAAATTGAATTCTTTCTCCAATCATGTATACCTCCTCCTTCATCACTCTTATTATAATTATTTATCTGCGATTTTAGAGAAAGCACTCTTTAATGAGTTATTATTTATTTCACCGCTCATTTATGAGTAGTGAAAAAGACTATTTCTAGTCTTTGTTATCAAAAATTCCACGAATGGCTTTGATTACATTATCAAATCCCATATCGCTATTTAATGTAATATCATAACTACTTACATTACCCCATCTTTGTTCTGTATAATAATTATAATAGCTAGCACGTTGCTTGTCCTTTTTTTGAATGTATTTTTTAATATCTTCTTGATCTTCTCCGTATTCTTCTTGGACTCGCTGAATACGAGATTCTAAAGGAGCATGTATAAAGACACGAATAACATCCTCTCTGCCCTGTAAAAAAGCATCCGCACATTGATTTACAATAATACACTGATCGTATTTTGCTAGATGACGAATAATCTTTGCTTGAGCACCATAAACCTTATCATTCATTGGTAAATCCATATGAAAAGATCCGGTATTGTACATAAATGGTGAACTTTTAGTCTCTGCCACTTCCATAACTACAGAAACATCAACCCCTAATTCCAATGCTGCTAAATGAATCACTTCGTTATCATAATATACTAAACCCAATTCCTCTGCTAATTTTTGTGCAATCCCTCGCCCACCAGATCCATATTCACGAGCAATTGTAATGATTCTCTTTTTCATAAACGTCTCCTTTATTAAGCCTATCTTTATTATATTATACCAATAAAATAGTTGTTTTTCTACTTCTAATTGACTAGAATAGAAGTGAGCAATTATTTTAATTCTAGCTAACGGAGGTAGAAAATGAAAAAATCAACATTAATTACATTAGGTCTTGCAACGAGTGTTAGTGCTAGTGCTGGTTATTATTGGGCCAACACTAAATTATTTAATGCTACTTTAGTAGGACACAAAAAATCAGTATCTGTTCATGATACCGATACTAGTTGTTTAACTCAACCAACAATTGATGCATCTATTTGGTTTAAAAAAGCACCTAAAAAAGCAGTGGAATTAAAGACTTTTGATGGACTTACTTTAAAAGGGGATATTATTGTCCATAAAGAGTGTCAGAAATGGATTATTTTAGCACATGGATATAAGTCTACAAAAGTAAGTATGTATATTAGTGCCCAAAACTTTTTTGAACAAGGATATAACATATTGGTGTTTGATCAAAGAAGTCATGGTAATAGTGATGGTAAGTATATTGGTATGGGGTGGTTAGAACAAAATGATTTAATGGATTGGATTCAATATATTCAAGATATTCATAGCGATGCTAAAATAGCCTTATATGGTGTTAGTATGGGGGCTGCTACTGTTATGAATACTACTGGTAATAATTTACCAGAGAATGTTGTATGTGCGATTGAGGATTGTGGTTTTACAAGTGTTGGTGAAATATTATTAAGTCAAATGAAAAAGAAATATGGTTCTGATTTTAAAGCTCTATTAGTTGGTTTCCAAGCTTTGTGTAAAAGAAAACTAGGATATGATATTTTTAAAGCAAGCAGTGTTGATCAGCTTAAAAAATCAAAAACACCTACATTATTTATACATGGAACAAAGGATACCTATGTTCCTTTTGAAATGGTTTACCATAATTATGAAGCATGTAGTGCCAAAAAAGAACTATTAGTAGTTCCTGATGCAGGACACGCTTTAGCTCTATTAGATGATAGTTATTTTAAAGTAATCCATTCTTTTTTGAAAAAATATATGTAAAGATATCATTTATTTGATATCTTTTTTGCATATTTTATTATTTATTAGCTATAATCTAATAAGGTGATAAAATGATATTTTCTATATTTTTACTATTTTTTCCTTTATTAACAAGCTGGCTGATTTCGATATTTGTGGATACATCCTTGTATACAAATCTAGTTCTTCCTAGCTTTGCCCCTAGTAGTTTTGTTTTTCCTATTGTATGGACTGTATTATATCTTATGATGGGCTATAGCAGTTATCGGATTTATAAAAAGAGTGAAACAACAATAGCTCAAGTTATCTATTTTATACAACTGTTTATTAATTTAATTTGGCCTTTTTTCTTTTTTCAATATCAATTCTTTACTTTTTCTGCTTTGTGGCTTTTGCTTTTAATTATTTTAGTAATAGGAACAATAATCTTATTCTTCCAAATAGATCATACTTCTGGTTATTTACTTCTACCTTATCTTTTTTGGATCACTTTTGCACTATTCTTAAATATCACTATTGTTATTTTAAATTAAAAAGGGTTTCTATTAAAAGAAACCCTTTTTGCTATTAAATAATTGCAAAATATGCAACGAAAATAGCAATTAATGCCCAAACAATTGGACTTACTTGTTTTGTTTTTCCAGTTACTGCCATTGATAAACCATAAACGATAAATCCAAAAGCAATCCCATCAGAAATAGAATAAGTTAAAATCATCATAATGATAGTAACAAATCCAGATGCAGCAAATACGAAATCTTCCCAATCAATACCACCTAATTGTTGAGCCATCAATACACCTACTACTACTAATGCAGGAGCTGTGATTGCACTTGTTACAATTGATAATAAAGGTGAAAAGAAGATAGATAATAAGAATAAAAGCGCTGTAGTACAAGCAGTTAATCCTGTTCTACCACCAACTTCTACACCAGCCGTTGATTCTACATAAGATGTTACAGTGGAAGTTCCAATGAATCCTCCAAAAATAGTCCCCGCAGAATCTGCAATTAGTGCTTTTTCAATATTTTCTAATTCTCCATTTTCATCTACTAACTTTGCTCTATTTGCTACTGAAATTAATGTCCCAGCAGTATCAAAGAAGTCTACGAATAATAATGAGAATAAAGCTACAATGCATTGTGGATTCGCGAATAACTCACCAAATCCTTCTACAAATAAACCAAATAAACTAAAGTCTAATTCAGTAGAAATAATCGCTGTTGGAGCAGTTGGCATCCCAGCTACACCACATAACCCAGCAATAATTCCAGTTATTGCAGTAACTACTAAACCATAAAATACGGCAGCTGGAACTTTCTTTGCTAATAAAGCTAAAGTTACCAAGATACCAAAAACAGAAAGTAATACTACAGGATCCGTTAAATCTCCTAATGCAACAAATGTAGATGCATCAGAGACAATAATTCCAGCATTCTTTAAACCGATAAAAGCAATAAAGAACCCAATACCAGCACCAATTGCTAATTTTAATTGAGCAGGAATTGCATTAATAACTGCTTTACGAATTCCCGTAACTGAAATTACTAAGAAAATAGCACCAGATACTACTACAGCAGCTAAGGCAGCAGCTGGAGAGAATCCCATTTGGAATACAATCGTATATGTAAATAATGCATTTACACCCATTCCTGGAGCTAATGCTACTGGATAGTTTGCTAACAATCCCATAATCATTGTTCCAACACAGGCTGATAATGCTGTCGCCAAGAAAACACCTTCAAATGACAATCCAGTTTCACTAAGCATAGCAGGGTTAACCGCTAATACATAAGCCATCGCCAAGAAAGTAGTAACACCTGCAAAAACTTCCGTTTTTACATTCGTCCCTTTTTGAGACAATTTAAACATTTTTTCTAACATAATCTTCCTCCTATAAAACAACAGGCTTATTATAGCGAAACAACTCCTTATTTGCAATAAAATTATCCTTTTTTCAAACAATTCCTATTATCATAGTGTGGTTTAGATATTCAAATAGAACAAAGCTTCTTCCATTGCTCTAGACTTCACTCGATAATAAGTAGATTTAGAATAATACTCATACCACCAACCCTCATCTAATGGTTCTACAAACTCATTCATAATGATTCTTTTTGTTTCTGTTGATAAAGTACTTACAATGCATTCAAAAGTAATAATAATACTTTCTAATTCATCTTTATTATCAATATGTTCATTTAATTTATCCATCATACTAACACTATAATGATTTCCTTTTTCACGAACTAAATCATAATGAATTGCAGGATAAAAAGATGTTTGATTTAAACAATGCAATTTTATCTTTGCTCTTCGATACTGGCTAAATATTTTTTCTAATACTAATTGTTTTTCACGAAATGTGAGTGCTTTGATTTTTGTCATAAAAATTCCCCTCCTAATCTTGTATACGAGATAAATTGGGGAATTACTTCTTAAATTGTAAAATTTTCAATAATAATTTCAATATCTTCTTCTTTTATGCCACAACTCAATAAATATCCTTTTGCACTACCATAGTTTTCTTTTAAATATCCTAAGAACTTCATCATATATCTAGGGTTAGAACTTAGAAATTTTTTGTCTTCTAAATCCATCACTTGTTCCAATGATTCCATCATCTTTTGATTATTTTCATAAGATTGACTATAGTCCTTAACAATATCATATTCATAACATCCTGCTAAATCTAATAACAAAGCACTAATAACACCACTACGATCTTTCCCTGCAGAGCAGTGAAATAAAATAGTTTGATAACTATGCTTTACGAAAACTTCAAATATTTTACGAATATTCTCTTTATTGGCTTCTAATAAATAAATATAAAAGCCACTTAAATCTTGAAAGTTTTTTATATCTTCTGGTAATGTATGAACAAATTTATCTTGTAATAATGGAATCTCATATACTTGAAAAGAAGGTTCATCATAAGCCTTACTTGGTTGATGATGACGTTCATTAGGACTACGTAAATCAATAATGATTTCAACTTCTTTTTTTCTTAAAATATCCATATCTTCTTCTTTTGCTCCAGCCATGCTCGAAGCACGAACAAAACAATTACTGCGAGTATATCTTCCACCCTGTGTTTCATAACCACCCAAATCACGAGTATTAGGCATCCCTGTTAATTTAATATATCTTTCTTCTCTACTTAATTGCATCTTATCGATTCCTTTCTAAAAAAAAGCAAAGAAATATTCTTTGCTTTAGTATGCTCTTGCAAAATAAACTACTTGATGAGCCGGTTTTCCACAAATAGGACATACATCACTAAATGCTTCTTCCTCTTTAATACAACGGCTAGTTGCTCCTGTATCATCTTTAATTTTCATTTCACATGCTTCATCTCCACACCACATTAATTTTACATATCCTGCTTTTTTATTTAGGATATCTTTAAATTCATCATATGTTTTTGCTTGACGAATGTTTTCATCACGGAATTCTTTTGCTTTTAGATACATTTCATCATGAATTGTATCTAATAATTGATGGATTGTCGTACTTAAAGCATCATCTAAAGGATAACTTTCTTTCACTCCATCATTACGTTTTGCTAGGATACATTGAGATTTTTCAATATCCTTAGGACCTACTTCTAAACGAAGTGGAATTCCACGCATCTCTGCTTCTGCAAACTTCCATCCTGGAGATTTATCACTAGCGTCTACTTTTACACGAATTCCAGCAGCTTTTAAGCTTGCTTCTAATTCATAAACCTTATCTAATACTCCCTCTTTTTGTTGTTGAATAGGGATAATTATTACTTGTGTTGGTGCTACTCTAGGTGGTAACACTAATCCATTATTGTCACCATGAACCATAATAATAGCTCCTAATAATCTTGTTGATACTCCCCATGATGTTTGGTAAACATGTTCCCACTTATTTTCTTTTGATAAATATTTCATATCAAAAGCTTTCGCAAAACCATCTCCAAAATAATGACTAGTTCCTGATTGAAGTGCTTTTCCATCATGCATAAGAGCTTCAATCGTATATGTTTCTTTAGCACCAGCAAACTTCTCTTTGTCTGTTTTTCTTCCTGTTATCATAGGAATAGCTAATAATTCTATTGATGTTTTTTCATAAATATCTAACATTTGTAATGTTTCTGCTTGGGCTTCTTCTTTTGTAGCATGAATAGTATGTCCTTCTTGCCATAAAAACTCCGAACCACGTAAAAATGGTCTTGTTGTTTTTTCCCAACGTACCACAGAACACCATTGATTATATAACTTTGGTAAATCACGGTATGAATTTACTATCTTTGCATAATGTTCACAAAATAATGTTTCCGATGTTGGACGAATCACTAAATTTTCTTCTAAAGTATCTAATCCACCTTTGGTAACTACCGCACATTCAGGGGCAAACCCTTCTACGTGATCCGCTTCTTTTTGTAGTAATGATGAAGGGATTAACATTGGCATGTATACATTTTCATGTCCTGTTTCTTTGAATAATTTATCCATATAAGATTGAATTTGTTCCCACATTGCATATCCATAAGGACGATAAATAATAAATCCTTTTACACTACTATAATCCATTAATTCTGCTTTACGACATACATCTGTATACCACTGTGCAAAATCATCTTCCATTGATGTGATAGCATCATTTTTTATATTTTTTGCCATTGAAATTCTCCTTTGTTTCTATCTAGATAATTCTACTATAAGTTGCTCCTTCTTGCAAGAACGTTTCCTATAGCTTCCATAAATAAATATCTTTTATTTTCTCTTCTTTCGAAAAGTCTTTTCGATACTGTTTTGGTATCTCTTTGGTTTCTAAAAAAGTAGCCACTTTTTCAATTGTTTTTTTAGAAGCAATATTATTAGGATCACATGTAATAATCACTTCATGAAAACCATGCTCTAAAATCCATGGTTCTAAACATAACAATGCTTGATAGGCATAACCATTTCCTTGATATTGCTTTTCTACACTATAACCAATATGGCCAGCATAATAATTATCTTGATTACTACCAGTTCGAAAAGTGAGTGTTCCTACTTGTTTTTTATGCACCATCATATCAAAAATATAGTAAGGGTGCCAAGATACTGGGAGTCCATCATGTACAAATTCATTTAATTTAAGTTTCATAAGTCACCTCATTCTTCATTCTATCATAATATAAAAAACAAAAAAAGCACCCGAAGGTGCTAACATTACATTTGACTATGGAATGTTCTAGAGATAACGTCATCTTGTTGTTCTTTTGTTAACTTTACAAAGTTAACAGCGTATCCTGAAACACGTACTGTTAATTGTGGATAATTTTCTGGGTGAGCTTGAGCATCCATTAATGTTTCTTTTGTAAAAACATTAACATTTAAGTGATGTCCACCATTTGCTGCATATCCATCTAACATGGAAACTAAGTTATCTACTTGTTGATTATTTGATGTCATATTCAATACCCCCTTTGACAAAACCTATTATATCTTAGGTGACTAAAGATTTCTATTGATATGCTCCATTAGTTTTTCTATCGCTTCTTGTAAAGAAATATCATTTATAAAGTGATAATCACAATAATCTTGATACAAATGATGACGCTCATGATATAAATCATATAATGCTTGAGGACCATTCTTCAATAAAGGTCTCGATGCAGTAGTAACATCTAAAACAATATTTTCTACAGGACGATCTATATAAATAATATATCCATTCTCTTTTAGTGCATCAATATTCTCTTTATTTTTAATAACTCCTCCACCTGTAGAAATAATACAGCCTTCTTTTTTACTTACTTCATGACAACACTCTGTTTCTCTACTTCTAAATAAATCTTCTCCTTGACAAAACATATCTTGAATAGTTTCCTGATATTTAGTTTCTATATAATGATCCAAATCAATGATTTCTAATGATAGTTTTTTAGATAGTTCATAAGCTATTGTTGTTTTTCCACATCCCATTAATCCAATAAAAACAATATTTTTCATCCTTCATAATTTCCTATTACATCTAATGTTAAACAATAACTTCTCATTTGTTGTAATGCAACTTGAACTGTTCTATCTTCTAAATTACCATTAAAATCAATATAAAAATAATATTGCCATTCTTGATCTACAATCGGTCTTGATTCAATTCTAGTTAGATTTAAATGATGATTTTTTACTGTTTTTAAAATACTATACAATGCTCCTACTTTATGATCCAAAGTAAACACAATACTCACAATATTTGCCTTTTTATTCTTTTCTAAATTCCTACTAATAACAATAAAACGAGTATGATTGTTTTCTTGAGTATGAATATTTTCTTGAATAACTTTTAAACCATATATTTTAGCAGCTTGCAATGATGCAATTGCTGCTTTGGAGAAATCATCTTGTTCACTAACATATTTTGCTGCAGCTGCAGTATTCGTAAAATCATGGCAATCCATATTTGGATGTTCATCTAAATATTTTGATGATTGTAAAATACCTTGAGGGTGTGAATATACATCACGAATAGTTTCTACTTTCGCTCCCTCTTTAGCTAATAAATGTTGTGTGATAGGAATACTAATCTCTCCCACTACAAAACAGTTATATAAGCGTAATAAGTCATAATTATCATTAATGGAACCTGTATTTGAATTTTCCAAAGGAACAATACCATAATCAATTGTTTGATTCATTAAAGCAATATAAACATCCTCAAATTTAGGAAAATAGACACTTTCTATCTTACCAAAGTATTGTTGTAATGCTTGATTAGAAAAAGAACCTGGTACTCCTTGATAACCTGCTTTTAAAGTAGTTTCCATTGGTTTTGTTAATTCTATTTCTTGTGATAAAGGAATAAAGCTAGCTTGATATGCTTTTGATGTATCCATCATATCTTGAAAAAAGCTTAATGCATATTTTTGTAAGTCTTGATCTTTTATTCTTTGACTATTTTTTTCTAAAACAATTTGTTCTCTTTCTGGTTGAAAGATAGGTAAATTATTTGCTAACTTATAAGTAATTACATCTTTTGAAACAGCCATACGCTGTTCAAAAAGACTTGCTATTTGGCTATCTAATGAGTCTATTTCTTGACGACAAGTTTCTAAATCTTTCATAATTACCTCATAAAATCAAGCATCGTTATTGCTGCCATTGCTTCAATGACAACGATTGCTCGAGGAACGATACAAGGATCATGACGACCATGTACTTCCAATGTTGTATTTTCTTTTGTTTCTACATTAATTGTATTTTGTTGTTTTGAAATAGAAGGAGTTGGTTTTAGGGCAACTTCAAATATAATTGGCATTCCATTACTAATACCACCTGTAATACCACCATTATTATTTGTTAAACAAGTCACTTTTTCCCCTTGATAAACATAACAATCATTTGCTTGACTCCCTTTTAACTGACTAATTTGGCGATTTCCAAAATGAATTCCTTTTACAGCTGGTACTGAAAACATCAAACTAGCTAAGTGACTTTCTATTGAATCAAAGAAAGGTTCTCCAATTCCTGCTGGTATTCCTAGAATAGCACATTCTATTTTACCTCCAACTGAATCTTGATCCATTCTTGCTGTTTCAATAGCTTCTTGCATTTTTGAATAGATTGCTTTGTTTAGAACAGGATAAACTTGTTCTTGTAACAATTGCACTGTTTGTTTTGTAATTGTTGTTTCAAACAAATCATCTTGGATATTTTCTATTGCACTCATATGTCCAACTATTTCAATTCCTTTTTGTTTTAAAATAAGTTTAGCAATTGCTCCGGCAAATACAATTGGGGCACTAATACGCCCTGAAAAATGACCTCCTCCACGAACATCATTAAACCCAAGATATTTAATATAAGCAGGATAATCACTATGTCCTGGTCGCATATGTGTTTTTAAAACAGAGTAATCTTTGGAGTGTTGATCATTGTTATAAATCATTGCCATTAAAGGAGCTCCTGTTGTTTTACCTTCTAGAACACCACTCATAATCTCTACTTCATCTTTTTCTACTCTTGCTGTAGACATTTTATTTTTACCTGGTGCACGTCGTTGCATTTCTTGATGAATAAATTCTTTATCTAGAATAATTCCACTCGGTAAATTACCGAGTAAAACACCAATTGCTTTTCCATGACTTTCTCCAAAAATAGATATTTCAATATTATTCTTCCATGTCGCACTCATCAATAATTCCTCCTAGTGATTGATAATCTTCCCAAAAATTAGGGTAAGACTTTTGTACACATTCCATATTATCTATTATAATCGGTTGATTACTAATTGTACATGCTATTGCAAGCATCATGGCAATACGATGGTCATCAAAAGTACTTGTCTTTCCACCATGTAGTGGAGTTACTCCATCTATTTCCATCCCTTCCTCTAATTCTTCAATATTAGCTCCCAATATATTTAACTGACTTCTTGTTGCTTCAATACGGTCACACTCCTTAATGCGCAGTCTACCGGCATTAATAATCGAAGTATGTCCTTTTGCTTGACTACAAGCCAAACTAATAACAGGAATAACATCCGGACATTGACTCGCATCAATTGTTGTTGCTTGTAACTGTTTTGCAGTTACCTTCAAGCCATCCTTATTGTGGCTAATAGAAGCATTCATACGTTCTAAAATATCTAATGTTTCCTTATCTCCTTGTAATGATTTTACATTTAAGTTTGTTAAAGTTACATCATTTCCGATCGCACCAGCTACTAAATAAAATGCAGCTTGTGAAAAATCAGCTTCTACTGTATAGTCCATAGCATGGTATGATTGGTTTGCTTTTATGTAATATTTTTGATAATTTTCATGTTCTATTTCAATACCAAACATGGTTAACATTTGAAGTGTTAAATCAATATAACCAATTGATTCTAAAGGAGATGTTATTTCAATCACTGAATCTTGTTCTAATAGAGGTAAAGCATATAACAATCCAGTAATAAACTGTGATGAAATATTACCTGGTATTTGATAGACATCGGCTTTTAGTTGACCCTCTATATGTAAATCCAACACACCCTCTTGGCATGTATAATCTATATTTTGACGATCAAATATTTCATAAAAAGTATGTAAAGGACGTTTTCCTAAGTTACCTTCACCAACAAAGTGTACTTTATTTTCTTTTACAATAGAAATAGGAACTAAAAAACGTAATGTTGAACCTGATTCTTTACAATCAATATAACTATCCTTTTTCTTAAAAGTAGTAGTTCCATCAATAATTAAAAAATCATGATAACGCATTATTTGAGTACCTAATGATTCCATTGCTTTAATTGTTGCATCTATATCTTTTGAGTATTGAATATTATCAATACGGCTTATTCCATTAGCTAATGATGCACAAAGAATAGCACGATGTGCTAAACTTTTAGAAGGAGGGACTTGAATAGTCCCTCTTAGTTTTCTTGGAGTTATTTTTAATTTCGTCATTCTTTTTTCCCCTAAATCACTTCTTTATTCAACACAAAGTCATGACTTCCCTTATAAATAATAGTTTGCCCTATTTCTTTTAAGATGACATAAGACAAAGAAGAATGAATATTCTTTTTATCTAAAGAAATAGCTTGTAATAAATCTTTTGTCTTTAAACCACAAGCAGTTGGAATATGATATTTTTCTAATAGTGAAGCAATTAAATCAGCAGTCCCTGGAACTGTCATACCTGTTTGTTCACTAATGTGTGTTAATTGAACCATACCAATACCTACTGCTTGACCATGACTATAGTTTTCATAATGATAATATTGTTCAATAGCGTGTGCCAATGTATGTCCAAAATTTAAAATCAAACGATCACCAAAATCATATAAATCATTTTCTACAACAATTCTTTTACAATCAACACAACGATAAATAATCTGATCAATATCTTGATATAAATCTTTAAAATCTTGATAATTTAACAATTGTTCAAATAGTTTAGCATCTTTTATACATCCATATTTAATAACCTCACCCATTCCATCACTAATAAAATGATCAGAAAGAGTTAATAATGTTGTTGGATCAATTAAAACTAATTTCGGATGATAAAATGCCCCTATTAAATTCTTACCTTCTGGTAAATCAACTGCTACTTTCCCTCCTACAGAAGAATCCACTTGTGCAAGTAAAGAAGTCGGTATTTGTACAAACGGTATTCCTCGCAAATAAGTAGCCGCAACAAAGCCAGCTAAATCTCCAATAACACCCCCACCTAAAGCAATAATGCAATCAGTTCTTGTTATTTTTGCATTTAATAATTGTTTATATAAAGATGGTAAAATATCAAATCTTTTTGCTTTTTCTCCATGTTCTACAACAATAGAAGAAACCTCATATTGTTTTGATAAAACATCTTCTACTTGTTTTCCATAATGACCATAGACATTGTCATCACTAATAATCATTATTTTCTTACCTTGAAAAACATCTTTTATATACAAATCAAGTTTTGTTAAGATTCCTTTTTCAATAAATATAGGATAACTATCTTTCCCTAAGTCTACAATCATTTTCATATTAAACCTTCTTTCCTACGATTTGTGCAATTGCTCCAACTTCTTTTATTAATTTTGCATACTTTTCTGGTTTTAATGATTGTGGTCCATCACACATTGCACATTCTGGATTATTATGTACTTCTACCATTAATCCGTCACATCCAGCTGCTACTGCTGCTTTTGCCATTGGTTCTACTAACCACCATTTTCCTCCAGCATGACTTGGATCAATAATAATTGGTAAATGTGTTAGTTTTTGTACTACTGGGATTGCTTGTAAATCTAATGTGTTTCTTGTATAGCTTTCAAATGTACGAATCCCTCTTTCACATAAGATAACATTTGGATTCCCATGAGCCATAATATATTCTGCTGACATAATCCATTCTTCAAATGTTGCACATAATCCTCTCTTTAATAAGATTGGTTTTTTTACTTTCCCTAATTTTTTTAATAAATCAAAGTTTTGCATGTTTCTTGCTCCAATTTGAATTAAGTCTACTTTTTCTTCAAATTCTTCAATATAACTGGCATCCATTAATTCTGATACAATTGGTAATCCTGTGATTTTCTTTGCTTCTACTAAAATATCCAATCCATTACTTCCCATCCCTTGGAATGCATAAGGTGATGTTCTTGGTTTGAATGCTCCACCACGTAACATATTTGCCCCAGCAGCTTTTGCTGCTTTTGCTATTTCTACTACTTGTTCTACACTCTCTACTGAACATGGTCCTGCAATTAAAGCTAAGTTCTCTCCTCCCACTTTAACACCAGCTACATCAATAATAGAATCTTCTGGATGAAAAGCACGGTTCGCTAATTTATAAGGCTCTCCTACATGCATTACTTTATCTACTGAATGTAATACTTCTAATTGGCGAGCATCGACTTTTGTTGTATCCCCAATAACACCTACAACACTAACGCCCTGTCCATCTACTACACTTACTGCTAATCCTTTGTCTTCAATCATTTGTGAAACATTTGCTACATCTTGTTTCGTTGCCTCTTTTTTCATTACTATAATCATTTTATAGTCCCCCTTGTCTTGTCAACCGCTGTATAAATAAAAAAACTCCCATCCTATATAAGGACGAGAGCATTCACTTCGTGTTACCACCTTTGTTCATTTATATATTACTATATAAACCTTATCAAGTACGTTCTTTCGAGTTATACTTGTACACTATAACGGGTGTTACCGGAGATGCCTACTTTCTTTTTCAGCACTCTACTCCAAGATGAATTCGATATAGATCCATTATTCTTTTCCACCAACCAAGAACTCTCTAAAAATATTTCTATATGTACTATTTCTTTTCAATGTATTTATACGACTAGTTGTTGTAACCATAATATATAAAATCAGTATCTTTGTCAACAGTTTTGCTATAATTTAACGTTCCCTTAAAGCTTCTACAATATCTTGCTGGCATCCATAATACGCTGGAAAGCTACTACAAATAACACTTAAAAAAAGTGCACTAAGATAAACCTTACTAAACATTCCAATATTCACATTTAAAAAACCTCCTATTAATTCAATTGATAAATAAGTTGTTAACCATTCATTTATAACTCCTTGGACCAACAAAAAACAAAAAACACTACCAACATATGCCCCTGTCACAATAAGAATGGACTCTAGTACAATTAATAGAAATACTTGTTTTTGATCAGCACCAAAGCAACGTATAATAGCAATTTCTTTTTTTCTTTCTACAACTGAAAGAAACAACACTTGTCCAACCAAAAAACAAGCAGAAACAATAGCTAATCCACAAAATAGAAACAATACTATTTGTACTTGGCTAAATATCTCATCAATAGAATCACTAATAGTAAAAGAAGACACTTCTATTTTAGAACCATCTAATTGATTTTCTAAAGTGGCTTGTATTTTCGATGGATCAACCTGTGAATCCAATTCTACCATTGCTAACATAATTTTATAACCATTACTACCAAATAACTCCTCTATATGAGCAATATTACTATACTCATTAAAATATGCAGTATCTAATAAAACACTTTCCTCACTAACTCCAACTACTTCTAATTCTATTGATAACACTTGTTGTTCATAAGTATACCAACAATAAACTGTTTCACCAATGATAGAAGTTACATCTCCTGATGATAGCAACTTCTTAGCTGTACTACTAGCCAATACTACTTCGTTATTATTTTTTGTAACTTCCCCAACATCTACGTTCGTTATTTGTTTGGTGCTATCTCCAATATAAATACAGTTTTCATTTTGATAACTAGCATCGAATGATATCCCTAAACAATAAGCATCCTCATATTCTACATATGTGAAATATTCCTTTGTTACTTCTTTTATTTGTTCATATTCTAACTCTTTGCTATCCGGTAAAATTGTTAAGGTATTACTAGGAAGTAATTTATATATTTGTTCCTTGATTTGGCTATTTGTTGCTTCTAACAAAGAAAAGCTAAATAAGATAGAAAATAATGCCAAAGATACACCAAACAATATTTTTAAATTTCTTTTTGATTTACTTTTACTTTGTAAAAAAGCAAAAGTAAATAAAGGATACGGATTTTGAGAATCTTGTTTTTCAACCAAAGTACCACTCTCTTTTGCTTTTGTTTTACAAGTTATTTTCCCATCTTGCATTTTAATAACCTCATCAAAATACTTTTCATCTAACTGATGACTACTTACAATGACTAAACACTGTTTTGACAATTCTTTTAATAGTTGCATGATTTCTAGTTGGTTTGATTTATCTAAACAGGATGTAGGTTCATCACACAACAAAATATTTGGTTGATTATACAAACATCGTAAAATAGCTATTCTTTGTTTTTGTCCACCAGAATAAGTAGATAATCTATTTTTTAATGGAAAGTCTAAGGCCATTGATGGTGTCTTTGTTTTCTTGAAATATCTTGATAAAATACTATTTTGATAAGCTTTTAAATAGTCTATTAAATGAAATTGTTGAAAAATAAAACAAACTTTTTTACGATATTTTTTATTCTTACGACATTCCTTTCCTTGCCATAATAATTGCCCTGTATAATCACTATCTAATCCTCCTAAAATATGCAACAACGTTGTCTTACCACACCCAGAAGGACCACTTAATAAAACAAAACCAGTATTAGGTAAATCAAAAGATATTTCATCCAATACCTTCTCTTGATAAGTTTTAGTTATTCCTCTTAACTCTAACATCTTATTCCTCCTTAATTACATCACTACACTTTACATTTACTGATTTCCTACTCACTATGTAAGCAACCATACTACACGACATGCTATAAACAAAAAGAATCCCCAAATTAATAGAAATATCCGGATATAAAAACAACTTTTCTATTGCAATCCACTTGGTAAAGGGATTATAAATAGAAAACAAACTTATTGTTAGCATACCTAGGCAATTCCCAACACAAGCAACCAAAAAACCAAACAAAAAACCTTGTACAGCATAGATCAAACATAACCTAGACTTACTCATCCCATTACTAAAAGCAATCGCATTATCTTTTCTTCTTTGATATAAAAGTGCTGTATATACCAACTGTATTAATAACAAAGAAATCGAAAAACTTAAAAACATAAACAAATAAGCAACCACCTCTCCTAATAAAAACAAGGACGATTGTCCTTGTTTCATTGTTTCTAAACTAGAAAAACTATAATAGATATCATCATTCCATTTTTCTAATACACTTTCAATATCTTGATCTTCAAAAATCTCTAAATATACTTTTTGATCATTTTCTATTTGTTCTACTATTTCATTTGGAATATAAAAATCGCGATAATAAACACTAGGCATCCCTAATAATGTATCTTCAATAACCCCTACAATTTGAAAAACATACTCTTTTTCATTTAACAAATAAACAATACTTTCCTCTTGATAAATATCTAAAAAAGCTTCATTTACAACTATTTCATTCATATTACTCATTAATGTTCCAGACACTATTTCAATATGACTCGTTGCACTAGGCATTATTGTGTGAACAATTGTTTCATCAAGATCAGGATATTGGCCTACATCAAATAAATAATCATAAGAGATACCTTGGTAATCACTAACCATATCTTCCAGTTCTTCTTTCGAAAAAGAACTATCACTATAATCAATCTTTTGCACTTCCACGATATTCTTTGTAACATACTGATTATAACTTTGTTGAAAATAATCTTCGATACCACTTTTAGCTCCAAACAATAGTAAAAAACAAGTAATCGTAATTGCTTGTAAAAGCAATAAATTAAGATACGTATTTTTCTGATATATAAATTGACGATAACAATATCGTATCGTAAATAAAAAAGAAGTAGTACACTTCTTAGGATAATTGCATAAACTATATATTCTTTCACTAAAATAATAGTGATGTTTTAAATCATCAAAATCAATGATTTGGTTTGTATATTTTTCTAACAACTTCTTATCATGACTAACTACCAATACCAAATGTTTTTTTCCATAATCTTGTAACAACTTCATTACTTGTTGTCCCATCTTTTGATGCATTGCCCCGGTAGGTTCATCACACAATAAAATAGGACTATTACATAGAAACGCTCTTGCAAGAGCAACTCGTTGTTTTTGTCCTCCACTAAGTTGACTTGGATAACGATCTAATAAGTCCTCTATTTCTAACTTTTTATATAGTGCATGGTTATCGATCCATTCATATTGTTTACAATACATTCCAAATTGAATATTTTCTCTAACGGTTAATGCTGGTAATAAATTATAAAATTGATACAAATAACTAACATTCTTTTGACTATGCTTTTGTCTTTGATGAGCATTCGACATAATTGGCAAGCCACCATATTCGACTACACCACTATCTACCTCTTCTAAACCACCTACACAGTTTATGAATGTTGTTTTCCCACAACCACTTGGACCAACAACACCAATTAGTCCTATTGCTCCAAAATGGATCGTTAAATCTCCAAATAATTCTTTATCAAAAGCTTTATAAATATGCTCAAATCGTAGTGTCATAATGCCTCCTTTATGTTATAATCCTCCTAATTGGAGGTGTTTTATGTTCCCTTATTCAACTGATAACAAGCGTTATCATACTTTTAATTATCATTTAAAACAAAAATATCATCATAAAGTAGCGAAAGTAAGTTTAAACGCTGACTTTACTTGTCCTAATAAAGATGGTACCAAAGGATATGGTGGTTGTATTTTTTGTAGTTCTAGTGGTAGTGGTGACTTTGCCGGAAATCCAAATGAAAGTCTAGATAGCCAATTCAATAAAGTAAGTCAATTAATGCAAGTAAAATGGCCTAATTGTAAATATATTGCTTACTTTCAAGCAAATACGAATACTTATGGTCCAATAGAAAAAATAAAACAATGCATAGAACCTTTCCTAGAAAAACAAGATGTTGTTGCTATTGCTATTGCGACAAGACCAGATTGTTTAAGTGACGAAATTGTAGAATATTTACATACAGTTAACCAGAAAAAAGATATTTGGTTAGAACTAGGGCTTCAAACCATTCATGAAAATACAGCTACCTTTATTAATAGAGGACATACTTATCAAGAATTTCTTGATGGACTAGCATTAGCAAGAAAATATCAACTCAATGTATGCGTTCACGTAATGAATGGTCTTCCTTATGAAACACCTGAAATGATGTTAGAAACAGTAAAAGTAGTAGGTCAATTGGATATCCAAGCTATTAAAATACATATGTTATACGTTGTTGAAAACACAAAACTAGCAACAATATATAAAAAAGATCCCTTTGATATTTTATCAAGAGATCAATTTATTAATCTAGTAGTAGAACAACTAGCATATTTACCTGAAAACATCATCATTGAAAGATTAACAGGTGATGGAAAAATAGATGACTTAATAGCACCATTATGGTCTATTAAAAAAGTAATGATATTAAATGATATTGATAAACTCATGGTTCAAAAACAATATATGCAAGGCTGTAAATTAAAAGGATGATTCACTCGAATCATCCTTTCTATTTAGTTTTATTATTCAGTTTCAATTAAACCATATTCACCATCAAAACGACGATAAACTACACTTACTTTTTCTGTTTCCGTATCACGGTACACGAAGAATGAGTGACCAATTAATTCCATTTGCATTACTGCTTCTTCCATATCCATTGGTTTTGGATTAATTGTTTTTACTTTTACTAATACATCCTCTTCTTCTTGGTCGTCATCAGCTACTTCTGATAAGTTTAAAGCTAACTTATGTTCTTTAGATTTACGGCTTAGACGTGTTTTGTACTTACGAATTTGTCCCTCTAATTTGTCGATAACTTGATCAATTGCATTGTATAAGTCATCATCCACTACTTCTGCTCGTAACATAATATATTCCGTCGGAATTGTTACTTCAATCTTTTGTCCGTATGGATACACACGAACTAATACTTTGGCTTCCACTTCATCACTAACAATAAAATACTTATCTAACTTTGTTAACTTTTCAGCTACTTTCGCTTCGATTGCATCAGTGATCTCAATGTTTTTTCCTCTTACAATAATTTTCATAAGATGTACCTCCTTGTTATATCTATATTATAACTCAAAAGTACATAGTAATCCATAGTTATTATAAATTATGGGATAAACACCAATATTTATAAATACTTTGCAAGTACTTCTACTTTGTCTAACTTTTCCCAAGGTAATTCCACATCACTACGTCCAAAATGTCCATAAGCAGCAGTTGCTTTATAGATAGGTTGACGCAATTGTAACGTATCAATAATCCCTGAAGGTGTTAAATCAAAATTCTCACGAATTGCTTTTAAAATAACATCTTTTTCTACTTTCTCACTACCATAAGTTTCTAAGAAAATAGAAGTAGGTTCTTTTACACCAATTGCATAAGAAACTTGTAATTCTACTTGTTCACATAAATTTGCTGCTACTAAATTCTTAGCAATATAACGCATCATATAAGCCCCAGAACGGTCTACTTTAGAAGGATCTTTGCCACTAAAAGCCCCACCACCATGACGAGCACTTCCACCATATGTATCAACAATAATTTTACGTCCTGTCAAACCTGTATCTCCATGAGGACCACCAATCACAAAGCGTCCAGTTGGATTAATTAAAGCTTTGTAATTTGTATCAAAACCATACTTAGATACAACTTCATCCATTACTTGTTCTTTAATAAAAGAATGGAATTTTGCTTCATCAAAATCTCCATCATGTTGTACTGACATTAATACAGTATCAATCTTAGGAGTAGCTTCACTATAATCAATCGTTACTTGGGCTTTCATATCTGGTCTAGCATGTTTGAATTCACCAGACAAACGTTTGTTTGTTGCAACTCTTACTAAATGATGAGCAATAGAAATAGCCAAAGGCATATATCCTTTTGTTTCTTTGCATGCATAACCAAACATAATTCCTTGGTCTCCAGCACCACCTACATTATCATTGGTACCTAACGCAATATCCACAGATTGACTATCTAATACAACTTCCACTTTACATGTTCGATAATCAATTCCTTTATCTTGGTCATCATACCCAATTTCTTTTAATACATCTCTTGCTACTTGTTCATAATTCACAATCGCATTCGTAGTAATTTCACCACCAATAACAACATAATTAGTAGTTATAAATACTTCACAAGCCACTCTTGAGTTAGGATCTTGTTTAAAACATTCATCTAAAATAGCATCTGATATTTGATCACAAATTTTATCAGGATGACCAATTGATACTGATTCTGATGTAAATAAAACTTTCTCTTTCATACTTTCTCCTTTTCTTTTTGTAAAAACAAAAAAAGCTTCCCAAAGAGAAAGCATTTTTGTAGCTTTCTCTTATTGTTCAAGTAAACTTGCTTAGTCGGGCACCTTCTATGCTATAGGGTTGCCACCACATCTTAGATCTGCATCTAGTGGTTCTTAATAAGAGCTTTATATTATTTGTTTTTAATTTCTTCTATTGATAAAGAAGTAATTGCACTAATCACTTCCTCTTCTAACCCGAGATCCTTTAATATCTCCGCAATTAGATATTGTTGATTGACTCTTTCCATATTTTCACCTAGCATTATTTTAGCCAGGATGAATAAAAATATTCGCCAATTTCCAACAAAAAATATATTAATATAAAATGTTTTAAAATGCAAGCATTTTTATAACAATATTAGTATACCATGCTTTTCAAGATTTTTTATCCCATCTTTGTTTCAAATTAGTATTAAAATAATGTATTACTTGCAATATTTTGTACTTCTAATACTTGTGGTATTTCTTCCATTAAAATTTGTTCTACCCCATCTTTTAGAGTATCATCCAACATTGAACATCCGGCACATGCTCCTAACATACGCACATACACAATACCATCAATAAATTCAACAAATTCTATGTCTCCCCCATCTCTTTGAAGATAAGGTCTTAATTTATCAATTACCTTTTTAATATCCTCGATTACTTGTTCCATACTATCACTCCTTCTTCTTTTTTATTGTACCACAAAAATAGCTATTGTTACTAAGAATTTAATAATCAAATACAATCTGCTTACAACATCCTCATTAGTAACTATGATTGATTGCATCTATTTTTGATAAAAAGTATTTTCATTAAGAAAGTTTCATTTTATGATAAAAAAAGGACATTATTTATGATATAATGTCCTCGCAAGGGGTGAATATATTGAAAATACAACGAGGTGACATTATTGATGTCAAAATAACAGGTGTCCAACCTTATGGTGCTTTTGCATCACTACCTGATAATAGTACGGGATTAATTCATATCTCAGAAATTTCAGAAAAATTTGTAAAAAGTATCGAAAGCTTCGTCGCAGTGGGAGATGTCGTAAAGGTAAAAGTATTAGACTTTGATAACGCTACAAGCCATGCAAAGCTAAGCCTAAAGGCAATTGATAAAACATATCGACGTAGAGAAAAACGAGTTTATTACAAAAATCCTAGAAGATTTATTGTAGAAACACCTAATGGATTCGCACCCTTACAACAAGCATTACCATCATGGTTAGAAAAAGGCGTAATAGAGGAGGAATAACAATGATTACTATCGATTTACAACATGCAAAACTTAGTGAAGAAATGTCTTCTTATAAAGAAACCGTAAAAGACATCCATCACATGATTCACAACAAAACTGGTAAAGGAAATGACTTCTTAGGTTGGGTTGCATTACCAGAAAATTATGATAAAGAAGAAGTAGCTTTAATTAAGAAAACTGCAGCTATGTTACAAGAAGAAGTAGATGTTTTATTAGTTTGTGGTATTGGGGGATCTTATTTAGGAGCACGTGCTGCTATTGATGCCCTAAATGGTTTATTCCCAACAAATAAAGTAGAAATAATTTATGTAGGAAATACTTTTTCTTCAACTTACTTAGCACAAGTTGTTGATTATTTAGAAGATAAAGAGTTTGCTATTAATGTAATTTCAAAATCAGGAACAACAACAGAAACATCAATTGCTTTTAGAGTATTTAAAGAATTAGCTGAAACTAGATATGGTAAAGAAAAAGCACAAAGAAGAATTGTAGCTACTACAGATAAAGCAAGAGGTGCCCTAAAAACACTTGCAACAAATGAAGGATATACTACTTTTGTAGTACCTGATGATGTTGGTGGGCGTTATTCTGTATTAACTGGTGTTGGTTTATTCCCAATTGCTATGGCTGGTATTGACATTGAAGAAATGTTAGGTGGAGCAAAAGAAGCAATGGATTTATATAACAATGAAGACTTAGAAACAAATGTTGCTTACCAATATGGTGTAGCAAGACAAATGTTACATAAAGCTGGATATCCTGCAGAAATGTTTGTTACTTATGAATCACAATTCACAATGGTTGCAGAATGGTGGAAACAATTATTTGGAGAATCAGAAGGAAAAGAAAGCAAAGGTATATTACCTACAAGTGCTACTTTCTCTACAGATCTTCACTCTTTAGGTCAATTTATCCAAGACGGTTCTAAAGTAGTATTTGAAACAATTTTACAAGTTGCAACTCCTGCTAAAGACTTAACTGTTCCTAGTGATAAAGATGATTTAGATAACCTAAACTACTTAGCTGGTAAATCAGTAGATTGGGTAAATAAAAAAGCATGTGAAGGAACAATTGAAGCTCATGTAGTAACTGGGAATGTTCCAAACATCTTATTATCTTTAGATAAAATGGATGCAAAAGGATTTGGATTCATGGTTTATTTCTTTGAAAAAGCATGTGCTATGTCCGTATATATGTTAGAAGTAAATCCATTTGATCAACCTGGTGTTGAAGTTTATAAAGCAAATATGTTTAAATTATTAGGGAAACCTGGTGCAAAATAACAAGTTAGTCGGAACGCAAAAAATGCGTTCCTTTTTTTTAAAAAAAAGATTGACTATCGATAATGGAAATGCTAATATGTAATGGCACTGGAAAGTCATGGAGGTTTAGCTCAGTTGGGAGAGCATCTGCCTTACAAGCAGAGGGTCAGCGGTTCGAGCCCGTTAACCTCCACCATTTTTTAGTTAATGCCGGCTTAGCTCAATTGGTAGAGCAACTGACTTGTAATCAGTAGGTTGAGGGTTCAAGTCCTTTAGCCGGCACCATAATGGAGAAGTAGCGAAGAGGCTAAACGCGGCTGACTGTAACTCAGTTCCTAACGGTTCGGTGGTTCGAATCCGCCCTTCTCCACCATTCTTGGGGTATAGCCAAGCGGTAAGGCAACAGACTTTGACTCTGTCATCCCCCTGGTTCGAATCCAGGTACCCCAGCCAAATAAACAAGACCTGCTAGCTCAGTTGGTAGAGCATCTGACTTTTAATCAGAGGGTCAGGCGTTCGAGTCGCCTGCGGGTCACCATTTTTTATAGAAGCATTAAGCCATGCCCAGGTGGCGAAACTGGTAGACGCACAGGACTTAAAATCCTGCGGACCTTAAAATCCGTGCCGGTTCGATTCCGGCCCTGGGCACCATTTTTTGCGGGTGTAGTTCAATGGTAGAACTTCAGCCTTCCAAGCTGACTACGTGGGTTCGATTCCCATCACCCGCTCCAAATGATAAACAAGACAACCTTCGGGTTGTTTTTTTATATCCAATCAATAGTTGGCAAATAAACATATTGACCAATAAGCCTATGAAGTCTTTTCATTCTCATTCTTTCCACATTCAATTGTTGATAAAATAAAATCATTTCATCGTTTTCACGATGAAAAAAATGACTAGGAAACAAAACTCTAGCATACAAATAAATCATTTCCTCTTTTGAATAATAGAACTGTTCTATATATTCCTTCAACTTTTCCTCCCCTATATCCCCTTGTTTATAACACAAAGCAATATCTCGAACCCTACTACTAACAATAAGATTATCTGGTGCCACAATATAACGATAAAGTGGTTTTACAATTCTATGTTGGATACTAGTAGGTATTTTAGCATATTCAATCAAATTAATGATTTGAACTGCATGTTCTGCTAAACCTTGATAGTAATAAGATAGTACTACAAACTGTTCATTTAATTGAATACTACTAGCATGTTTTGATATACTAGCTCTAGCTTCATCTATCATTAGACACCATTGTTGCTTTATTTCTTTTATATCAAGTAATTCTTTTGGAATCATCATACTAGTAAGAAAGAAATATCTCTCTAATTCGATATCATACGCTTGATAACAATACAAAACATATCCCTCACTATCAAAATTCCCATAACAATTCTTTACCTGTAAAAAACCTCCTACCCCTAACTTATCTAAATAATATTCATAATAATTCAATACAAAAGAATGAATTTGTTTGTTACTTAAATAATAATTTTGATTTTGATAAACAAAATAATCTTCTTCTAAACTATCTATTGTAATTAGATAGTACCTAGATAATACTTCTAATTTTGATACCATTGAGGAATCTCTCCTTGTATTATTTCCATTACCAATGGATATTCTATTACTTTTGTAAATTCATCCATAATAGACAAGGTTGCTACTTTTAAATGAATCGTAACCTTTAGTATAATAACGATCATCATATGATTAATACCATAAGACTCTACTTCTTTTATTACTTCACTAGTAAGATAAGTCATCGTAATATATTTTAGGTGGATAGATGGCCCTATATTCATAAAAAAAGCGTTATCTAAAAAAGAACCTAAAGGAATAGTTGCAATTACTCCACCTTGATCATTCATTTCTTTTAATCTAGATTGATATAAATTATCATTTTTTTGATATGTCCCATCTTCAATTAAAAAGAATACTTCTTCCATTTCTGAAACTATTTGTGAAGCAATATTGCTTGCTTGTAACATATCAATACTAATCGTATCTTCATTAGAAGATACGATCCCTTCCATTGTGTAATTAGATGCTGTTGCATTAACTACTAATTGACAAAATCTTTTTATTTCATATTCTGCAATATCATCTGTTTTACTAGCTATTAAAAAACTAAAAGAAAAAAAACATAAAAAAACAAGGACAAAACAAAATAGTAATTTTTTCATACAATCACCTACATTACTATATGTTCTATTCCTTGCCTTATACTTTATTTATATGATTTTTCTAATATTTCTAAAACTGCTTTATCTGTTACTTCAAAAGGATCAACCGTATATAAACCACCCATTGTATCTCTTGCATTCACAACATATTGATTTAATTCTTCTTTTTTCATACCATAAGATGACATTTCAATATTATCTACTCCACAAGCAACTTGTAATTCAACTAATGCACTAACAAAATCCATTGCACATGTCGCATCGCATTTCCCTAATGCTTTAGCCATTGTAATCATTCTTTCTTCACAAACTGGATTACTAGCCATATGTGTATAATATTCTTTACTAATCGCTATCAACGCAGCTCCATGTTCAAAGTTAGAATGGAAAGCACTAATTGCATGAGCAATACTATGTTCACTAGTACATCCAGAAGTTGATTCAACCATTCCTGCTAGTGTATTAGCTAAGGCAACATCTCCTCTTGCATCAATATCTGTTCCTTCCGCTACTGCTTTTGCTAAAGATTTTCCAATTAACTCAATTGCTTTTAAAGCATACATATCACTCATCACATAGCTTGTTGTATTTAAATATCCTTCGCTACTATGGAATAATGCATCAAATCCTTGATAAGCAGTCAAATGCTTTGGTACTGATACCATGATTTCAGGATCTACAATTGCTAGCACTGGGAATGTTTTATCATAACCAAACCCTATTTTTTCATTCGTATCTACTTTTGTAGTAACAGTCCATGGGTCTGCTTCTGTTCCAGTTCCCGCTGTTGTAGTAATCGCAACAATTGGTAATGGATCATTTGGAACAGGCATCCCTTTTCCAGAACCACCACCTACATAATCCCAATAATCTCCAGGATTAGTGGCCATTATGGCAATTGCTTTAGAAGCATCGATTGCACTTCCTCCACCTAATCCAATGACAAAGTCAATACCATTTTCTTTACAGTATTCTCCACCTTCATCTACATGTTCTTTAATAGGGTTAGGTAATATTTTATTAAATAAATGATGTTCTATCCCTAAATCATCTAATTGATCAGTTACTGTTTTTAAATATCCATATTTAACAACAGAAGTACCATTTGTAGTTACAATTAATGCTTTTTTCCCTGGTAAATTATAATTCTTTAATTCTTTTAAACTCCCTTTTCCAAACACAATTCTTGTTGGAATATAATAATTAAAATTCATAGAACTTCCTCCTTATTCTTCTTTAGTATACTCTTTTATAAAGAAGAATAAATCATTTTTAATAAATTGAAAAAAAACTTATAAAAACAAAGCTTCCTTTTGTTTACGAGTCATCTTTTTCAATCTATATTCCCTAGACATTGCCTCTTTTTTCGTAAGAAAAACTTCATGGTAAACTAAAACAACAGGTGTCCTTGCACGAGTATACTTTGCACCTTTACCAAGGTTATGCGTTTCTATACGTTTTTCCAAATCATTCGTCCAACCTGTATAGTATGTCCCATCATTGCATAATACGATATATACGTAGTTCATTTTTCCCTCCAAAAAAAGATAAGTTTTCACTTATCTTTTTATTTTCTTTACTATAGACATAAGCATTATTTTTACAATATCTCCTGCCACCACATAAGCAAAGATAACTGAAATACAAACATTTACAACATTAATCCATAACACCCCTTGTAAACTTAAAACAACAGTTAATAAGAAAACAAAGACAGTAAACAAAATCATTCGTCTTGGTATTTTTAAAGCACAATAACGTTTATTAATATCATAATAACGATATCCTGCTAAAGTAGCATTTGAAATAACCGTAGCAAATACGGCAGCAATGATACCAAACTTCTTAACAAACAACAAATTCAAAACAACATTTAAAAAAGCCGCAGTAACTGTTGTTACCATCATATTTTTACCTTCTTTTAAAGCAACATAAATACTAGAAAAGAATTGTGCAAAACATGAAAAACATGCCCCAATCACTAAAATTGGAGTATATATAAATCCTGCATCCAATTCTGGATTTTGATTAAAGAAAGCAAATAAGAATGGTGAAATAGCTACCAACCCTGCAGTTCCTGCCGATAATAAACAATATATTACTTTAAACATTCTTCCATAATAATCATCACTATCACTATCTTCTACACTACGTGTTGCTGATTCTGTCCATGCTAAGTTGAAAGCTGGATATATTAAATTTAAAATAGCTGGTACTTTTGTTGCAATAATATAAATCCCATTCGATGTCAAACCTAAAAATAAAGTAATAATCCATTGATCAGACATCTGATTAATATACCAAGCTACTGCATTAGGAATAAATGGACATGCATAAAACAACATTTCTTTTGCTTGATTAAATTCAAAATTCTTAATATGAATATATTTAAATATTTGTGTTTTATAGGTTGAATAACATATTCCAACTATATCAGCCAAAGTTAACGCAATCAACACACCCATATATCCTATTTCAAATACAATTAAACACACACATAAGATAACAAAATTAACAACTACCACCATTGCTGCTAAAAAAGAATATTCCTTATACATTGCAAATGATCGTAAAATAAATCTCATAATCTGACAAAATACTTCAATCCAAATATATAAAATCAAAAGAAATAACCAAAATCCTGTTAAATCTATAAAAGGTAAAATCATACAACCTAATGACACCAAAAGCATTACACCAAAAACAATAAAAATACCACTACTAATAATAACACTCTTTTCATGATCATTTCTTGCATTAATTAAGAAACGAAAGAAAGCTTGTTCTAATTGTAGTGTCGCTAAAGGAACTACAAAAGATAAAACTGTTGTAGTTAATAAGCTAATATAACCATATCCATCACCTTGTGTATAAGCAGTAATAATTGGTGTAGTTAACAAACTAATAATTCTTGGTAAGAATGTACCAAGTGCTAAAATCATTGTATTTTTAGCTAAAGAAGCTTCTCTAGACATTGTTTTCACCCACTTTTTCATATCTATTATAACAAATATTCTTCTTTTGTCTAATTATTTTCATGAATCACTAATTCAACCTTTTGATCAAACTCCTCAAAATCTATCTCCTCTATCTTTTGAAACTCAAAAGCTAATCCAATGGTATGCCCCTTATAATCCTTTAAATAACGATCATAATATCCTCCACCATATCCAACTCGATACCCACTATCATGATATGCTACTAAAGGAATAACCAATAAATCAATATTTTCTTTTTTTATTTTTTGACTATCTTTTGTTTCTAAAATACCATATTGATTCTCTTCTAAATTATTTTTATCATAAACAAAAAAATCCATTTCTTTTCCTTTTGTTTTAGGAATACATACTTGTTTTTCTTGGCAAAGTAAATCTAAATAAGAGTAAGTATCTACTTCTTTATTAAAAGATACATAAATACCAATTGTTTTTGCTTCTTTATAAAAAGGATGATTACGCAGTCTTGTTATAATAGAACAAGACTTATCGTTATATTCTAACATTGATAAGCCTTGTCTTTTTTTTATCATCTTTTTACGAATTACTTTTTTATCCAATTCCTTGGTCTCCAAAGTCTAACTTAATTAATTGATTTAATTCTACTGCGTATTCCATTGGTAATTCTCTTGAGAATGGTTCAATGAATCCCATCACAATCATTTCTGTTGCTTCTTTTTTCGATAAACCACGAGACATCAAATAGAATAATTGATCTTCTGATATTTTTGATACCGTTGCTTCATGTTCAATTAATGAATCATTATTAAGGACATGATTAACTGGAATCGTATCACTAGAAGATTCACGATCTAAAATCAATGTATCACATTCTACTTTACTCTTTGCATTATATGCTCCAGGTAAATGTTTTACTAACCCTCGGTAATCTACTTTTCCACCATTTCTAGCTACTGATTTAGAAATAATATTACTAGAAGTATTTCTAGCAGCATGAATCATTTTAGCACCAGAATCAATAATTTGATTGACTCCTGCTACAGCAATGGTAATACATGTTCCTTTGGCACCCTCACCAGCTAATACACAAGCAGGATACTTCATTGTTATGGCACTACCTATATTTCCATCAATCCATTCCATGGATGCATTTTTCTTACAAATCGCTCTTTTTGTTACAAGATTTAAAATATTAGTAGACCAGTTTTGGACAGTTGAATAACGACAACTACCACCATCTAATACAACTATTTCTACTACTGCAGCATGCAAAGAATCTTTTGAATAAGTAGGAGCAGTACATCCTTCTACATAATGTACACTTGCACCCTCATCTACAATAATTAAAGTTCTTTCAAATTGTCCCATTTGTTCAGAATTGATACGGAAATAAGACTGTAATGGTTTATCCAATACAACACCTGGAGGAACATAAATAAATGACCCTCCTGACCAAACAGCTCCATTTAATGCAGAAAACTTATTATCACTATAAGCAATGACACTATTAAAATATTTTTTAAATATTTCTGGATGTTCTCTTAAAGCACTATCTGTATCTAAGAAAATAACTCCTTTATCTTCCACTTCTTGTAACATGTTATGATAAACTACTTCTGATTCATATTGCGTACTAACTCCTGCTAAGAACTTTTGTTCTGCTTCAGGAATACCAAGTTTATCAAATGTATCTTTAATTTTTTCTGGTACTTCATCCCATGATTGTTCTTGTTTATCACTTGGTTTAATGTAATAAGTATAATCATCAAAATTTAAAAAAGACAAATCAACACCCCATGTAGGCATTGGTGTTTTTTCAAAATGACGGAAAGCTTTTAAACGAAACTCTAACATCCATTCTGGTTCTTTTTTTATTTTTGATATTTCACGAACAATATCTTCATTTAAACCTACGCTTGTTTTATAAACAGAAACATCTCCATCATTAAAACCATAAGCATATTCATCGCTAGGAATGGTATTTTTTATATCTGACATCTTATCCCTCCTGGCTACTTTCTAATATTTGTGTAACACCTGTCCAACCTAATGTTGCACACTTGATTCGGTTTGCTTGTTTATGGGTATTCATAAAAGCAATTCCTTCCTCTAATAACTCTGCATCATATTCTCTTTCATATATCATATTCATAAAATTTTCAATAATAACTTTTGCATTATCAATTGTTTTACCAATTAATAATTCCGACATAATCGAAGTACTAGCTGTACATATTGCACAAGCTTCTCCATCAAAACGAATATCTTTGATTGTTTTATTTTCAATATATGCTTGAATATCAATATTATCAATACAAGTAGAAGAATCCATATTTACAGAAAGATATCTTTGATCATCTACTAACTGATGATTACGAGGGTTTTCATAATGATCCATGATAATTTGTCTTAATAATGTACTATCCAAAGAAGGCATCAAGGAAATCATCCCCTTTCTTACAAACTTCAATAAATTGATCTACTTCTTCTATTGTATTATAAAAATAGAAAGAAGCTCTTAAAGTTTGACTAACCGGTAAATATTCATCTAATATTTTAGCACAGTGTTGTCCTGAACGAACAGCTATGCCATGGGTATTAAACAAAGATCCAGCATCTTGACAAAATACACTTTTTAAATTAAAAGCAATAGGTCCTGGTGAATCTTCATTATAAATTTCTATATCTTCGATTTCTTTCATTTTCATAATTGCATGATTACGTAATAATAACTCATGTTCATGAATTGCATCCATCCCAAGTTCTTCTAAATAATTAATAGCAGCACCAAATCCAATTGCACCTTCTATATTAGGAGTTCCAGCTTCAAACTTTTCTGGCGCTTCTTTTAATTTTACAGTACCACAACTTTGGAAACGAGCATTACTACCACCACCAAATCTAGTTGGTGTCATTGCTTGAAGAATATCATATTTTCCATATAATGCACCTATCCCTGTAGGTCCACACATTTTATGAGCTGAAAAAACAAAGAAATCAACATCTAAATCTTTAACATCTACTTTCATATGAGGAACACTTTGTGCTCCATCTACACATACTAAAGCACCATTTTGATGTGCTAAAGCACATATTTCTTTTACTGGTGCTATATAACCTAATACATTTGTTACTTGTGCAATAGAAATTATTTTTGTTTTTTCATTCATTGCTTTTTCTACATTTTCAACGGTTAAACGACCAGTAGCATCTAAATCAATATATTTAATAACTGCCCCTGTTTGTTTACATACTTCAAACCAAGGTAAGATATTGGATGCATGTTCGGCAACAGTTAATAAAATCTCATCCCCTGTTTGTAAATGAGTTGCACCATAACCAAAAGCAACCATATTCATACTATCCGTAGTTCCATATGTATAAACTATCTCTTTACTTTGGCAACCAATAAACTTTGCAATATCACTTCTTGCTTGTTCATATGCTTTATCTACTTGATAAGATAAATCATAATCTCCACGATGTGCATTGGCTGAATAATTTGTTAGATAATCACAAACAGCATCAATAACACATTGAGGTTTTAATGTAGTTGCCCCATTATCTAAATATACTAAAGGTTTCCCTTGCATGGTACATGACTTAAAAATTGGAAAATCTTCTCGAATTTTTTGTACATCAATCATTATACTCCCACCTTTTCCATTAGACTTGATGAAAACTCTTCTTTCAATGATTCATTTTCAATATACTCCATTACTGGAATAAAATATCCATAAACTACTAAATGCATCGCTTCATAACGATTTAACCCTCTTGATTGAAGATAATATAAATGTTCTTCATCTATTTTACCAACACTCGCTCCATGACTAGCTTTTACATCATATTCATCAATAAATAAATAAGGATTTGCTTGTGCTTTGCTTGTCTTATCAAAAACTAAAATTTTATTTACTTGATGACTACTAGATTGCATCATTCCTCTATCAATACGTCCTGTACCATCAATTACTAATGTTCCCGCTTCACGTACTACTCCATAATTATCCATTGTCGCACTAGTAAATGGTGCTAAGTGATGCATTGTCATATCTACTGCTTTTTTATTTTCTAAATGTGCCATTCCAGCATAACGTACTTCTACTTGTGCATTTGGTTCTACTAACTGATAAGTATACTTAACCGTTTCATTGATACTAGCAAGATCAACATAGGCACAGCGGACATGGCTATCTCTTTTACAAACAACTTTTTCATCTAATAATAAGGTTGCTTGGTTCATTTCGTTACTTACAAAACGCTTTAATACACAGTTTTGATTAACGGTGATTGTTTTTTGAATTGTTAAATTTTGAGTACCAACATAAGTTTCAACTAACTCTACGTTTGCACTAATTTCAATACAAACTGTTGCATCCATTGCATATTCTATATGGATAGAACAATCTTTATCGATATGTATTATTTGATTTTCTTCTTGAATGGTAATTTTGTTATCTAACCCTTGTATCTTCATTATCCTTGTTTCGAGCTTTCTTTTTTAGCGCAACTTTCTAATAAAATTACTTTCTTTTCTTCTTGTTTTAACTCGATACCTAATTCTTTTACCCATTCATATCCAGATTCATCAATTCTTTCAATAATTTCTACTCCACCACTTAAAACAATTTTCCCATCAATTAAAACATGAACATGTGATGGTTTTACTAATTCATATAATCTTTGGTAATGTGAAATCATTACACATCCAAAAGATTCATTTTTCATTTCATTTACTACTTTACTTACAATACGCAAAGCATCTACATCTAATCCTGAATCAATTTCATCTAATAAAGCAAATGTTGGTTGTAATAATTTCATTTGCAAGATTTCATTACGTTTCTTTTCTCCTCCAGAAAAACCAGCATTTAAATAACGATGTGCTAAATCCTCATTCATTTTTAAATCTTTAATACTACCATCTAATGTACGAATAAATTGAAATAGAGAAATAGGTTTTTCTCTTCTTGCATTGATTGCTGCTTTTAAGAAATCAGAAGTTGTTACTCCTGGAATTTCTTGAGGATATTGCATTGCTAAAAACAATCCAGCTTTGCTTCTTTCATCCACACTCATAGCAAGAACATCTTGTCCATCTAATGTAATACTACCACTTGTAACTGTATATTTAGGATGACCCATAATAGCAGATAATAAAGTTGATTTCCCATTACCGTTAGGTCCCATAATTGCATGTGTTTGGCCAGTACTAAATTCTAAACTTACTCCTTTTAATATTTCTTTTTCCTCAATACTTACATGTAAATCTGTTATTTTTAAAGTTGACATACTTTTGCCCCTTTCTCTTACCTTTCTATTTTACTAAATGTGCCTTTAAAAAACAATTAATATCATAATTTATTGTTTCCTTTTCTATTATAGACAAAATATTGTATTTTATATTTCAATAGCATTTACTTTTTCTAACATCTTTGTATAATAAACAAAAAAGAGAGGGTTATGCAATGAAAGAAAAAGAATTAAAATTACCAACTTATTTTGGACAAGAGATGTGGAATTGTATTATTCATGGAATAATGGCCATTGTTTGTTTATTATTATTACCTGTTAGTGCTATCTATAGTTATCTTCAAGGAGGTATGAAACAAGCTTTTGGGGTTAGTGTTTTTGTTATCTGTATTTTCTTGATGTTTTTAATTTCTACCTTATATCATGCAATGGATCATAACAGTCCTCATAAACAGATTTTCCGTATCTTAGATCATATCTTTATATATTTTGCAATTGCTGGTAGTTATACACCCGTTGCTCTTTGTTTGATTCAAGGAATAGAAGGGATTATTATTTTAGTTATACAATGGTCAATGGTTCTTATTGGTATCTTCTATAAGTCATTAGCGATTAAAAGCTTACCTAAATTATCCTTAACTATTTATTTAGTAATGGGTTGGACTGCTATTTTATTTTTACCCGCTATTTTAGAATCTGCATCTACTGTTTTCTTATTACTAATTGTAGGTGGAGGTCTTATGTATTCTATTGGAGCTATCTTTTATGCCATGAAAAACATGGCGTATAGCCATGTTATTTGGCATATTTTTATCGGCTTAGCTTCCATGATGCATTTTATTGCCATTTTATTTTATCTCTAACAAAGAGAACAAATGATTACTAATAAAATAAATAGCACTAAAACCATTGAAAAAGAACTATCTTGTGCAATCATGTTATCCCTCCTAACAAACACAATAAATACCAACAATAACTAATAAAATAAACAATACATAGACTGAAACCATGCCATCACATTTATTACCCATATCGATCCCCCTACCTTCTCACTACTATACAATATGATATCTTAGAGAAGAAAGATGTGTTTTAGCCTATTTTATTGATATTTAGAAAAAAGAATAGTATAATAAGTCTGTTACAAACAAGGAGGACAACCATGAATTTTAAAAAATTAAGCATTACTCTAGCGGCATCACTGTTATTAACAGGATGTACTGGTAGTGCAAACACAAGTGAATCTGTAGAAGTACTAGAAGATGGAGAGTATGTAGTTTCTTCTCTAACAGATCGCAATTTTACTGCTTATGAACTATATGAATCGATTGTTTCTACAAGTACGGGAGAATCTGCTATTTTTGAAGCAGTAATTCAAACAGTTATGGATGAAAATTATCCAATTACAGATGATATGGAATTAGATGCAGATTTAATCATTGAACAAATAGAAGAAAGTTATTACTATTACTATGGTGAAGATTGGGAATCTGAATTAGTTTATTCATTAGTATCTTCTGGGTTCTATAGTGTGGATGATTATCGTGAATCATTAGTTTTATCTTTACAATATTCTGCTTTCTTATCAGCGTATGTAGATGAAAATTATGATGAAGTTTTAGCTGATTACATTGATTATTGTGCACCAAGATTCTTATCTATTATTATGGTTTCTGTGGCTGATATGGATGCCATTACAGAAGATGAACAAGCTACATTGGATGAAGTTACTGCTTTAGTTAACTCTACTAAAGAGTTTAGTGAAACAGCGACAGAATATTCTTACGATACAAGTGCTAGTAGCGCCGGAAGCATTGGTTTAATTGATAATATGTATGATTTAGAAACAGCTTATGGAACAGATGTTCAAACTGCAGCATTTGCGTTAAGTGAAGGTGAATATACTAGTGAACCAGTTGCTGGTGATAGTGGTTACTATTTCATTAAATGTGATAGTTTTGATGAAACTGAGATTGATGAATATATTCAAACATTAGGAATTGATACACCATTAATTAGTTATGATTCTTATATGTTATATGAAATTTATAACTCATATGAACTTACATATGAGGATGCAGAAATGGAAACTATTGTAAATACTGTAGTTGAAACTCAACTAGCAGCGAAAGCTGAATTGAGAGGAGAAGAATAATGAGAAAATTATTAACATTATTACTTGCCGCCATTCTTCTTGTAGGGTGTACAAGCGCTAGTGAAGCAAGTTATATTACTTCATTACCTGATGGTGATGGTGTTGTAGTAAGTGGTGAGGGAGTTACAATTACTTATGATGACATTTATTATTATTTATTAGAAAGTTATGGAGCTGGTACTGTTTTAGAAGAAGCTTTATTATATATTGCTCAGTGTGAAATCACAGATGAAGATGCTATTCAAGAAGCAATTGATTCTTTAGTGGTTGATTATGAAACATATATGTCAATGACAATTGATGAATATGCTGTTTATCTAGGATATCCTGATGGCGATACTTATATTGAAGAAGTTATTACTTCAAGTGCTATGAATTCTTTATTAACACAAAAATATATTGGTGAAAATTTCGATCAATTAGTAGAAGATTATCAAGTTAAATATTTAAAAGTAGTAGAAGTAGATACAGAATCTAGTGCTTTAACTTTAATTAGTGAAACAACAGATGTAGATGCTTTCGATGCTTTAGTGGAAGAGTATGAAGGTAGTGATTATGGAATTATTACAAATCAAAGTTATATTGATGAAAACATAGTTGCTAAATTAGATAGCTTTACTGCTGATGGTTTATACTCAGATGCAATTTTAACAAGTACTGGTACTTATGCTTTAGTATATGTTTATAATACAGATTTAACTGATTATGTAGCTGATGTTACAGATACATTATTATATATATCTGATGTTGTAACTCTTAGTGAAGTTCATTATTTAACTACTTATGAGTTTAGTGTATATGAAGGTATTATTCGTGAAGAAATAGAAGAGTATAATACTGATTATGTAGGATAAGGTTTCCCTTATCCTTTTTTTTATGGTAAAGTTGTTTTAGGAGGATTTTATTATGTCAAATTGTATTTTTTGTAAAATCGCAAATCATGAAATTCCTGGGAAAATTATTTATGAAGATGATAAATGTATTGCTTTTTTAGATTTAAGTCAAGTAACGAATGGTCATACTTTGGTAATCCCTAAAACTCATGCAGCTAATTTTTTAGAAGTAGATGATGAAGTATTAACGCATATGACTCTTGTTACCAAAGCACTTGCAAACAAAATAAAAGATGCCTTGCAAGCATCCGGTATAAATATTCTAACTAATGCAGGAGAAATAGCAGGTCAAACAGTGATGCACTTCCATTTCCATATCATTCCTCGTTTTAATGAAAATGATGGTTTTATCGTTAATTTTGAAAAACGTTTGGATGATATTGATTTAGATGATCTATTAAATAAGTTAAAATAAAAGAAAACGACTACTCGTCGTTTTCTTTTTGATTAAATTTTGGTTTATAGAAACTACGGTTTTCTAATGAGAATACACGTTTCGTGTTTTCTCCAGGTTCTATTAAATCTAATGCTTTATCAAGCATATTAATTCTAGCATCTAAATTATCAATAAAACTTAACACTTCTGCTTCTTTTATTAGTGGTACTACTGGAGAACCAAATTCTAGTTTACCATGATGAGATAATATCATATGTTGTAACAGTGTAACTTCTTCTCCAAATAAATGATGGTTATCTGCTACTTGTTTAATCATTGCTTGACTAATAGAAATATGCCCTAATAGTTTACCTTCTAATGTATATTCTGGTAGAACTGGTCCACTTAACTCCACAATCTTACCTAAGTCATGTAAAATAATCCCTGAATATAATAAATCACTATCAATACTTGGATATAAAGCACAGATTGATTTTGCTAATCGCAACATAGAAACTGTATGATGAACTAATCCTGAAACATATTCATGATGATTTTTACTTGCCGCAGGATAGATTTCTAATTGATCTTTATGTTCTGTACATAAAATACCAACAATATTACGTAAAGTAACATTTTCAATATTTCTCATCGTTTCAAATATTTCTTCCACTAATACATCTTTACTTTCTGGTGCACTTTTTAAATATTTAACTTGTTCTTGAGGATCTTTTGAAAGAATCACTAATTTAATTACTTTCATTTGACGATCATCATTGTATTTAATAATATCCCCTTTTATTTGAACAACACTACCAGTTACAATCGTATCCACTTGTTCTTGGGTTGCAGCCCAAAGCTTAGCATCAATTGATCCTGTATCATCTTGCAATGCTAAACTTAAATAAGTTGAACGATTTGCTCCATTTGTTTTCCCTGTTACTACATTTATAATTAAAGCTTCTATCAAAACACCTTCTTGACCTGCTTTTAATTCTTTTATTTTATTCACTTCGTTGATCCTCTCTTTCTTCTATAACTATTTTTATATCTTCATAGTTATAACCTTTTTTTAATAATGAATCAACTACTTTATTCATTAACTCTTTATTATTTACTTTACGACGATATTTTGTAAATAATTTGTCATAATCTTTATTTAAAGCAGCTATTTCTTCTTCTTGATCAAAATGGAAATCATAATCTTGAAGTGCTCTTTCAATCGTATCACTACGGAATCCACCTAAATATAATTTATCTCTAGACTTCTTTAATGTTGCTCTAAAGCTAACACTTTTACTTTTACTAACAACTGATTCAATAGCACATAAAGCTGCTTGATACTCTTCATCATCTTCTAATTCTAATATACAACGATCAATTACATCACGAGGAATATCTAAATTAATTAAATTATAAACAGCTTTATTTAAACCCATTTCTAAACGAATAGCACGTCTTAAATAATGCATTGTAAATGCTTCATCATTAATTAGATTTTTTTCTTTTAATAATTCCATTGTTTTATCTAATTGACAATCATCATAGTCTTCTAAATACACTAATTTCTTACGCAGTTGCCCTGCACTATAATCTTTATAACTCAAATATTTTAAAGCTCTTTGATAAGCAGAAGCTACTTTCTCCTCTTCAATTAATCGATCATATACTTCACGATCTACCGTATCCCCAATCGAAAGCATCAAGTTTTCAATAACACGATTAGATACTTCTACCACTATTTCACTAGCCTCTGATTTTACAACAACATCATAGTATTGATTTTTAGAAGGATGAATATCTTTGATAGTATACAAGTACTCTTTATTTTGTTGTGCTAATTTATAAACATCTAGTACCTTTTGACCAAAGATATCACTACTGTATTGCATCGCATCTTGATAGGCTTGTTGATTTAGAACACTAGTATCACTCTCCATCAAACCTAAAACTATTTTAGCTAAGTCATCTTCATCTTCAAAAAAGTAACCATTTCTACCATCAATAATAACATCCTCTAGATTCTTATCTCTTCTAGCCAATGCTGGTATCCCACTAGCCATTGCCTCAATAAAAGTAAGTCCCTGTGTTTCTGACAAAGAAGCAGAAGCAAAAACATTTGATAAATGATAATGAGATGGAACTAATTTTGGTGGTTTTGGTCCTGTAAATACCACAAATTCTTCTAAACCATCTTTACTTACCTTTTCTTTTAATTCTTCTAAAGAAGGTCCTCCACCAACAATCATCACCTTAAAATCATTTCTGCTTTTTGCAATAATTTTAGTAGCATCGATAATCATATCAATGCTTTTTTCTTTAGCAATACGTCCTAAAAACGTAATAACAAACTTATCTTCTAAAGCATACTCTCTTTTCAATTGTTCGATTATTTGTGGATCACTATTTTTAGGATCAAACTTATCTAATTCCAATCCTGTTGGAATAATATGCATTGTTTTATGAATACCATATTCTTCTAAAGCTTCTGATGTTTTAGAAGAAGGTACTATCAATTCAGTACAACGAGAACCACATAATTTACTAAAACGATAAATCATCTTCTTCAAGATTCCATCTACTGCATTTGATTTTATTGGTAATAAATAATGAGAATAATCAGCCCACATTGTATGATACGTATAAACAATAGGAACATCTAACACTTCGGCAGCTAATCTACTAAAAACACCAACCCCAAATTCTGTCTGACAATGAATAACTTGTACTCCAAATTGTTTTAACTCTTTCATCCCTTTATAAGAAAAAATATTAGCAGCACGATAACCATATAACCTTTGAATCTCAATCCCCGGTACTCGTAAAATATTTTCACTAGGATCATCCACATAATCACTATCTTGTGGCAATTCACTTGTCACTATCATTACCTCATGTCCTTTTTTCACAAGTTCATTATGTAATATTCTTGTTGAGGTTGCTACCCCATTAATATCTGGCATATATGTGTCAGAAAACAACGCTACTTTCATACTATCCCTCCATTGTTTGTACTACTTTTAAATAATTTTCCATATATTCAATATACTTTCTTTTCTCATCAATAGATGCACTTCGAAAGCAATTCATTGTCTTATTGATTAAATAATCCCTTTGCATAAAATAAGCACTTGTATTAGAATAATAAGCTTTGATATGTACATTCGTATGATAAACAAAATCATATATTGCATCAATATCTTTCTCTTCCATTGTTTTTAAAATATTTTCTAATTCATAATAGATATACTCTCTTTTTTGAATCCATTCTTTATCTTCAATTAATTTTTGATTATGATCATAAAAAATAACTTTTCTATCTTTAAACTTTTTAGGTTTTTGATAATATCTTGTTTCATGAAGATAAGGTAAATGAATATTTGTTTTACTATAGTATACTTTAAAATAAAAATCTTTTAACTCAAAATAAATAGATTCTGGTAAATAAATTAAATAATTACTATAAACCATAATTGCTTGACCATATTTAATAGGATTAAACATAGCCCCTTTATTCCATCGATTCTCTCTTTTAATACGCCATACAAACTCAATAACTCCATACTCTTTTATCTTATATAACTCAATATCTATTTGATCATCACTTAAAATATGAATATCCTGTTGTATTTCCCTAGTTTCATCATGTAAAAAAACTTGCTTTTCACCTTTAATACTTTGCCAAACTGCTTGATGCTTTTTTATAGGAAAAGAATAAAATCCAACACTATCAATCACTAATTCATCATCACATTGACCTACTACTTTTATATTATGAATATCAAAAAAACCATAATCATATCCTGTACTCTTTTGATATCGGGTTACATTAGCATCAAATTCTAAAAGCGTTCCATTCGATATATTCAATAATTGAAACTCCTCTTGATAGGCAATCCAAACATGTTCACACAATAATTTCTCATCAACCTTCACTTGATTTAACAAAATACTAACACCATTTTTACGTGTATAGCCAAAATGATGAAAAATAGCTTGAACACTTATCTTTTTTTGACAATACTCTTCTAATTCTGTTCTCATTTCTTTTCCCCTAATGTTTTAGCACTCTTATTATAACATGGAATTAAAATCAAGCTAATTATTTTTTCTTAACCCAAAAAATAGAAATCCGCCTATTATCAATCCTAAATAATAAGTCATAAATCTCCATACCAGTAAAACAGCAGGTGTTGCTAATCCTATGGTAGACATAAACATTACTAAGAAAAAACCCTCACTACCACCACTAGATCCCGGAATCGGAATAAAAGCGGTAATTAAATAAATAGTTGCACTTATTGTTATAAAATGAAACAATTCTATCCATGAAATAGAAATATGCAAAGCACAAACAATAAAATAAGGCAAACTATAAATAATAAACAACTTACATATATTTAAAAAAGATGTAAATAACAATATTTTTATATTTTTTTTAAGTATATTTAATTCTTTACGAAACTCTCCTAATTTATAAAGCATCTCTGCTTTTTTATCTTCATAATTCTTAATAACTTTTATTCTATAAAGCAAATAAAGACAACCATTACATAGAAAATCTTGGAATCTTTTTGATGTTGCTCCTAAAAGTAATCCCCCTATCACCATCACATTCACAATAAACCCTATAAGAGCCAAAGAAAGAAAACCAGCATATAGCTCCTTCAAATATGAAAAACGAAAAATAAAAACAACTGTTGTAAACAAAACTAAAACACTCTGATAAACAATAAAAGCCATAATTAAAATACCTGATGAAAAAACAGGGGCTATCCCTTGTTTATCAAACAAGTATACTTGGCTAAATTGTCCGCCACTAGAAAAAGGGGTAACACCACTCCAAAAAGCACCGACAAAACTATTCTTCAAAGCTTGATGATATCGATATTGTTTATGATATAACTTCCCAAACACATATAAAATAGCTCCATCCAAACAATAATAGATCATCATCATAGCAAAGCATAAAACAACACCCCAACCATTCATAGAAACAATAGTATCGATAACCTCATTAAAATTCTCTTTGGTAACAAAGTAAAAAGCAGTAAAACCACCTATAAAAACAACAAAAAAATTAATAAAATAACTACGTACTGACTTCATTATTCTGTTTCCATCTCTAAAACTTCTGTATATACATCCAATAATTCTTGACCAATAATATCCAATTGACGTTCTTTTGCTACTTGATATCCATTTTCAATTAGACTAGGTACCTCTTCATGTATCATTTTTTGGATCATTTCTACAAATCCTTGTTCATCACTCGCTTTGTAACAATCTCTTCCATTTTCTAACCATGGATCAAAAACAGGTATATCACGTAAAAGAACATCACACTTACTTGCAAGTGCTTCTAATACAACAATTCCTTCTGTTTCTTCTCTAGAAGGAAAGAAAAATATATTCGAACGACCATAAGCTCCTTTAATGATATTTCCATCCACATATCCTGGTAAGATAACATTTGGTGGCAAATGATTAATTAACATTTGAATCTTAAAAGTAGGTCTTGATTTTTCAACATCTCCAAACCAAAAGAATTTATAGTTTGGTAATAATTTTGCTACTTCTATAAAAGTATCAAATCCTTTTCTTTCAAAAAGCCAACCAACACTAATAATTACGATATCATCTTGGTTTATTTGATATTTTTGATTAAATTGTTCTATTTGTATTTTTGTTGGAGTATACTCCTCCAAATCTATTCCATTAGAAATAGCTTTTATTGGTTTTTCTAATTGATAGCTTGTTAATAAAGATTTTGAATATGGTGTTGGTGTTAAAATATAATCTGCTTTTGAATACAAAAAAACCAACCATCTTTTAAATATCCCTGACAAAGCATTCGAAAAAAGAAAAGAATTACGAAAATCTTCTTCCGTACTATGGGCATGATAGATTACTTTTTTACCATTCATTTTAGCATGAATGATTTCTGGAAAACTATCTGGTAAAACAGTATTAATATGCAAAATATCGTAATCCATATCTTGATCTTCATGTGTTATATAATCAACACCCGCTAGATCAAGTGCTCTTTTTTGATGTACAAAAGCTCTCCCAATTCCTGAATGACTAATTTTATCTGGAGCTCCAAAATATAATTTTACCTTCATTATTACACCTCAATTTCTAATGATTTCTAACATTGTATCACATTTATTTGTCGAGTTTATGAACATTTCATAAACTGAACATAACATGCAATTTTCTAACATAAGTGTCACATTAAAATCTAGTGGCATACTGGCATCTTTTACATAATTCCATTACTGCTTCTCTTTTTGAAAAGCCATCATAAATAGATTGTGCTACTTGATTAGTAACAATTTCCTCCAATGATTGATGAAAAATATTACCTAATGTCATATCTCCTTTACTATCTAAACAACATGGTACAACACTACCATCTACCAAAATAGCAACTTGACTTCTTAATCCATGACAAAATATTGGTTTATCAATAACATCTAATTCTAAACTTGGCCAAACAAACCTTGCTTGTTTGCCTAAAAACAACTTTGGTAACAACGTAGTATTCCCTACCTCATTCATATTCTCTAATAACTCTTGTAAAGTTATTTGATCTAATGACAATAATTCAACAATCTCTTGAAGAGCTGGTGTATTATCTAAAGAAATAACTCCCATATTCCATAAACGTAACTCACAAAAAATATTTTGTTTACTTGCTTCTAAAGCAAATTCAATTACTTCACGATAATATTCTTGATTATCCCCTTGTTCTAAACTATGCAAAGAAACACTTATCTTGCGTATTGCTTTCGAATTTAACAATAGATCAATTTGTTTCTTTAATAAGGTTCCATTCGTAGTAATATGAACTGCCATTTCTTGTTGTTTACATATCTCTAATATTTCTTCTAAAAATGGATGCATTAAAGGTTCTCCTAAAACATGTAAATAAACATTTTTAGTATGTCCTTTTAATTTATAAATAATTTCCTGAAACTCTGCTACTGATAGAATTCTAGGAGTACGTTTGTTTTGAACACAAAAACTACAACTTAAATTACAACTATTTGTTATTTCAATATATACTCTTGAGAACTTTCTCATAGTAATTCCTCAAGTTTATTTTGGATTGCAAGAGCTGCACTATAACCACTTGATAAAGCCAAAGTAATATTATAACCACCAATAGGTCCATGAATATCAACACACTCCCCTACAAAAGCAATATGGGGATGCGTTTTCGATAAGAAACTTTTCATATGTAATCCTCTGACATCAATACCTCCACCTGTAACATAAGCCTTTTCTAATTTCTCTACACCTTTTAGTTCAAAAGGATGTTCTTTTATATGTACTATTATCTTATCTATTTCTGCTTTGTTTAATTGTTTGCATTTTTGTTGCGTTATCTCTGCTTTTTCAATAAGATACTCACTGAATCGTTTCGTAAATAACATTGCTAGTACATTGACAGGTCCTTTTTCACGATGGGTAGAAAACAAATCAACAATCGTTTCTTTTTCTAATTGAGTATTAAAATCTACTATAATTTCTTTTGGTTTTTGTAAATAAACATATTCACTACATTTCATTGCTGATAAACCACTTAATCCTTTATGGGTAAACATTAAGTGTCCTGTTTTTTCTATTTTAGAAAAAGAGATTTTTGTGTTAGGGAAACTTGTTCCAGCTAGATTGTTTTGTTCTTTTAGTAGAATACTAGTTTCTGCAGGAAATAAAGGGATTGTAGGTTGTTCTAACATGCGTGCTAGATGCATATGATCGCCACTACTACCAGTCATTGAATAACTAGCTCCTCCTGTTCCAACAATTACATAAGATGCTTGATAGACTTGATTAGTAGTCTCTACTTCTATATACGTTGTACAATCTCTAATTTCTTTTACATCACTATGATATTGAATTTTATTTTTTATATCTTTTAATAAATGATTTAAGATATCGTTTGCTTTATTTGATATTGGGAAAACTTGATCTTCTTCTACTGTTTCTAAAGGCACTTCTTGATGAAAAAAATCAAAGATATCATAAGGACCAAAATTATTTAAAGTGCTAAATAATGCTTTTTGATTATGTTCTATTTCTTCTAAAAAAGATTGATTATCTTTTAGGTTTGTTAAATTACAACGACCACCACCTGTAATCAATAGCTTTTTACCAGCCTTTTCTTTTTTTTCTAAAACTAATAAATTACTTCCTTTTAAAACATTAGCTGCCATTAAACCTGCTGGCCCAGCTCCTATAATTATTACATCATACATTATAAAACACCCTTCCTTTTGTTAAATATCCTATCATAAAAAGCTAGCTTTCGCTAGCTTTTAAACTCTCCTTGCATTAATAATTGCAATGATACTAACTCCTACATCTCCAAAAACCGCAGCCCACATACCAACGATTCCAAATGTAGATAATATTAAAATACTGATTTTAACAGATAAGGCAAAGATAATATTTTGATGAACAATAGACATTGTTCTTTTGGCAATTTCTATTGCTTTTTGAACTTTTAATAAATCATCATCCATAATTACGATATCGCTAGCTTCAATCGCTACATCACTACCTATTTGCCCCATACTAATACCAATATCTACTCTAGATAATACAGGTGCATCATTCATACCATCTCCGATAAAAACTATAGAACCTTTATTTTTATTCATAAAACATTTTTCTATTTCCACAACTTTATCAGCTGGTAATAAATTAGCTTTTACTTGTTTTACTCCTAATGTTTGTTGAACCTTATTAGCTACTTGATCATTATCTCCAGTTAATATCAATGTATCAATTTTACTTTTATTCAAATAGGAAACAAACGATATTGCTGAATCTTTTATTTCATCTTCTAATAAAACATATCCCATACACTCCTTGTTTATTGCAAGATAAACAACCGTACCTACTTCTACCTTTGGATAATCAATATCCTTTTCCAACATAAGATTCGCATTACCCACCAACACTTCTTGGTTATCCACTAGGGCATAGATTCCTTTACCCGCTATTTCATGATGATTCGTACTTATCACTTCGTTTAATTCGTTTGTGTTAGCTGCTATTATTGCTTTGGATATCGGATGATTACTATTTTTTTCTAATAAAGCCATATAAGCTAATACATTTTCCTGACTCATAGCTTTACTAACTACTTCCTTAACAACAAATTCACCTTTCGTTAAAGTTCCTGTTTTATCAAAACTTACTAGTTCTACATTCGCTAACGCTTCTAAATAATTGCTTCCTTTTACTAAAATACCGTTTCTAGAAGCTTTACCAATTCCCCCAAAGAATGTTAGGGGTACTGATATAACAAGTGCACACGGGCAAGAAACAACCAAAAACACACAAGCTCTTTGTAACCATACTAAGAAATCTCCAACAAATAAACTCGGTATCACAACCAACGCTAATGCTAAAAAAACAACGGAAGGTGTATAATATCTAGCAAATTTAGTAATAAAGTTTTCTGCTTTTGCTTTCTTTTCTACCGCATTTTCAACCATCTCTAATATTTTAGCTACCGTACTATCTTCATACAACTTAGAAACTTGAATTTGCAAAGCACCATCCACACTTATACTACCGCTTAGTACCTCTTGATTTACATCCACAAAAACAGGTAACGATTCTCCAGTTAAAGCAGCCATATCTACATAACCTTGCCCCTCTAACACAATTCCATCAACACCTATCTTTTGCCCTGCCTTTACAAGAACAATATCTCCTATCACAATATCTTCAATCTCTTTTACAACAAAATCACTTCCATCCAATACATAAACTTCTTCTACTTTTAATTCTAATAGTTCTTGAATCGATTGACGACTCTTTCCAACTGCAATACTTTCAAATAATTCACCTATTTGATAAAACAACATAACTGCAATAGCTTCACTAAATTCACCACATCCAAAAGCTCCAATAGTAGCTATTGTCATTAAAAAGTTTTCATCAAATATTTGTTTTCTTTTGATATTAGAAAGTGCTCTTTTTAATACATCTTTTCCTATATAAATATAGATAGCTAACGCTAATAAGAATTGTAAAAAGAAGTCTACATCTATCAAAATATAAATAAGATAACAAAAAGCAGCAAAAATGATTTGATTTCTTCTTCTTTTTTGTTTTTTAGTCATTTTATTTCACCAAAACAGTACAATCAGGTTCTATTTTCTTTACAATCTTACAAGCCTCTTTTAAACTTTGTTCAAATAATGCATCATCACATTCAAATGTGAATTTTTGAGTTAAAAAACTAATTCTCACTAAAACTACCCCATCTAATTTACTTATTGCATCTTCCATCTTTGCAGCACAATGTGCACACTCTAAATCTTCCATCTTAAATGTTTTTTTCATAACTATTCCTCACAATGTTCCATTCCTAAATTTAATATTCCACTAATATGTTCATCAGCCAAACAATAAATAATTGTTTTACCTTCTCTACGAAAACGAACTAATTTACTTGTTTTTAACACACGCAATTGATGAGATATCGCTGATTGACTTAAATTCAATACAGATGCTATATCCTGTACACACATCTCTGATTCTAATAAAGCATATAAAATTTTAATACGAGTACTATCTCCAAATATCTTAAATAACTCAGCTAAATCATAAAGTGATTCATCTGGTGGTAAAAGATCAATTACTTTGTTTACAATATCCTTTTCCTTTTCCATACCATTCTCCTAACATATGAATATATATTCATATGTTATAACAGATAGTTCTTCTTGTCAATAAAAAAAAGCCTTTTCAGGCTTAATGATGATTATTAATTGGTAAAGCAATCAATTTAAATAACATTCCACCAACCGCATTTCCAAATGATACAACAATTAATGCTATCAATGCATGTACAGACCAAACATCTGCCAAAGTGAAATAGAAAATATTTGCAATACTATGTTCAAAACCTAATAACAAGAAAATCATAACACATAGAAACAACCCTACATATCCACCAACACTATTGTTAGTATCATGTGCTGTTTTAAAAGACTGTGCTGCAATATACATCATAATTCCACAAAGGATACCTAAAATAAAAATACTAACATATCCATCTGTTAATTTTACTTCTGCATAATGAGTAACATTTTCTAATATTTCAGTTGTTTCAACCATTCTAGTTAATAATACAGCTTTTGCACTAATAAATGTTCCTACAAAATTCCCACACCATATTACAATAATTTGTTTTATGTTTGGATCATCAACCAAATATCCAACTTTTCCAGTAAATAAATAAAAATCCAATGAGTAAATTGTAAACAAACCAATTGTAAACAACATTGCTCCTAAAGTATGATTCTCTAACCCTAAATAGGCACACGCTCCTATAGAAATCATAATACCAGCCATAATAGCTTTTAAAAACGCAGGTAAATATTTATTAAGCATCTTTTTATCCCCTTATTTATCTTCTCTTTTAACTGAATCATTATATCATAGCATTATGATATTACAATTATTTCTTACAAAAAAACCCATAAAATCAAACAATAACAATGTCACTTTCACCCATAATAAAAGGAGTAGTTAGACTACTCCTTAGTTACTATTTATCATAATACAAATCATGCAGTGATTTAGAAGGCTCATCATGGCAACTACCTTTACAAGTGCCACTTGCTCCACAACCAACACATGCAATACCATTTTTCTTGGCACGAACTAAATAAGCAATAGGTAGTCCAATAACAACAGTAAGTATAAGTATAACAATAATGTTAATCATTTTAAGCTTGCTTCATTTCTTTTTTTGTTTTCATAATTAAGCTAGCTACAAAACCAACAATCATTACAACAACAACTAAACCAGCAATGAAACCATCTCCTAATGTTCCTAAAGTGATTAATGTTCCAATTTGATAAACGAAGAATGCTACTACATATCCTGTTGCAAATTGTAAACCAATTCCACCCCATAACCATTTTTTATCACGCATTTCTGCATTCATTGCACCAATTGCTGCAAAGCAAGGTGGTGTAAATAAGTTAAACATTAAGTAAGCTAATGCAGCTACTTTAGTAAGACCCATAATTGTAGCTACTTCAGTTGAACCACTCATTAAAGCTAATTCTTCTGTATCAATAAAGTTAGTAATTCCATAAACTACAGCTAATGTACCTACTACATTTTCTTTTGCGATAAATCCAGTAATAGCAGCAGCAGCTAATTGCCAAGCTCCAAACCCTAAAGGTACAAATAAGATAGCAAATGGACTAGAAATAGCAGCTAAGATTGAAGTATCTTGTGCTGTTTCAGCAACTAATTGTAAGCTAAAGTCAAATGATTGCATAATTTGAACACCTGCATTACATACTAAGATAATTGTCCCTGCTTTAATAATGAATTCTTTCCCTCTTTGTAACATTGACATAGTTGCAAATTTAAGACTTGGAATTTTATATTCTGGTAATTCAATAATAAAGAATGATTTACGATATTTATGACCAGTAATTTGTAATGTTAATAAAGCTCCTAAGAAAATAATAGCAATCCCTGTAAAATACATTAATGGACTAACCCATCCAGCATTATCAAAGAATACTCCAGCAAATAAAGCAATAACTGGTAACTTAGCACCACAAGGCATAAATGGTGTTAACATAGCAGTAGTACGACGTTCTCTTTCGTTTTTAATAGTACGACTTGCCATAACCCCAGGAATCGCACAACCAGTACCAATAATCATTGGAATGATTGATTTACCTGATAAACCTACTTTTTTAAAGAAAGGATCCATTACTACAGCAACACGTGCCATGTAACCACAATCTTCTAATAACGCAATTAAGAAATACATAACCATTACTAATGGTAAGAAACCAACTACAGCTCCAACCCCACCAATAATACCATCAACTAATAATGCTTGTAAAAATGGTGAAGCACTTTCAACCATTCCACCTACTACTTCAGCAAATCCTTCAATCCAACCACATAACATATCTGCAATATATGGTCCAACATATGCTTGTGAAATAGAGAATACTGCATACATAACAGCTGCAAAAATCACTAAACCAACAACTGGGTTTGTAACAATTGCATCAATTTTATCTTGAGAAGTTGCTTCACTAGTTTCAGTAGCTCTTTTTTCTACTGCTGCTACAACTTCATTCACAAATTCAAATCTTTCTTTATCTGCAGTTTGTACTGCATCTTTATCTGATAAATCTACATTAGCTTTTGTATAAGGTGCAACTTGTGTTTCACCTGCGTGTTTGATAGCTTCTTGAACTAATGTAACTAATCCTGGATTTCCAGCATCAACAGATATTGTTTCTACTACAGAACATCCTAATTTTTGAGATAATTGTTCTACATCTATAACTACACCTTTTTTGGCAGCTAAATCACTTTTATTTAATGCTACAATTACAGGAATTCCTAATTCCAACATTTGCGTTGTAAAAAACAAACTTCTGCTTAAGTTTGTTGCATCTACAACATTAATAATTGCAGCAACATTAGATTCTTTTACAAAATCACTAGTAATACTTTCTTCATTTGTAAATGGTGACATTGAATATGCACCTGGTAAATCTACAGCAACAACTTCTGTTCCATCACTAAATGATGATTTCATTGTGCTTTCTTTTCGGTCAACTGTAACCCCTGCCCAGTTCCCTACTTTTTCACTACTTCCTGTTAATACGTTATACAGTGTTGTTTTCCCACTGTTTGGATTCCCGACAAGCGCGATTCTCATTTTAATTCCTCCCTTTGTTAGTGATGACTAACTCTTCCTTAAAAAATAGAGTGTACTTTCTACACTCGAATACAACTAGCTAGTTGTTGATCAATGTTATAACGACTATCTTTGACAGATATAACATAACCATTGCCTTTTTTTGAAACAATAACTACTGGTTGTCCTACATAACAACCTAATGTGAATAAGAAGCTTTCTAGTTCCTCATCATCAGTAACCAATTCTTTTATTGTATATGTTGTACCAATTTCTGCGTCAACCAATGATGTTTTGACAGTTTCCATACTTACCTCCACCGTTAGCTAAAACTAACTATAACCACTATATTATATTAGGTGTGACGTGTCAAGCATTATTTCCAATATTTGTTAGCTTTTGCTAACGAATTAATAATTTTTTTGTCTAAACAATACATATTCATCCTATTATAACAAAAAAAGGAGATTTACTCCTTTTCTAATACGTTTCCTTGTTCATCAATATAGGCATTAATTCCCCATCCATTCATTTTCTCTATCAAATCCAATGCATCTTGATCATATACAAAATTTGTGAAAACATCTTCTTGAAGACAAGGCAAAAATATATACTCTAAACTACCATCTTCTTCTATTTCAAGAGTCACGATTGCTGTATCTAAGGTTTTATCATTAAACAAAAAATTTCCTAGATTATAAAAGATAGGTTTCCCATCATAATACTCAATCCCTTGTAAAACATGTGCATGATGCCCCACTATTGCATCCGCTCCGGCATCAATATATAAATGACTCGTTTCTAACATAACATCTTCAATCTCTTCTGAGTATTCTGTTCCCCAATGAACAATAGCAATTACATAATCCGCTTTTTCTTCTTCCGTTTCAATCATAGAAATAAAATATTCAGGATCATAACAACGTACAACCCCTGCAGAATCTTCTGTTGCCCCAGGTGTTAATATCGTTTTTTCGCTACGATTAGCATTTACAAAAGCAAACTTATATCCATCTACTATATAATAAGCAGCTTGTGACGCTTCTTCAATATTTTCACCAGCACCTATTGTTTCAATCCCCAAATCATCATAAATCTCCAAAGTTTGACTAAACACTTCGCCACCATAATCATAAATATGATTATTCGCTAACGTCACCAAACCAACATTCATATCTTGAAAAAGTGCTGCTTTTTCACTAGTTCCAATAAATGTATAGTACTTATCCTCCAAAGGACTACCACCTTCACCTACTGCAAATTCAGCATTCGCAATAACTAAGCTCTGCTCAAACAAATAATCCAGAACATCTCTAGACAACACACCTTCAATACCTATTCCTCTTTCATCAACAGCTTGACCACCATCATAATTATCCGCAAAAGAAACATCTCCTAAAAAAGAAATAGTATTTCCTGATACTTCAATACTTTCCTCTATTCCATTATACTCATCACATAAAACCAAATAAGACATGCCAAAACACTCATGCCATGGTACTTCTTCAAAACCAGCAAGATAACAATCATAAAATACTAAAAACTCCTCACCATAGTTTTCATTTAACCACAACAAAAAATCAATATCAACATTCACTATCTCCATCTCTACTATCAATTCTTCAATAGCCACTTCTTCTTCAAATTCAATAGAATTAATTAGTGTGTAAACTCCATAACTAATAAGCAGCAAAACACAACCAATAAACACTTTTCCTCTTTTCTTCATCCTTACCATTTTCATCACCCATAAAAGTATAACATATTATGTCATTTTATTTACTTTATTTTTGTGGTTTTTCACTTGCCCATTCCATAAAAATACTGTATCCTTTTCATAAGTTTTAAAAAGGAGGGCATACTTATGGAGAAAATGAAAAAAGCATGTTTCTTTATACCTGCTATATCATGGATGGGTCTAATTTTTTGGTTTTCTAATCAAGATGGTACTATTTCTGGTAATTCTTCTGGAGAAGTTTTAGAAAAAGTGATTTATTATATGGAAACTTATTTATCAAAAATTTTCTACTATTTAAAGGATCATTTATATTTATTAAAATATAGTGTTCTTTTAGTTATTATATTTTTAAGTATTCTATGTTTTTATGCAATATATCGCTCAAAAAGTAAAACATTAAAAATAACTACCATAGTTATCTTATTAGCGTTGCTTTATTTTATATGGGGATATCGCAATGATTATACACAGTTATTTATCTTACCAAATAGTGTAGTGTCTTTTGGTTATAAAGTAATTGATTATGGTATTGCCTATATTCGAAGTGCAACTTTGCAAACATTAGAATTACTTATTCGTAAAGCTGCTCATATTTCTTTATATTTTGGATTATATTTGTTATTATTTTTTGGTTTTTTACAAGGACTAAAAAAAGAAGATTACGCAATGCCTTATACGCTATCTTTTTTATATGCTATGAGTGATGAATTCCATCAATTATTTATAGATGGTAGAGGAGCTAGTTTACGTGATGTAGCTATTGATGGACTCGGAATTACTGCTGCATTATTCTTATCTATTTTCCTTATGTTTGTTTTTAAAACAATAAAACAAATATATATTGATATAAAAGCAAAAAAGTTATCTAAATAAGATAACTTTTCTTTATGTGAATTAAACCTTTATAAAATAAGGGTTTAATTTGCGTGGCTTTGATAATACATAGACACTATATTAAATACATATAGCCATTTATTTCCGAATACGGAGGATGAATTGATAGAATTAATGAATAAAGAGCTTGATAATTCTTTTTTTTAAGGAAAAGTACGGACTTTATACGGACTTTATACGGACTTTATAATATATAAAATAAAAAACCCTTATAAAATAAGGGTTTTATTTGCATGGCAGGGGCGGCAGGAATCGAACCCGCATCAGCGGTTTTGGAGACCGTTATATTACCACTATACTACGCCCCTATGGTGACTCGTACGGGATTCGAACCCGTGAATGCTTGCGTGAAAGGCAAGTGAGTTAACCGTTTCTCCAACGAGCCATATTAACTGCTTTTTCATAATACCATAGATGAATTTTGAAAGCAACAAAAACTTTCAAAAAAGATAACTCCGAAGAGCTATCTTATAAATGTGCTTCTAATTTGTTTTGTAATTCACCTTTTGAAGTAAATCCTACAACTTGATCTACTGCTCTACCATCTTTAAAGATGATTAGATTAGGAATAGACTGAATTCCGTAACGACCAGCTAATGCTCCATCATTATCCACATCTACTTTTACAATAGTAACATTCGGCATACTAGCACTTAAATCTTCTAATACAGGTGTTAACATTTTACAAGGTCCACACCAGTTTGCAAAAAAATCTACTAATACAACACCTGATTTTATTACATCATCAAATTCTTTTTCTGTTATAATTTTCATTTTTATATCACCTCATATACAATATACCCTAATTTATGAAATATTCAACTCATATGCTACTTTTTCCGTAAATTCCACACATGCTTGTTGAAACCACAAATCACTGCCAGATATTTCAACTTTTTCACCTTGATTACCTTTAATTGATACATACCAGAAATCATCAGTTGTATCAAATGATATTTCTTCATTATAATAATATTTTGTAATCACTTCTTTCCATAACTGTAGATTCTCTACACTTTCGTAAGTCTTATTAAGTATAGAGATAGAAGTATAATCCATGTTTAATAAATAATCGATTTTCTCATCTGATTCTTCACCCACGACAGCATATCCATCATATTGCAGCATTTCAACAATATTATCATTAGTTAAATAGAAGTAGTTATCATATGCATAACCATCACCCAAATCATATACAACATATGCACTACTGTTTTGATAGTAGGAATCTACACCAAGCTCTAGAAGAGACTCGTGGATTTCCTTGACTTCTTCTACACTTTGATCGAGTGTTAAGCTAAAATTTACATATTCTCCAAGATCACCTTGTAACGAAACACTTGCTTGCTTAGCTGAGTCAGGAATGTAATTTTGCAAGTAACTAGAACCTGTTTGAACAATGCATACACTGGCAACAATTGCTATTCCACTTTGAATACAGTATTTTTTAAAATAAATCTTTTTATCTAATAAAATAGAAAAGCCAAAAACAACAAATGGCAATAGAAAGATTCCAACCAAACTAACAATCATAAATCCTACCGTATTAAGCCCAAGGAGTGACATAACAATCAACCCAATAAAACAACTTCCTACAACGACAAAGACATCTTTTACTTTCGTAGTCAAAAACATTTCTCCAGAATAAATAGCATCTTGTTTAAGACTTGCAAAATAACCAATACTTAAACTAATTAGTATATAAAAAGTACAAATTAATATATTTTCTATTTCTACTAACTCTAATTTATATTGATAGAATGGTAAAACCCATTGTCCAATAGGACTAATAGAAAGAACGTCATTTGCATATGCAGAATATCCTACATACACCAACTCCGTGCTATATACATCGACATTACTAACCAAAACAAGAGCTAATGGACCGACAATAACAAAAATACACAACATTAAATAACTAATATTTTTCCCAGTTAAAATAGCACAACATGAAAGAAAGCAATGATACACAAGTGCCAATAACAGACAATGTCCTATATCCATAAGACTCCCTTGCCCTATCATTAACCAAATCACACTATACATGAATGTAATACACATCAAAAATAAGATACCACTACAAACCTTACGAATAAACATTTCTCCTTTGTGCATAGCAAAAGAGTTTACAAAAGTAGCACTGTTTTTATTCTTAGTATAATCAAATAAGATAAAACCTTGGATAAGAAGAAATGGTATCATTATTACTAAATACACTGATTTCCAAATAGGAACACTAGTCACATTACAAAATACAAGTAGAAAACTAACGAATATAGAAATTCCTAAAAATAAAGCTAATATTTTTCTAATATCTTGGAAGTCTTTTTTTACTATATACATTATGCTCCCACCTTTCCAACTGCTACAATTCCTACAACTTCATCTCCTTCAATTGAAAAAACAATTTGAATATAAGTTCCCGATGATACACCAGCTCCACTAAAAGAATGATAAACACTATATCTACCTTGTTCTATTTCAATAGGCAAAGCTTCTTTTAATGCCGCTACATTGCTATATGACAAGATTTCCACATTATGCTCCTGACAATACAAATCTAAAGATTGTTCATCTATGATCTCATTTTTATCCAAATATTCTTCATAATTCATAGCACCTTCTATAAAATCAACATCTTGGTTTGTTTTAATAAATTCATAAATTTCTTCCGTCACAAAGAATTGTTCATCTTCATAAGAACCAATCATATATCTTTCTTCAACTAACGAATAAGTATCACTAGTCGTCATCTTAGATAAAGTTTCTAAACTTTGTGCATCTAAAATAGTTAAGCATTCACCCGTAGACATATTATTGATTTCTGTATCCATACCATTTCCTTCTATTCGATAGTCACTCATAAGAATACGTTCAAACTCTGACATCATAATAAGATCATTTATTAACGATTCTTCTACATAATAATATACAAATGAATCTGATGATGCATAATAGTTATCGAAATAAATCATTGTTTCTACAATAATTTCTATACTATCATCTTGTTTTTCAAGAAATACTCTATCTAGGTTTTCATTAATAAATTCCTCAAAATGCTCCACATTAACAGTATTAGCCGTCCCTGTAGTAACTTGTCCATCTACATTAACAGATAAATATATTGAAAAATCTACCCCACTTAATACAGAAATATCATCTTGATAACTATTCGTTTGAATCGAAACCAATTGTAATGAAATACCCATAAACAATACTACACTAACAAAAGAAGCTAATTTGTATTTATTAGGTAACAACCATTCTAATACCATACTTGTTATCAAGGAAACTAAACAAAACAGTACAATGATTTTAGAATACAATCCTCCATAATAAGTAAATACATCCATATAAAATAAACTTAAAATAAATACACCCGCTATTGAAATAGATAGAAATGTCTTAAATAGAATAGTTACTCCTATCGATGACTTTATATCACCAGCATCTTCTATCTTACGATGACAAAAAGCCCAATAACTAATAACTATCATAATAATTGTTATTATGATAAACCCTATCACATGTTCAAAAACAGCACCAGTTCCTGCAATATAACTTTGTAAATAATCTACTCCACTAAATAAGGGAATGTAATATAAAATGTCCATCGAACTTCCATTCATGTTAGTACCTACTACAACCATATTACTAATAGAATACAAGCTATATAACAAGAAAACAGGCAATACAATAATCCCTATTGTATAAACTATTTGTTGTATCTTGTTTTGTACAAAACAACAAACCATAAATGATAAAGAATAATAGAACCAAACTAAAACAACTGAAACTCCCATTGTTACTAAAATAATACTTCCATGTCCTATTGCATTATTTGAAATCAACAAAGAAAAACCAATCCAAATAGATTCTAACAAAACAGGAAACATAGCTAATTGTAATCCTGCAATATATTGACTAAACCATGAAACATTTATTTCAATTGGTAAAGAACCATAATAATTAGCTTGCCCTGGAACAACCATCATCTCCTGTACCTTACTAGCATAAAAAACAGTTAAAAACCCATTTGTAACAACAAATGCTGCTACTGTAACATAAGAAAATGCACCACTACTAAATAAATCAACCGTAATAAAAAACATCATTACCACTATCATCAAATAAGTGAAACCCCTATTTTTCTTTTTAATACTTTTAATAAGTGATCTCTTTGATTTCATCTTCCTGTCCTCCTAATGTGTGTAAGAAAATTTCTTCTAAAGACACTGGAACCAATTCAAATATAATCGGTTCTTTTTGTAACATATAATTTTCAATTAGTTCTGGATGATTTTTTAATACATACGTATGAATTCTTCCAATTGCACTATGGTGCAATACTTCAAAAGTTGATTCTACATCATAATATTCTTTAGCCTGATCAAAAACAACTTGCATCTTACAATAATTCTCTTTTAATTCATCCATACTTTGTTCAAATAATATTTTTCCTTGATGCATAAAAGCAATATCATTACACATCGTATCTAACTCAGATAAATGATGACTTGATATAAATATTGTCATCCCTCGATTTGTTACATCCTCTATTAAAATATCCCAAATTATTTTCCTTATTTGAGGATCCAATCCATCAAATGGTTCATCCATAATTAAATATTCTGGTTTAGATGCTAGTGCTAATGCAAATAGAATTTGTTTCTTCATTCCCTTTGAAAAATGACGAATAGTTTCTTTTCCACTTCGACCAAATTTTTCCATCAATAATGCATAGCGTTCTCTATCAAATGTTGGATATAATGAATCATAAAGCTCCATTGCATCATCTACTCGATTACCAAACACTTCCGGGAATTCATCTGGTATAAATACTAACTTACTCTTTGATTCAATACTATGGAAAATGTTTTCTCCATCCATTTCTACCACTCCACTAGTTCCTTCATAACTACCAACCATATGACGTATTAATGTTGTTTTTCCAGCTCCATTCACTCCAATAATGCCATAAATAGAACCTTTTTTTATATGCAATGAAATATCATCTAAAATCACCTTACCATCCATTTGTTTTGTAAGACTATCTATTTTTATCATCTTCATCTCTCCATTCATCTTTTAATAAACTACATACTTCATCATAAGTAAGACCTATAAATTGTGATTTCATCACAATCTGTTTTAAATTATTATTAATTTCTTTTTCTACTGTACTTTGGACCTTTTTATTCACTCCACCAACATAACTTCCCTTTCCAGCAAGAGATATCACATAACCATCTTCTTCTAACATCGCATAAGTTTTTTGAATTGTGTTAGGATTGACATGAAGTTCACTTGACAAGGAACGCACGGAAGGTAACTTATCATCTACTTGTAAAATACCTTGGCTAATGTATTCTACAAACTGAATATATAGTTGTTCATAATAAGGTATCGTACTATTTGTGTCGATATGCATAAATTCCCTCCTTTAAACTGTATTGCATTAAGCGATACAGTTCTTATATTTCTAGTATAACACATTTAAACTGTATTACAATATATAATACAGTTTATTTATGTTAATATTAAAAACATTTGCTTTTTTCATATAATTCAGTACAATATAAATAATTAATAAGGAGGGATTTTATGACGAAAGTAGCAATCGTAACGGATAGCAACGGAGGAATTAATCAAGCAGAGGGAGAACAGCTAGGTATTTATATTGTTCCTATGCCTTTTACAATAAATAAAGAAACACTTTTTGAAGATATTAATCTAACACAAGAAGAATTTTATCAACATTTAGAAAATGATGCAGAAGTATTTACTTCTCAACCTACTCCAGGAGATGTTATTAAATTATGGGAGAATATTTTAAAAGAATATGATGAAATTGTTCATATTCCAATGTCTAGTGGGTTAAGTGGATCTTGTCAAACAGCTATTATGTTAGCAAGTGAATTACACAGTGATAAAGTACAAGTAATCGATGCTAAACGTGTCTCTATTACACAAAGAGGCATTGTTGAGGATGCTATTAATCTTGTAAATCAAGGTAAGAATGCTTTAGAGATTAAAAATATTTTAGAAGATGAAAATCATAAAGGGACTATTTATTTAGCAGTTGCTACTCTTGATTACTTAAAAAAAGGTGGTCGTATTACCCCAGCTGCTGCTACACTAGGTGCTATGTTAAAAATTAAACCAATCTTAACAATCCAAGGTGAAAAGCTAGATGCTTTTTCTAAAACTAGAACGATGTCAAAAGCATACAAAATAATGGCTCAAGCAATTCAAGAAGATATTAATAAGTATTTTAAAAATGAAAAATATAGTATTGCAATTGCACATTCTAATGACTTAGAAGGTGCATTAGAACTAAAATCTTATTGTGAAATAGTATTTCCAGGTATTATCATTAATATTGATAAACTCTCATTAAGTGTTTCTTGTCATACTGGACCAGGTGCTATTGGTATTGGAATTTTCAATAAAATATAATGAAAAAAAGAGCATTTATGCTCTTTTTTCTTATTTTTAAATGATATCGTTTTCATTTTACTTTTTGTTTGACTATTGTGCTTTTTCTATCTATAATGAGATTAATTTGTTTGACATAAAAAGATATACTTGTGGTATACTTAAAATAACAAAGAAATAGAAAGAGGAGGTTATTTATGGAACAAAAGCCTAAAACAAATCAAAATGGCAAAAAACCAAATAATAGAACAAACCAAACAAAAAACCTACCAATAAACCTAATAATAAAAATACTAAAAAACCTGTATCACAACATATGGATACGAAAGTATATGCGCTAGGTGGGTTAAATGAAGTTGGGAAAAACATGTACTGTGTAGAACATGATAATGAAATATTAATTATTGATGCTGGAGTTAAATTTGCAGAGGAAGGATTACCTGGTATTGATTATGTAATTCCTGATTATTCTTATTTAAAAAAGAATGAAAAGAAAATTCGTGGGTTATTAATCACTCATGGTCATGAAGATCATATTGGGGGAATTCCATTTTTATTACAAATAGTGAATTTACCTTTCATTTATGCTTCACCATTAGCTTGTGCGATGATTAAAAGAAAATTAGATGAAAAGAGACTTACTAATCAAACAAAATTAGTTCAAATTAATAGTGATTCTGTTGTAAAAACAAAATACTTTAATGTTGGATTCTTTAGAACAAATCATTCTATTCCTGAATCAATGGGAATGGTATTTAATACACCTAATGGACGTGTTGTTTCAACTGGAGATTTTAAGTTTGATTTATCACCAGTAGGTGAACCAGCTGATTTCCAAAAAATGTCATTTTTAGGAGAAACAGGAGTTACATTATTATTAAGTGATTCAACAAATGCAGAAGTACCTACTTTCTCTATTAGTGAAAGAAAAGTAGCAAATTCTGTTCAAGAAGAATTTAGAAAAGCTGAAGGACGTATTATTGTTGCCACTTTTGCTTCTAATGTGGATCGTGTACAACAAATAGTAGAAGCTGCTGTGAAGTTTAATCGTAAAATATTAGTATATGGACGTTCAATGGAAAACAATATTCAAGTATCACGTGCTTTAGGTTACATCAAAGCTCCTAATAGCTTCTTTATAAAAAATGATCAAGCCAAAAGATTACCAGATAATGAAGTATTGATTTTATGTACTGGTTCTCAAGGGGAAGCTTTAGCAGCTCTTAGTAGAATAGCGAATGGGACTCATAAATATGTAAAAATTAAACCAGGAGATACTGTTGTATTCTCTTCTAGCCCTATTCCAGGAAATGCATTTAGTATTAACCGAGTAGTAAACAAACTATTCCGTGCTGGTGCAACTGTCCTAACAAATAGTGCTTTAAATAATTTACATACTTCAGGACATGCATCTCAAGATGAACAAAAGTTAATGATGTTACTAACAAAACCTAAATATTTTTTCCCTGTTCATGGAGAGTATCGTATGTTAAAGATTCATGCAAAATTATCTCAAGAAGTGGGTATACCAGAAGAAAATACATTTGTATTATCGAACGGGGATACACTATTACTTCGTGATGGTCAAGTGAAACAAGGACCAAGAATCCATGTTGATGATATTTATGTAGACGGGAATGATATTACTGGTTTATCCACTGCTGTATTACGTGATCGTCAATTATTATCACAAGATGGTATGGTTTCTATTCTTATTAGTATGGATTCTAGAAGTGGCAAAATTTTATCAAGACCTGTTATTATCTCAAGAGGTTTTGTATATATGAAAGACAGTTATGCAATGATTCGTGAAGCTGAAAATTTAGTTGGTGATGCTTTAACAAATCTCTTAAAAAATAAAACTACTTTTGGAGAAATTAAAAATACAACCAGAGATACACTATCTACTTATTTCTATCGTAAAACAAAACGTAATCCTATGATTATACCTGTTATTATGAATAAAAAAGTATGAGAAGAAAATTAAGAATTTTAAAAGCCCTAGTGTGCATTATTATAGTAATGTCCCTAGGGTTTGCTATTTACAACAGCTATTATATAGCTCCTACTACTTTTAAAGTAGTAAATTATGAAATTTACGATGAAAAGATTAGTGATGATTTTAATGGTTTTACAATAGGATTTATTAGTGATTTAAATATTCATACGATTGAAGATTTAGATAAATTAGAAGAAATAGTAACTACATGTAATGAATTAGATTTTGATTTTATTATCTTTGGTGGTGATTTGTTTGATACTACTATTTTTGATGAGGATGTAGTTGTTGAGTTATTAACTTCTATTACTAGCAATTATGGTAAGTTTGCTATTTTAGGAGAAAAGGATATTTTATATAGTACTAGCTATTTATTAACGCAAAGTGGTTTTGAAGTATTACAAAATGATTATCGTACAATATATAAAGAAGATTCATTTATTCGTTTCTTTGGTTTAGAAGCAAATGATAGTATGGATGGATTATTATCTGGAACAGATGATACTACTTTTAGTTTTGTTGCAATTCATCAACCTGATTACTTTAGCACTTTACAAGAATATGATATTGATTTACAACTATCTGGTCATAGTAATGGTGGATATATAAATCTTCCATTTATTGGTAGCTTAGTTACCAAAGACTTAGCAACTATTTATACTACTGGTTTATATTATGAATCAAACACTACTTTAATTGTATCCAATGGTTTAAATAATGAATCAGACATCGATTATCGATTTAACACACCTTGTCAAATCGTATCTATCACACTTACCAATCAATAACTTATAAAATAAAAACTGCCCTTTCATTCGTGAAACCACGAATGAAGTGACAGTTTTTTTATTGTTCTTCTTTTTTTCTAATGACTGTTCCTACACCATTTTTGGTAAAGATTTCAATAAGCAAACTATGCTCTAATCTTCCATCTAAAATATGTACTCTAGCAACATCATTTTCTACAGCTTCTAAACAGTTATTTACTTTTGGAATCATTCCTCCAGTAATAATACCCTTATCGAATAGTTCTTTAGCAAGATCACGATCTATTTCTGAAATAACCGTACTTGAATCAGTAGGATCTTCCATAACACCTTCTGTATCTGTTAAGAAAACTAATTTACTTGCTTTCATAGCACGAGCAATCGCTGTTGCAACATCATCTGCATTTATATTGTAAGCATGATATTTTTTATCTAAACCAATAGTTGATACAATTGGTGTATATCCTTTTTCTAACAATATTTCTAATAAAGTACTATCAACTGATTCTATCTTACCAACAAAACCAATATCTTCTTGTTCTGGCATATATTTAGAAACAGTAATCATACTACCATCTTTCCCTGAAAGACCGATTGCATGAGTCCCGATTCTCTCCATGCTTTGTACTAAATTTTTATTTATTTTCCCTGAAAGAACCATCTCTGCTACTTCCAATGTTTCTTGGTCTGTTACACGAACACCATTTTTAAAATTCTTTTCGATTCCTACTTTTTGTAACCAACCATTAATATCATTACCCCCACCATGAACAATAATAGGACGAATACCAACTGATTTTAATACAGCAATATCTTTTAATACAGATTGTTTGATTACTTCATTTGTCATGGCACTACCACCATATTTAATGACAACAACATCATTTCTAAATTCGTGAATATAACTTAATGCATTTACTAATACTTGGGCTTGGTCTATTTCTTTTTGAAACATCTTATGAACGGTAATCCGCGTTTATTTTAATATAATCATAAGTAAGATCACAACCCCAAGCTGTTGCAGTATCATTACCTTCACTTAAACGTAAAATAGCAATCACATGTTCACTAGATAATATTTTTGTAGCTACTTCTTCACTATATTCTGTTGCCATTCCTTGTTCTACTAATTGTAAAAACCCATATTCACTTTCTATAAATAACGCTACTTTATCAGGATTGAAATCTACTCCTGAATATCCCATTGCACAAAATAATCTACCCCAGTTTGCATCATTACCATAAACAGCTGTTTTCACTAACGGTGATGTACAAACACTCTTAGCTATTGTAATTGCATCTTGATGTGATGCTGCACCATGTACTTGTACTTCCAATAACTTAGTAGCACCTTCTCCATCTCCTGCGATTGCTTTTGCCAAAAATTCATTTACATAATAAAGTGCATCTACAAAAGTTTGATACGCTTTTCCTTGGTAGTTCACACATTCATTTTGTGCCATTCCATTTGCTAAGACTAATACTGTATCATTGGTAGAAGTATCTCTATCTACGGATACCATATTATATGTTTTTGCAACTACTTCTTTTACTGCTTTATTCAATAATTCTTTTGAAATATGAAGATCTGTTGTAATAAAACCTAACATTGTCGCCATATTTGGATGAATCATTCCTGATCCTTTACAACATCCTCCAATTGTTACTACTTTCCCATCAATTTCAACTTCCACAGCAATATGCTTTGGCTTTGTATCCGTTGTCATAATAGCTCTAGCAACTTCAATTCCTGTTTCTTGATCCCCTTTTAAAAGCTGTTTTACTTTAGGAACTCCATTTTTAATAACATCCATCGGTAATTGAGCACCAATCACTCCAGTTGAACATATTAACACCTCTTGACTAGTAATACCAAAACTATCAGCTACATAGTTTGCAAATAATTCATTATTTTGATGTCCTACTTCTCCAGTACAAGCATTAGCAACACCACTATTAATAGCGATTACTCTAGCACTTGGAAAGTTTTCAACTATATTTTTATCCCATAAAACAGGAGCAGCTTTCACTACATTCGTTGTAAATGTACCTACTGCAACTGCATCTACTTCACTATAAATAAGTGCTAAATCTTTTTTCTCTTTTTTAATACCAATATGTCCACCAGCACCAAGAAATCCTTGTGGTGATAAAACACATCCATTTTCTAATATTTTCATTTTATAATACAGCTGGTGCTAACAACAACCCTAATGATTCTTCATAACCAAATAAGATATTCATATTTTGAATTGCTTGCCCTGCTGCCCCTTTCACTAAATTATCTAAACTTCCTAACATAATAATACGATTGGTACGTGCATCTAACACGTAATTTATATCTAAATAATTACTCCCTCTTACATTGCGTGTTTCTGGTAGAACACCTTCTTTTAAAACACGAACAAATGTTTCTTCTTGATACATTGCATATGCTTCATCCACTTGTTGCTTTGTTACTCCTTTATTTAAAGAAGCATAAGCAGTTATTAAAATACCTCGATTCATTGGTACTAAATGTGGTGAAAATGTTAAAGTGATTGGTTGATGACAAGCATATCCTAATTGTTCTTCAATTTCAGGAGTATGACGATGACTAGCCAATGCATAAGCTTTTAAATTTTCATTTACTTCACAATACAAATTAGCAATCTTCGCACTACGTCCAGCTCCACTAACTCCACTTTTGGCATCAATAATTAAACTATTGATATCAATCAAACCCGCTTTTACTAATGGATAGATCGTTGTAATCGCACATGTTGTATAACATCCAGGATTTGCTACAATCGTTGCCCCTTTGATTTCATTACGATTCAATTCACACAAACCATATACTGCTTGATCAATATATTCTGGTGATGCATGGCCTATTCCATACCATTGTTCATATACATTTACATCTTTTAATCGATAGTCCGCACTTAAATCAATTATCTTCACTTTTTCTAATATAGAATTTGTTAGAGTTTTCGCGCATACTCCTTGAGGAGTTGCAAAGAAAATAAGATCTACTTCTTCTAAATAATCTTCAATATGATCATCAATACATTGTTGATCAACAATTTGAAAATAGTTACGATAAACATCACTATATTCCATATCACTATAGGTTCTAGAAGATACCCAAGTAATTTTTACTTGTGGATGCCCTAATAAAAACCGAATTAGTTCACATCCTCCATAACCTGTTGCTCCTACTATTCCCACTCTAATCATTCTTAAATCCCCCTCTTTTGAATATAAAAAAACGTCTCTTAAATAAGAGACGAAATGACCGCGTTACCACTCTTGTTGTTATACGTCGATAGTATAACCTCTTTCATCGTTAAGGGTGATTGCCCTGAAGTGATACTTATTTCCCACTTCCCTCTCGTAAATGCGTTTCCTTATTGCTTCGTGCTAACCTCTCACCATCATTAGCTCGCTTAAACTCCCATAATAAGTACTCTTTTAGTCCTCAAGTTTATTTAATTATATTAAAATATTTAGGAAAGTCAATATTTTTATATCTTAATTTTATATTTTTATAGATTCTCAAACTAGACAATGCTATCTCAGCTTCCTTTTCAATCCCTTTTGTTAAAAAAGATAGAGAAATATTTCTCTATCTTCCTGAAAATCCACCAAAAATATTTTGACTACTTGAACTACTTTCCCCATAAATCAAATCTGACATTTCAATAGTCTGTGTAGAGGTCCCCGTTGTCAAATAATACGTTTCTCCTTCTTCCACATCAGGACTACTAATAATAAGAACTTCATAGGTTTTAGTAGGTTCTACACTCAAAATAACATTCCCATCACTATCTTCTAAAATAACACTACCCGTAGTTACACTAGAAAGTTCAATAAGCATTGATCCTTGTGTTGTCTCACTAAAGTTTTCCACTGTTAAACCTGAACTACCTAATCCAATAAAAGTTCCTCCCGTAATAATAGCATCTTCTTCATAATCTAAAGAAGTATCCGTTGTTACATCAGTACTCTCAATAAAAACCATTCCTCCAGTTATATAAATACTTCCATTCGAATCAATACCATCACCTTCATCATTACTATCAATATAAATAGTACCTCCCGTAATAGTAACAGCAATACCTTCATCATTATCAACTACATCACTTTGTGATACATTAATTCCATCATCCGTAGAATAGATACAAACATCACCACCATTAATAAATACATTTTGACCTTCTACACCTTCATAACACATCGTAATATCAATAGTACCTCCATTAATAACCGTATTCAACTCACTATGAATCGCATCATCTGCTGTCATTATTTCAAATACTCCATCATCAATAATTACTTCATAATCACTATGAATCGCATCATCATAAGAATCTAAATAGAAATCCCCACCTTTAATATAAATAAGTGTCTCACTCTCTATCGCTTTTCCCCCACTACTTTCACTAGAAGAACTACTACTTGAACTACTACTAGAATTCATTCCTGGCATCATTGAAGTACTACTTGCTGTCGTTGCTGGAGCTTCTTGCCAACCTCCGCCAGTTGTAATTGTAAAATCACCACTAGCTATCAATAAATTATCATTTGCTTCTAAACCATTATTAGAAGCTTCTATTACATATGTTCCACTAGTGATAACTAAATCATCTTTTGAACTGATTCCATTTCCATCTACTGTCGTAATCACTAATTGTCCATCACCATTAATGGTAACATCATCTTGTGAAAAAATAGCTCCATCAATAATCGTATCTTCATATACAGAAACACTTTCATCAATTGTTACATCAAGTGTATTGAATGATCCACTAACCATTGTAATAAAAACTTTATCTGCTTGTAAAATACTAATTGCTGCCGTTGATTGATTAGTAATACAAATACTACCTAATACTAATTGTATTTTATCATCACTACTAGCATCTACCACTATTTGTCCATCACTTAACGACCCTGAAACAAAATAAGTTCCTTCCTCACTAATCGTAATAATATCATCACTAATAGAAACACTAGCATCATCACTACTACTTGCTCCATCTACTAAAACAATATTAGAACATGTTGTTAGGTCATAACCAACCTCCAAATCACGATCAGAAAACAATCCTTCTGTATCACCACTATATAACTCTATTTCTGTTTCTGATACTAAATCAACAACATTCTCTACGAAACTACATCCCGATAAACAAAGAGCTAAACTGATAAAAATCAATATTTTCCCTTTTGACATACCAATCACCTACAATTCTACTGCCGTATTCATATCTTTAGTAATTACTATTTCTAAATTTCCATTTCTACAACGTAATGCATCAATAAAAGCTTTTTCTCTTTTTTCATTTTTTAATTCAATTTCATAACTTAATTTAAATAAACTTCCCATATTCGTAGTTTTAACATAATGTAACTCACAAAAAGAAGTATATTTCTTAAATAAATCATTAAACACATCTGTATAATTTAAATCTTCAGGTATCGTAATCTTTAAAACACGTTTATTTGTTTGATAATCACCAAAAGAAGATTGGAATAAAATCATTTCAAACGCCGATACAAAAATAACAAAAATAACTGCAAAAGCAATATAACCCATCCCTAATGTTAATCCTGATCCCATTGCAGTAAAAATAGCTCCTATTTCTTTAGCAGTTCCTGGAACAGAACGGAAACGTACTAAACTAAACGCACCTGCTACTGCAACTCCAGCACCAATATTACCATTTACCATCATAATAATCATTGTAACTACAGCAGGAATAATCGCTAATGTTGTCACAAAACTCTTTGAATACTTTCCTTGGAACGTATATACCCATGCATTAAAGACACCAATTACAATCGCTACTACCATACAAATTAAAAAACCTGACAAATCAACTGTAACCGTTGATGTAGTATCAAAGATACCTGTAAATAAAGAACTAAACATTTAAATCTCCTCCTTGTATTTTTGGGAACAATACTTTTTTATAAGCTGTTCCATATTTTGAAAATGAAGTTTTATACAACTGATGACTACTAAAAAAATGCAATAACCAACTTGGTAATCCATAGGTTGTTTTAACTTCTAATAAAACTGTATCCTCTGGTAATAGTTCATCTCCATAAACCTCTTCTAACAAAGATAAATGATCTTCTCTAGATAAAACATTTTGATCAAATGTCATCCTAAAATTCACATCCTCTAAACCAAAAAAAGCTTCTCGATCATAACTTAATAACATTGATGGTTTCAATCCCTCATAATATTTTATAAAATAATCAATTTCCCTAGTAATTTGATTTTTTTGAGCTAATGGAACATGATTCTCCAAATAATTAACAGCTTGTTCTTGTGGGACACTGATTCTCCTTTTATAAACAACTCCTTCATATTTCTTCTTCAATTCAATAAAGACGTCATCTTCTTTTTGAATATCCCCATATGCTCGAACACGTAACTTTTCTTTATACGTTGGTTTTTCTATGGAATGACGAATCAAACGATGATCTTGTGTATCTAAATAAATTGTTCGTATCGTATGTTTTCCAAACTGATCCAAACACATATATTCTTGCATAATTTCTTTTAATTCAACATACTGATTTTTAGTTAGAATATATTTTAACTCATATCTTTTAAAAGTCATTTGTGTTTCCATTGTTTGATACTCCTTTACTTTTACTATCTACATTCTAATTCCTTAACCTAAAATATACTTTAAATTAACATAAAAAAGGGATAACTTTTGTTATCCCCTTATAATTCAATAATAAACATAACACTATAATGATCCTTACTCTCAGCCTGTATAAGACCTTTATGATCCTTCACAATTGATTTAGCTAACGCTAAACCAATTCCAAATCCTTCTAAATCACTACTTTTAGAAGACTCTTCACGATAAAACCTTTTAAACCAATCATCATGTTTCCCTATTTCTATATATTCTACTTCATTATGACAAGCAATAATATATTTCTCTTTTTCTTTTTTTAAAACAATAGAAATAGTAGTAAACTCTTTTCCATATTTTAATGCATTTTCTAATAAAATAGATACTAATTGACGAATCGCTTGTTGATCTCCTTTATAGATTACATTTTGTTCGATATGTAATTCAATAGACATATTGGTACTTAAAATAATATAAGGATCAGCAACTTCTTCTAAAGTTGTAGATAAAGAGAACTCTTTTTTTAGTTCATTTGTTTTTTCTAACTTAGCAAGTGATAATAAAGAGTTAACTAAGTTATTTAAATGATTTACTTGTTGATGAGTACTCTTTGTCCATTCTGTTTCTCCCCATTCTAATTCCATTACCTCTGTATTTGCTTTTACAATAGCTAACGGTGTTTTAATTTCATGAGACATATCTGTTATAAATAATTTTTGTTTTTCATAACTTTGGATGATTGGTTCTGTTGCTTTTTTAGAAAAAAGCACTAATAGTATAAATACTCCTATTAAGGTTATTGCACAGATACCAATCGTATTCATTAGATAACTTTGAAATGTACTTAGTTGTTGACTATAATCTACAAATACAAATAAGCAACTATCTTCTGTTGTTACAATCTGATATTTATAAGAGTCTACAGTCCCTTGTTCACTATTGTTTTCAATAATACTTTCTACATACTCTATTGCATTTTGTGTAGTGACCCCTTGAATATAAGATGTATTTACCATAAAAACATCATTATTATCATCTAATGATACTGTAAAATAACGTGTCGTATAACTAGCTTCCGGTGACAAAGACATCTCAGATACTTGACTAATGTCTCTAGGGAAGATACCATCATTATCAATAATAATACGTAAGGTAGAGTCTACTGTTTTTTGCATGGTCATGTAGTTGGTAATTGTTAAAATACTTGCAATTCCCATTAATACAATAAAGATAGATCCAAAAGAAATAAAAATAAATTTCTTTCGCAAAGCTTTTTCCATTTATTTTTCCTCCAAACAATATCCTGTATTTCTTTTTACTGATATTTGTATATTTGCTTCCATATTTATTAGTTTCTTTCGTAATGTAGAAATACATACCCATACTACTTGTAATTCACTATCACTATCATATCCCCATATTTTTTCCATAAATTTTTCTGTAGGAATCACATATCTAGGATTTAACATCATCATTTCTAACATTTGAAATTCTTTATTCGCTAATTTGATTGTTAACAAAGGAGATGATACTTCAAATGATGCTCGATCTAACGTAACATTCCCTAGTTTCAACAATGAACTAGCAGCACTATCTTGATTTCTAGTAACTGCTCTAATTCTTGCTAATAGTTCTTTTGTTTCAAAAGGCTTTGTTAAATAATCATTCGCCCCTAAATCCAATCCTTGTACCTTATCATCCACTTGCCCTAAAGCAGTCAACATAATAACAGGAACCATATTTCCTTTTCTTCTTAACTCTTTCAATACCGTTAACCCATCTACTTTAGGCATCATAATATCTAATAATACAACATCATAATTTTCAGTTTCTAAATATTCTAATGCACTTTGTCCATTATATACAGCATCAATTGAATAGTTACTATGTTTTAAAATAGCAACTAATGCTTTTGATAATTGTATTTCATCTTCACATAATAATAGTCTCATATCCTCGTCCTCATTTTTATTATACTTAATATACCATAAATATACTTTAAATTTTAAAACTAGTTTACAATATTATTTTAAATTACTTCCTTTATTTGCTTTTTTCTAAATTATCGTATATTATATTAGTAATTTAAATAAATATGGGGGAAGAAAAAGTGAAAGAAAAAGTAATTTTAGCCTATTCTGGTGGGCTTGATACAACTACTATTATTCCATGGTTAAAAGAAAACTATGATTATGACGTTGTATGTTGTTGTATCGATGTAGGACAAAAAGAAGAATTAGACGGATTAGAAGAACGTGCTAAAAGTTCTGGTGCTACAAAACTATATATTGAAAATGTTGTAGATGAATATGTAAAAGACTACATTATGCCCACTGTTCAAGGTGATGCTGTTTATGAATATAAATATCTATTAGGAACTGCTACTGCTAGACCATTAATTGCTAAAGTATTAGTGGATATTGCTAGAAAAGAAGGTGCTACTGCTATTTGTCATGGTGCTACTGGTAAAGGAAATGACCAAATTCGTTTTGAATTAGGAATTAAAGCATTAGCTCCAGATTTAAGAATTATAGCAGCTTGGAGAGATCCAAAATGGACAATGCAATCTCGTGAAGACTGTATTCAATATTGTAATGACCATGGTATTTTCTTACCATTTAATGCAAGTAGTAGTTATTCAAGAGATCGTAATATTTGGCATATTTCTCATGAAGGGTTAGAATTAGAAGATCCTGCTAATACACCAAATTATGATCATTTGTTAGTGTTATCTACTTCTCCAGAAAAAGCTCCAGAAACTGCAGAACATATTTCTATTGAATGGGTAGATGGTGTTCCTGTTAAATTAAATGGAGAATCAATGGGATTAACTCAAATTTTAGAAACATTAAATGATATTGGTGGTAAACATGGTGTTGGTATTGTTGATATTGTTGAAAATCGTGTGGTTGGTATGAAATCTAGAGGTGTTTATGAAACTCCAGGTGGAACTATCTTAATGGAAGCTCATCGTCAATTAGAAGAATTAGTATTGGATAGAGAAACATTAAAATACAAACGTTTAATATCGGTAGAATTAGCTGAATTAGTATATGCAGCAAAATGGTTCTCACCATTACGTGAAGCAATTAGTGCTTTTGTAAGCAAAACACAAGAAGTAGTGACAGGTACAACTAATTTTAGATTATATAAAGGAAATATTATTAAAGAAGGTACTACTTCTCCATTTACTTTATATGATGAAGATATTGCATCATTTACTACTGGTGAATTATATGATCATAAAGATGCACAAGGATTTATTACTCTTTATGGACTTTCAACAAAAGTTCGTGCAATGAAATTAAATAACAAATAAAAAAAGGGCGTTTGCCCTTTTCTAATATTACAGGAGGAATAACAATGAAATTATGGGGTGGAAGATTTACAAAACCAACCAATCAATTAGTACATGAATTTAATGCTTCGATTGGATTCGATCAAGTATTTTATGTACAAGATATTCAAGGAAGTATTGCCCATGCTAAAATGCTTACAAAACAAGGATTATTAACAGATAATGAAGGTTTACAAATTCAAGAAGGATTACAAAGTATTTTAGATGACTTACAAAGTGGTGATTTACAAATAGATACTAGTTATGAAGATATTCATAGTTTTGTAGAAGCAACATTAACAATGCGTATTGGTGAACCTGGTAAAAAATTACATACTGGTAGAAGTAGAAATGACCAAGTAGCATTAGATATGCGTCTATATACAAGAGATCAAATTATCTTATTACATGAACTTTGCTTTGATGTTTTATCAACAATTCATGATATTATGAAAAACCATACCGAAACATTTATGCCTGGCTTTACGCATTTACAAAAAGCGCAACCAGTTACTTTAGCTCATCATATGGGAGCATATTTTGAAATGTTTAAACGTGATTCACAACGTTTAGAAGATATCTATACACGTATGAATGTTTGTCCTTTAGGTAGCGGTGCTATGGCTGGAACTACTTATCCTTTGGATCGTGAATATACTGCCTCATTACTTGGTTTTGATGGACCTTGTTTAAATAGTATGGATGGTGTTAGTGACCGTGATTATTTAATAGAATTATTAAGTGCAATGGCTACTATGATGATGCATATGTCACGTTTAAGTGAAGAAATTATTATTTGGAATAGCAATGAATATCAATTTATTGAATTAGATGATACTTTCTCTACTGGAAGTTCAATCATGCCACAAAAGAAAAACCCTGATATTGCAGAATTAATTCGTGGTAAAACAGGAAGAGTATATGGTGCACTAACTAGTCTATTGACTACGATGAAAGGTATTCCTTTAGCATATAATAAAGATATGCAAGAAGATAAAGAAGGTGTTTTTGATGCTATTAGGACTACAAAAGGTTGTCTTCAATTATTAAATGATATGTTGAAAACAACTACTTTTAATAAAGATAATATGAAAAAGAGTGCTACTGGTGGTTTTACGAATGCAACGGATGCTGCTGATTATTTAGTCAATCATGGAGTTCCTTTCCGTGATGCTCATGGCATTATTGGAACATTGGTTTTAAAAGCAATACAAGAAAACTGTGCTTTAGATGACTTATCATTAGCACAGTTCCAAGAAGTTTCTCCTGTTTTCCAAGAAGATATTTACGAAGCTATTTCATTAGAAACATGCGTCAATAAGCGTGTTACTTTAGGAGCTCCAGGAAAAAAAGCGATGATCCAAGTCATCGCTGTAAATGAACAATATCTAAAAACCTTTAAAAAAGATTATTGATACTTCTTCACTTCCCCTGCATCACTGTAGGGGGTTTTTATTTTGTTTGTTTCTATATAATCTTCATGACCTTTCCCTAAAAGCAAAACATAGGTATCTTCATCTGCCATACTAATTGCTTTTTTTATTGCTAGAGAACGATCACTTATACGTTCATAATTTTTATTTGAACAACCCTTTTCCATTTGATCAAGAATATCTTCCACATCTTCACAACGTGGGTTATCCATTGTAAGAATCGAATAATCACTATATTTAGTAACAAGTTCTGCCATAATTGGGCGTTTTGAATTATCACGATCACCACCACAACCAATAACGGTAATAATTTTCTTTCCTTCTAACTCACAAAACGTCTGTAAAATATTTTCTACTGCATTAGGGGTATGTGCATAATCAATGACTGCATATCCTTTTTTTAGTTTATATACATTCATTCTTCCTTCTGGTGTACATACTTTATTTGCGTGTTTACACATCATTTCTAAGTCATAACCTACTTCATGTAAACAACTAATGGCTTGCATAAAGTTATAAATATTATATTTACCTAACATATCCACTGTTGCTACATATTCTTTTTGGTTATGTTGGAAACAAACCGTAGTAGTTTGACCTATTGTTTGCATTGATAAGATTTGATAAGCACATTCACTCATTCCATAACCAAGGTTATTTTCTTTTTGAAAATAACTTTTATAAGCATCATCATTGTTATAAAGACATTTTCCATTTGGTTTTAAATGATCTAATACAATTGCTTTATGACTAGCATATGTATCCATTGTTTTATGATAATCTAAGTGATCTAATGTTAAGTTAGTAAAACCTGCTCCATCGAACTGTAATTTTCCTATACGACCTTGGTGTAAACCATGAGAACTTACTTCCATAGCAACTACTTTACAGCCTTCTTCTTTTGCTTTTAATAAGAAAGAATAAATAGTAATAATATCTGGAGTCGTATTAATTGTTTCTTCTTTGCTTTTAGGACTTTCATATCCAATGGTACCAAACATAGCACAAGGAATACCAATTGCATTTAATAATTGATAAATAATAGCACAAGTCGTTGTTTTTCCATTTGTTCCTGTTATTCCAATAACTTTTAGATCCTTTAACAAATCCGCATAATTACTTGCTAGATAGTCATCTAAATATGCTTTTGTATCTGCTACTACTTGCACATTTGGATAGTTACAGGGATGTTCTACAACCAATAAACTAGCTCCATTTTGATGAGCCTGTTCTAAAAAATCATGTCCATCTACTAATTGTCCTTTTAATGCTACAAAAATATCTCCCGGTTTTATTTTTCTTGAATCTATTTGAATTGTTTTCATAACTATTACAAGTGTAAAAACACTTTTCCTTCCTTATAATTCTACTAATGTTGCAACCATTACTGCTTTAATAGTATGCATTCTATTTTCCGCTTCATCAAAAACAACAGAATTTTCACTACGGAAAACACGATCCTCTACTTCACGAATATCTAATCCAAAACGATCACGCATATCACACGCTACTTCTGTTTCGAAATCATGATAAGCTGGTAGACAGTGCATAAATAAACAAGCTGGATTGTTTGTTTTATTCATTAATTCTTCTGTTATTTTATAAGGTGTTAAGGCTTTTGTTCGAACCGCATATAATGATTCCGCTTCTCCCATTGATACCCATATATCCGTATAAATAACATCTGCTCCTTTTACATCTGACACATCATGGCTAATTGTAATACTAGCACCTGATTCACTTGCAAAAGCCAATGATTTTTCAAGTATTTCTTTGTCTGTTACCGTTAATTCTGGTCCAATTGCAACAAATTCCATTCCCATTTTTGCACATCCCAACATTAAAGCATACATAACATTATCACTTAAATCTCCTACAAAGACAAACTTACTTTGTTCTAAAGGTTTATCCATGTGTTCTTCCATTGTCATAAAATCAGCTAATACTTGGGTTGGATGATCCACATCAGTTAATCCATTCCATACTGGAACTCCAGCATATTTTGCTAAATCCTCCACTACCTTTTGATCAAAACCACGATATTCAATACCATCATACATTCTTCCAAGTACTCTAGCACTATCTTCTAATGATTCTTTTTTATTTATTTGAGAATTTGTTAAAAATGTAACATTTGCTCCTTCATCATTTGCACCTACTTCAAAAGCACAACGTGTTCTAGTAGAAGACTTATCAAATAATAAAACTACATTTTTTCCTCTTAATAATTGACCTACTTCCCCACTTTTTTTCTTTGCTTTTAATTGATGACTTAAATCTAATAAATAACGAATCTCTTCCTTTGAATAATCCGCTAATGTTAAAAAACTTCTGTTCACTAAATTCATAATATATCCCCCTCACATTCCTTTATTTTAACAAAAAAAGAGTCGATAATCAAATTAATTGAGTATCGATACTTCTTCTGTATCTTCTATCAAAACTTCTTTAATACGATCTTTAGAATGAACAAGCATATCCTTGATTTGTTCATGTGTTTGATCACTAATAAGTGCCTGATATGCATTTTCTAAATTGTCTGCTTCTAAAGCAATTGATAATTCTAAATGATATATTTTCTTGTCTGCCATAAGTTATCTCCTAATGTTGTATTCTATATTGCAAAAATTCTTTCATTTTACTAGGATGTTCTTCTACTTTTACAAAAATAGCGTTTTGACCATATTGAACATCTAGTACATTTGCATGTTGTTGTAAATAAGAATATACATCTCCTTTTTCATAAGGAATTTGTAAATCATAAACAGTATATTCTTTAAATAAAATAGTAACGATTTCTTTTTTTAATAAATCTATATTTATATTCTCTTTTACAGAGATAAATACACTTGGTTCATATGCTTGAATAAAAGCATATTTATCTTTATCCACTTTATTATATGCATAAATAACGGGAATGTTATCTGCTTGTAATACTTTTAGTACCATATTTGTTGTTTGTATTTGTTTTTCCCATTGTTCATTAGAAGAATCAACTACGTGAACTAATATATCTGCTTCTTTTACTTCTTCTAAGGTAGAACGAAAGGCTTGAATTAAATGATGTGGTAGACGGTCTATAAATCCTACCGTATCACTAACTAAACAAGTATGATTTTCTATTTTACATTTTCTTGTTGCTGTTTCTAGGGTTGCAAATAACATATCTTTTTGTAAGACATGTTTTTCTTTGTTTTCGCATAAATTATTTAATAGTGATGACTTTCCACTATTTGTATATCCTACTAGTGCAATGACTTTATTATCTTTATCTTTTCTTTGTTTTCTTTGTGTTTGTCTTTGTTTCACAATTTTCTCTAATTCTTTATTTGCTTGATGCAATTGGTTATGCAAGACCCTTCGATCAAGTTCGATTTTCTTTTCTCCACTACCTCTAAACCCTGAACCACCTAACTGTCCGTATAATTGTTCTTGCATCCCAGCTAATCTTGGTAGCATATATCGACATTTTGCTATTTTAACCTGTAGCTTTGCTTCTTTGGTTTTTGCTCTTTGTTCAAAGATACGAAGGATTAAGTCCGTTCGATCTGTTACTTCTATTTCTAAAATATCAGTTATATTTTTTATTTGTAATGGCGATAATTCTTCATCAAAAATAACAACATCAATATTTGTTAATTGATTTTTAATTTCTGCTAACTTCCCTGAGCCTACAAAAGTACTTGGGGAAATAGCATCTAAATTTTGACTAGCTTCTTTCGTGACTGTAATGTCACAAGCATTAGCTAGTGAAATAAGTTCTTCTTTTGATTTGATACTATCATATGCCATATATTTATATGTTACTGTTACTATTAATGCGTTCATTTATTCACCCTCTTGCTTATTTTACACGAATTTACTTTATTTATCTACAAGGAGACTTATGAAAAAAATAAATTACTACTTTACAATAAGTTTAGTTATATTCATTACTTTTTTCTCTTTTTTTAATATGTTCCAAATAGTTCAATTATCATCTACTGTACTAACAATTGTCATTGATAACTTATTACCCTCATTATTACCTTTTATGATTTTAATATCCTTATGTATGTCATTAGGTATTGTACAATTATTTAGCTATTTAATCCAGTATTTATTTCTTCCTTTATTCCATCTTTCCCCAACTATGTCATCCATATACTTTCTCACTTTCTTTTGTGGTTATCCAACGAATATTAAAATAATCAAAGAAGCCTATCTTTTAAAACATATTAGCTTATCTCAATTACAACATCTTTTATCAATTGGTTCTTTTGCATCTCTTTCTTTTATTTTTGTTTCTTTAAAAATAGACCATGCATTCCTTCTTTATGTATGTCATATTTTACCTAGTATATTTTTAGCTCTTTGTTATCGTCAAAAACAGACTTTCCAAACACTAAAACAGTCATTTGAAATAATCAATACACCAAAAGTTAGTTTTGTTTCTGCTTTAAAACAAAGTTTATTGAGTTCTTGTTATACTTTTATTTTTATATTAGGATATATGTTAGTTTTTCAATTTATTGGTTATGCTTTATCTTTTTTAATAAAAGATCCTTTTATATTATCTTTTATACAAGGTCTTTTGGAGTTTAGTAGTGGTGCTTTACAACTGAGTAGTTTAGATCCTAGTCCTATTGTTTATGCAGCTATTTGTTTTTTATTATCTTTTGGAAGTATTAGTGTGATGATGCAAATGGATAATTTATTAGAAGGAATACCCTATAGTTGGAAAACATATTTTTTTGCAAGAGTATATCATGGGATATTTTCTTTTATTTTATGTTTGATTTTATTTGACTCTTTTCTATTCTAGTGTTATTATAGTAATAGGAATCATTACTATTAAGGAGAAATTATATGGCAACATCAAGGTATTCATCACAACGTGCAGCTATTTTAGGAAATTTGCAGTCTAGAATAGATCATCCTAGTGCTGATGTCATTTATACGGACATTAAAAAAACAATGCCTACTATTTCCCTTGGTACGGTATATCGAAACCTACAAGTACTATGTGACAATGGACAAGTAAGAAAAATTAGTTTTTCTGATCAAATTGTTCATTATGATGCAAATATGGCCAATCATCATCATTTTGTTTGTAAAAAATGTCATTCTATTTATGATATTGAAATTTCTACATTTCAAAATGAAAACATCGAACATAGTGTAGAAACTGTAGAAGTAGTATACCATGGTATCTGTAATGCTTGCCAAGAAAAATAAGGAGGGTTTTAAAATGGAAAGTTTAAAAGGATCAAAAACATTAAGTAATATCATGCATGCATTTGCTGGGGAGTCTCAAGCTAGAAATCGTTATACATTCTATGCTTCAGTAGCTAAAAAAGAAGGTTTTGTTCAAGTTCAAAATATCTTCTTAGAAACTGCAGATCAAGAAAAAGAACATGCAAAAAGATTAATGAAACTTGCGAATGCAGATTGCCAAGGAGAATTAGTTTATGTGGATGGTAATTTCCCAGTATTAATCGGAAACACTGCCCAAAACTTAAAAGCATCTGCTCAAGGTGAAAACGAAGAATATACTGATATGTATCCTAGTTTTGCAAAAACTGCAAGAGAAGAAGGATTTACAGAAATTGCAACAATTTTTGAATCAATTGCCATTGCAGAAAAACATCATGAAGCACGTTTCTTAAAACTATTAGAAACATTAGAAAATGCAACAGTATTTAAAAAAGAACAACCTGTTGTTTGGAAATGTAATAACTGTGGATTTATCTATGAAGGATTAGAAGCACCAGTTGTTTGTCCAGCATGTGATCATCCAACTGCTCACTTTGAAGTAAACACATTCTTCTTAGGATAATAAAAAAAGCCTTTCGGCTTTTTTTTTAGTTAAAATTCAACACTTGTTCCATAATAACAGCAAGTTAATAATTTAACCATTTCATCATGAGTTGGTGTACGAGGGTTTGTACCTGTACAAGCATCTCCGATTGCTAAATCAGCAATATTATCAACTTTTGCTAAGAATTCATCTTCTAAAATACCAAATTCTTGCATTGATTTAGGAATTCCTAAATAAATATTATATTCATTAATCTTATCACATAATGAATCTACTAAACATTCATCACATTCTCCTTCTAATCCTAAGAAACGAGAAATAGCTGCATATCTAGAAGCATCTGCTTTTGCATTATATTTAATTACATATGGTAAATAAATAGCGTTTGCACAACCATGTGGGATATGTCCTGTACTAAAAGCAGCTCCAGTTTTATGTGCCATTGAATGAACAATACCTAATAGTGCATTAGAGAAAGCCATCCCTGCCATACATTGACCATAATGCATCATTTCTCTAGCATCTTTGTCTCCTCCATAAGAATCTTTTAAACAATCAAATACTATTTTAATTGCTTCTAAAGCTAATGGATCAGTAAATGGTTGATGTGTTAAACCAACATATGCTTCAATAGCATGAGTTAAAGCATCCATACCTGTATGAGCAGTTAAAGTAGCAGGCATTGTTTCTGCTAAACTCGGATCAACAATAGCAACATCTGGTGTAATTTCAAAATCTGCTAAAGGCCATTTTACTCCAGTTGCATAATTAGTAATAACAGAGAATGCTGTTACTTCTGTTGCAGTTCCTGATGTTGATGGAATAGCAATAAATTTAGCTTTCTTTCTTAATTTAGGGAATGAAAATGGTACACATATTTCTTCAAAAGTAGCTTCTGGATATTCATAGAAAACCCACATTGCTTTTGCTGCATCTATTGGTGATCCTCCACCCATAGAAATAATCCAATCAGGATTAAATTCACGCATTACTTCTGCACCTTTCATAACTGTTTCTACTGATGGATCTGGTTCTACATCTTCAATTAATTTTACTTCAATATTTGCTTCTTCTAAGTTTTTTAGTGCTTTATCTAAGAAACCAAAGCGTTTCATAGATCCTCCACCTATTACTATTACAGCTTTAGAACCTTCTAAAGTTTTTAAATAATCTAATGCATTTTCTCCAAAATATAAATCTCTAGGTAATGTAAATCTTTGCATAATTCTTCCTCCTCTTTCTTGTGTGAAACCTCTTACATTATTACTATATACCTATTCCTTCTATAAATCAATGTTTTTGGCACCAATAATTAATTTTTTCACATAAAGAAAAACCCTTGTAAAACAAGGGTTTCTGTGCTAATTCTTATTCACTTGTTAATATTACTTTTTCCTGTCTTTTATATGCTAAAAAACATAACCCAGAACCACATAATATGAGAGTGACTATACAAATAAATCCATACATAAAGAAGTCTTGGGGTAAGATAGTAATAATTGGATCCGTTGTTGCATCAAAAATCCAATAATCATTACGGAAGAATATCTTATGAAAAATAATAAAAGCTTTATCAAAATCAATCATACAAACTCCCCCTAATACTACTGGGATAATAATCGATAGTTTACTAGCAAGCTTTAAAAATAAAATTTCTCCTGTCTTTATTGCCTTATATATGAAACGAATAGCTAATATACCTGTAACAATACAAACTAATTGGATAACAATAAAAAGATTCTTTACTTCTTCAAAATGAATTTCCCCTCCTGAAGACATCACAAAATCAGGTAATTCTAATGCACCAAAATAAAACATGGATTGATATTGTATTAAAATATTATAATTTTCAATAATTACATTTCTATCTATCCCTGTTAGTACATCAATAGAAAAAGCATCTACACAATAATAATATAAAGGTTTAAAAAAAACAGTAAACACGATAGCTCCCGTAATAATAAAGAAAGCAACAATTAACGCTTGGATAATTGTTTTTTTATTATAATTCATATAAGAATTCTTCTCCTTTTTGAACTTCTACTTTGGATAAATTAGGATAAGATTGTTGGCGTAATGTTTCATAAATACAAATTGCTGCACAATTAGATAAATTCAAACTTCTTACTTTATCACTCATTGGTATACGTAAACAATTATCAATATATTTTGTTAAAATTTCTTTTGGAATACCATCATGTTCATGTCCAAAGAACAAATAATGTTCCTTTGAACTATCACTAAAATCTTGATCTGTATAACATAGCTTTGAATATCTTGTAAAGAAGTGATATTCTCCGGGATTTTTTGCTTCAAATTCTTCAAAATCTTCATAAACATGTAACGTTAATTTATCAAAATAATCAACACCTGCTCTTTTCATTTTTTTATCATCTAATTCAAAACCCATTGGTTTAATAATATGTAAAACAGTATCTGTCCCAACACAAGTTCTCATAATATTCCCTGTATTTCCTGCAATAACAGGATGTACTAATACGATATGATTCATTATCCTAACTCCTTTATCTTTTCTTGTAATTTAGCTAATGCTTTGGCACGGTGAGAGTATTTGTTTTTTTCTTCTAAACTCATCATGGCACTTGTCATATTACATGGTGGAAAAAACAAAATTGGGTCATAACCAAAACCATTTTCTCCTTCTATTTTATCATGGATAAGTCCTTCCATTGTTTCTTCTACTACAATATCTTCTTGTCCTGGAATAACTAAAGCCATGGCACATACAAATCTTGCTGTTCTATTTTTTCCAACGACTGCATCAATGATATATTGATTTTTTTCTACATAACTAGTATCTTTTCCTAGAAAACGAGCGGAATAAATACCTGGTTGTTTATCCATGGCATCTACTTCTAATCCAGAGTCATCTGCTAGAACAGGTAACTGTAATATATCACTAATAGCGTGGGCTTTAATTAATGCATTTTCTTTGAAAGTTTGACCATCTTCGATGATATCTAAGTCTTTACCTAATTTATCTTTGATACTTTTTACTTCAATGCCTAAAGGTTCTAACATTGACTTTATTTCTTTTATTTTTCCTACATTGGTTGATGCTACTACTAATTCTTTCATCTTATATCTCCATTAACTTTTTAATTTCTTCAATAGGCATTTTTTGCCCTGTAAATAATTCAAAGGCACGAGCACCTTGGAATAGTAACATTGGTTTACCATTCATTGTTTTTGCTCCAGCTTGCTTTGCTTGTTTTAATAGTTTTGTTTCTAAAGGATTATAAATAATATCTACCACACATAATCCCTTATGAAAATAACTACTGTCAAGAATAATAGAAGCATCACTGTTAGGTGCCATCCCAACACTCGTAGCATTCACAAAAACAGTAGTGGAAACAAGGTCCTGTTTTAAACTCTCTTGATCCTCTATATTTTTAATTTCTATATGTGCATTTGTATAATCTTGTATTACTTTTATTTGATCTATAAATGCTTGTTCTTCTACTCTTCTTTTATAAATAATAATTTCTCCCACTTTATCAAGACTAGCTTGTGCAATAATAGCTAGTGCAGCACCACCAGAACCTGCTACCATTAACTTTTTATCGACCAAATCTATTCCTTGGTCTCGCAAAGATTCCATAAATCCATAACCATCACTACTATATCCGATATATTTATTATCTTTTAAAACGATAGTATTTACTGCATTGCATAGCTTTGCACTGATATCTAATTCATCTAGATAAGGTATAATAGCTTGTTTAAAAGGCATCGATATATTTGCTCCTTGTACACCTAAAGCACGAAATCCTTGTATTGCTGATGCTAAGTCATTGTCTTCTATTTCAAAAGCTAAATAAATATTATCTAATCCTAATACATCAAATGCACGATTATGCATCATTGGTGAAAAAGAATGACGTATCGGTCTAGCTACTATTCCAAATAATCTTGTATGTCCTGTAATATTCATGATATCCCTCATTTCTTGTATCATTATAACATACTAGAAAACATTTTCTATAGTTGAAAAAACAATTCAATTTAAATTAAATAAACTATAATTGTTTTTATACAGGAGGGATTATATATGATTAAAAAATTAATTGTTAATGCAGATGATTTTGGAATTACAGAAGGTGCTAGTATTGGTATCATTCATAGCCATGTAGATGGAATACTTACATCTACAACTTGTATGATGAACATGCCTTTTGCCCCTTTTGCATTAAATCTTGCTAAAGATTATCCAAACTTGGGAGTTGGAATTCATTTAGTTTTAACTGTTGGTAAACCATTAGTAGAAGGTGCAAAAAGTTTTACTAGTGAAAATGGTGACTTTAAACGTCCAAATGAATATACTAGCCGTCATCCGAAAGCAGATTTAGAAGAATTATATAAAGAATGGAAAGCTCAATTAGAATTATTCATCCAAACTGCAGGTAAAAAACCTACTCATATTGACTCTCATCACCATGTTCATTTATTACCAGGACATATAGAAGTAGCAAAAAAACTAGCTAGTGAATATGATATCCCACTAAGACAACGTGATCAAGTTGATGAACGATATGAATATGCTCGCTGTTTAGATCATATGTATGATGAATTAGTAACTGTTGAATTTATGAAAAGTGAATTAGATTGTGATCAAGAAATCGTAGAATACATGTGTCATCCAGCTTATATTGATCAAAGACTATATGATATGTCTAGCTATTGTTTACCACGTATGAAAGAATTAGTATTAATTCGTAGTAATGAAATGAAAGATTTCATTACAGAAAATAATATCGAATTAATTAATTATTCAAATTTAAAAAAATTATAAGAAAGCGAAAGCTTTCTTTTTTGTTTATTTTTATTTATTTCGACCATAGTTACTAAAAAGGAGTTTCTATGCAAAAACTAACACAATCCCAATTATTAAAACATATTCTTCAAGATACTAGTAAAGATATGCAAGATGAAGATATTATTCATTTATTACTTGAACAAAGCTTTGCTTCCAAACAACAACCAAAACAAACCTTCTTAACTAAATTATCGGATCGTTTAGCTGCATTTGGTGGTAGTTGGTCTTTTTTGTTTCTATTTTTTACACTTTTAGTAATTTGGATATGCTTTAATGTTATGATTCAAGACCCCTTTGATCCTTATCCTTTTATTTTATTAAATTTATGCTTATCCTGTATTTCTTCCTTTCAAGCCCCTATCATCATGATGGCTCAAAACAGACAAGCTCAAAAAGATAAAATATTAATAAACAATCAATATAAGATTCATCTTAAAAATGAAATCATTTTACAAGATATTCATGAAAAACTAGATAAAATTATAGAAATAATAGAAACGAAATAACTATTTTAAAACACGTAAAGATATTCCTCTTCTTGTTATCTTTTGTTAGAAAAATATAAACAAGAGGTAGCTACTTCTTTTATACAAGTACTTGTATTTTCTATTATTACGATTGTATATGGTGTTGTATCTTTAATAACCACATTCGTATATTTAAAATATATATAAAAGACTAGTTGACTAGTCTTTTATTTTAATCTTTGATATTGATTTAATTTCTTTGTTTTGTGTGTTTAAAGATTTTTCTAACCAACACGTATCTACCCACTTATTGAACTTATATCCTGAACGATGAAATATTCCAATCATATCAAATCCTAGTGATTGGTGGAACGCCTCACTTGCGGGATTAGGATAAGTTAAACAAGCATATGCCATCGCAAACCCTTGTCTAGTTAACATATCAATCAGAGTCGTATATAAGACTCTCCCTACTCCTTTTTGTTGGTAAGGACGATCAATATAGATAGATAATTCTACAGACCAATCATAAGCTTTACGTCCTTTAAAAGCTCCTGCATAAGCATAGCCTATTATTTCTCCATCTTCTTCCATTACTAAATATGGGTATTTTTTTGATATTTGAATAATCCTATTTTCAAAATCTTCTACCGTTGGTATATCTATTTCGAAAGTAACCGTAGTATCTGTTACATAATAAGTATATATTTCAATTAATCTTTTTGCATCTTCTTTACAAGCAAATCTTATTTCCATCATACTCCCCCCTCTTTGATTAATTATAAACCTTTTCTATAATTAATCTATATCTTTTGGTATAATAATGGAGGAGGAATTTATGGTTAAAAAAACAAAAACAAAAATATATTTAATACCTTTTCAATTTATATATCATTGTCTTCTTATTATCTATACACCTATTTATTTATTTTTTCAATTGATAAGTCGTATTTTCTTCTATGAAAATATTGATAAATTAGATGGTTATCAATTTGAAAGATATGTTGGAGATTTATTAAAAGCCGATCACTTTTATGATATCTCTTTAACACAAGGTAGTAATGATTATGGGATAGATATATTAGCGAAAAAAGGAAAAGATAAATATGCAATTCAATGCAAAAAATATAGCTCCAAAGTTGGTGTTCATGCCGTACAACAAGTAAGTAGTGGATGCTTATATTATCAATGTGATCACGCTATCGTCATTACCAATAGTGTTTATACAAGTCAAGCTATCACACTAGCTAATAGCTTACATGTCCTACTTTGGGATGGTGCTGTTCTTAAAAAATTAATAAACCAGAAACAAACAACAAAAAAGCGTTTACTTGCTTTTGCTATACTTACGTTGGTAGTTGTTTTGTGGTATACTTAAACATATTGGGGGTAACAAAATGAAAGATGGTTATATCCGTATCGGAGCTAGTAGCTTCGATACTAGTATTACAAATGTAATAGACAATGTTCAAAAAATAAAAGAAAATATTTCAAAAGCTTATCAAAATAATGCAAAGATTTTAATCTTTCCTGAATTATGTATTACAGGATATACTTGTGAAGATCTTTTTTTACAAGAAACCTTATTACATCAAGCAAAAAAAGGATTAGATGATGTTATAGATTATACTAAATCATACGATATGGTTGTTTGTGTTGGTTTACCTTATGTTCATAAAAATGATCTTTATAATGTTGCTGCAATCATCCATCAAGGAAATCTCTTAGGATTTATTCCAAAACAACACATCCCAAATTATCAAGAATTTTATGAAGCAAGAAGATTCAAAGCTTGCCCAAGTGAAAATACATATACTTGTTATCGTAACCAACAAATACCTTTTGGAAATAAATTTATTTTCCAAAATAGACTTAACAAAGATATTTGTTTAGGAATAGAAATTTGTGAAGATGTTTGGTTACCAAATGCACCAAGTAATCAATTAGTATTAGAAGGAGCAACTCTAATTTTAAATTTATCAGCTAGTAATGAAATTACTACAAAAGCAAGCTATCGTCGTAGCATGATTCAATCTCAAAGTGCTAAAGGACTATGTGGATATGTTTATTGTAATGCGGGTAATGGAGAATCTTCAACTGATGTGGTATTTAGTGGACATCATTTGTTATGTGAAAACGGGACTATTTTAGCAGAAAGCGAAATGTTTGAACCAAGTACTATTTACGCTGATTTTGATGTTAAAAAATTAAATAGCGAACGTCGCAAGATGACAACTTTTAGTTCTAGTAATGAGTATGAAACTATTTACTTTCAATCTACAAATATTGATTTATCTTTAGAACGCTTTTATGATCCACATCCATTTGTACCTAGTGATAGTTCAAAAAGACAAATCCGTTGTAAAGAAGTCTTTGATATTCAAATATATGCATTAATGCAACGATTAAAAGCCACTAAAATAGATAAAGTAGTAATTGGTATTTCAGGTGGTTTAGATTCAACGCTAGCCTTACTTGTTTGTACAATGGCTTTTCAAAAAATGAACTTACCAACTTCAAATATTTATGCCATTACAATGCCTTGCTTTGGTACGACTAGTCGCACCAAAAATAATGCGCTTGGTTTAATGGATCATTTAAAAGTAACTAGTTTAACTATTGATATTACCAAATCAGTAGAAGTTCAATTCACTGATTTACAACAAGATCCAACAATTCATGATATAACTTATGAAAATGTTCAAGCTAGAACTCGTACTCAAATACTAATGAATAAAGCCAATCAAATTGGTGGATTAGTAATTGGAACAGGTGATTTATCAGAAGTAGCTTTAGGTTGGTCCACTTATAATGGTGACCATATGTCAATGTATGCTATCAATGTCTCTGTACCAAAAACATTAGTTCGTTATTTAGTAGATTACGTATCAAGCATGTATCCAAACAGTGAAATTTATACTATTTTACAAGATATCCTAGATACTCCAGTTTCACCAGAACTACTTCCTGCCAAAGAAAATGAAATAGTTCAAAAAACAGAAGATATCGTAGGTCCTTATGAATTACATGATTTCTTTTTATATCATATGATTCGTTTTGGAGATCGTCCTCGTAAAATATATCGTAAAACACAGATTGCTTTTTCTAAAAAATATGATAATGAAACAATTATTAAATGGTTAACCCTATATTATCGTCGTTTCTTTACCCAACAATTTAAACGTAGCTGTATACCAGATGGTCCAAAAGTAGGAAGTGTTTCCCTTTCCCCTCGTGGTGACTTACGTATGCCTAGTGATGCAAGTTATCACTTATGGTTAGAAGAATTAAAAAAGATAGATACATGATAAAATCCAATAGATTCTATTGGATTTTTTACAGAGAAAGGAACTTTTATGAAGAAAATAACTAGCTATGATTTTAATTTAAGTGCTCGTACTATTTTTCAAGATTGTTTAAAACATCTTGAATCAAAGCCATTTGATCAATTTGTTTTTATATGTGATGATCTTGAAGCAATGGAAGAAATGTGTTTACAATATACTTCCACTCTTTTTTCGATTGAATGCATGCATTTTAATCAATTTATTAATCAATTACTAGCTTACAACCATATCAGAAAAACAAAAATAGAAGCATTAGAAGCACGTATGATGATTCGTGAATTACTAAAAAAAGAAGATACACTATTTACTACTACCTTAGCTACCAGCAAAGATTTCTATCACTTATTTCAAGAACTATCTTTATTAGAAGATATCCAAGATTCACTGAACGATCCAAAAACAGCACAGATTATTGAGTTATATTATAAATTCTTAGCATCTATCCCAAAAGAAAATTACTTCCAAGTATTAGATTGTTTTGAACAAATAAAATGTCCTATTCATACTCATTATGTATTTCTTAGCACCACTATTTTTAACCCTAAAACAATGCATCTCTTAGAACAAATAGACATAACAAATAATGTAACAATGGTTATTCCTTACCATCCAGATAATCAAACAAGTAGCATCTATCAACCATATATTCAAAATAGTACTTGTTTAACTTCTAATAGTGATGCTTTAACAAAACAACTATTTTCTAATGATACAAACAAAATAGAAAATAACCCCTGTTTTGAAGCTCTTTGTCAAACAACTCCTAACCATGAAATTCAAGCAATTGTTTGTCATATCCAAGAGTTAGTAATCGAAAAAGGTATTCAATATAAAGATATTTCTATCTACTATCCAAATAGTAGCTATGCTTCTCTTTTGCAAGAAACACTTACTTTATTTTCTATTCCTTTTAATCAAGTAGTTAGAAACAAAGATAATACGATGATTCCTTCTTTAGTTATGTTTTTAAAATATATTCATACAAATAAGGAACAAGATCTAATTAATTTTTTAGATACGCAGGTTGTCTATTTACCTAAAAATAACCAATATAAATTACAATGGCAAAATATACATACAATAGAAGATGAAGATTATATAAATTTAAAAGAGAATTGGTTAACAAACTACATTACTCCTTTAAAACAAGCAAAAACAATGCAAGAAATATCTTCTCAACTTATTCTATTTGTAGAACAATTTTATAGTTCTACAGAAAATAAAAAGGTGCTTATTAAATATTTAGAAACACTAAAAAAAGAATATCCTATTCAATTAAAAGAATATAGTATTCTATTACAAGAAAAAACAATAACATTACACAAAGATACTACCATGCAAGATCATATTCATTTATTTTCTTCCAATGAACCTTATGCTGGTTTAGTAAGTAGTAAATATATTTATTTAGTAGGTAACAATGAAACAGTATTACCACCATTAATGAAAGATGTTAGTTTATTATTAAACAAACAAAGAGTAGGTATTCCAAATTTAGATACTACCTTTGATCAAAGTAAAAAAGAACAAAATAATATCATTCCATTATTTAGTTATTTCCCTACAAAATATATCTTAAGCTATGCATTATCTACTATTGATGGACAAACTTTATTAAAATCTTCTCTTATAAATCAACTTGAAAAGATATATACCTTACCATATCTTGATAGCAATAAATTATTAATTCATCCCCTATTAGCACAAAACTATCATTTAACAAATAATATCGATAAAGAACTATCTATTTATCCCTCTATTTATCAATTTATGGAAAGCAATAACCAACCAGAAGCAATCCAATCCATTGCTCCTGAAACACTTTCTCCTAGTCAATTAGAAGTATATAATGGGTGTCCTTATAAATACTTTTATCAACATGTTATTAAATTACGTGCTAGAGAAAACCATTTGATTCAATCAAATGAAATTGGTAGTTTAGTTCATCATTTATTGGATGTAAATAAAAATTTATTTAGTAGCAAACAAATAACAAAAACCACTTCTTTAGATGATCTTGTAGAAAAACTACAAGAACAAATAAATGATTATCTTTTAACAAATCATACACTCTACAAAAAGGCACAAATAGCACAAAATAAATTCTTTTTAGAAATGTTACCAAAAGATATTGCGGTTACTATTTATGTACTTCGTATGCATATACAAGCTGGAAATTATCAAATTAGTGAAACAGAAAAAAGAATGTTACATACCTATGATCAATATACTTTAAAAGGCTTTGTTGATCGTATTGATACTGTCGATGACTTTATTAAAGTAATTGATTATAAATCAAGTAATAAAGAATTAGACTTATCTTTAGCAATGCAAGGATTTAATATTCAAATGTTATTATACATGGATATGTTAGTAAAACAGACAGGTAATAAACCAGGTGCTACGTTATATTTTAATACAAAAAAACGTGTATTAAAATCCAAGAATATTTTAGAGCCAGAAGATTTTGATAGTTTCTTAGATGAATATAAAATGCAAGGTTATACCCATCCTGATAGTATTGAAGAAATTGATAATAGTGGTGGTAAGTCATCTATTATTGATGTTAACTATGTTAAATCAAGAGCGGAGTATAGTGGTAAGATAATGGATGAAGAAAACTTTAGTAAGTTAATGGAATATATTCATTATCATATTGAAGTAATTTATGAAAAGATGACAGAAGGAAATATTGAAATAAAACCAAAACGTAGTTATAACACTACTACAGATTCATTAGTTAATCCTTGTGGATATTGTAGTTATCGTAGTTTATGTCGTTATGATTTATTTTATAATGATGATCAAATGGTAACAAAAGAAAAAGTAGATGCACAAATGATAGGAGGAGCAGATAATGAAGCCTAGTGAATTTAATGAAGAACAAGCACAAGCAATTGATACTCGTGATTGCTCCATTTTAGTCAGTGCTCCTGCCGGTTCTGGTAAAACAAAAATTCTAGTACGTCGTATTTTATCTTTATTAAAAGATGATTTTTATAATATTGATCAATTATTAGTACTAACCTTTACAAAACCAGCTGCTTATGAAATGAAACAACGTTTACAAAATGATTTGTTAGTTGAAATAAAAAATAGTACGGATCCAAAAGTAAAAACTCACTTATTAAAACAAAAAGATCATTTAGATGCTGCTTATATTACTAATTTCCATGGTTTCTGTAATTTATTATTACAACAATATGGTTATCTTTTAGAATTATCTAGTGATTTTACAATATGTAGCGATAATGCTGGTATTAAAAATAAAATACTTGATCAATGTCTTGATCAATGGGTAAAAGATAGTACTTTTAAAGAATTTATCCAAACCTATTATACAGAATATCGTTTTACAAAGTTTAGAGAAAACTTTCTAGCATTAGATACCTTATATACTACTACTTATGAATTTGTTGAATACATGGAAGAAATGAAAGCAAACTTCTATAATCCAATGATTCAAAAAGATGAGTTTTCTAATTGGAAGAATTATCCTATCTTAAAAGATATTGTTGCTTACAAACTTTCTTTAGCTTATAACAAAATTATTGAATTACATCAATTTTGTTTAGAGAATGGGCTTAGTGATTTTACTGTAAATCCTAAGGCAGATACTGAAAAAAAAGTACTACCAACACCTTATCAAAGTTTGTTAGATTGGCATATAGCATGTAAGAAGCTATTAGAAACAGAAGGTGTAGAAGCATTACTAAAAGCAAATTTAAAGCCAATAAACGCTAGTAAGATGTCTTGGAATGAAGATACAAGCCCCTATAAATCGAATTATACAACTAAAAAAGGAGCTATTCGTACAGACTTTTATAAAAGTCTTCAAAGTTATGTTTTTGAAAACCCACTAGCATTTAGTGAAACACTAGAAGTTTCTTTGCAAGCTATTGATTATTTTTCATCTTTAGTTGTTGAATTTGAAAAAGCTTTTTCTACTTATAAACAAGAAGAAAATGTTTTAGATTTTAATGACTTAGAAAAATATGCTTTAAAACTATTAGATAAATCATATGGTGTTAGTGATGAATTGTATCATAAATTAAAAGAAATTATGATTGATGAATATCAAGATACAAATCAAATTCAAGAAACACTACTATCTAAAATAGCAAACTATCAAAATCCTTCTATACCCTGTTTTATGGTTGGAGATATGAAACAATCTATTTATCGTTTTAGACAAGCAGATCCTCGTATTTTTAAAGAAAAATATGATCGTTATATTGATGATGACCCTACTACTAAAAGAATTGATTTATTATTTAATTATCGTTCTAATAAAGTAGTACTTGATAGTATTAATTATATTTTTAATCAAATTATGGATACTCGTATTGGTGGTTTAGAATATTTAAAAGATGATAGCGCTAAATTAAATTATGATTATTTACGTAAAGAAAAAGCGACTGATACAAGTGAATTAGAAGCACTTACTAATTGTGTGAATGCTCGTTATAAAAAGGAAGATCGTTTTCATACGGAAGTATTATTAACTTGTAAAACTTCTTCTAATGAAGTTCAAAAAGAAGAGTATGAAGCTATTTTAGTTGCTAAAAGAATTAAAGAATTAACGGAAAATATGTATTTAGATGATCAAGATGGTCAAAAGTATGTAACTAGATATAAAGATATTGTTGTTTTAATGCGTAGTACTACTCAGTTTGTTACTTTTAAAAAGGTTTTTGATCGTTATGGAATTCCTAACAATATGATTCTTTCACAAGGTTTCTTAACTGCGCCAGAAGTAATTGATTGTATCTATGCTTTGCAAGCAATTAATCAACCTTATGATGATATTGCCTTTACAAGCTTGTTAACTGGAAATTATCTGTTCTCTGGATTTAAAGAAGATTGGATTGTTAAAATAAAAGATGTGGAAGCATCTAGTATGTATCAAAAGGTAGTAAAATATCAAGAATTAGAACCAGATAAAAAGGTTGCTGATTTCTTAGCTTACCATAGTGAGTTACAGTCTTATAGTAAAGCTCATTCTTGTTATGAAACACTTTCTAAATTCTTAAAAGATAGTCACTATATGTTATTTGTTTCTGCACTTATTAACGGTGTTCAAAGAGTAGCAAATTTAGAACTGCTATTAGAAAAAACAGATAACTATAAAAATGGTACCCTCTATATGATGGTACAAGATTTTTTAAAACAAATAGAACAAGAAGTTAAATTATCACCTGGTGTTTTATTATCAACTAAAAATGACGCAGTCACTTTTACTACTATTCATAAATCAAAAGGACTTGAATATCCTATTGTATTTGTTTCACAAATGCATAAAGAATTTAATTTTTTAGATTTACAAGCAAGCTTGTTATTTGATCGAAATGCCGGTATGACAACAAAACCACGCCTTAGTCATGAGCTTCTTTTCCAAGGAAAAATAGTCTATGAATTTGAGAATACTTATCATAAAATACTATCAACCTTAATAAGAAATGAAATAGTAAATGAAGAAATGCGTATTTTATATGTTGCTTTAACTCGTGCTTCTCAAAAAATAATATGTACAGGATGTATCAAAGAACCTCAAGATTTTATCACTTATATAAATAGAGCTGTCAACAATAATGATGATGTAATTCATCATGATGACCAAAATATTTTATTGTATGATAATTGTCGTGATCAAAAAACATACTTAGATTGGATGATGGCTTCTATTGCTCGTCACCCCAACTTTATCGAACAATGCATTCAAGAAAATTTAGTTCATCTAAATGATACTATTTTAGAAACATTGCACCAAAAAGCATTAGCTCTAAAAACATATCCTACCGATAATGATGTTTTCACAAATACTGCTCACGCTAAATTCTTCGTAGATTATATTCCTGATTATATATTAGATGAATATAAGCCAACATCGAACATAAAAACCAACATTGATTATCCTCACTATCATCGTATAAAAGCATTCCAATACCCTCATCCAACATCTCTGCAAAAAACAATTGGTGTAACTAGTAAAATAGAAGATGGAAATAGAGAATATCATTCTTATGATAAAAAGGCAGAACTTTTATTAAGTGCTAGTGAAACTGGGACTTTGGTGCATCATGTTTTTGAAGTGTTAGAATTCAAACAAGAAATGAATTTAGGGAAACAATTAAATGATATTTGTGATATTTACTATAATGAAAAACAAAGAACGGTAATAGAAAAATATCAAAACAATATTCAAAAATTCTTTGAAAGTGATTTATATCAAGAAATATTACTATCTGATGTTATTTATAAAGAAAAACATTTTACATTACTTGATGATGACAAACAGATTATTCATGGTATCTTTGACTTAATTTGCATAAAAGATCAAACCATCCATATTATTGACTATAAAACAGATCGTTTAAAAGAAGATACAAACGATGATATTTTAATGAATGCTCATTTACCACAAATGAACTATTATCGTAAAATGATGGAAAAAGCATATCCATCCTATACTATTAAAACTACTGTATATTACTTACATATCAATCGATATGTAAGTAATTAGAAAGGAAGAACAATGAATTTACTTCGTTCAAAAATAATTATCATTCTAACATGGGCATTATGGCTGTTTACTGTTACACGTAATAGTGATAATTTTACGCTAATCGCATTAGCAATAGCTAGTATTGTTGCTTTATTTTATGATATAAATCATAAAAATAAAACAAAACAAACTATATCCTTACCTTGGTTTCCTTATTTTATTATTTTAATTTGGATCCTTTGTGCTATTAAATTACTATTAATTTACGTTATATAAGAAAAAGAATCAGCCAAGCTGATTCTTTAGGTAGCTTAAATTAACTTGGGGTTTTGTCCTGCTTTCCATTAACTTGGGGTTTTCATCTTTTTCGCTTTAAACTTATGGGGTTTATTATCCACAATTCGAATATTTCTAAAAATAAGCTATTAGTTTGTAGTGCTCTACATTCCTAATAGCTTTTTATGTTATGATAATAAAAAAAGAGAGACGCTATCAACTTTGCCGGTTCTGCGTTACTCTCTTAACACCAACACTCACAAAGGAGGTTGCACTATTATGATACATGTAAATTCAAAGAACTTCAATACTACTACTACAAATATTCAACAATATTTTATTGATTTCTATCAATCTATTCCTTTAGAAGAACTTACTTGTCCAAATTGTGGTGCTAGACTTATTCGTTATGGTACGTATTCACGTACTTTAAAAACAAATGGAAAATCTAATTCTATACAAATTCAAAGAGTATGTTGTACGAATATTTATTGTACTTGTCGTCATCATGCATTGATTCCTTCTGTATTACTTCCTGGTTGTCAATTACTATCAAAAGACATATTTGCGATTCTTCATGCTTATCATACACATAGTACTTATGATACTATTCTTTCTACCAATCCATTATTGGACTTACGTTGGATCCAACATATTATTCATCGCTTTATTAACTACTGTTCTATAGAAAGTATCTCGATACTTTCTAATAATACATTTCTTGAAAATTACTATTATCATTATTCTAGAGGATTTATGATAAGTCCTCATTATTCCTATTGTTTTTATACTATACCAACATAGGATTCCTATTCATCTTCTTCTTTTTTTATTATTCTAAAGATAGATAAAGAAAAGAAGGAGTTGATAATGATGAAATTATCAAATAAAGCAGCTATAAGCTATGATTTATCTTGGGGTGGTGATAGATTATGAATGATGATACTCTCACTATGTCCATTTGCCGTGATGACATCTTACAGTTATTCAATTTAGAAGCAAAACGTATTGATAGCTTTGAAATACGTCCTACTTTGTTTAATGAATTAGAAATTCATGTAAAACTAAGCCGATGTTATCAAACATGTCCATGTTGTCATAATAAGACCAATACTGTAAAAGACTATGTTCCTAAAAAAATCACACATTCCTTACTACACTCTAAACCGACCTATATCTTCTATAACGCTAGAAGATATCGTTGTAAAATATGTGGAAAATCATTCTATGAAGAAAATCCGTTCACCCATGAAAAAGCAAGAATTTCTGCCTTGACCGTATATAATGTCATTGAAGAATTCAAAAGTCCTAGAGCTACTTTTAGTGATGTTGCTGCACGTTATCATATTTCTACTACCTCCGTAATCAATTTGTTTGATCAACATGTTTCTGTAGCCAGAAAAACTCTTCCTAGATACTTGTGCCTGGACGAAAATTATGCGTTCAAATATGACAAGAGTAACTACTGTTTTGTCCTCGTTGATTTACTAACCAAGGATGTTGTTGATATATTACCTTCACGTAAAAAGTTAGATCTATTACGTTACTTTGAAGCTATCCCTTTAGAGGAAAGAGAAGGTGTTGAACTCGTTGTTTCTGACTGTTGGAAAACATATCGTGATGTAGCTAAAAAGATGTTACCCAATAGTAAGTTTGTAGTAGATAAGTATCATATTCTAGCCGATCTTACAAAACGTGTAGATCGTATACGTATTGATGTTATGAATGAAAACTATGTGAAGATTAGTGCAAAAGAATTAGACGCTCTACCGCCTGATAAGAAAGCAGAAATCATTCAAAAGAAACATACATACTATGTATTAAAGAAATTCAATTGGTTAATCCATACCAATCATAAGAAAAAGAAAAAAAGAGAAAATGGAAAGATAATTGAATACTATGCTTTAGACCCTAATAATGAAAAGAAATATAACTATGCATTAAGTAAGTTCCTTAACTTTTATGATTTATATGACCTTGTCTATCATTGTGATCCTAGATTAACAGAAGCAGTAGAACTAAAGGAATCTCTGGTTCGATTTTATAAGCAATCAACCTATAAGAATGCAAAACATAATCTAGATGAAGTGATTAAAGAATTTGAAGAAAGTACCCTCCCAGACATGAGAAAATATGCTTCTACATTAAAAGAATGGAAGAAAGGAATCATCCATTCATTTATACCTATAGATTCCCCTGTTCCTAGAACTGCAACCAATGCGATTATAGAAAATAGAAATAAACTAATCAAAGATATTAAACGTGGTGGTAACGGATTCCGTTGTTGGCCAAGATTCCGTAATCGTATACTCTTTGCCCTAAATAGCGAAAGCACCATGCATCTCAATCCAATAAAAAAAGAGAAACAACAAGATACCTAGTATCATTGTCATTTCCCTAAAACATAAGTTTTAAAACACTCTTCTTAGTCCTATAAACTTTGGGGTTTCGATAAAACCCCAAGTTATCTTATAGCCAAATAAGTACTATACCCCAGAACTATTTATAGTGCCATTCTTTATTTTACAATAATATCTTTAATATTGGATAAAGTTATTGTTTGAAAACCATTTTCTTGCATTGTCTTTTCAATATTACGACCATCTAAATAATCATCTAAATCAAGTTCAATAACTGTATTATCATCAAGATATAACTTACATCTACCTAATTTATCAATATTCCCTGGGAAATGCTCAATTCTATCTTCTTCAAAAATACCGATATCACTCATGATCTCTTCTACTCTCTTTGTTGCTTCATAATCTTTTTCCACTACTTTTTTTGCTAAAGCAAGTGGTTTAATAGGTTGATGATCTAACGCTAATTGAATTACTTCTTGTTTTACAAAAGGTAATGGACTTCCTTCCACAACCCTAAATTCACTATCTACCGCTTGAACAACCTTATTAACTAAACTTAACTTTTGTTTATCTGTAAGCTTTGGTTCTCCTTTGATATATACATCATTTAAAAAACATCCTGGTTTCCCATCAATTGTATAACGTTTTTCAATAATAAATAATTTTTGACTTTCTACATCAACAATAATAGCATCATCCACTGCAGTAGTTTTAGGAGGTAGTGTTTGTCTGTTTACAATTTTCACAACACGCTGCCCATCTACTTCTTCAATAATAGATACTGGAGTCATTTTATAATTCAATTTCATAACTAACAAATGTTTTCTACCATCTATTTTACACTCTACGAATAGTAAATTACTATTTGGCATCATTTCAATTTGTTTTACAATTTCAAATAACTCTTTCGTAATCTTTTTACTACCATCCATAAACTGTTCCTTACTTTCAAACATCTTTTTTGAATCTTGAAACAAGCTATGATTTTGTCCTACTACTATTTCTTTTTTTGTAGCTGAAGAAATTGTTTTCTCTATTTTTTTGTCATAATATTCAGTTGTTCCTTCTTCCAAACTAATAAATTCTTGAGAAAATATTAATTGGCTATGTTCCATATCCATCATATGGACTAAAATTTTATCTATAATTACTGTATTCATTTTATCACCCACGAAATTATACCACATATTATCTATATATGATATACTCACTTAGAGGTGAATTTATGAAAATTATAGTTAGTCCTACCAAACAAATGATAAAAACATCAAATCATGATGCTACTACAAAACCCTTGTTTTTAGAAAAAACAAAATACATCCAAAATATCTTAGAATCAATGTCCAAAGAAGAAATTCATACTAACTTTAAAATATCTTTTGCACTAGTTGACGATGTATATAAGCATATACATCATAAAGAAATAAATAGTTCTGCAATTTATTTATACACAGGTACTGTTTTTAAACAATTGCAATTAAATAGTTATTCTCTTCAAGAAAGACAATATATCAATAACTACACTAGAATCCTTTCTAGTTACTATGGTTTGTTACTACCAAGTGATGAAGTTTCTCCTTATCGCTTAGATATGTTAACAAAGTTTCCTATCTCTCTTTATCATTATTGGCAAGAGAGCATTGATAATTACTTTGAAAAAGAAGATTTCATCATTAGTTTAGCTTCCAAAGAATATTCCAGTATGTTAAAACATCCTAATATAATTGAAATTGATTTTGTGGTTAAAAATGGACCTACTCTGACTCGTAATGCAATGCATGTTAAAAAAGCTCGTGGGATGATGCTCCATGCTTGTATTAAAAATAATATTCAAACAATAGAACAATTAATAAAACTAGAGGTAGATGGTTATTGTTACCAAGAAAACCTTTCAACTAGTCATCATTTAGTTTTTATGTTTGATAAAAGGAAGCTATAATAGCTTCCTTTTTAAACATTCTAACATTGTTTCCATATCTGTTTGAGTACCAATCGTAATACGTAAATAATCACTTATTTTTTCTTTATTCCAATGACGAACTAATATTTTATTTTCTCTTAAATAATCATATAATTCTTTACCACTATAATCTGGATGTTTTACAAATACAAAATTAGCGTAACTATCTGGTACGATAAACCCTAGTTTTTTTAATTCCTGACAAGTATATTCTCTTGAAGAAATAATCTTATTGGTACATTCTTTAAAATAGTTTTGATCTTCCATACACACTTTTCCAATCGTTTGGCTAATGCTATCGATAGGATAAGAATTAAATGAGTTTTTAACGTCATATAATTTTGCTATCACTTCTTTGCTTCCCATTGCAAATCCCAATCTAGCACCAGCTAATGATCTTGATTTAGAAAAAGTTTGAATAATTAATATATTTTCATATTTTTCTAATAATGGCAATGCTGAAACACCACCAAAATCAATATATGCTTCATCAATAATAACTAAACTTTCTTTGTTATAGCAAACAACTTCTTCAATAAATTGTAAATCTACCAATAGTCCTGTTGGTGCATTTGGATTAGGGAAAATAATTCCATTATTTTCCTTAAAAAAAGCTTCTTTTGAAAGCAAGAAATCATCTTGCATTGGTATTGTAGTGAATGGTATTTTATATAATTCACAGTATACTGGATAAAATGAATACGTGATTTCTGGAAAAAGAATTGGCTTCTTTCCATTAAAAAAAGTTAAAAAAGACAAAGCTAATACTTCATCAGAACCATTTCCTAAAAATACTTGTTGTTGGTCTATTCCATAATATTGGGCAATACTTTTGCACAATTCTTCTCCATCACTATTTGGATAATATTTCAAACGTTCTTCATTGTATTGTTCTAAAACATTTCTCACTAATGGAGATGGTCCATATGGATTCTCATTCGTATTTAATTTAATTAAGTCTACTATTTTTGGCTGTTCTCCTGCTACATAAGGCTCCACATCTCGAACATATTCTCTCCAGCTCATACTATTCCCCCTATTTAATTCCTTTTTATTAATTATACAAAAAAATAACTATTTGTCATTAAAAAAGATGCCGAAGCATCTTAAAATATATCATCTTCAAATAAACCAGTCCATAATTGCTTTAAATAATAGCCTTCTCCAGACTGAGTAATCACAATCATACACTGCGAAGAATCATTACTAGAATCAACTTGAATTCCATAATTCCCTATAACATCCTTCTTTTCTTCAAACTCTTCTTCTAGGTTTACAAAAGCTTCCACCGTTTCACTAATTAAATATTCATCAGCACTAAAATAATCAATCACACTCATAAAATATTCTTCCACCATCAATGCATCTACCATTTCTTCAAAACTAGTAAATTCACCTATTGTATAAAATACTTCTACATAATCATTATCTGATGCTAAATCATATTCTATCTCTAATTTCATAGCAGTATCCCCAAAAGCAATACTATAAACCGGATAAAAATAAGCATAATCTCCACTACTTCCACTAAATGAATAAGATTTAGAAATACTTATTTCATCTCCTAAGGTATTTTGAAGACCCGATTCAAAAGAAGCAATAGCTTCTATATATTCTTCATCACCTTCATTTAAAGTAGCAAAAGTATCATCATCTAAATATAATGCTAATTCTGAAAAATAATCATCATCAAACAAAAAATAAACACTAATCATAGAAGATATAACAAAGGTAGCAACAATAGCTAAAACACTTCTTCTTTTTGTTATTCTTTTTTGTCCTTTTTGAATTCTTTGATAACCTATTTCTTTGCCACAATAGGGACATACTTTTGTTTGTTCACTTATTTTCTTTTTACAGTTTGGACATTCTTTCATTTTATCACCTATTTAAACCATTGGAGTATCCATGTTTCAAAATACTCTAATTGTCTTTCTAATTCTTCTTGTTGTTCTTCTTCATTTTCTATTTCGTAATAATCATTATCTAAATATTGATAATGATCTACTATTTCACCTGAACTAATCATCTTAATAGAAGGTACCCAATCAAATTCAAATGTTTCTTGCAAGTTTTCATAAAACTCTATTTCTTCTAAAGAAGCATCTTCCTCCATCGCACTATTTCGATATTCTAAAATACTTAAATAATAAACATAGGTTCCCTCATTATTAGCAAGTAAATCTTCTAAGATAGGATAAAAATTATTACAATCTAAACAATCTTCTCGACCAATATATAATAAAAATGTTTCCTCATTATTTATCATTTCTTGTAAAGCATCATACTCTATTGCATAAATCCCTGATTTATTTTCATCTTTAAAAATATAGTTAGTAGTTGTACTAGTACAACCACTAACTATGCATAACATCATGAATACAAGTTGAAACTTATGGATTATTTTAATAATGATACTCCATCCATTTCAGCAGGAATTTCTAATCCTAATAAGTCTAACATTGTAGGAGCTAAATCTCCTAATTTTCCACCTTCTCTTAATTGTAAGTGTGTATTTGTTAAAATTAAAGGTACTGGATTTGTAGTATGTGCAGTAAATGGTGAACCAACTTCATCCATTAATTTTTCACTATTACCATGATCTGCAGTAATTAACATTGTTCCACCTAATTCTAATACTTTTTCATAAACTTCACCAACACACTCATCGATAACACTTACTGCTTTAATTGCAGCAGAAACTACACCAGTATGTCCTACCATGTCACAGTTTGCAAAATTTACAATAACTACATCATGAATATCTTTTTCTAATTCTTCAATTAATTTATCTTTTACTTCATATGCTGACATTTCTGGTTGTAAGTCATAAGTAGCAACTTTTGGAGAATTTACTAATACACGAGTTGCACCTTCGATTTCTTTATCGAATCCACCATCAAAGAAGAATGTCACATGGGCATATTTTTCAGTTTCAGCAATACGTAATTGTTTTAACCCTTGTGCTGAAAGATAATCACCAAATGTATTTGATAAAACAGGAAGAGCAAAAGCAATATCCCCTTTTACTGTATCTGCATATTTCATCATACATACAAATACTAAATCTTGTGGTTTGTTTTCAGGTTTGAAATCATCATATACATCATTTGTCATAATATTTGCCATTTGCATTGCACGGTCAGGTCTGAAATTAGCAAAAATAATAGAATCTTTATCTGTAATAGTACTATCAATAGTACTGTTATATCCTGGAATTACAAATTCATCATATACTTCTTTTTCATAGCTACTTGCTACATACTCAACAGCATCCTTGTAGCTATCTCCGCATCCTTTAACGATTGCATCATAAGCTAATGCAACACGATCAAATCTTTTATCTCTATCCATTGAATAGTAACGTCCTGAAACTGAAGCAATCGTTCCTACACCAATTTCATCTATTTTTTCTTGTAATTCTGCTACAAAGCTTTTCCCACTATCAGGAGCAACATCACGTCCGTCTAAGAAAGCATGTACACATACTTTTTCGACACCTTCTTTTTTAGCTAAAGCTAAAAGTGCATAAATATGTTCATTTGATGAATGTACTCCACCATTTGATAATAATCCCCAAATATGTAATTTACTATTGTTTTCTTTCGCATTATTAATTGCTTTTAAGAATTTTTCATTATCATTAAATGTTCCATCATCAACTGCTTTATTAATAAGAGTAAGTGATTGGTATACAGTTCTCCCTGCACCAATATTTAAATGCCCTACTTCACTATTTCCCATTTGTCCTTCAGGTAATCCTACTGGCATCCCACAAGCTTCAATTGAAGTTGTTGGATATAAAGCCATTAAATCATCTAAGTTAGGCGTATTAGCTAACTTTACAGCATTTCCTTTTATTTGGTCACTTAAACCATATCCATCTAAAATACATAAAACTACTGGTCTTTTTTTCATGTTATTTCCTCCGTTACCTCATTATTATACTCTTTTTTAGGTAAATTTCAAACAAAATGATATCTCTTGCCATAATTTCTACTTCCTTTTTCGCTCAGGACTAGTTAATAAATAAAGACCTAAAAGAAAGATAAAAAAAGTCCAATACTGTTCTAAATAAAAAGTAATTTGTTCTAAAACACCTTTAAATTCCTGTGTTCTATCCATTGTTAAAACAATTCCAATAACAATAAGAATCTTCCCTAATTGTTTTTTCATTTTATGACTATCCTCCTAGTTTCACTATAAACAAACAATAATAAAAACAATGTAACTTATTGTAAGTTACATTGTTTTGCATACTTTAATAGTGCTTGTAAGTCAACTATTTCTTTTCCTCTTTTAGAATATACTTCTAAAGAATATTTACTTAAAAAACGGAAACGATTAGAATGTATTAAGCTATTTACATCATAGCGAATTTGTTGTGTTAAATGGATGAAATTATTTTCATCCATTTTCCTTAATACCAAACATAAGGACGCTAACGATATTTCAAAATCATATACAGCATCAATAAAGTCCCGATACGCTTGGGCTCCTTCGTTTTCAATTCCCTCTTGAATCTTATTTTCACAACAATCTAATAAATTTTCTACCAACTTAATATATCCAGTTAAGAAATCATGATAACTAGTAGCTTTAATCTTTCTTCTATCCATTCTCTTTTTTCTCCCTAATTTCCAAATCTAATGTATATAACTGTTTTGCATAACATAAAAAAGCATTCAACATTAATAAAAAGCTAGAAACAATTAAAAATAAAGCTATTATTGTTTTTGATAAATCAAAAGCTACTAACACAATAATCACAGCATAGAAATAAAAAGTTGCTATTTTACCATACATTTTTGCACCATTTATTTTTTGACCAAACTGACATAAATATAAACCTACTAATGTTAACATCCCATCCTTTATAATCAAAATAGCAATCACTATCCAAATTAACGGATAATGAAACATCAATGCAATAGCAACACATATTTGTGTTAGCTTATCTGCAATCGGATCTATTAACTTCCCGAAATCAGTAATCATATCAAATTTTCTTGCAATAAAACCATCTAAAAAATCACTAACCCCTGATACAATGAGAATCATTGTTGCTAGTAACGAATTATCTAATGTAAAATAAACATAGAAAAAGCAAGGTATTAATGCAATACGAAAGAAGCATAATATATTTGGAATATTCCATAAATTGTTTTTTCTTTTCATAACATCCCATCCTTTTTTAAGTATACCATAAAGTTAAAAAAGTAAGCCATAGGCTTACTAAAATTTTAAAAACTTACGTATAGAAACTAAACTTCCTATAAACCCTACTCCTGCTCCTAAAAGTGCTAACAAGCATGAAAAATCAACAACAAAAGGCATCGGTTCTAAAAGTGTAATAATATTACCTGATATCATTCCTGCAAAAGCATCATACATAAATGTATATCCATAAACAACAAACAAGATTGGAATAATAGATCCTAATAAACCTATTAACATTCCTTCTAACATAAATGGTAAACGAATATACCAGTTACTAGCTCCTACCATACGCATAATAGAAATTTCTGTTTGTCTTGTAGTAATTGTAATCTTAATTGTGTTTGATATTAATAACATTGCTATTAAGACTAAACCAACAATAAATATTGTACCTCCAGTACGAACATATTCCATTGTATCAATTAAGTTATTTGTAGATTCTCCTCCATAAGTAGTAGAACTAACACCTACAATTTCTTCTATTTCTTGTGCCACACTATCTATATAGCTAGCATCTGTTACTTCCACATCATAAGCAGCCCCTAATGGGTTATCATCACGATAAGATTCAAATAATTCTGCACCATCTTCATAGTTTTCAATTAACTTTGTTAACTCTTCATCACGAGTATAATAAGTAGCAGAAGCTACATTATCCATTTCATTAATTAAAACACCAATTGCTACTTCATCACTTGACTCTAATTCACGTTCTAATTTAACATAAACACGAACGCTATCTTCTACCGTAACGGTAATATGTTGTACATTTAAAGCTAAGATTCCAATAGAACCAATTAATACTAAAGTAATCATTACTGCAAATATAGATGAAAAGGACATAACCCCATTTCTCCACAAATTTTGCACTGCTGTTATAAAATGTTTAGGAAGATTTCTTATACAACTAATTAGTTCCTTCATTTGACGAATACCCTCCTAAGCTTGTATCACTTGCCACACAACCATTATCAATTAAGATCGTACGTTTTTTATGGCTTTGAACAACCTCACGGTCATGAGTAACAACCAATACTGTTGTTCCTTGTTGCTCATTGATTTTTTCTAATAAATTAATAATTTCTTTTGATGTATCAGGATCTAAATTCCCTGTCGGTTCATCTGCAATTAATACTTTAGGATGATTTACTATTGCTCTAGCAATAGCAACACGTTGTTGTTGTCCCCCACTTAATTCATGAGGAAAACTATTTACTTTTTCTTCTAAACCTACTAATTGTAATGTTTTACGAACTTCACGACGAATTTCTTCACGAGGACGATCGATTACTTCTAAGGCAAAGGCAACATTTTCAAAAACTGTCTTTTTAGGTAAAAGACGGAAGTTTTGAAAAACAATCCCAATATTTCTTCTAAAATATGGCACTTTGCTATTTCTGATTTTTGATACCTCACGACCTGCAACTTCTACATAACCAGATGTTGCTTTTTCTTCACGATATAATAACTTTATAAAAGTAGATTTCCCTGCACCTGTTGTTCCAATAACGTATACAAACTCTCCCGGTGCAATATTCAAGTTCATATTATTTAAAGCACGTACACCTGTACTATATACTTTTGTTACATTTTCTAATTTTATCATTTTCTCACTCCTGAAATTATTATAACATAAATCTAACTAGTATAAATACAATTATCATGGGATTTATCACAAAAAATCGAGTTGTTATTTCTAAAAGTCAATTTCAAACTTTCCTCTTAAAATGGGTGATGAACACTTTTTACAAAGTACCTACCATGTTTTATTCATCTACAGAAGGAAGTGTAAAACCTCTTCCCTTCACACTATGTGTTTCATTAATAATAATAAATGCATCTGGATCTATTTCTAAAGATAGTTCATTAAGTGCTCTAAGTTCACGTTTATTCAAAACAACCATTACCGCTAATTGTTGATGTTGATGATATCCCGTTGTCACATTTAAAAAAGTACAACCACGATCAAGACGATTAAATATCTCATCTCTAATAGCCTGTGCTTCTTTTGAAATAATAGTAACCTGTAAGCTTTCTTCTCCTAACAACATAATACGATCAATAACTACCGTTGTTATAATAACAACCAATATCCCATACAATATTTGTTCAATCGTTGAAAAGAAAGTTTGTCCACTCAAAATAACAACATCTACAATATTTATAAAAATAGCTACTGAAATTCCTGTAAATCGATTAAGAATTAATGGTGGAATATCCATCCCTCCAGTACTAGCACCCTCTCGTAACACGAGACCCATCCCTAAACCAATTAATAACCCTGCATAAATAGCAGACAGTAACAGGTCACTTGTCATGGTATTAAAAAACTCTACATTTCCTAAAACCATCAAAAAGAATGGATAAATAAGTGTACTTAATAATGTTCCTAAAGCAAATTTTTTCCCTAAAATAGAATATCCCAATATAAACATTAATCCATTTACTAAGTAAACAACCAATGAAATAGAAGTACCAAAAAAATGTTGGCACACTAAAGCAATACCAGTAACTCCACCAGTAATAATTCCAGAAGGAATAATAAACCCCATTACTCCTAACGCTAAAATAAAGTTACCAATAATAATAACAAATGTTTTTCTAATCGACTGCATGTACTCTCCTTTAACCTTTGTGGTTTGCTTTTAAATAAGCATAAACAAAACCATCTAAATTCCCATCCAATATATCCTTAGGATTATTTGATTCATAACCACTACGGCTATCTTTCACCAAAGAATATGGATGCATAACATAACTTCTTATTTGAGAACCCCAAGCGATATCTTTTTGTTCTCCTTTAATCTCTTTTAAATCTTTTGCTTGCTGTTCTAACATCAATTGATAGATTTTACTTTTTAACATCACCATTGCAGCTTCTCTATTTTTAATTTGACTACGTTGGTTTTGACAAGTAACTACTACTCCAGTTGGTCGATGTGTTAAACGAACAGCAGAATCTGTTGTATTGACATGTTGTCCTCCAGCCCCACTTGAACGATATGTATCCACATCAATATCTTCACTCTTAAGATCTAATTCTATTGTTTGATCTAATTGTGGCATAACATCTACAGACGCAAAAGAAGTATGACGTCTTTTTGCAGAATCAAACGGAGAAATACGGACTAGACGATGAACTCCTTTTTCTGCTCTTAAATGACCATAAGCATTATAACCCTCTATTGCGATAGTGACAGATTTTAAACCTGCTCCATCTCCAGCTAAGTAATCTAATACCTCTATCGTATAGTCTTTTTTATCAGCATATCTTTGATACATACGCATTAACATTTCCGCCCAATCTTGGCTTTCTGTTCCACCAGCTCCTGGATGAATTTCAATAATAGCAGACATATGATCATATTGTTGAGATAATAACATTTGTTTTTCAAAAGTATCAAACAAAGTTTGAAACTCTTGGTAATCACTTTCTAAAATAACTTGAAAATCACTATCTCCACTTTCTTTTACTAAACCATATGTTTCTTGCATTGATTCATATAATGATTGTAATCGATCATATCCATCCACTACTTTTTTCATTTCATTTAACTTACCCACAATAATCTTTGCATTCGTTGGATCATTCCAAAAAGAAGTTTCCATTGTTTGCATTTCTAAACCCTCTACTTCTCGACGATACCCTGGTATATCACAAGTCTCAAAATATTCAGTGAGTAATAAATGGGCTTTTTCAAGCCCATTTTTTATTTCATATAACTCCATTAAAATGTTATCCTAATTTCCTCAAATGGAATAGCTTGTTCTTCTTGACTTCCAGGTTTCATCCCACGACGAACAACACTACTACAAATACCTCTTGCAATTTCTTTTGTCATTTGTTCAAACATTTGGAAAGCTTCTTGTGTATATTCTTCCAACGGATTCTTTTGTGCATAAGCACGTAAATAAATACCATTACGTAACTTAGCCATTGAATCAATATGATTAATCCATGTATAATCAATAATTGCAATTAAAACACGACGTTCAAATTTTGCACGTTTCATTGGATCTTCATCATCAAATCTAGAAATATAATGATCAAATAATTCCTGTGATACTTTATTGATTAATAGACTAGGATTTGATGCTACAGCATCTTGGTTATCCGTAACTAAAGATCCTCTTAACATATATAATTTACTAGCTTCTTGTAAAAACTCATCTACTTTAACGCTTTGATTTCCTTTATCATCAACATCCATAAAACGTTGGATTGTTAATTCTAAAGCCTGTTCAAAGAAACCTTTCATAATATCATCTAAGTTTTCTAAGTCCATAATATCATCACGTTCTTTATACATGATTTCCCTTTGTTGACGCATTACATCATCATATTCTAAAACATGTTTACGTGAATCAAAGTTTTGCCCTTCAACACGACGTTGTGCACTTTCTATTGTTTTACTAATAATCTTTGCTTCAATCGCTTCTTCTTCGCCTAAATAACTAGTAAAAGACTCTAAACGTTCCCCAGCAAAACGTTGCATTAATTCATCATCAAAAGCAACATAGAATACAGAATATCCTGGATCTCCTTGACGACCAGAACGTCCACGCAATTGGTTATCAATACGACGAGATTCATGTCTTTCAGAACCAATAACAGCTAATCCACCTAAATCTGCAACTCCTTGTCCAAGTTTAATATCGGTACCACGACCAGCCATATTAGTTGCAATCGTAACTGCCCCGCGTTGACCAGCTCTTGCAATAATTTCTGCTTCTTTGGCATGGTTTTTTGCATTTAATACATTATGTCTAATTTTACGACGATCTAACATTTTTGATAAAACTTCTGATGTTTCTACCGAAGTAGTCCCTAATAAAATAGGTTGACCATAATGATTACGTTTTTCAACTTCATTACAAATTGCTTTATATTTAGCAACCTTAGTAGCATATACTAAATCATTTCTATCATCACGGATAACAGGACGATTCGTTGGAATAACAATAACACGCATGTTATAAATTAAACGGAACTCTTCTTCTTCTGTTTTTGCAGTACCTGTCATCCCTGCTAACTTATCAAATAATCTAAAGAAGTTTTGGTACGTAATAGTAGCACGAGTTTCTGTTTCTTCTTTAATAGGTACTCCCTCTTTGGCTTCAATAGCTTGATGTAACCCATCAGAATATTGACGACCTGGCATAACACGTCCCGTAAACTGATCAATGATCATTACTTTTGCGTTACGAATATCTCTAGATCCATCTTCTGTGGCAACCATATATTCTACATCTCTAGCCATTGTATAGTTAGCTTTTAATGCTTGGTTAATATGATGCACTAAAGAAGTATGTACCACCTCATATAAATTATCAATATGAAAAGATTTTTCAGCTTTCGTAATACCATCAGCTGTTAAAGCTGCTGTTTTACTCTCAATATCCACTTCATATTCATCATCTTTACGTAAACTTTTTACAAAACGATCAGCTGCAACATATAAAGAAGCTGTATTCTTCTTACCACCAGAAATAATTAATGGTGTACGAGATTCATCAATTAAAATAGAATCGACCTCATCTACTAATGCATAATGTAATCCTCTTACTAATACTTTTGCTTCTTTAACAGGAACCATGTTATCACGTAAATAATCAAACCCTAATTCAGCATTCGTAGTATAAGTAATATCACTCCCATGTGCTGCTTGTTTTTGTTCTGGAGATAATGCACGTGCATTTAATCCTACCGTTAATCCTAAGAATTCAAATACTTGCCCATTTAACTCTTTATCACGAGACGCTAAATAATCATTTACAGTTACTACATGAACGCCTTGTTTTGTTAATGCATTTAAATACACTGGGAATACGGATGTTAATGTTTTCCCTTCTCCCGTTTTCATTTCTGCAATATTACCACGATGTAAAGTAATACCACCAATTAATTGCACTTTAAAAGCTTTTAGTCCTAATGTTCTCCATGCAGCTTCACGAACTACTGCAAAAACTTCAACTAAAATATCATCTAATGTTTCACCTTTATCTAAACGTTCCACAAACAATTGTGTTTGTTCTTTCAATGTTTCATCATTCATTGCACTATATTTTTTTTCTAAAGCAATTATCTCATCAGCTAAAGTATTCATTTCTTTTAATTGTGAACGCTCTACATCAAAAACACCTTTTATTTTAGAAACAAAACTTTTCTTCTCTACTTGAGGAGTAGTACTAAATGGAATTACATCATTACTATAAGTCCCCTCAAAATCTTCTACCTTAATATCTTCTCCCACTTGATCTTGTAAATCAACAATGGAAGTATCTTGTTGTTCTAATTCTTTCTCTCTTTTTTTCTTTAATTCTCTACGAATTTCTTCTTTTCTGCTTGCCATGCTTAACTCCTTTCATGGTTTAATCTAATTTATTATATCACTTTTTCACCATAATTCAAACTACAAATACTTTCAAAATACACCCTTTTCCTACAAAAAAACAAGGAATTCTTCCTTGTTTTTCTTTCAAGTAATGTTGGTAATATTTTTATGAGGGTTCATCACTTTATTTACTGCTTAAAACCAGTATTTCAATACTTTTAGGATTACACTGTTCCACCAACAATAATGCTGCTTTTAAACTATTTCCAGAAGTGATTACATCATCAAATAGAACTACTTTCTGGTTTGTTAATCGATGCGCCTCTTTCATCTTTAAAACCTTGAAAATAGCACTTCTATCTTTTTGACTTGTTTGTTTATAGTCTCTATCTTTATACAAACCATCAAACACGAAGAAACCATATTCCTTTAAAATAGTTTCATTGGGACAAAATCCTCTTTTTTGATTATCTGTAGCACTACTAGGTAGTACTACAAAGATTGCATCTTTGTATTCTTTTATTAAGGAATGATAAAAAATATCTAAAAAACAAGGTGCTAATGCAATATCATACTGTCCTTTATACTGAAACAATAAACTTCTAAAAAAGTCATTATATCGATAAAGTATTTGCATAGAATATCCATTCCACATCTTTTTATCCTCTATCACTTCAAAACTATGAATACATTCACTACAAAGAACCGAATGATAAATAAGCTGATAAAAATCAAGTGAATGATGAATATCCTTTAAACAATAGCGGCATTGTCTGTTATGATACAACGAATACAATCCTTTATTGCTTTGGTTTTATAAACACTATAAATGATAACATCACCTGTAGGGTGTCCTATTTTTCGACCAACTCTACCAGCTATTTGTATCAATGTTTCTCGATCATACACTTTATTTTCTCCACTCAGTATTAAGACTTGTACATTTTCAATAGTTACTCCTCGTTCTAAAATCGTCGTTGTTACTAAACAGTCTACTTCACGATTTATCAATTTCCTTAACAACTCTTGGGTATTAGGAATCAATGAATGGACGATATCTGTTTTTACATGAAATAGCTTTAAAAAATTGGCTACATAAAGCGTCTGTTGTTTTGTTGCCACATAAATAAGAACCGGTTTCTCATTTAAACAATATTGCTTGATTTGTTGAACACACTTTAACAAAGAAAAATAATATGGCATAATCTGGCACTTTGGCACAGGAATATCATGACCATGGTATCGTTTTGCCATGCTAAGTGCATCTTCATCTTGCATTGTTGCTGACATATAAATCATATTCCCTTTGCAACTATTTTTTAAAATTTCTTGTAACTGCTCATCTCCTTTATAAGGAAAAGCATCCATTTCATCCAATACTAATAAATCAAAACATTGTGGAAAACGAAATAGTTGATGACAAGTACAAACAATCAATTGTCCCTCTAATTTCTTTGTATGTCCGCCATACACTAAATCAATTCCCACATCAAAAAATTGTTCCTTCAATCTTCCAAACAACTCTTTTGTAAGCTCTCTTCGCGGTGTACAAAAACAAACTCTTCTCCCTAAAGAAAGTGCATATTGTATCACTTCGTATACAATTTCTGTTTTACCCGCACCACAAACAGCTTTTACTTTTGAATCTAAATAATTTTGATATTGAAGCACTAATTGTTTTGACATATCCTTTTGTTGTTTTGTTAATTGATAATTCAATTGATAATGACCGGTTGTTTCATATGTATGATTGGATACTTGAATTTGTTGATCCACAAAAACTCTACCAAAACGAATACATTTACGACAATAATAACGATTTTGAAACAAATAAAAATAACGATTATCCTCATTTTTACATCGTGGACACTGCATATATATCACCCACTACTATTATAACCTAACCCCTAATTAAGTTCGTCCCAACTTTATCCCAACTATCTCTCAAAGAAAAAAGGAATGTATTAACTACATTCCAGGATAAATAATGGAACTAAGAAATTTTTCTTCCATTATTTTACGATAACTACTACATAATGAAACATCACTACTATCACTATTAAAAGCAAATTCACCTTCATAATATGCAATATATTCTGCTTCAAACTTCGTAAATTCTTCTAATAACATTTTAATATAAACATCTTTTACATCACTATCTGTATTATTAATCTCTTCAATATGTCTTTCCACAAAATCCTTTGTTCTCTTTAAATAATCTCCTTTATCACGAATTAAATAAAGCATAAACAAATGACGATGTTCAAAGAAATGAGAATAGAAATCACCAACTTTACTACCAATATTAGCAGGATAACGATAATTATTATAACAGTTTTCTCTCATTAATTTACCCATCTCAGATTCAATAAACTTATCTTGATGATCAATCACATTTGGATTAATTAATAATACTCTAAAAATATCTACATAGAAGCGATATATTTCAATAGCTTCAATTTGTTCTTTTAAATAATAAATAACTTCTGATGATAACTTTAAATTTTGATACTGCAATTGATTGCTAATAAATTGAATAATATAAGCATCATCTACAATTGTACTAATACCACGACAATGATATCTTAAATGAAATCTACTTTGTACCATTAACTGTAAGATCATCGCACTCCCTAAAATAAATAAATAAATATTATAATAATACAAAGCTAAAACAAACAAAACTAAAACCCACCCTAATACAAAAGTAACAATTCCATTATTTCTTTTTTTAATTGTTTGTTTTAAAGTTTCATATTCCTCTATTGTTTCAATAGGATCTATTTCATAAAGAACATAATTGGAAGAAAAATATAATAATCCTTTTAAAGAAAGTTTTTTAATTCTAGCATCATAATAAAAAGGCATTAAATAGATATCCGTTACTTTTTGTTTGTTTTTAGAACACTGTACTAACATAATAAAAGTAATCAAAACATTAACAGCTAAAATACTCAATCCTATGATACAAGCATAAATACCAACCGCTACCCCTACAATAAATACTAATTCTCCTATCGAAGAATATCCTCTTGTATGAGACATAATTATTTTCACTACCTCAAAAGCAGGCAAAGCAACAATAATAACTAATACATTGATTATTTTCTTTTTTAGACTATCACTCATATAAAACCTCCCACTTTGTTTTACTGCCTATAAACTAAGTATAACAAAATAACAAGGTAGTTACTAACTTTTTTCTTTATTTTCAAACAAAAAACGATACCTTTAGGTATCGTCTATACTTTATTTACTTTTCCATAAACCATGAAGATTACAATAAGCATATGCAGCTACTAATTCTTCATCTTTTGCTAATACAAAAGTAGCCTTAGGTGCACTACCTGGTTTTAACTCTTTTCTAGCACTACCTTTTGTTGTTTCAATAGAAACCCAAGTAATAGAATGTTCTTCTAACATTGGATGTTCTACTTCTCCAACAATTACTTCTACTAAATCTCCATTAACTTGAACTACTGGAATATGTTTTTCAGTTGCAGCCTCAACTGTATTTGCTTCTATTGTTACCATCTTCGTACCACAACACATAATAGGTACTCCTTTGTCTTCCACCATTTCAATTATATTTTTACATCTCTCACAAATTCTATATTCACTCATATAATACCCTCCTTCTTTACAACCCTAGAATATCATAAGCTAATTAAAAAACATACTAATATGCACTATTTTTTAGTGCTTTAAAAAGCAATAAAATTAAGGTATAATTATCCCAAAATAACAAGGAGCACTACTTATGAAATCAATCCGTGAAACAACTGAAAATAAACTTATTATCAAAAAATCATCTTTTATATGTACCTTAATTCCTTGTGATAACCCGAATAATGCAAATGAAATAATTAAACATCATAAAGAGAAGTATTTCGATGCAAACCATAACTGTAGTGCTTATATAGTAAATGGTCATGAAAAAGCAAATGATGATGGAGAACCTTCTAAAACTGCTGGAATGCCAATGTTAAATGTATTACAAAAACAAGAACTTACAAACATAATAGCAATTGTTACAAGATACTTTGGAGGTATTAAACTAGGTGCTGGTGGCTTAACAAGAGCTTATACACAAAGTGTTGCGGAAGCTTTGAAAGTTGCTACTATCGTTGAAAAACAACCTATTAATGTTTATCAATTAACATTAGATTATACACATACTCGTAAATTTGAACACTTGTGTAAAATGAATCATATAATGATAGAAAATATTGAATACTTAGATCAAGTAAACTATGTCTGTTATATTAAAGATGAAACTTTCTTTGACTTAATTCAAGATCTTACCAATAATCAGTATCAAAGAAAATTCATCCATCAAGTATATATAGAAGTATAAAAAAGAAAGCTATTCGCTTTCTTTTTTTACTATTTGTCCTTTTGCTTGTAAGGAAGTCACTTTTAGGGTGAATACAGCACAAGCATCTACCCATTTATTTTCATAAGGAAGTTTTTCAATAAGATGTTTTGGCATATTGGCTTGTTGTAACATTAGCACTTCCAATGCTTTTCTTTTTTCTTCCATGGTTTCTTTAAAAGATATCTTTCCATAACCAATAATACTACGATAGCCATATGAATAATCAGTTGCATAATCTCCTGGTATTAGTTCATGATCACAATCCATCTCGAAACACACTTCTTTATTTATTTTCATCGCATCTATTTTACGACCTTGTTTTGCTCCATGGAAATAAAGTATAAGTTCATCATCCCATGTGTAACCAAAGTTTAATGGTACAATATAAGGTTGATTATTTTCTATCATTGCTAAGCGACATACTTTACAAGAAAGAAGAATATTTTCTATTTCTTCTTTTTTTACAATTGCACGATCTGATCTTCTCATTAAATTAGTTCCTCCAATAACTGATTTATCTTTAATAACCAGTTTTCATCTTTTTTAAATGTTATTTTAATCGTATTACTCATTGTTTTAAATCTTGTACTAGGGAATTGTGCTAATACTTTTTGGAACAAGTCCATTCCATCTACCTTACTAGTAAATTCTTTGGTAAAGAGAATTTCAATTTCGCCTTTCATCTCCTGAATCTTTTCAAAAGCTTCATTATTTGATAAAATATCTAATTTACGTTTTTGAAGTAACGTTAATAATTGTTCTGGTAAATGTCCATAATAATCATCAAATTCATCTTCTAGTTCCATCACTTGTTGTAATGATTTAGTTTGTTCTAAACGTTGGTATATTTCTAGTTTTTCAATATCGCTAGATACATAATCACTAGGAATATATCCTTCGACATTAATTGCAACCGGCACAATTTCTTTTTCTTTCAATTCTTTTGTTTGACGTTTTTCATCCAATGTTTCTTGTAAAATACGCATAAATATATCAAATCCAACAGAATCAATAAAACCTGCTTGTTGTCCTCCTAAAAGATCTCCAGCACCACGAATAGATAAATCCCTCATCGCAATCTTATAACCACTACCTAATTGTGTAAACTCTTTAATAGCTTTTAATCTTTTAGTAGCTTCTTCTGTCATTTGTTTATGTCCATCATATAATAAATAAGCATAAGCACTACGATTACTACGTCCTACTCTTCCTTTTATTTGATACAACTGACTTAATCCAAAATGGTTTGCTTGATCTACAATAATCGTATTTGCATTGGGAATATCAATTCCTGTTTCAATAATCGTAGTACATACCAAAATATCATATTCACGATTCGTAAACTGTAACATTACATTCTCTAATTCATCTTTATGCATCTTACCATGACCAATTGCTATTCTAGCATTTGGTAACTCCAAACTTAAACGATAAGCTACATTTTGAATCTCACTTGTATGATTATATAAATAGAAAACTTGACCTTGTCTAGCTAACTCTCTTTCAATAACCTGTTTTATTAGTGTTTGATTTTTTTCAACAACATAAGTTTGTACAGGCATTCGATCTTTTGGTGGCGTATCAATTTGTGATAGTCCACGAATATTCATTAATGACATTTGTAATGTTCGAGGTATCGGCGTTGCCGATAACGATAGAACATCAATTGTTTTTCTAAATTCTTTGATTTTCTCTTTTTGGCTAACTCCAAAACGTTGTTCTTCATCAATTGCTAGAAATCCTAAATCTTTAAAAACAATATCTTTGGATAAAATACTATGTGTTCCTACTAATATATCAATCGTCCCATTTTTTAATCCTTCTATTATTTCTTTTTTTTGTTTACTAGAAGTAAAACGATTCATTAATGCAATAGAAACTGGAAATCCATCAAATCGTTGTATCATTGTTTTATAATGTTGCATTGATAGAATAGTGGTAGGACATAAAAAAGCTACTTGTTTATCATTTACTATTGCTTTAAAAACAGCACGCAAAGCTACCTCTGTCTTACCAAATCCAACATCTCCACACAACAAACGATCCATTGGTTGTGTTTTTTCCATATCCGCTTTAATTTCCATCACAGAACGTTCTTGATCAGGTGTTAAAGGATAATTAAAAGCATCTTCAAATTCTTTTTGAATAGCAAAATCACTTTGACAGGCAAAACCTATTTGTTGCATTCTTGAAGCATAAATATCAATTAGTGTATCTGTAATATCATCTAACTTTGCTTTTACACGTCGTTTTGTTTTTGCCCATTCCACACCACCTAATTGATGTAACTTTGGTGTTTTTGCATCACTAGTAGAATATTTACGAATCAGCTTAAACTGCTCTACAGGAATATATAAAGTATCATTATTCGCATATCCTAAATATAAGTAATCCTTCTTACATCCTTGTACTTCCATTGTCTTAATTCCTAAAAATTGACCTATCCCATGATGATCATGGACAACATAATCATCTAAATGTAGTTCTTGATAATCTTTAATTACTTTTGCTTCTTTATACTTTATATACTTAGGTTGATGAATATTTGATTTTGGGAATATTTCTTTTGCAGTAATAACAACAATCTTTTCCTCTAATAATTCTATCCCTTGATGCATGGTACCAATATATATATTGATACCATCAAATATTTGATCTTTTAAACTTATTAAAGTAAAAGGTAACTGATGTTCTTCTAATAATTCAATTAATAAACGTATTTGATGTTGATTTTCCATAGAAAATAATATTTTATTATCTACAAGATATTTCTTAACATTTTCAATAATACTTTTAGGAGTATCCATTACTTCTAAATTATGACTTAAAAATAATACTTGATTATCATTTGAATGATATTGTTCAATATGTGTTACATCATCTGGTAGTAAAGGATAATAATCTAAATACAATGGTAATCCTTTTAGAACCTTACCTATTTGTTCTAACTGACTTAAATAATAGAAGTTTTCCGTCATATAATGTTTATAAGATTGTTCTATTGCATGAGGATTCGATAATATAACTTTAGGTTGATTTAAATAAGATAAAATAGACGTAGTTTGTTTAAATAATCCAAAATATGGATAAATAGTAATATCATTAACATGATTATGAATATTCTCTTTATCTAAAGCTATCATTTGTTCAAATTCATCCACATGTTGATCATCTACTTCTTGTTCCACAGACAAACCATGAATCTTTCCACAAACAATATCCTTTTGTTCTTCTAGATATAAAATATCACTTGCTGGAATAATGGTTATTTGATTTACTGTTTCAAAAGTTCTTTGATTTGTTGTATCAAAATATCTCATTGATTCTATTTCATCATCAAAGAATTCAATTCTAACCGGATAAGAAGAAGAAATCGTATAAATATCAATAACCCCTCCTCTTTTACTATAAGTAAATTGTTCCAATACTTTATTTTCATGACGATAACCTAATTGATGTAATTTTCGTTGCATATCAAAAATATCAATCGTATCCCCTATTTTATATTCTAAAATATGTTGTAAAAATACTTCTTTTGTTGGTACGTAACGAATCAAAGAATGAACATGACATATTAATAGGTGAGCTTTGTTATTAGTTAATTGATACATTGTATCAATTCTTTCTGTTAAAAGTTCTGGTGAAGCAGCTAATGCTTCAACACGATAAGACTCATCTACTGGAAAGTATAGGACATCATTTCCTAATAAAGTAGCTAATTGTTGATATAATAAATTAGCTTGATATTGGTTTTCTTTAATAATTACTGTATCTTTTGGATAGCTTAAAAAAGCACTTGCAATAAGTAGTGCTTCTTCATTAATATGGTTAATAACAACATCATTTGTTCCTTCTAATAAAGCTTGATAAGCTTTATTATTGTGTAATTGTTCTACAATCTTTCTCATTTTACCCCTTATTAAAAGCATTCATGGCAGCTACAAAATCTTTTTCTAAAAACATTTCAACTGCTTTTGCTGCTTGCTTTACTCCTTCTTCTATGAAAGGTTGTTCATCTTTTGTGAATTTACCCAGTACATAGTCTACTACCTTTATATATGGATGACGATCAATCCCGACACGAATACGTTGAAAATCTTGTCCCCCAACATGACTAATCATACTCTTAATACCATTATGTCCACCCGCACTTCCACTAGTACGTAAACGTAGTTTCCCTACTGGCATATCTAAATCATCATATATTACTAAAATATCTTCTTTTTCTATTTTATAAAACTTCATAAATTGTTGTACGGATTCACCTGATAAATTCATATAAGTAGTTGGTTTTAAAAGGATAACATCTTCTCCTTTGTATTTTATTTTACAATATTCCCCTTTGAATTTTACTAGGTTTGTACTACATGACCAGTTTTTGCATAATTCATCGATTACCATAAATCCACAATTATGTCTTGTATTTTCATATTCTTTACCAGGATTCCCTAGTCCAATAATTAATTTCATTTAAATCTCCTTTTTACTTAAACATAGTAGCATTATTTATGGTCCTACTCAAGTATTTTAATCAAATGATTTTATCCAATCTAATGATGCATTCTTAATTAACTCTTTAGGAAAATCTATCTCTTCTAATAACTCCAATGCTTTTGAAACATCTCCTATTTCAAACTCATGATGACTATCTGAATTAACAACAATTGGTGCTTGATACTTTTTACATGCTAGCGCAATTGTTTTGCAATTTTCTATTGATTTCTTTCTAGTCACAAACGTATGTGCATTTATTTCAATATACTTCCCTGCATCACGCCAAGCAGGTATTACTACATCTAGATCATATTCAAACTCTGGTGTTCCACTATGACCCATAATATGAACATATGGGTTTTTAGCCAACACTAAATAAGCTCTTGTATGGTCTTCTTTAGTCCCATGTTTCACACAACTAGCATGAAAAGACACCACTACTATATCCAATGTTTTTAAAATAGAATCCGGTAAATCTAAATTCCCTTCTAAATCCATAATATTGGCTTCAACTCCTTTTAATAAACGCAGTCCATCTACATATTTTGGCAAAGATTTTAAATTACGAAAATAAGATAATGGTGGTGCATCATTTGCCCCTATCCCATGATCAGTAATTGCTAATAGTTTCAATCCTTTGCGATTAGCTCCATCAATATTTTCTCTAATAGTGCTAAAAGCATGTACAGATGCTAATGTATGACAATGTACATCCCCTAAGATATTAATTTTAGACATAGATTATATCCCCCTTATTATTTAAATATACCATATTCCAATAAAAAGAAACATCTTTTATAAAACCCAAAAATAGGATATACTTTGTAAGTAGATATCTTTTTTATAAGATATATGTTAGTATGCTTTATTATTAGGAGGTGGCTTATGAATTATAAAGAAATCGATAAATTAATTAAAAAATATCTTTTGTTACTAATGGTTTTTGGTTTTATTTTATTTAATACAAGTACTGTCTTTTTATTACTAAATAAGATTTTCCAAGCAACTTATTTAATCTTACTTTCATTTCTAGTTGCTTTTGTTTTAAATCTTGTTATGGTTCGTTTTCAAAAATTATTAGATCAAATAAATAGTAAATTAATAAAAAAACATAAAATAGTAATTAGTTTACTACTTGCTATTACAACTATCATTTTGATTATCTATTCTTTATGTATGCTTGTTATACCTGAACTAGTAAACTCTATCACTTTATTATTAGAATTAGTTCCTAATCATGGTCAAACCATATTTGATAAATTAGTATCCTTATTCCAGGATGCTCCTAATATTGCAACTGCATTAGAAAGTATTGAAGTAGATTGGAAAACTTTATTAGATAATATGATGAATTTTATGAGTTCTGGATTTACTGATTTATTAGATACCACTATTTCTATTACTATTTCTTTAGTAGGTACTATTTTCAATAGTATTCTCGTTGCTGTTTTTTCTATTTATTTGGTATTAGAAAAAAAACGTTTATTAAATACGATAAAAAGAATTTTAAAGTTATATGTATCTGCTCGTAATTATCATCGTATTCGTATGATATATACGATAACAAATGATACTTTTGGTTCTTTTATTAGTGGTCAATGTATTGAAGCAGTTATTTTAGGAAGTTTATGTGCTTTGGGAATGACGATTCTAAGGATGCCTTATGCTATTATGATTGGAACATTAGTTGGTACCATTAATATTATTCCTATTATTGGAGCCTATATTGGTGGAACAATAGGAGCCTTTATGGTTTTTACAGTAAGTCCAACAACTGCTATTCTATTTGTATTCTATTTAATTGTTTTACAACAATTTGAAAGTAACGTCATTTATCCTAGAGTTGTTGGTAATTCAGTTGGTCTCCCTGGTATTTATGTGTTAGCTACGGTAATGATATTTGGTAGCCTTGCAGGTATTCCGGGAATGTTTTTCGGGATTCCTACTGTTGCTAGTGTTTATAAGTTATCAAAAATATATATTAGAAATAAAGAAAAGATGGTCTAGCCATCTTTTTATAATGCGGATTTTGCAAGTGCAAGAGCTCCACATACTCCTGCATTATCCCCTAATCCAGGATAAACAATATAATCTTTAATTGCATCTGTTATAATTTCATCTTTTTGAACATATCCAGCTAACTTTTCTTGAACATAATGATGGATCATTGGAAATAAGTGTTTTTGATGCATTACACCTCCACCTAAAATAATTTTCTTTGGTGATAAAGTTAAAATATAAATACACAACGCTTGTGCAATATAGTCTGCTTCCATATCCCAAGCAATATGATCTGGTGCTAATTGAGTTGCCTTCATACCCCAACGTTCTTCAATCGCTGGACCTGCTGCTAACCCTTCAAAACAAGTGCCATGGAATGGACATTTTCCTGCATAGTGATCATCACTTCTTGGTGTTAAATGCATATGCCCCATTTCTGGATGTAATAAGCCATGAACTAACTTCCCTTCTACAATAGCTCCGCCCCCGATACCAGTTCCAATGGTTAAATACAAAGCACTATCTAATCCTTTTGCTGCACCAAAATATGCCTCTCCTAATGCTGCTCCATTTACATCTGTATCAAATGCCATTGGGATATTATATCTTTCTTTTAAAGCACCCATTATATTATAGTTTCCCCATCCTGGTTTTGGTGTTGTAGTAATATATCCATAAGTAGGACTACTTAAATCAGGATCAATTGGTCCAAAACAACCTACACCTAATGCTTCTATTTCCTTATTATCAAAAAACTCAAAAATACCTTTCATTGTTTCTTCTGGAGATAATGTTGGAATCGATACTCTTTCTAACACATTTCCTGCTTCATCTCCAACACAAAGAACAAACTTTGTTCCTCCTGCTTCTATTGCACCTAAATTCATATAAAATCCTCCCTTTCCACTAATTATACATTAAAAGTAGAAAAAAACACTTTCAGAATATGAAAGTGCTTTTGCTTATAATAAATCTAATATTTGTGATATGTTTTTCTTTCCAAAATGAACTACTTCTTCATTAATTACCATACATGGTACAGACATGATTTTGTATTTTTCTTTTAATTCTGGAAAATGAGCAATATCAATAGCTTGTGTTTGAACATATTGATTTTTTGCTGCAATCGTACCTGTTGCCATTACTACTTCTGGACACATCGTACAAGACAATGAAATAAATACTTGTATTTTAGTGTCTTTTTGAATAGCTGCTATTTTATCTAAATCTTCATTAGAAATATCTTTCCCTGGCCCAGCAACATTATAAAGAGCCACAATAAATGAATTAAACTCATGTCCTCCAGGAACAGCATAGAAAGATATCCCACTACTGCTTCCATCTTCATAACATAACTCTAGATATCCAGTAGATGATGTTTCTTTTTGAATCATTACTTTATCACTAATCGTTGCAAATTCTGCTAAAAAGCCTTCTAATTCCATAGATAATTTATCATTAGATAAATATCCTTTAATCAGAACTTTCTTTTCAAACTTACCAAATATTGGTGCTAACTGTGTTTTTATTTGATCACTAATAAAAGCATCTGAGCTAGTAGCCTTCACTTCTTCTTTTTGTTCTACTACTTCTTGAACAAACTCAGGTAAATCTAATTTACTATGTAAATCATGGACTACCTTTTCTAAAGAAGTAGCAGCTAAAGCTCCATCACTAACAGCTGTTACTACCTGTCTTAAATTCTTAATACAAACATCTCCAGCACCATAAATACCATCCACATTTGTTTTTCTATTAATATCAGTAACAATATAACCCTTATCTAATTCAATACTTTTTGGTAACCAACTTGTATTAGGAACATATCCTGCAAACACAAAGACACCAAAACCATCTGGATGTTCAACTGTCCATTGTTTTCCTTCGCTTGTTAAAGTAATACTTTCCAAAGTTTGTTCCCCATTTACTGATTGAACTTCTGTTTGGAAATAAGTTTCAATTTTAGGCTCTAAAGCTACTTTTTCATAAACTGTTTTTGCACATGTAAAGTTTTCTTCACGAACTATCATATGTACTTTTGATGCATATTTAGTAAGGAAAATCCCTTCTTCTACTGCCGCAAAACCACCACCTACTACATAAACTTCTTTATCCTTAAAGAATTCTCCATCACAAGTAGCACAATAAGCTACTCCTCTACCTTGGAATTTCTTTTCTCCTTCAAATCCTAGTACTCTAGGATTTGCCCCTGGTGCTAGAATAACACCTAGTGTTTTATAGTCACCAGTAGTTGTTTTTAGTATTTTGAAGTCACCTTCATCAATAATATCTACCACTTCACTAATCTTAAATTCTGCACCAAATCTTTGTGCTTGTTTTAACATACCTTGTGTTAATTCTTCACCACTAGTTTCCATAATACCTGGATAGTTTACGACTTCATGAGTAATCGTAATTTGACCACCAATTTTTTCTTTTTCTAAAACTAATACCTTATATTTAGCTCTTGCACCATATATTGCAGCTGAAAGACCTGCTGGTCCCGCTCCAATAATAATCATATCATATATCTTTTCCATTTATTTTGTCATTGCCTCTAAGAACCATAAAGTCTTATTATAATTAGTTAAATGCCCTTCCATCATACTAACCACATCATAGCAATCTTCATTACCTGCAGTTTTACGAATTGCTTCCCCAAAAGCTTTAATAGAAGCAATATCTTGTTTGGCAATATTTAATGTTTCAGAAGCCGAAATTTCAATATTATCTAATTCTTTTACTGTGCTTACCGCTAAATAATCTTTCATTGATGCTAGTGGAGTTTGCCCATTCATTTTAATGTTTTCAGCTACTTCATCCAACACATCTGCAAATCCATCATAAATAGTTTCTAAGTATTCATGAATATTTTTAAATTGTTTCCCTACAACATTCCAATGTAAATTATGGAATTTTATATATAATACTGCTGTATCTGCTAAGTACTTATTTAAATCATTATGTAATTGTTCGTTCATATTTTTCTCCTTCTTTCTTTTAAAAAACAAACTCTTATCAGAATATTTTGATAAGAGTCTTGTTTTATTAAAGTAATCCCACTAAATCTAAACTAGGTTTTAAAGTTTCTTCCCCTGGTTTCCATTTTGCAGGACATACTTCATCACCATGTTCTGCTACAAATTGTAACGCTTGTACACGTCTGAATAATTCATCGGCATTACGTCCTACATTTCCTGCTAATACTTCATAAGCTACGATTTTCCCTTCAGGGTTAACGATAAAGCTTCCTCTTTCTGCCATACCATCTGATTCGATCATTACATCAAATCCTCTAGCTAAAACACCTGTTGGGTCTGCTAACATTGGATATTTGATTTTTTTAATTGTTTTCGATGCATCATGCCATGCTTTATGCACAAAATGACTATCGCAAGAAACGCTATAAACCTCGCAATCAATTGCTGTAAACTCTTCATATTTATTTGCTAAATCTTCTAATTCAGTTGGACAAACAAATGTAAAATCCGCTGGATAAAAGAAATAAACAGCCCATTTCCCTAATGTATCTGCTTTTGTTACCTCTTGAAACTCGTTATTTACAAACGCTTGTACTTTAAAATCTACTACTTCTTTTTGAATAAGTGACATACTATATATTCCTCCTGTTTTCTATTTTTTTGTTCTTAGTTAGTATGAGCTAACTTGACATTTATATACTAACATACTTTGTTTTTTTAAACAAAGAATATGCATTAAAAAAAACTTACCCTATTGGATAAGTTATTTTCTTACTTCTCTCATTCCTTCAAGAATGATAGTTCTTGCTTTAATTGCATCTTCTTTATCTAAGGGTTCAATTCCTTCTAAAGGATAGGTTAGCCCCATTTCTTGATATTTCGATCTTCCCATCACATGATAAGGTAACACATCTAATGCTTTGATATTATGTAATGTTCCTATAAAATTACCTAATTGTTTTAAATACTTATCATTTTGTGTAATCGTTGGTACAACAACATGACGAATCCAAACAGAAATATTCTTTTTATCTAAATATTTAGCAAATGATAAAATATTCCCATTATCCAATCCTGTTAATTCCTTATGTTCTACATTATCAATATGTTTAATATCTAGCATCACTAAATCAGTATACATCATTAATAAATCAAACTTTTCTGTTTTACCCGGAGTAAAAGTTACACCTGAAGTATCTAAACAAGTATGAATTCCTTCATTTTTACAAGCTTTAAATAACTCCGTAACAAATTCCATTTGCATCAATGGTTCACCACCAGTAACAGTAATTCCTCCATTTTTATAAAAACTACTCTTTTTATTATATTTCTTTAAAATATCACTAACACTCATTTTGTTACCAACATTTGGTTTCCATGTATCTGGATTATGACAATATTTACAACGCAATGGACATCCTTGTAAAAAAACCACAAAACGCAACCCTGGTCCATCTACTGTTCCACATGACTCTAATGAATGAATATATCCTTCCATAACAATTCCTTCTTTCCATCAACCATTATACTATAAAGTAGATATTTTAGAAAGCAAATTGCATAATAGACTATTTCATTCCATATGTATCTACAAACACTTTTCTTTTAGATTGTAAATAACGAAGTCTCCTAAAATCTCCACTATTCTTTTTAAATAAATCAATCAATTCCATTGGATCATCTATTTCAATATTATTATCTAATAATATTTGGAAAAATTCTGTTAAATTATTTTCATTTAAGAAACGATAATCATATACCGTACTCTCTGTATGTATTTTTACTAAAACATAGAAATGATATTCTGCAATCATCATCATTACCAATTTACTAATCATAAATAGTTCTACTTTTTTGATATCTTTTACATATATCTTTTCTCCTGTACGAACATATTCAAAAACCTCATGATTACATTGTAAACATGGTTGAAACTTCATTTTCTCTAACTCTTCTGGATTTTCATTAAAAATAGCATAAACATCATAACGACTACCTTCTCCATGTACAGAAACATCCGTTACTAAATCTGATCTCAATTCTACTTCTTCGCTTTTACCAAAAAGATGAACCAAACTATCTTTATTTGTAATTGAGTTTATTTGTTGAAAGAATACATCTTGACTACTATCTTTTCTCTCTACAATATGATGAACTTGCCCATCTCTTAAATAAACTAACTTCTTAGCATAACTAGCAATCATACTATCATGAGTTACTAAAACAATAGAAGTTCCTTTTTCATTTAAATCAGTTAATAGTTTTAAAAATTCATGAGAATTTTTAGAATCTAAATTTCCTGTTGGTTCATCACATATTAATATATCTGGATTATTAATTAACCCTCTTGCAATAGCAGCTCTTTGACGTTGTCCACCAGAGCATTCATTTGGTTTCTTTTTTAGAATTTCCATAATATCTAATTGCTCTGCTATTTCTAATACTCTTTTATAAATATCTTTTGAATCTTGTCCACCTAAATATAGTGTGGAAGCAATATTATCAAAAATACTAAGTGTTGATATTAAATTATGGTTTTGAAAAATAAAACCTAAATCGTGATATCTAAAATCACTTAATTCTTGGTTACTATAAGCTCCTAAATTCTTTCCTTTTAATTCAATAGTACCTTTCGTAATTGCATCCAAAGAAGACATACAGTTCAATAATGTTGATTTACCAGAACCACTTGGTCCCATAATTGCTATAAAATCTCCTCTTTCTAAAACAAAATTTACATTATTTAAAGCATAAAAATTAGTTCCTCTCTTCAAGAGAATATCCTGATCATATATTTTAGAAACATTACTCACTTCGATTAAGATATCTGACATCACCTAATACCTCCTTTGCTTGTTTTTGATAACACCAATAAATATAGATACTAAACATTCCATAAAAGAAAACATAAATTATTAAAACTACTCCGATAACCCCCAAAGATATAAATCCTTGTAAATAACCTTGCCCTAATACATAACTAAAACATAGAAAAGGTAATATAAAAGTTAAAAACACAAAAGTAAATACTTCTACTTTTTGAATACGAATAATAAATATATCTTTATATCCTAATGCTCTCATTGTTGCAATATCTCTTGATTTTGTAGGTAAATAAACATGAAAACGGATAAAAAATCCTAAAAACAACATCAACATTAAAGCAATGTAACAAATCATTAAAAAGATAGTATAACTCCCATCAAATACTGGTAGTACAAATAAACATAATGTCATTGGTATAAATATCGCATTCATATTAATCATTGCACTCATCGTTTTCATAGTTTGTTTAATATAACAAAGGCTAAATAACAAAAAAGGCTTTTTCATTAAATAACGATCATGAAATAGATTAAAAGATAATGGAATCCAAGTATTAATGACTAATAAAAAAGATACCAGTAATACTACAATCGAAAATAACAAAGAACTCATATCTTCTTCAAAAGAAACTAATCCTTTTATTCCTACAAAAAACAAAACAATAGTCATTGCTACAATAAAAAATGATCCTACTGGAAACTTTGCCTTTCCTGTTCTTGGTAACTGAGAAAAGAAATCATTTGACTGTTCGGATGGTTTACCTGTACTAGTCATATATTTATAAATTGAAATCGCTACACGATTTAAAAAACTAACATTTAATAATAAAACAAATATTAACTTCATAATAACAAAACTACCAAAGATAGATAATAAAGATAATAATGAAATATGAATAATCGTATCTAATTGTATTGCAACTAAATTAATTGTCATAGATAATGCAAGAGCACCTAATGGTATCGCTAATAAAGTAGCAACTACATAAAATATACCAAACTGAATAATAATATAAGATAAACTTTTTTTAGCAGATCCACCAGTAATCATAAAAATAGATAATTCTTCCGTTTTTCCTTCTAAGAAAAACTGATTAATAAACAAAGTTAAAAAACAGGATAAAAAAGATATAAAAGTAGCAAGTGTTCGGATAATATAGGCACTTGATCCACTTAATCCCATAAAAGCAGTATATATCCCTGCAAAATACAATTCAATTGTTGCAAGTAATGTCAAAACAACAAGCATAATGATATATAATTTCTTTTGTCCTAACATACATTGATAAATAAAATGAAACATCCAATCACTCCCTTACCATCAATGATACGCCTCTTCACGAAAACAATCAACAAGAAAAAGAAAATAAAAAAAACGGATTTTCATCCGTTTTTCATTATTACATTTGACTGTGGAAAGTTCTAGAAATTACGTCATCTTGTTGTTCTTTTGTTAATTTAACAAAGTTAACAGCATATCCAGATACACGTACAGTTAATTGTGGATAGTTTTCTGGGTGAGCTTGCGCATCTATTAATGTTTCTTTTGTAAAAACATTAACATTTAAGTGATGTCCACCTTTTTCTACATATCCATCTAACATTGCTACTAGATTTTCTTCTTGTTGTCTATTTGAACTCATAGAATTATCTCCTTTATTCTTGATCTAAACCCGTCATTAAGTTAGGTATTTTACATGCAGTGTCACCACTGTCACAATCTATACCAGCTTTAACTTGAGTGATAGAAGCATTCATATTTGTAGGATCTTCTACAGCAATATTTACATGTTTTGATCCTTTTTTCATTTGACCATCTAACATTGCTATTAGAGCGTCAATATCTTTATCTGAAGTTTCCATCTTTATTTATTTAAATCTAATTCAACTTCTAAATCACCTGCAAATACTTGATCATCTTTTCCTAAAGCTCCAGGAATGATTGAGAATGTATTTGAGATACCATCTTGGGCATCAGAGAAAGGTAATTTTGCTACAGATGCTAATGAAGCAACAGCACCGTTTGTATCTCTACCATGTAATGGGTTTGCACCTGGTGCAAATGGTTGACCAGATTTACGTCCATCAGGAGTATTACCAGTTGCTTTACCATAAACTACATTAGAAGTAATTGTTAAGATTGAAGTAGTTGGTACACCATCTCTATAAGTATGATGAGAACGAACTAAATCCATGAAAGTTGAAACTAACCAGTTAGCAATTTCATCTACTCTATCATCATCATTACCATATTTAGGGAAATCTCCTTCAATATTGTAATCCACAACAATACCAGCTTCATTTCTTACTGGAGTTACTTGTGCATATTTAATAGCTGACAGTGAATCTGCTACTACTGATAAACCAGCAATACCTGTTGCGAAATAACGTTTTACTTCACGATCATGTAAAGCCATTTGGATTCTTTCATAACAATATTTATCATGCATATAATGGATAATGTTTAATGAGTTTACATAAACACCAGCTAACCATGACATCATATCTACGAATTTTTGTTTTACATCTTCATAATCTAATACACCATCTTCAACAGCTCTGAATCTAGGTCCTACTTGTTTTCCAGATTTTTCATCTATACCACCATTGATAGCGTATAATAAACATTTTGCTAAGTTAGCACGAGCTCCAAAGAATTGCATTTCTTTACCAATTCTCATTGAAGATACACAACATGCGATTGCATAATCATCACCATGAGTTACACGCATTAAATCATCATTTTCATATTGAATTGATGAAGTTTGAATTGACATTTTTGCACAATATCTTTTGAATTCTGCTGGTAAGTTAGTAGACCATAATACTGTCATATTTGGCTCAGGAGCAGTTCCTAAGTTTGTTAATGTATGTAAATATCTGAAACTAGTTTTAGTAACTAAATGACGTCCATCTACACCAACACCACCGATTGTTTCAGTTACCCAAGTTGGATCTCCTGAGAATAATTCGTTGTATTCTGGAGTACGAGCGAATTTTACTAAACGTAATTTCATAATGAAATGGTCAACCATTTCTTGTACTTCTTGTTCTGTATATACACCATTAGCGATATCTCTTTGTGCGAAGATGTCGATAAATGTAGAAGTTCTACCTAAAGACATTGCAGCACCATTTTGTTCTTTAACTGCAGCTAAGTAACCGAAGTATGTCCATTGGATTGCTTCTTTTACATCTTTTGCAGGTCTAGAAATATCAAAACCATAAATTGCACCCATTTGTTTTAATTCACCTAAAGCACGAATTTGTTCAGATAATTCTTCTCTAGTACGAATATTTTCTGCATTCATACGTACATGAGATGTATCTAATTGATGTTTTTTATCTTTGATTAAGAAATCTACCCCGTATAAAGCTACACGACGATAGTCTCCGATAATACGTCCACGCCCATAAGCATCTGGTAATCCAGTAATAATGTGAGATGAACGACAAGCACGCATATCTGGTGTATAAGCATCAAATACTCCTGCATTGTGAGTTTTTCTATATTTCGTGAAAATTTCCACGATTTCAGGATCTACAGTATATCCATTATCAGCACAAGCTTTTTCAGCCATACGGATACCACCGTTTGGTTGTAATGATCTTTTGAAAGGCTTATCTGTTTGGAAACCTACAATTGTTTCAATTTCTTTGTTTAAATACCCTGCAGCATGTGATGTTAATGAAGAAACTACTTTAGTGTCCATATCTAATACGCCACCAGCTTCAATTTCTTTCTTTGTTAAATCCATTACTTGATCCCAAAGATCAAGAGTTGCTTTTGTTGGTCCAGCTAAGAAAGTGTCATCTCCATTGTATGGAGTATAGTTTAATTGGATAAATTCTCTTAAATTAATTTCTTTTACCCATTTACCTTCAACAAAGCCGTTCCATTCTTTTTCTAAATTCATGTTACGATCCTCCTGTTTTATTTAAATTCCTCAATCATTATAGCACTTACTATCTTAGCAAACAATGGAATTATACTTAAATTTCAAAGTTTTTTTGCTATAACACCCTAATAATATACCAATTTCTTTTTTATATTTCCACCTATATGCTTTATCAAAATTAATTAAATTTTTATAGCTTTTTTTGGGCATATAATATATTATATTACATGACTTAAAAAATAATTGAAAACGGGGGAGGAAATGATGAGCATACAACTAACAAATGAATCATTTGCACAAACAAGAGATGATATTTTAAATTTAATTAAAACAGAAATCAACGCATTACATATAGACTTATTAGACTCTAATATTCAAAATATTGCTACACACTTATCAATTGCAATTATAAGATTACAAGCTAAAAATTATATTGAACTAAGCAGTAGTCAATTAAGTGTTTTTAAAAACAATGAATTTCATAATTTAGCTGCTACTATTTGTCATAAAATAGAAGAAGTATATGGAGTTAGTTTTCCTGAAAATGAAATTGATTTAATTACTATGTATTTTTCAAATAATAATTTATTAGATGTAGATATGATTCCTAGCTTTGACTTTTTAGAAGATGAAGTAGTGAATATCTTATTAAAGGTTTTAGAAGACATTGATAAAACTTATGGTTTTAAAATTGAATCTAGCGATAAAATTGTAACTACTGTAGGATTACATTTACAACAAGCTATTTATCGTTTAAAAAACAATCAACAATTAGATAATCCATTAGTTGAAAAAATCAAAGAACGTCATCCAGAAGAATTTAAATATGCTGCATTATTAAATCCTATTGTTAAAGAAAAATATGATACTGTATTTAGTGATGATGAAATTGCTTATTTAACACTTCACTTCATTGTTGCAATGAATCAACAAAAAAACAATCCTTTAGTTTAACTAGATATACATGTAAAGTAAAACTTCACATGTATATCTTTTTTTATTCAATATGATCTTAGAAATGAACAAGAAAGGATAGACCCCAAGTGTCTATCCTTTCTTTTAAATACAGTCCCTACTTTTAATCTCTTTCCACACTAAATTCATAAATAGCTCCTGTTAGTGCATTAATTTCATAATCATATTCTGTTGTATCGACATTGAAATCTACTTCATATTCTGCTACTCCATCATCGAAATCAAAAGTAACTACTACATTAGAGGCATCACTTTCATTTATATTTGCATGAGTGAAAGCGGCAGCTTTTGCTTTTGTTTCTCCAATATAACTTGTTGATGTACTACTAGAAGTAGTGCTTTGTGTTTTTTCAACATCTTTATCATATCCAATAACAGCTCCTGTTAGTGCATTAATTTCATAATCATATTCTGTTGTATCGACATTGAAATCTACTTCATATTCTGCTACTCCATCATCGAAATCAAAAGTAACTACTACATTAGAGGCATCACTTTCATTTATATTTGCATGAGTGAAAGCAGCAGCTTTTGCTTTTGTTTCTCCAATATAACTTGTTGATGTACTACTAGAAGTAGTGCTTTGTGTTTTTTCAACATCTTTATCATATCCAATAACAGCTCCTGTTAGTGCATTAATTTCATAATCATATTCTGTTGTAGCGACATTGAAATCTACTTCATATTCTGCTACTCCATCATCGAAATCAAAAGTAACTACTACATTAGAGGCATCACTTTCATTTATATTTGCATGAGTGAAAGCAGCAGCTTTTGCTTTTGTTTCTCCAATATAACTTGTTGATGTACTACTAGAAGTAGTGCTTTGTGTTTTTTCAACATCTTTATCATATCCAATAACAGCTCCTGTTAGTGCATTAATTTCATAATCATATTCTGTTGTATCAACATTGAAATCTACTTCATATTCTGCTACTCCATCATCGAAATCAAAAGTAACTACTAAATTTGTTACTGCACTTTCTTCAACACCTGCATGCTCAAATGCTACTGTGCTTGCTGCATCTTCTCCAATATAAGAATCATTTGTTGCAATTACTGTATCTTCTACTATTTCTACAACATCATTATTCGTTTTTGATACTTCTAATGCATAACTAATCGTTCGTCCCACTATTACTACTGCTAGCATTACTAATGCTACTACTATTTTCTTTTTCATTTTTTCTCTCCTATTTTTTTAATGTGATTACAAATGTGCTTCCTTTGTCTAACTCACTTGTTACACCAATTTGGCCACCATGTAATTCTACTAACTGTTTCACCATCGATAAACCTAATCCCATGCTATCACCATTTCTTGCTTTATCTACTTGATAAAATCTAGTAAATATATTTTCTATTCCAGAAGCAGGAATCCCTATCCCATCATCTGCTACCGTAATATGAATTGTTTCTTGTGTTTGGGCAAGACTCACTTTTATTGTACTGCCTTGTCCAATATATTTTATACTATTATTAATTAGATTTACGATTACTCTAGAAATCATCGTATAGTCTAATAAATAAGTAATACCTTCTTGAATATCATCTTCTATGGTGATTGATGATGGTAATACTTTTCTTTGTTCATTACATATTAATTCTATTAATTCACTTAGATCTACTGTTTCAAGTTCTAGTTTATGAATGCCATTTTCTAATCTTACAAGATTTAATAATTGATTAATTAAATTTTTAATCTTGATAGTTTGTTTTTCTATTCCTTGCACAGATTGATTTAATTCTTCTTGTGTGCCATTCTTTGCTATTTCACATTCTGCAAGAATAATAGAGACAGGTGTTCTCAATTCATGGGATACATCGGATGTAAATTGTTTTTCTACTTTCATCATGTTCTCTAACTTTTCCATCATTTTATCAAATGTAATAGCAAGTCTTGTTATTTCATCTTTTTTGTTTTCAGGATGAATCCTTAATGTTAAATCATCTTCTTTGCTTATTTTTTCTGCTGTTTCAATCACATTATCCAAAGGTTTAAATGATCTTTTACATAAGAAATAACTTCCGGCAAATGAAATAGCAATAAATGTAGGTAACATAATAATCGCTATTCGAAATACTTCATCTAGCACTCCCGTAATAGCACTTGTAGAAACAATCCCACGAACAAATAAATTTTCATCACCAACAAAGACATCATAATACATATACTCATTACCATCTATTGTTATTGTTCCAATTTGTCCATTGCTTAGTGATTCATCAATATTATGATTATTTACTCCTTCTAACAAGACACCTTGACTACTATATATCAAAATAGAAACTTGATCACTATAATAAACATCATCATCTATTTCAATTTTACCTTTTTCATATTCTACTTCATCTGCTACTTCTTCCACTGCTTCTGTTAATGTATTTTGGGAACTACTTACTACAACATTTCCACTAATCATAATTAAGAACGCTATTACAATAACAACCATCATAGACATTAGTAGTGCATTATAGATAGATAATTTAATCTTTAGACTCATTGTTTTCACTGCGTAATACATATCCTATTCCTCTAACTGTATGTATTAACTTCCTTTCATAAGGATCATCAAGTTTTTTACGTAAATAACTAATATATACTTTCACTAATCCAGTTCCTATTTCACTATCGTAGTCCCATATGTTCTCTTCTATTTGTTCCTTTGTTACCACAACATCCTTATTATATGCCAAATATTCTACAATCGCATATTCCTTTGCACTTAAAACAATAATTTCATTATTTCTTCTCACTTCTCTTTTTGAGATATCTATTTTCATGTCATAAATAGATAAAATAGTAGCACTTCCTCTTGGTCTTGTTCTAAGTAACATTCTCACTCTTGCAAGTAGAACATCAAAAGTAAAAGGTTTTATTACATAGTCATTTGCACCCAAATCCAAGCCTTCCACAATATCTTCATTCGAATCTTTTGCTGTTAGAAACAATACCGGATATTCTATTCCTGCTTTACGCATTGCATCTAATAATTGATGTCCATCCATAATAGGCATCATCACATCTAAAATAACTAAATCATAGATTGTTTGCTCTACATAATAAAGTCCCTCTTCTCCGTTAAAACAACTATCTACAGCATATCCTTCTAATTTTAATTTTTTACTTATTAATCTGTTTAAGTTCTCTTCATCTTCACAAACTAGTATCCTCATTGATAGGTCCTCCTTTCTTTTATAACCCTATCATAACTTGTAAAGGTTAAAATATGGTTAATAGCTCACTTATTTAATTAAATTATACACTAATTCATCATTTATTCTTTTCTAACTTATATTTTTATTTAATAAGTTATTAAAAAACTGAACAACCCGAGGGCTATTCAGCATTCTATTAATATTCGCTTGTACTTACTTCTTTATTTACTAATTTACATCCAGAACTTGTTCCAATACGAGATGCACCTGCTTTTACGACATTTTCCATATCTTCAAATGTACGAACACCACCAGATGCCTTTACTTCTAAATCTTCACCAACTGTTTGTTTCATTAAAGCAACATCTTCTACTGTAGCACCACCGGTACTAAATCCTGTTGATGTTTTTACAAAAGTAGCTTTTGCTTCTTTTGCTAGTGTACAAACAGTTACTATTTCTTCTTTTGTAAGTAAGCATGTTTCAATAATTACTTTTACACATGTTCCTTTTGCTGCTTCTACTACTGCTTCGATATCAGCTTTTACTAGTGCTGTATTCCCATCTTTTAAGGCACCAATATTGATAACCATATCTATTTCATTTGCTCCATTTTCAATTGCATTTGTTGTTTCAAATGCTTTTGTAGCACTTGTGTTAGCTCCTAATGGGAATCCAATAACAGTACATACTTTTACTTCTGTAGCTTCTAATAAAGTAGCACAATATTGAATCCATGTTGGGTTTACACAAACTGATGCAAAATGAAATTCTTTTGCTTCTTTACATAATTGTGTAATTTGTTCCTTTGTAGTATCTGGTTTTAATGCCGTATGATCAATCATTCCACTGTAATTCATTTTCTAATTCTCCTTCATATTTTATTATATTTTCAACGATAGTCCCATCCCCTAAATAAGCGACTTTCCCCGTTTCTAAGGCCATAAAATCTTCATGTCCTTTTCCTAATACCATTACTATATCATCTTTACTTGCTAATTGTAAGGCTTGTTCAATAGCTATTTGACGATCTTCAATAATAATACTAGGAATATCTACTATTGGTTTTTGTATCATAGCCCCAATTGCTTGCAATGATTCTCCACGTTCATCACTTCTAGTGATAATAACATGGTCTACATAATAGTTTGCTAATTCTCCAATTTTTTCACGATTACGAATTTCTCTTTTACTAGGCAAACCAAGAACAACAAATACTCTTGCACTAGGGTTTTTTGTTTTGTCTACAAATTGGAATATATCTTTATAGTTTTGTAATGTATGACAATAGTCCACAATTACTTTTGCACCATAATAACTAGTATAAGGTTCATATCTACCTTGTACTTGAAAGTTTTTTTGTAAAGACTGACAAATCATTTCATTATCACTACCTACTGCTTTTAAAGTTGCTGCTACTGCTAATAAATTATAAACATTATGAATACCTAATAATGGTGTTCTAATTCTATTTATTTGATCACCGATATATAAATTAAATATTGTTTCTTCCAAGGATAACAAAACATCCGTAGCCATAATATCTGACTTTTCATTCATACCATAACTAATACATTTTGCTTTCGTTACTTCTTTCATCTTTCTAGCAAAATGATCATCATTATTAATTACGGCATACTGATTAGGCCCTACTTTTTCAAATAACTTTTGTTTGCATGCTACATATTGTTCTTTTGTTCCATGAAACTCTAAATGTTCATCTCCAATATTAGTAACTACTGCAATATCAAAATCAACTCCATCAATTCTTCCTAATGCAAGTCCATAACTTGATGCTTCCAAAGCAACTACTTTTACGTCACTTTTTGCCATTTGAAACAAATGTTTTTGTAAAAATACAGTTTCTGGAGTAGTATAAGGTGTTTCTATTTGAGCATTGTTATACATCAAAGATAATGTCCCAATATAACCAGCTTTACAATACTCATTTAATACTTGATGAATAAAGGAAGCTACTACCGTTTTACCACTAGTTCCAGTAACTCCTATTACTTTCATTTTCGAACTAGGAGAATCATAAAATAAATCAGCAACACGATTTAATTCATTTAATGTGTTACTAACCTTTATATATTGAATCTTAGGATGATAATTATCTAACTCACGACTATGTACAATACATTTTGCACCTTGAAAAATAGCATCTTCTACATACTGATGCCCATCTACTGTTAATCCTTCAATGCAAAAGAAAATAGAATGTGGTAATACATAGCGAGAATCGCTATGTATTGAATAAACAGCCATTTCATTTTCAGTTGTAAATAATTCGTTTAGTTTTTTCATTATTCCACCACTCGTCCCTTTAATTTTTCATCATAACTTTCGACAACTACTTTTTGAATTGTACCTATTATATTTTTGTCACTTTCTACTACTACTTGTAAATAGTTAGTTGCATGACCGATATAGCCATCACCAACTTTCTTTTCAAATAATACTTCATAAGTTTCTCCAATTGCTTGTTTAGAAGTTTCTTCTAATAATTGATTTGATAATTGTACTAATCTTGTTGTTCTTTCATGTTTTATTTGATCATTTACCTGATCTTTCATTTTTGAAGCAGGCGTGTTTTTACGAATTGAATATGGGAATACGTGTAACATAGAGAATCCTACTTTTTGAATAAATGCATAAGTCCCTTCAAATTCTTCTACTGTTTCTCCTGGAAAACCAACAATAACATCTGTAGTGAATTTTACAGTTGGGATATGTTCTTTTATTTCTTTTATTTTTGCAAGATATTGCTCTGTATTGTATTTACGGTTCATACGCTTTAAGGTTGCATCATGTCCAGATTGTAGTGGTACATGCAAATGATCCACAATAATATGACTATCTTCAATTAATTCCATGATTTCTTTTGTTAATTGGCTTATTTCAATAGAAGAGATACGTAATCTTTTCAATCCTTCTATTTGAACAATGTCTTTTAATAAACAATAAAAATTATAATCCTCAAAATCTTCTCCATATCCTGCCGTATGAATACCTGTTAACACTATTTCAACATATCCTTTTTTTACAAGAGTAGCAATTTGTTCTAAAACACTTTCTTTTATTCTAGAACGCACTCGTCCTCTAGCGTAAGGGATAATACAGTATGTACAAAAATTATTACAACCATCTTGTATTTTTATATAAGCTCTTGTATTTTTAAAACGATCAATATTTAAATCTTCAAACTTTTGAAGATTCATTACATTATCAACCTTTATAATTGTTTCCTTTGTCTCTTGATATTGTTCCACAAACTGCATAATTTGATTACGATACTGCGTCCCTAAAACAACACTAACTCCTTCAATCGCTTCTATTTCATCTGGTGCTATTTGACTATAACACCCAACTACACAAACAATCGCATTTGGATTGTTACGAATCGCTTTACGAATCATTTGTCTAGATTTACTATCTCCGGTATTTGTAACAGTACATGTGTTAATAACATATACATCTGCCTCACTTTTAAAATCAACTTCATTATAACCATGTTCTACAAACTCTTTTAACATCGCTTGAGATTCATAACTATTTACTTTACAACCTAATGTATGAATAGCAACTGTGCTCATAAATTCTCCTAACTTCTTTTCTTTTCTAACTTCTTTTTATACTTTGGATGAATGAATTCTTTTTCAATCATAAAATCAATCACATCATCCCTGTTAGACTCTACCAATTCTAACAATTCTTTTACATCATTACTACTAGGAAGCTCTTTATTATACTTATCAACAACAAAAAACTCACTATACTTTTTATGTTCCGCTTGATAACTAATGAAAATACCTTCTTTACTATAAAAACAATCATTATTAAAATATTTTCCAATATATTCTAAAGAACAAAAATCAGATAACAATACTTTTTCTTGATATAAATCAAGCATTTGATCAATTGATTTTGGGTAATTATTCAAATGTTGAATATGTTGTTTCAACAAAACCATAGCATGATCATTACAATACCTTTGATTCATAAATTCTTCTAAATAAGGGATATAAATAGTAGTATCCTGATATTGAAAAGAAGCACTCTTTTCTAAAACTTTATCAATATCTACCTGAATCATTTTTCTACGTTGTTCATAATTACAATGTTCTAATAAATCAAAGTTATTAGAAATAAAAGCATCATATGCTTTCGCTATATTTATTTTATTTTTAATACCTTCGATTATAATTTGATAACAATAAATATCAAAATAGCTTTCTGGATCAAATTTAAATCCTTCTGCTACTAAAATACTTTGTTGTTTTTCTATTTCTTTATAGATCTCTGACTTTTTATAAGAGACTTTTTTTGAAAAAGAAAATAATCTTGCCACTCTTTCCATTATTCCATCTCCCTATGATATCCAATGACACTTAACATATACAATGGTGCTGTTTCACTACGTAATATTCTTTTACCTAAAGAACAACGTAATACGCCCATCTTCTCTAGTGCTTCAATTTCATCTTCATCAAAACCACCTTCACTACCAACAATAATAGTTAAGGACTGTTTTGTTTTTATTTCTTGCATTACTTTTTTAAAATTGTGATGTTCTCCTACTTTTGCACTTTCTTCATATGCTACTAATGCATAGTTAGTAAGATAAGGAGATAAGCTAGCAATTGTTTGAATTGATTCTATTTTAGGTAGAATACTACGATAAGATTGTTCTGCTGCTTCTTTTACTATTTTTTGATATCTTTCTAATTTCTTTTCAAACTTTTGTTTGTCTAGTTTAACAACACAACGTCTTGATTGTAATGGTACAATACGATGAACCCCTAATTCTGTAGCTTTTTGCAATACAAATTCAAACTTATCACCTTTAGGCATCGCATAAATAAGTGTTACTTCAATATCTAGTTCATTCCATTCTTCTATTTCTTTGTCTATCTTTAAACAACCAGTTTCAACATCTTGAATACTACATAAATAATGTTTTCCAAAAGGGTCAATGCAATGAACAGAATCACCAACTTTGTTTCTCATCACTTTTTTTATATGATGAATATCTTCTGGTTGTAAATAAATGTTATTCTCTTTTTTTTCTTGAATAAAATATCTTTGCATACTATCCCCTTTCTATTACCCTATCTTATTTTCATTGGATTGTATCAACAAAATAGGACAATCATTTTCTATTAGCACTTCTTTATCTAAACATTCATTTGATAAACAAAGTGGATCTTGTTTTGTGAGTAAATAATGAACCAGTTCATATTTTGCATTTTGGATAGAGATTTGTGTATTTTCAAAAGCAAATAATGAAAAATAAGTATATTCTGTTTTAAAACGATGTATTCCACTATTTAAAATAGTAATATCATTCCATAAATCAATAATATGAATATCCTTACTAGGATAACGTTGTACTAGGGCAATGATTGCCATATAATGGTCCAATCTATGTCCTGTTACTCCATATAAAGAAATACGTTGATATCCCTTTTGAATAGCGTATTCTATTGCATAATGACTATCACTACAATCTTTGACTGGATTTAGTGATATCGCTTTGATATTAGATAACATTTCTTTCTTTTCCAAAGAATCAAAATCACCAATTGCAACAACCGGTGTAATCCCATGCTCTAACAAGCATTGAACACCACCATCTACTCCAATATAGTCAATGGTGTTATCAAAGATAACACCATCATAACTAGCACCACAAATTCCTATATGCATAACGCTTCTATCTTTGTTTGATAATCATCGCTTTGGAAAATATAACTACCTGCCACTAATACATCTACTTTCTTTTCAATACATAACTTTCCAGTTTCTTCATTAATACCACCATCTACTTCAATTAAATAATGATAGCAATGCTTTTCTCGTAAGTTTGCAAGTTCTGCTATTTTATCTAATGCTTCATGATGGAACACTTGTCCTCCAAAGCCAGGTTCTACCGACATTACTAAAACAACATCTACTATTTCTAATAATGTTTCTATGGTACTAACTGGTGTTTGTGGTTTAATAGAAATTCCAACATCAACACCTTGTTGTTTTATTTCTAATAATAATTCTTTGGCTTGTGCAATAGATTCTACTGCTTCTATATGAAAAACAATTAAATTGGCTCCTGCTTTCACGAACTCAGGATAATATTTTTTAGGATCACTAATCATTAAATGGACATCTAAATACATATTGGTACATTTCGATATATCTTTTAAAATACTATATCCAAAAGAAATATTTGGTACAAAATGACCATCCATTACATCATAATGAATCCATGATGCTCCACCTTCTTCAATTCTCTTCACTTCATTTTTTAAATCCATAAAATTCGCCGCTAATAGCGAAGGGGCAACTTTAACCATATTGTCTCTCCTTATTTTTTTTAATTAATTGTATATATTGTAAATAATGATCATATCTTTCCTTTGATATAATCCCATCTTCTACCGCCTGTTTAACTTTACAATCAGGTTCACTAACATGTAAACAACCACGGAATTTACAACCTTCACTTAGTTTATGAAAATCACGATAAGCTTTTGCTGCTTCTACTAATTCCATATCTATTTCTAAAGAAGAAAAACCTGGCGTATCAGCTACATAACCACTAAACATCTCAATTAATTCCACATGTCTCGTAGTATGTTTTCCTCTTCCTAATGCTTTTGATATTTCATTTGTTTCTAAATTTAATTTCACATCCAAAGCATTAATAAGACTCGATTTACCAACTCCACTTTGTCCTGTAATAACCGATATCTTATCCTTAAAAACATCTTTTATTTGTTCTATCCCTTCCTTTTTCTTACTTGAAATAGGGATTACAGTATAACCAGCTTGACGATATTCTTGAATATATTGTTCAATATGATCATCACTCTCTATATCCATTTTAGAAATACATATAATTGGCTCTATTTGTAGATGTTCATAAATAAGTAAAAACTTATCTAATAATAACGTTGAAAAATCAGGATCTTTGCGTGAAAAAACAAGTAATGCTTGATCAATATTACATATTGGTGGTCTTATTAAACTATTTGTTCTTGGTAATAATTCCATTAAATATCCATCATTATTTTCACGTAACTCATATTCACAATAATCTCCTGCTAGAGGTTTGATTTCGTCATTACGAAATCTACCTCTGGCACGACATTGAATGATTTGATTTTGGTCTTTTACATAATAAAATCCAGCTAATACTTTTATAATTTGTCCTTTAGGCATTTTTACTCCTGTTCTGTTGTGTCTTCCACATCTAAATCACTTTCAGTTTCTGTTATTGAACTGTAATATGAAATAGTAACTGTTGTTCCTTCACTTGTAACAATACTAAATGCATCTGGTGTTTGTGATTGGATCTTTAATACATCTTCACTATTACTAGTTGCACCCAAATCTATTTCCTTGACTACAAAGCCCTCACTTTCTAATTTCACTAGTGCAGCTTCATAAGATAATCCTACTACATTTGGTACTTCTATTTCTAAACCAATCGAAACAGTTAATGTTATTTCTAAAACAGTATCATCATTTATTTCAATGACAGTATCACTCGCAATATCTTGTTCTACTACTACTCCAATTAACTCATCAGAAGTAGCTTCTTCATAATTTACAATAAAACCTAAATCAATCAAAACAGATTCTGCTTTTTCAAAAGTCATCCCTGTATAATCACCAACTGTAATTTCTTCAGGTTTAATCACTGATAACTCTATTTCAATAGCTTCTTCTCCTAATTCTACTTCTTGACCTGCTTCAATACTTTGACTATAAATAGTTCCTGGTGTCCCAGATTCATCTACTAAAACAATTGATACTTCAAAACCTAAAGTTTCTAATTCTTCGACTGCCGTATCACTATCTTTTCCAATATAAGAACTCATTACTAAATAAGCTCCTTTACTTACAGTAAAGACAACCGTTTCTCCTTGTTTCACTGATTTCGTTGCTGCTGGATCTGTTGAAATAACTAATCCTGCATCATAATCATTAGATAATTGGTCCACATACTCTTCATCAATTACTAAGCCATAATTATCTTCTAATAAAGCACTAGCTTCTTCTATCGTCATTCCACTAACATCTGGCATCGAATATACTTTCGTAGATTCTCCACCAAATAAGAAGAACATGACAATTCCAGTTACTAGAGCTATTGGTATTAATAAAAGACCAAATTTCTTAATAGGAGGCAATGCTTTTATTTTATCTATAAAAGACTTTTTTTCCTCTTCTTTAGGTGTAACAGGAATTTCTTGTGTTGTGCTTCGTTTTGTTTGCACTACAATGGTTGGATCAGTATTTGGATCATAGGCAAAGACAATTTTCTCTTCATTTTCACGATCCAAACAAGTAAGTAAATCTTCATAAAACTCCATTGCATTATGATAACGATCTTTACTGTTTTTAGCAGTAGCTTTTAAAATACAATTTTCTACTGATTGTAAAATAGTAGGATTAAAATCACGGATAGAAGGTGTCTCTTCTTGCATATGTTTTAGTGCGATATTAACAGGTGATTCCCCATGAAAAGGAACTTCCCCACGTAATAATTCGTATAAAACAATTCCTAATCCATAAATATCACTTTGTGCAGTTGCTTTTTCTCCACGAGCTAATTCCGGTGCCAAGTAATGTAATGATCCCATAATGACATCATTTTGTGTAACTTGTGCTAAGTTTTGCATCGATGCAATACCAAAGTCTGCTATTTTAGCAACACCACTTTCTGTTACTAATACATTTTGTGGTTTTAAATCACGATGAATAATTCCTAATTGGTGTGCTTTTGCAACCCCACTTGCAATTTGTTTCATGATATCCATTGCTTCTACGACATGCAAAGCTCCACGTCGGTTAATTAACTCTTTTAAAGTAACTCCTGGAACATATTCCATTACAATATAATAATCATCCCCATCTTGTCCAACATCATAAATTGCTACTATATTTTTATGATTTAAAGATGCTGCAGCATTTGCTTCTCTTTGAAAACGAGTAACATAAAGTGGATCCTTTGCAAGCGAAGTTCTTAATGTTTTTAAAGCAATCACTCTATTTAAAATAAGATCTTTTGCTAAATAAACATCTGCCATTCCACCTTGACCTATTAATTCAATTATTTCATAACGATCTGAATATATCTTTTTCATTACTCTATCCCTCCTGTTAGTTTAACTAATACAACTGAAATATTATCACGGCCCCCATAATCATTTGCCTTATCAATAAGTATATTTCCAATATCTTCGATTAAATTATTTTGTTGAATAGTTCCTTTTATTTCTTCTTTGGATACCATATTAAATAAACCATCAGAACATAATAACAAATATCCATTTTCTACTTCCATTACTTGCTGTGCAATCTCTATACCTTGAGTTGCTCCAATTGCTTGTGTTAATACATTTTTTTGTTCAAAATCTTCTGCTTGTTCTGGTGTAATACTCCCTTGATCTAATAATAAATTTAATAATGTATGATCCTTCGTTAATAACAATAACTCTTCTTGATAATAATAAGCTCTGCTGTCTCCAACATGTGCTAAATAGATTGTATTCTCACAACACATTGCGGCTACAATCGTTGTTCCCATACCTTCTTGTTCTTCTGTTGTACTGGCTAATTTCTTAACAAATGTATGACCATTTTGAATTGTCTCTTCCATCCATTTTTGGATTTCTTTGCCATTTTCAAATCCAGGGTGTCCTTGAAAACATCCTGTCATGTAGTTAATCATTGCACGAGATGCTACCTCTCCTGCTTTATGACCACCCATTCCATCACAAACAATTGCTAGGAGTTGATCAGCCCCATTGACATTGACAGCTACTTGATCTTGATTTTTGTTACGAATTTTTCCAATATCACTTTTTGCAAAATACTCCATTACATCCCCTCATTTCGTTTTGCTCTTAATTGACCACATGCTCCATCTATATCTCTACCATGTTCTTTACGTTTTGTTACATTAATACCAAATCGTAATAACTCAGTTTTGAACTTTTCTACTACTTCATCATCACTTGGTAAATACCCATGTTCATCTACTGCATTATATGGAATTAAATTAACATAAGCATTTAATCCTTTTACATAATGTGCTAGTTGTCTAGCACATACAATACTGTCATTCATATCTTTTAACATGATATATTCAAAAGTAATACGACGATTTGTTTTTTGAATATAAGTAGCAATCCCTTGTCTTAAAACATCCATTGGATATTTCTTATTTATAGGCATTAATTTCTCTCTTATTTCATCATTTGGTGCATGCAAAGAAATAGCTAAATTTGTTTGTAACCCTTCTAAAGCATACTGCTCTATTTTATCTACTAATCCACATGTAGAAATCGTAATATGACGAGCTCCTATCGCTAATCCATGAGGATGATTGATAATACGTACAAACTCCATCACATGATCATAATTATCAAAAGGTTCCCCTGTTCCCATGACAACAACATGACTAATACGCTCTGCTGTATCTAATTGCACCTTCATTACCTGATTCACCATTTCACCAGCAGTTAAGTTTCTTTGTTTCCTTAATAGTCCACTTGCACAAAAATCACATTTCATATTACAACCAACTTGGCTAGTCACACACAAAGAACGACCATAATCATGAACCATTAAAACACTCTCTATTAAATGCCCATCCGCTAATTCAAATAAGTATTTAATGGTACCATCTTTGGATACTTGTTTTTCTGCGATAGTAAGTTGATCAATAGTAAAATCATTTTGTAATTGTTGACGGAAATCTTTTGATAAATCTGTCATTTGTTCTAAAGAACTTACTTCTTTTTGATACAACCATGTAAATACTTGTTTTGCACGAAATGGTTTTTGTTTCATTGTTAAAAACAGTTCCGTCATATTTTCTAATGTATAATTATATAATGTTTTCATTCATTTATTCCTTTTTTAGTTTTACCATATAGAATCCATCACTATTGTATTCATAGGGCAATATTTGTCTTTCTTCTAATACGATCATATCTGGATGCTTTTTAATAAATTGTTCTATCATTTTTTGATTTTCTTTTTTATTTATAGTACATGTACTATAAACCATTTTACCACCATTTTTTAATAAAACATAAGCATTTTCTAATAATTTTTCTTGTATAAGTACAATTGAATCCAAGGCACTTGAATCATGATACTTAATTTCTGGTTTTCTCATTAAAACACCTAAACCACTACAAGGTGCATCTAATAAAATACGATCAAAAGATGCCTCTTGATAAAGTGTAGATAAAGTAGTAGAATCTACTACTTTAAATGTAATATTAGTAGCTCCTAAACGGTTTGCATTCTTTTGTACGAGTTCCATTTTATGTTCAAATAAATCACATGCTACTATTTCTCCAGTATTTTCCATCAATGCACTTAAATGCGTAGTTTTGCTCCCTGGAGCACAACACATGTCTAAAATACGTTCCTCTTTTTGAGGGTTTAAGAATGGTGCTACTAGCTGACTTGATTCATCTTGAATTGTAACAAGTCCTTCTAAATATTCTGGAGTACTGGCAATATTTCCTGAACGATAGCTAATAGCATCTGTTGATAATGCACATGTTTGATATATTGGGTTTTCTAATAAGCTTTCTTTCTTTGTTTTTAACGTATTTACTCTAGCTATCCGATTTGGTGTAGCATTGTTATGTTGACATATTTTGGTTGTAATATCTTGACCATATTGTTTAGAAAACATCTTTACCATCCATAATGGATGACTAGTTTCAATACTTAGTCTTTGATCATCATCTAAACCATCTAACGTACGTTTGGGGTTATCAATGATTTGGTGTAATATTGCATTTACAAAGCGACCTTGATTTCTTTCTTTCCTGCTTGCTAGTGATACTGCTTCATTGCATAATGCATAGGTTGGTATTTTATCTAGGAAGTAATATTGGTAAAGTGTCATTAATAAGATCATTTTTGTGTCACGATGTACTTTTTTACCCTCAATAGCAGGGGCTAATAAGTATTCTAGATATAGTTTATTTTGAACTGTTCCATATACTATTTGGGTTACTAAATCTTTGTCTTTTCTTGATAATTCACTATTGATAAGAGCATGATTTAAAGTGATGTTAATATAACTTTGTTCATTTTGATATTTTAATAATATTTCTAACGCTAATTTTCTAGCCATAGGTTCTCCTTTTATAATTGATTATATGGATCAAAGTCACATATAACACGAATCTTTGTTTCTTTTTTATTATAATATCGATGCATAGTACGAATCACTTCATATATTTCTTTTAAAGAACGATATTTAATAAGAATACGACGACGATAATAATTATTTATCTTTGAGATAGTCCCACTAGTAGGACCTAAAATAACTTGATTTGGTAATTCTTTTACTAAGTATTTTTTTATATATTGACCATATAATTCTACTTGTTCTTCTTGTTTTCCTTCAATTAGAATACTTAGTAAATAACGATATGGTGGATACATTGCTAGTTTACGATACTTCATTTCTTCTTGATAAAATCGAATATAATTATGATTTTTTACATTCACTAAGACAGGATGTTTTTCGTTATAGGTTTGAATCGTTACTGTTCCTGGTTTATCTGCTCTTCCAGTTCGTCCAGCAACTTGTGATAGTAATTGGAATGTTCTTTCATTGCTACGAAAATCAGGAATATGCAAACTAATATCCGCATTAATAACACCTACTAGTGTTACATCTGGAAAATCTAATCCTTTGGCAATCATTTGTGTCCCTAATAAAATATTTGCTTCTTTGTTTTTAAATCGATCTAATAATTTTTGATGTCCTTGTTTGTTTCTTGTAGAATCATAGTCATAACGAATAATTGTTGCATTTTCTAATTCTTGTGCTAGTATTTCTTCCATTTTTTGAGTTCCCGTTCCAACTAACTTCATATTGCTAGATTGACAAGTTGGACAAGTGTTTGTATAAGGTTGACGATAGTCACAATAATGACAATGTAATTGTTTGGTATCGTGATGATAGGTTAAGCTAATATCACAATGTGGACACTTTACAACTGTATTGCAATCTAAGCAACGAATATGATTTGCGTAACCTCTCTGGTTTAATAATAAGATTGCTTGATTCCCTGAATCAATGCAAGCTTGTAATTGGTTAACTAATTTTCTAGATAGTAAACTATAATTGCCATCTCGCATTTCTTTTTCCATGGAAACAAATTCTATTGGTGGTAGAGGTTGTTGGTTGATTCTGTTTTCTAATGTGTATAAATCATAAAATCCTTCCAATGCTCGATAATAAGATTCTAAGGATGGTGTGGCACTTGCTAGTAAGATAGGACATTGATGTGTCTTGGCACGTATTTTTGCTATTTCTAAACAGTGATAACGAGGAGTCGTTGTTTGTTTATAACTGCTATCATGCTCTTCATCCATTACAATAAGTCCAATATTTTCTAAAGGAGCAAAAATAGCACTTCTAGCCCCTACTACAATCGATACTTCTTTGTTTTGAATACGACGATATTCATCATACCTTTCTCCACTAGATAATTTAGAGTGTAATATTGCAACATTTTGATCAAAATGACTCTTAAATAAAGCAATCATCATCGGTGTTAGTGCTATTTCTGGCACTAATACAATCACTGTTTTTCCTTTTTTTACAATATTTTTAGCTATTTGAACATATACTTCACTCTTACCAGCACCTGTTACTCCATGTAAAAGATTAACACCATAAGTATCTTTTTTACTTATATCTTCTACAATATACTGTTGTTCTTTAGACAAAGTATGAACTTTTTTTATAAATGCTGTATTTTGTGGTATGCGATATTTTTCTATTTGATGATATTCAATAGCTCCTTGTTTTACCATATTATCTAATAATGCTTTACTATACGGAATATTTTTTATTAGACTACTTGGATGATCTAGGATATATTGATATGCTTCTTGTTGTTTTGTTGTTTTTAAAGCAAAACCTAGATTTCCAATAACAATACGTTCATATTGAATTCCAGTATGTTTCCCTTTTTTAGGTTTTAATTGACTTGGTAACATCGCCTGAATACATGCCATTCTAGTGGCTAATGATAGTTTTGATAAGGTAATAGATAAACTACGTAGTTCTTCATTTAGCACTGGCATATCATCTAATACATCTAAAATCATTTGATAATGAAAACCATTTTCAAGTTCTAGTTCTTCTCTTGTTTTATTTGTATACTGGACATCCATCACATAACCAATAATCTTTTGATGATGAAACATAATAGAAACACGATGATGTAACCCGATAACATAATCAGATAAGTAATCAAAAGTCATATCTAATGATTGAACTGGATGTTCGATTAAAACTGATATAATATACATGTTTCCACCACCTTTCGTTCTATTTTACCACAATTAAACTATTTATAAAACAAACAAGAGCACTTAGGCGTGCTCTTGATGTTCTTTTATAATGAGTGCAATACTATTTTTTGCTTTGAAAACATTATCGTTTACTACAACATGTTTATATTGATCTTTTGTTGCTATTTCAGCACGTGCTTTTCCTAAACGTTCTTGGACAATTGTATCTTCTTCCGTACGTCTACCACGAATTCTTCTTTCTAATTCTTCCATTGAAGGTGGTACTAAAAAGATAGTAAGTGCATCTGGTCTTTTCTTCATAACCTGTAATGCTCCTTGTACTTCAATCTCTAAAACCACATTTTTACCTTCATTTAATAATTTTTCTACATTTTCAGCAGGAGTTCCATAATAATTCCCTACGAATTGTGCTGATTCTAATAACAATCCCTTCGCTTCTTTTTGTTCAAATTCTTCTTTTGAAACAAAGAAATAATCTACACCATCATGTTCTGTTGGTCTTGGACTTCTTGTTGTCATAGAAATTGAATATGCTAGATTCAAACTCTCATCTTTAAATAACTCTTCTCTTACTGTCCCTTTACCTACACCACTAGGACCACTTAAGATAATTAGTACGCCTTTTTTCACAATTGTCACTCCTTTTTATATTAGGAATATCATAATAATAAAAGCCAAGAATGTCAATTGTTTACTATAAAAAATATAGGAAATTAAAGAAGATGTGGTATATTTAGAAAAAGGGGGTAAAAGATGAAAAAAGTAAACAATAATTTCTATACAAAAACATATAAATTACTATTATTTCCTGTTATTCTTATCTTTATTTTTGTTTTATGTCTTTTATTGCCTAGTCAACAAGATAGTTTATTTGGTATTGATCTTTCGAAATGGAATGGTGAGATTCATACTATTCCTCAAGATGTAAAATTTGTGATTATTCGTTGTGGCTATACTAGTAGTGATTCAAATACACTAAATGAAGATCCTTTGTTTAAGGATTATCTCGATTTATGCAATGAACAAAATATCCCAGTAGGAGTTTATTATTATACTATGGCTACAACAATACAAGATGCAACCAATGAAGCACAATTTGTTTTAGATTTAATTGCAGATTATGATATTCCTTTAGGAGTCTTTTTTGATATAGAAGATAGTACATTACTAGATTATGATGATCAATTATTAAATGATATATGTAATGCTTTTTGTCAAGAAATAGAATACAACCATTATAATGCGGGTATTTATGCTTCTTATTATTGGTGGAATCATATTTTAGATAAAGAACAACTACCTTATTTAAAGTGGATAGCATTATATGATGATTCATCCTATATTTTGGAAGATGACTATCTTATTTATCAATATACGAATACTGGTACATTGGAAGGATATTCTTGTTATTTTGATTTTAATACAATCAAATATAAATATTGGTAGTTATTATGTTATAATGCTAGAGGTGATAAAAATGGCAAATGATGGAATTGTAATGCATCAAACAATCGATGCATTAAAAGAAAAAATAGAAACTGGTAGAATTAATAAAATCTATCAAATATCAAAATATGAATTACTTATTCACGTACGTTCTAATCGTGAAAATTTTAAATTACTTTTATCTAGTCATCCTATGCATGCTAGATTACATCTTACAAATATGCAATATCCAACTCCTGAACAACCAAATACATTAACAATGTTATTTCGTAAATATTTAGAAGGTGGATACATTCAAAAGATAGAACAAGTACTAACTGATCGTATTTGTCATCTAACATTCTTATGTCATAATGAGTTAGGGGATATAGTCCATTATCATATGTATATTGAAATAATGGGGAAACATTCTAATATTATTTTATGTAATGAAGATAAAAAGATTATTGATTGTATTAAAAGAATTAGTCCTAGTATGAATACGACTCGTTTTTTACAACCTGGTGCGATGTATCAATATCCTCCTATGGATGATACAAAATTGAATCCTTATACTAGTTCTTATCAAGAACATAACAATCTAACAAAAGTTTATTTAGGATTTTCTCCACTACTTTCTAAAGAAGTATTGTATCGTATTGACCAAGGTCAATATTTTGAAGATATTATCAAAGAAATAAAAGATTCTCGTTCTATTTACATTAGTAAAGTAGATGATAAAGAGTATTTTCATATTCTTCCTTTAACACATCTTCAAGTAGAACCAACTCAATTATCTATCTTTGATGGTTTTGATACATTCTTTTTTGCGATAGACCAAAAAGAACGTATCAAACAACAAACTTCTAATCTTTCTAGATTCATAAATAATGAATATCAAAAGAATGTTCTAAAATTAGAAAAACTAGAAGATACATTACATATTTCTTCTAATCGAGAAGAGTATCGTATTTATGGTGATTTATTGTTTTCTTATTTAGGAATGGTTCAAAAAGGAATGTGGCAAGTAGAAGTATTTAACTACTATGATAATACGAATATAATGATTGAATTAGATCCTAAACTAGATGGCAAAGAGAACGCTAAAAAGTATTATAATAAGTATCAAAAAGCAAAAAACTCAATTACTGTTTTAAATGAACAAATTGAAAAAACAAAGATAGAAATAGAATACTTTGATGGTTTAATTTCTTTGTTAAATAACGCTAACTATTATGATGCCTTAGAAATAAAAGATGAGTTAGAAAGTTTAGGTTACTTAAAAAAGAAAACTAAAAAAGCTAAGAAACCAACAAAACCAAGAGTAGAAACTTATTTTACGAAAGATAATATAGAAATATTAATTGGTAAAAACAACTTACAAAATGATTATTTAACTTTTAAAAGTGCGAATCGTTACGATACTTGGTTCCATGCTCAAGGTATGCCTGGTAGTCATGTCGTTGTAAAAGGACAAGATTTAGATGAGTATACTATTCGTCTTGCAAGTACTATTGCTGCTTATTTCTCAAAAGGAAAAGTAAGTAGTTCTGTTCCTGTTAGTTATACTCTTGTAAAAAACCTTAAGAAACCTAGTGGTGCTAAACCTGGGAAAGTGATTGTGGAGGCATATAAAACTATTTATATTGATCCGGATGATTCTTGGATAAAAGAACTAACAAAAAAATAGATATGGTTTCCCATATCTATTCTTGACAATTACATCCATTATTATCTTGCACAATATAGCTTTGACTATATTGTGGATAGTATTTTGGATAATAGACAACATTTTCCACATGACAACATTCAATTGGACAAATAACTGGTTGTTCGACATAACGACAGCTTTGTGTGTAACATACTTTTTTAGGTGCCATGATTGGTTCTGGTGTCATATCATTGTTTTGTTGGCAATTACAGTTTCGTTGATACATAGAATCCCCCTCCTCTAGGTTAGTATATGTATTAATTAATAATTACATTGGACATATGTACAAAAAGGAGAAAAAGAATGCGATTAATATCATGGAATCCCTCTAAGGAAATAGAAGCATATACAATTACCAAAGACTTTGGTGATATGTCTTTTCAAAATCCGGACCAAGAACTGATTTTAAATAATCGTCTTGATTTGGCTAACTATTTGGAAACATCATTAGAGAACTTTGTTGCATTAAAACAAATTCATTCTAGTAACTTTGTAGAAGTTACTAGTGAGGATGCTGGATTAGGTGCATTTTCAAGAGAGGATGCAATTGAAGAAAGTGATGCAATGTATACCAGAGCAGAAAATTTATTTTTAATGACTTTTCATGCAGATTGCACACCTATTTTATTGTATTGTCCTAATCAAAAAATAGTTGCATGTATACATGCAGGTTGGTTAGGAACAACTCGTGAAATTACTAAAAAAGTAGTAACCCATCTAATTGAAAAAGAAGGATGTATTCCTAAGGAAATGTTAGCCTATATAGGTCCTTGTATTTCTTATGAAAAATTAGAAGTTCAACAAGATGTGATTGATAAAATCAATGCTATGAGTTTTGATACAACCCCTTTCTATCATCCAACAGATGAAATACACTATCTAGTAGATAATAAGAGCTTAAACAAACAACAACTATTATTAAGTGGTTTATTAGAAGAAAATATTACTGTCAATGATTTATGTACTATTAAAAATAATGATCTATTTTATAGTCATCGATGTAAAGAAACAGGTAGAAGTATTACCATTATAAAAAGAAACAAGGAATAATTTCCTTGTTTTTATATTATTCTTTTCATTGCTTTAGGAATCAATTCAATTACTTTACTAGCAACTGCAGTATAATTGTCATTAGCAACAATATCTCCACATAACCCATGTAAATAAACAGCTTGTATACTAGCTTCAATAGGTCCATATCCTTGTCCTAAGAAACTAACAATCATCCCTGCTAAAACATCTCCACTACCTGCTGATGCCATAGCACTATTCCCTGTCGTATTACGATAAGTATCATTACCATTTGTTACTATTGTATTTGGTCCTTTTAAAACTAAAATAACACCCCACTTTAAAGCAAACTCTTTAGCTAAAAGAACATAATCTGTTTCATTATAAAAAGGATGTAACCTTTTAAACTCACCTATATGCGGTGTTAGTATCACTGGGGCATGAGCCTTTTTCAGACTTTCTAAATGCATAGCAACATAAGTTAATCCATCTCCATCAATAACCATTGGTATCGTTGACTTTTCTAATACATCTTCAACATATTTTTCACTAGAAAAATCCAATCCTAGTCCACTTCCAATAAGTAATGCATCATAGTGTTGATAAATAATAGGATCTAATGTATTGATTCTTTTTTTAACAATACACTCCGGTACATTAATAGTAACACTTGTTAGTACCTCACTTGATGAATAACAACAAACTAATCCACTACCACTATAAACCGATGATTTAGCTGCCAAAGTAGCTGCCCCAATATATTCATTACTTCCTGTAATATGGATTACTTTTCCATATTTACCTTTATAATCATCATATTTCCTTTTCTTTATAATTGATTGAATTATCCTATTATCTACCACCGTAGAAAAAGGAACTTCTTTCTCTACTAACGGACAAAGCATAATATCTCCTGTATATTCTTTACTATGAGGTAATAAAAAACCTTGTTTATAAGCACAAATAGTCCTTGTTTGCGTTGCTTTAATCGAAATATTTTTAGGTAACCCACTATTACAATCTAACCCACTAGGTATATCAATAGCGATAACTGGTTTATCTAATGTATTGATTTTTTCAATAATATCATAATATTTTCCACTTACATCCCTATTCAATCCACTACCAAAAATAGCATCAATGATTAAATCCTCTTGATCAATTAAACTAATTCCATCATGAACCACTATCCCTGATTCTACTACTTTCCCCAAATAGTGACTAACTGATAAACTACCCGTTACACTTGTTAAATAAACAGTTACCTGGTGTTTTTCTTGTAACATTAAAGCTAACGCTAATCCATCAGCTCCATTATTTCCATTTCCACACACGATCCCTATTTTATTTGCTTGTATTGGTTGTTTTGATAACCCTATCGCTGCAAAACCAATTAATTGATTCATTGTATATCCTTTTTCTAATAGTGCTTCATCATATAATTGAAATTCTTTTTGTGATCCTACTTGCATAATATCATCCCCTTTCCTCTATTATACAAAAAAAGTACTTCTTATGAAGTACTTTCTTATTATTTTATTAATATCTTCTAGCTGTTACATAATTCATTACGTCTAATGATGCATAACATACACCTTTTGAACTACTGCAATGAATAATCATACCATTACCTACATAAATACCAACGTGTGTGACACTACCACCTGAATAAGCAGAATAGAAAACTAAATCTCCTACTTGTAAATTACTACGTGATACATATGTTCCACTACTAGCTTGTGATGCTGCTGTACGAGGAATTGATACACCGGCTTGTTTAAAGCACCATTGTGTAAATCCTGAACAGTCAAAACTATAAGATCCAGTTGCTCCATAAACATAAGGAGAACCTATTTTTGTTTTTGCATAAGTTACAGCTGATTGTGCACCAGCACTAATGCTTGAATCATAAACATATACTTTTAATGTTTTTGTTGTTGTATTACCTGAACTATCCGTTACTGTATAAGTAACTGTTTTCGTTCCTGTTGAAGATGTAGAAATACTTGAAGCTGTTACACTTGAAGTTAAATTTCCATCATAATTATCAGATGCAGAACTTACATAATTAAGAGCAGTAAATGTAGCTCCTTCTTTTACTTCTACATAAGATTTAGATAATGATAAACTAGGTGATTCAATATCTTTTACTGTTACTGTCACAACTTGACTCGTTTCATTACCAGAACCATCTGTAGCAGTAATTTCAATTTCTTGGCTATCTCCTAATAATTCTTCATCCACTTCTCCATTTACAACAATATCTAATGATTCATCAAAATTATCATAAATATCTACAATATCATAAATATCAAACTTATCACCATAATTTAATGTATAACTGCTACCACTTAATAATTCAATAACTGGAGCTTCATCATCAGAAATAGCAAACTCATAAGTTTCTTCCGTAACATTTCCAGCACTATCACTTACTGTTAAAGTAATTGTTTGGAAACCAATCGCACTAGTATCTAAATCTGCACTTGTTTCAATAAATGGAGTTACATCCCCCTCTACATTATCAACTGCTTCCATATAACTAGTAATATCTTCACTACCCATTACAGGTACCACTATTGTATATCCTTCATTCGAACCCAATACATTGAATTCTGGACCTTTATTATCCACAACTGATACTGTGACAACTTTTGTTGCTACATTTGAAAATTGATCAATTGCTTCTACTGTGATTGTATACACACCTATTTGATTCACATCTAATGAATCTGTATTTACAGTCACTTCTAATAATTCTCGGCTTGTTTGATTATCGGTAATATATAATGCACTTGCATCAAATTCTTCTCCGTATGGTAATTCAATACGAGAAGTTTCTATTACAGGGGCTTCTTTATCAACAGCTGCATAACCAACTAACATAAAAGTAACCACACATAAAAAAGGTAAAAACATCGCTTTTCTTTCCACAATATTTTCCTTTAGAAAACTCGATAGTCTCGAACTAATATTTCTTTCCATTTGTTGCCTCCTTTCAATAATATATCCACTTGTAATTATACACTTTTTTTAGGTGCTTTTCCATGTTTTTTCTATTATAAAATTCACTATATACAATAAAAACCCTTATTTTATAAGGGTTTTTATGATTTTATCTTTATTTGATAAAATTTCATATTTTTATCACATTTTATATAATCCTAAATATATTCACTATATTTAGCATATTAGTAACCCTATTCTACGCTCTTTAAAGACTCAACCATATCAATCTTCTTAATTACCTTACTCATTTTATGATTAATGATAAAAGTAAAGATCATTGTTAATGCAATGGCTACTAAATAGGTAGAATATGATATTTCTCGAACAAACATAGTCATCTCTATTTCAATAGTTGGCATTAAATACATATGTATCAACTTCCCTAGAACACAGCCTACGATAGCCCCTATAAATGATAACAACATATTTTCTCTAAATACATAATCATCGACTTCTTTTTTATAGAACCCCAACACTTTGATAGTTGCTATCTCACTCTTTCGTTCTTGTATATTAATATTCGTTAAATTATAAAGTACTACAAACGCTAAACACCCAGCACATACTACTAAAATAACAACTACACTATTCACACTTTGTAATTGTGTTTGGAATGTTTCAGAAGTTGTTGACATAAAGGTAGTTCCAGATACTTCATCAAGTTCCATCAACCTTTCTCCTAGACTATCTAGTGTTGATTGAGTCGTACTTGTCGTCATAACATAAGCATTGTTATATTTTACATCACTACTTGTTAAGCTTTCATAATATGTTTTAGACATATACATATAATGCATAAAATGATGTTGGCAAATACCAGATACTTTGACTACATAAGTACTATTATCAAACGTTACACTAATTGTATCATTTACTTCTACATCCAATAGCTCTGCTAATTTTTCATTAATAATAACTCCATCATCTTCTAACAGTAACTCTTCCTCACTATCTTTATCAATAACAGAAACAAAGTCTGAAAAATCTGTACTATTTTCTGGTACCACCACATATCCTGCATAATCTTTTGTTTCTCCAGCAAAAAGAGTAGTTTGACTATAAACACTATTGATTGCACTAATTGATCCTTGTTCTATCAATAATTCTTCTAACTCATCAACATCTTGTTGCCCCACTGACTCACTATAAGATATTGTCGCATCAAAATGCCATATATCACCAAATTGCACAGTAACTACTTGGGCAATAGAATCACGTAACCCAAATCCAGTAACAATCAATGCACTACACCCAGCTATCCCAATTACAGACATAATAAAACGCTTTTTATATCGGAAAATATTTCTCATCGTAACCTTACGATTAAAAGATAAACGTTTCCAAATAAATGGAATTCTTTCTAATAAAATTCTTTTCCCTGATTTAGGTGCTTTTGGTCTTAATAATGTAGCTGGTAAATCCATTAATTCTCCATAACAAACATATACAGTAACTACTAATGTAATAATAACAGCTATAAAAATAGTTTGCATACAAACAATAGCATCAAAACTTATTTGTATTGGTGCTTGTACCCCATACAAAATACTAGTATATAAGAAATAAATAATCCAAGGAAAAAAAGCAACCCCAAATAAAATACCTAAAACACTAGCAAAAAGTGTTGCTAATAAAGCATAACCAACATATTGCATTAAAACATCTTGTTTCGAATAACCTAATGCCAACAAAGTACCACTTTGTAATCTTTGTTCTTCTATCATTCTTGTCATAGTAGTCAAACTAACAAGTGCTGCTACTAAAAAGAACAATAGTGGAAAGATAAAAGAAATGGATTCTATCGATGCTGCATTTGCCTCAAAAGTAACAAAACCACCATTCTCATTATTAGTAAGAGTAATAATCGTTCCTTCCGGTATAGAATCTAACTCTTCTTTTGCTTCTTCTAATTGAACATTCGCCTCTTCTAAAGCAGTTTTTGCTTCCGTAAACTCTTGTTCCAACTCAATTTCTTGTATTAATAATTCATTCTCTGCTATTTGAATATCCAAAGATGCCTCTTCTAATAATAAACTTGCTTCATTATAAGCTAATAAATCACTAGTTGTACCTTCTAAAGTACCCAATTCAACTTGAATATCTGTTAACTGTTCATCAAGTGTACTTAAGTAACTCTCTAAATCAACATCTTGATAATCTTGTTGTTCTAACTGCTCTCTCGTAATATTTAATTCATCTTGTAAGATAGCAAGATTTTCTTGTAACTTAGCTATTTCATCAGGTATCTCTTCTAAAGAATCCTGCATTGATATTTGTGCTTCTAATAATAATTGTTCATTTTCAATTAATTCTTTTTTAGCTTCAATAATTTGTAATTTAGCACTAGCCATCTCTGTTTCAAAAGTAGCATATCCTACTACATACTCTTCATATCCTTCTAAGTATTCTTGATACCCTTCTTCATACAAAGTAGTATACTCATCCATCATTTCACTATATAAATCATCAAATAACTGATGATAAATATTGTTTATCTCATAACTAACACTTCGTACATAAGTATCATACTCTTCACTAAACAAAGAATATCCTTCTTCATTCTTTAAAGTAATACGAATATCATTATATAAAACTTCTTCTTCTCTTAATTCATATAAATCATCAGGCAATGCCATACTCTCATTACCAACCGTATACATCATTACATAAGCCGAATTAGACCCATCACCTAAGCTATTTGTTCCACGTTCTACAATCGACATATAACGAGTATCTTGTGCTATTCCTGATATAACATATATCTTATCATCATAAGCTGAGGTTAAAGAAATAACATCACCAACCCCTAGTCCTTGATCTACTGCAAATTCATTATCAATTAAACATTCATTATCACTTTCAGGATAATCTCCTGATAACAATACAGCCTGATTCACACTGCTTGAAAAATCATCTTGTGTATATACGATAACCCCAAAATCAGTTCCTTGAAACGATAACAAAGCATCATAACGCAAACCTACTTGATATTCATCTATCTCTTCAATATCATCTAAATAACTAATATCTTTTTGACTAAACCCTAGTGTTGCAATTATATCAATATCTTCAAAACCATAATCTATCAAATATTCTTCAATAGAATTTTCCATAATAGTCGGTGCATGTCTCAGCCCTGCATAAAAAGCCGAACCTAAAAAGACAATAACAAAAATAGATAAAAATCTAGCTTTTGTCTTCTTAATACCTATTATTTGGTTTTTTATGTACGCTCTTTTTTTCATACTACCACTCTATCTCTTCAATAGATTGAATATTTTTATTTTTATACTTCTTACTAACTTGACCATTTTTTATTTGAATAACACGATCAGCCATTGGAGCTAAAGCCCCATTATGCGTAATTACCACCACTGTCATACCATAGTTATCGCACATTTCACGTAATAAAGATAAAATTTGTTTACCTGTTTGATAATCTAATGCTCCTGTTGGTTCATCACATAACAATAGTTTTGGATTTTTAGCAATTGCTCTGGCTATCGCCACACGTTGTTGTTCTCCACCTGAAAGTTGTGCCGGAAAATTATTCATACGATCTTTTAAACCAACTTTTTCCATGACATTTCGTGCATCTAAAGGATCTTTCGATATTTGATTAGCTAGTTCTACATTTTCTAAAGCTGTAAGATTTTGAACTAAATTATAGAATTGAAAAACAAACCCGATATCATCTCTTCGATACTGAGTTAATTCCTTTTCATCATAGTTGGTAATATCTTGTTCATCTACCATGATTGTCCCACTTGTTGCTAGATCCATTCCACCTAAAATATTTAAAACAGTAGACTTCCCAGCACCTGAAGGCCCTATCACTACTACAAACTCTCCTTTAGCAATATTGAAGTTGATTCCATCTACTGCCTTTATCTCAATATCCCCTACAATATAAGTCTTTTTCACATCTTCAAAAGATATAAATCCTTTCATCTAATCACTTCCTTTCCTACCAATTATATGCTAGTATTATAGCATATTAAAGGAAAGGATGATATAAAATGAAAATAATGATTGTTTCTGACTCACACTACTTAAGTAAAAATGAATTACTATCAATAATGCAATCAAAACAAGTAGATTGTTACTTCCATTGTGGAGATATTTATATGCCTTATACACCTTTACCACTTTCCTCTTGTTATGTAGTTCGAGGAAATAACGACTATACTGACAGCCCTCAAGAAATAGTTACTACTATTGATGGACTTACAATATATGCAACTCATGGACATTATTATTATGTAGAATACTCGAAAGAAGAATTAGCGAATAAAGCAAAACAAATGGGTGCTAGTATTTGTTTCTTTGGACATACTCATGTTGCATTCAAAGAAGAAATAAATGGTGTATTATGTATTAATCCTGGATCAGTTAGTTTACCTAGAGGAGCTTTTCGAGTAAAGACCTACGCTATTATGGATACAGAAACATTCAATGTTACGTTCTATAGTGTTGAAACTGGTGAAGCATGTGATCCATTCCAAGAAGTTGAAAAGCATCGATTCTCATTTTTCTAACAAAAAAAGTTCCTAGGAACTTTTTTATTTTCTGAAAATGCCTCTTCTAGTATAATTGACAATAAAAAAAACCTGTATAAACAGGTTATTATTTTGCTAATGCAGCTTTTGCTTGTTCTACAATTGCACTAAATCCTTTAGGATCATGAATTGCGATTTCTGATAACATTTTTCTGTTAATTTCAATACCAGCAACTTTACATCCGTGCATTAATTTTGAATATGAAATATCATTCATTCTTGCAGCAGCGTTGATACGAGCAATCCATAATTTTCTCATATCTCTTTTTACTTGTCTTCTATCTCTATATGAATATGCTAATGAATGCATTACTTGTTCGTTAGCTGTTTTATATAAAGTGTGTTTTGAACCATAGTATCCTTTGGCTAATTTTAATATTTTTTTTCTTCTACGTCTTGTAGTAAATCCGCCTTTAACTCTTGCCATATTTTATTCCTCCGTCAATATTCTTTACTATTTAGGTAATCTAGTTTTAATACGTTTGTAATCTGATTTGCTGATTAATGTAGCTTTCGCTAAATGTTTCTTTTGTTTATGAGACTTGTTGTGTGATAAGTGAGATGTGTAAGCATGACCACGTTTTAATTTCCCACTACCTGTTCTTTTAACGCGTTTTTTTAACCCGCTATGTGTTTTCATTTTTGGCATAACTGATTTCCTCCTAAATTATTTCTTTTTTGGTGCTAGTATCGCAGTTAATGTACGACCTTCCATTTTGGCAGGTTTCTCAACTGTACAAAACTCTTGACATTCAGCCACGAAGTCATTCAAAATCTTTTCCCCAAGATCGATGTGAGCTAACTGTCTTCCTTTAAAACGAATAGCGATTTTAACTTTGTCACCCTCTTCTAACCATTTTAAAGTTCTTTTAAGTTTCACGTTTTTATCATGTGTATCAATAGTCACTGATAATTGTGTTTCTTTTAAGCTTACAACTTTAGAATTCTTTTTCATTTCACGAACTTTCTTTTGTTGTTCAAAACGATGTTTACCGAAATCGATAATTTTACATACTGGTGGTTTACCATTTGGAGCCACACACACTAAGTCCAACTCTTTACTGTAAGCAAGTTCGATTGCTTGTCTTGTTGGTAATACACCTATTTGTTCACCGTCGTCACCAATAACTAATACTTCTTTGAAACGAATTTTTTCATTTACTAATTCTTCTTGTTTTACTGGTTTTTGATTTGAATATCTGCTAATAAAAGCCACCTCCTGTTAGTAGTTAAAATAAAAAGTGAGTACGTAGTACCCACAAATTGACATTAAGATAGTTTATTTATCTTAGCGACATTAGCCCATCGATATTTTCAATCGGGCGAGAAGTAGGCACTTCTTCTTTCCACTACTTTTTATTTACTAGCCAAGTATACCATTCTAATATACCTATGTCAAACTATTTTTTATTTTTTTGATCTGAAATGAAAATGTTAAAATACTATGTCATTATTCTGAATTTTTTAGTGCTTCTACCATATCTATCTTTTTATTTTTTCTTGATATCATCAGTGCAATGAAAAGAGTAACACCAATACTTAATAATATACTGATTGCATACGTACTACCTGCAATATATACAACTGTTTCGTATTCATCTGCCATGGCATCCATTAGATAATCAAGGACAAAATAACCTAAAGGGACTCCTATTATAATCCCTACAAAAGATAACCAAAGGTTTTGGCCAATCAGTAAGGCCGATATTTTTTTATCTTTGAATCCTAACACTTTTAATGTAGCCATTTCTCGGTAACGTTCTGTATAACTCATGACTCCTAAATTATATAAAACAACAATACTTAAGATAACTCCTACACCTACTAATAGAATAATCATTGTATCCATAATTTCCATAAATACATCAAATGAAGAAATAATATCTTCTTTTGTTTGTATTGATTTAATACCTGATTGTAACGAAATATCGTCAATGTCTGTATACAAAGAATCTATTTGATAAGATATACCTATTTGTTTTGCATATTCATCACAGATAACAATATTTTTTGATACTGAACTCAAAATACCTGAAACTATCATTGTATATTCTTGCGTATCACCATATGGTGATACTGTTATTTCATCACCAATTTCTAGTTCATACTCATTTGCAATTCTTGTACAAATATATGCCCCATCATCTTTTAATTCAAGATAATCAGCCTCATTCGATAAGAATTTAACAAAATCATTTTCAATATGATAAATATCTAACGACACTGCTTCATCTTCAATTTTAACTGATACACTAGCACTTGTATCTGTCTGATAAGTATCCATTAAATCCGTAATATCTTGCTCTGTTGCATCATCTGATAAATAGATTCTAGATGCATAATTCATAGCACCTTCATAATAATTCGAAACAAAATATTCCATCGTATCTTGCATACCAAGGGATGCAAGTACTATCACCATACATCCTATAACTCCAAGGATACTCATTCCAGTACGTGCTTTATTATGAATCATATCTCGCAAATTCCATCTGACACCAAAAGAGCATTTATGAAATAATTTACCTTGTTCTAATTTTGTTGGTTTTACTGTTTTACTTGAAGTAACTATTAGAATTTCTGATGCAGATTTTTTCAATATCTTATTTACCGATAAGAATGCAATCAACATCAATAATACAATAACACCAACCATAACAACAAGAACAAATCCAGGAGTATATAAGTCCCAATATGGCATTTCTAAATAAGTACTCATAGAACCTTGTGGATTAAATATAAAATAACCTACTGCATAACCTAATAACAATCCTAGAATTGCTCCAATTACTCCAATAATAACAGCATATAAAATATAATGTATGACTATTTTTCTATTTTTAAATCCAAGTGCTTTCAGTGTTCCTATTTGAGTTTTTTCTTTATCTGTGATTCGAACCATCGTTGTCACCATTGTCAATGTAGCAATCAACAAAAATATTGCTGGTAGAATTGTTCCCATTATCTTCCCTTCTTCTACCTCACCTTGACTTCCCGCATAAGAAGCACTTTCATCTTTTGTTAATATCATAGAAGTTTCCCCAAGTGCTTTGTCAACCGCTAGGTTAAACTCCTCTTTTTCTTGACTACTAATAACATGAATTTGGGGATAATAAGTCACTCCAAATGTTGATTCTAACAACACTGGAGAAATATACGCATATCCATGTTTTGTATAATCTGGCATAATTTGTGTATCATCTTGTAGACTAATCATAAATTCACCAGACTGTACAAGACCTTTTACAATACCTTCTATTTCTAATCCATTATAAGTAAATAAAATAGTGTCACCTAATTCTATATTATTTTCTGATGCATACTTCTCTCCAATCCAAATCCCCTCATCATCAGATGCATCATAAGGTTCCCCTTGACTAAGTATAAAACCTGAAACATTCTCATTTTCAGTTACTGTCACAGTAAGTGTATCCTTATTAGTTAGTGATGTACTCTCTATTGTTGCATTGAAGTCAACATATCTACTTACATATTCTTCGCCATACAGATCTTCTATTTTTTTAACATCCTCTTCTAAATATCCAGTCGTAGAAATAATGCGATAGTCTGCATATCCTGTCTCTTCCATAAACAGTGACGTGTTTTGTTCAATAGAATACCATTCTACATTAAACCCAACAAATATTCCCATACCAAGACTCAACATGACAATCATAGATATAAATTGTGCTTTATATATCCACATTGTTCGAAACAATTTTTTCATTAACATGTATTCGTCCTCCTACCACTCAATATCATCTACAGAGATAGGATTAGCTTGTTCAATATAGTCATTAATCTTACCATTTTTTACACGTATTAGTACATCCGCCATTTCAGCTATTTTTTGATTATGAGTCACAATTACAATTGTTTTATTATGTTCTCTAGTCATATTTAATAATAGTTTTAATATAAGTACTCCTGTTGAGGAATCCAATGCCCCTGTTGGTTCATCACAAAGTAATATTTTAGGATTCTTTGCGATCGCTCTTGCAATAGAAACACGTTGTTGCTCTCCACCTGAAAGTTCATGTGGGAATTTTTTTAAATGTTCTTTTAGTCCTACTTCTTCTAATATTTTAGTAGCAGAAATTGCATTTTTCGTATTTTCATGAACAAGTTTTACATTTTCATGTACCGTTAATGCTGGAATTAAATTATAGAACTGAAAAATAAAACCAACTTTACTTGCTCTATAATCAGCAAGTTCATCGGAACTAAGGCCCGCTATATCTTCCCCATCCACTAATATATGTCCAGAAGTTGGACTGTCAATCCCACCTAAAAGATTTAATAATGTTGACTTACCTGCTCCAGAAGGACCAAGAACTACAATAAACTTACCTTCTTCTAGCGTGAAACTCACTTCATCTAAAGCCTTAAATATTTGACTTCCATTTTCATAAACACGACTTACATGATCAAATTCTACAATCTTCATAAACGCTCTCCACTTTCCTAATCAAATTATTCGATACCCACTATACAAAGTATAGCTTACCAAAAACTTAACAAATATTAAAATGCATTCTTTATAGTTAGTATCAGCTAACTGTTCGATGTAATTATACTACTTTTTCATCCATAGTCAATTCTAATTCATTGAATGTAAACTTATAAAAAAGTTCATAGATGCCTTGCTAAACAACATAGAAAGGAGTTACTATGAACAATCAATGATACACAAAGTATCGAACTTTGTGTATCAGTTTTTTAATTATTTTAAGCTTCGAAGTTTTGTGAAACCATTACATATTAAATCCAGTTTTATTGTATCATTCTAATCCTTCCTTACGTTAGGCTTATTTGAATAAATCAGTAAAGTTTTTTGGACTATCGCATTGAATATGAATTTTCTTTTTTGTAATAGGATGCGTGAATAAAAAATCATGGCAATGTAAACCTAATCTTTGGATTGGGTTTGTGTTTGCTCCATATTTCTTATCACCAACAATACTGTTACCTAAAGATTGCATATGGACACGAATTTGGTTTTTACGTCCTGTATCTAAGTATACTTCTACCATACTTTGTTTGTTGTTTGTTTTTAAAACACGATAATGTGTTACTGCTAATTTACCACCTTTTTTGGTAATGTAAACTTGTTGTGTTTTAGATTCATCTAAATAGTTTTTTATGGTTCCTTTGTCTTGTTTTAATTTACCTTCAACAATTGCAATATATCCTCTTTGAATAACTAAGTTATTCCAATCATTTTGTAATAAGTTTTTCATTTTTTCATTTTTAGCAAACAATAAAATACCTGATGTATCTCTATCTAAACGATGCACAATAAAGTTTCTTGCATTCTTGTCTTTTGTTTTTAAGTAAGTACTAACTAAATGATAAGCAGTCTTTTCTTTTTCTCCACCACCAGACATACTTAATAAGCCACTAGGCTTATTAATAATAACACAATCATTATCTTCATATAGAATATCTAATGGGCTAGCTTGTTCTTTTTTTATTTCTACTACATCCCCAGGCTTCACCACATAATCATGGGTTATATTGGCCATTTGATTACAATAAACTTGTTTATACTTTAAATATAGTTTTGCTTGTTTACGAGACATATGAATCATTAAAAAATCAAGCAATAACATTTCTTGTTTTACATTATATTTCATTTTTTCCTCCTTATATAAATAGCTCACCATCGTGAGCTATTTTAATATTCTAGTTGTATTTAATAAGAACACTACAATTGTTAACATATAAACTAACGCCGCCACAATCCAAGGCATTGTTAAAGAGAATGCTGATAACACTAATAAAAGATTACTACAAATACTAATAATTGTATTTTCATATTGAATTGCTTTTTGTTTTTTAGCAATTTTTAACATTTGATAAATTGTAGAAAGTTCACTTTTTGCAATTAAAATATCACTATTTTTAGTCACTATTGGATCATGTAAACCACCTCTAGCAATACCTACATATGCTTTTTGAAGTAATTCTACATCTTTGGCAGTATCACCAATATAAGCTATTGGTGCCATTGCTTCATCCATTACTGATTTCTTTTGAACAACTGTTAAATCATTATAAATAACATGTTGATCATTAATTAAATCAACGGGACCATCATTAAAGATAATAATATCTTTCCCTGATTGTTTCAATTGATCAAATAATAGTAATTCTTCTTCTGTTACTTCCACCCCATCAAAACGATCATATACAATAGTCGCACAAGAACGTAAAGAATCTAATCCACTATTTTCTTTAATAATAATTCCCTCTTTAAATGATTTAGCCACACCGGCTAAAACACCTAAAGACGCTACTTGTTTATATGCATATGTACTAGCTACCGTCAATACAATCGCTGCAACATATAAGTATTCATGGTATAATTCAAAATCAACTATTGGGAAAACAATTCCTGTAACTAAAGCAAGTATCACAAAAGTAATCATTGTATACTTTGCTACTTTTTCCATCATTCTTTGTGTTTTTGATTCATAAGTTGGTGAAGAAGCAGCAATATCTAATAACTTAGAGAATACATTTTGTGAAGCTAAAGCACTAACCCAAACAATAAGTGTATCACCTTTGTTTAAAGAACCACTACTTATCGCATCTCCAATACTAACTTCCGTTACTACTTCACTACCATCAATTGCAAATGTATCAATCGAACTTGTTCCTACATGAATACTTCCACCTAATAAAACAACATCTCCATTTTCAACAACCAACATATCACCAATATCAAATTCTTCTAAAGGTGTTAAAACATAACCCTTTTCTTTATCATACTTTTTACCAAATTTAGGAACACTAACTGTAGCATCTATTTTAGCAAGGAATATAGAAACAAAATGTACATATAATTTGTCTCCATATTGATAAATCAAACCAACAAGTAACGTTTCTGCATAAGCTCCATATGCCCATCCAAAAAAACAAGCCAATATAATTAATGTATTTTCAGTCATATAATTCTTTAAAGATAAATCTCTTTTTGCATTCTTCAAAATACCTTCTAAACAAATAAGAATAGCAACCAACCACCCAATCATTGGTATCAAAGAACTTTGATATGTTGTTACAACCCCTAAAGAAGCACAAACTAATAAGACACTTATTTTTAAATATCTTCCCATGTATTTTTCTTGAAAAATATCTTGGGAACGGAAAGGCTTTTTCCATTCTTCGACATCAATATCAGGATTTACTTTATCAACAATACGATTTAATCTAGTTAAAGCTATTTTATCACTTGTAGTAAGTGTTAATAATTTATTAGGAAAATCAACTGTAACATCTTGATACATAGCATACTTTGATAAAATATCCTCTATCTCTGTTGCTTCATTTATATTAGAAAGATTCTTAAAAAGGAAAATCATTTCCTTTTCTTCCCCATTATTTTTATAAACTCTTCTTTTTTCATTTATTATTTCATGTAAAATTAATTCACTATCAATAGAACAAACTACTGCTTGAACATGTGTTAAATCAGCACACGTAAAAGAGATAGCTGATCCATGTATTTTCATACGTGAAACCTCTTCTAACTCTACAAGAGCAATTGATAAGTTATTGATATCTTCATCTGATTTGATATCTCCAATATAGAAATCTTTATTCATACATTTCTCCTCTTTTGCCATATGCGACATTATAACATAGCTATCCAAAAATAACAAACTCCTCTCAATAAAAAAAGCGTAACCAAGTTACAGCTTTAAAATGAGTACAAAATGTTCATTAAATTCATTTTCTGTACAAGATAAATCATATTCTATTCCATATATTTTATAATATGTAGATTGTTTAGCATCTTCACGAATAACACAGTCATAGATCATTGCTTTTTCAAACAATATTTGACGATCTTTTTTTATGTAAATATCCATTGTTTGTATGCATCGACATTTTCTTCTTTTCCCTGTGTTAGCGATAGAAATCAGCTCCTTTTCTAGCTCTACAATAACACATATTCTGATTTAACGATACTCATTTACACCATAAAAAAAGGCTTAGCTAAATTTAGCTATCCTTTTCCTTTCGATCATATACTACAATTCCTGTAACAATAGCCATTACCATTGTAAAACACATATAAATAGGTGCATTTGGTGTGACTTCAAAAACAGCTTGCATCTCTGCTGCAAATACAGTTTTTGCATTTATCATAAAAATCATCGCACATATAAATATGGCTGTTATTCTTTTCATTCTTATTATCCCCCAACAACATTTATTTTGTATGTCTAATAGTATAATCAAGAATGCGAAACTTGTCAATATAACAAATTATCTTACGATATGTCTTCTATTTACTAAATGAAGCTAATTTTAATTCCGGATTTTTATCAGTTGCCCAACGTACTCCCCAATCATTTGTGAATAATAATAATGGTTGTCCTTTTAAATCTTGTACTTGTTTTGTATCACTTGAAAGATTTAATTTTTTAACATCGACATCTTGATTCATCCAGCGAATATATTGATAAGGTAAACCACTTCTTATGATTTCTACATTATATTCATTCGCTAATCGATGTTCTAATACCTCAAACTGTAAGACACCTACTACTCCTACAATAATTTCTTCCATACCTCCACCAATATCTGTAAAGATTTGGATTGCTCCTTCTTTTGCAATTTGTTCTACACCTTTTACAAATTGTTTTCTTTTCATCGTATCTTTATTACGAATCAAAGCAAAATGTTCTGGTGCAAAGGTTGGTATCCCATCAAATGCAAAACGCTCTTTTCCGGTAGTAATCGTATCTCCAATAGAGAAAATACCTGAATCGAAAACACCAATAATATCCCCTGCAAATGCTTCTTCTACTTCTTGTCTTTCATCTGCCATTAGTTGTTTTGATTGATTTAACTTAATTTTTTTAGCTCCTTGGAAATGATATACTTCCATTCCTTTAGTAAACTTACCTGAACATATACGCATAAAAGCCATACGATCTCGATGAGACTTATTCATATTTGCTTGTATTTTAAATACAAAAGCACTAAAGTCTTCGTTTAATGGATCTACTAATTTTTCTCCTGCTAATCTTGGTAATGGAGATGTAGTCATTTCTAAGAAATGACGTAAAAATGGTTCAATCCCGAAGTTTGTTAATGCGGAACCAAAGCATACTGGAGATAATTTTCCTTGACGAACTCTTTCTAAATCAAAATCATTACCTGCAATATCTAATAATTCAATATCTTCTTGTAATTTATTATATAAATCTTGTGCTAATTCTTCTTGTAATAATGGATCATGTCCATCCATTACTTTTGTTTCTACTTCTCTTTTTCCACCATCAACTGGGATAAAACGAATAACACTTTGGTCATTTCTTTCATAAACCCCTTTAAACTCTTTACCTGAACCAATTGGCCAATTAACGGCACAAGTTTCAATTCCTAATTCTTGTTCAATTTCTTCCATTAAAGAATATGGGTCTTTGGCTTCACGATCCATTTTATTAACAAAGGTAAAGATTGGGATTTGTCTCATGGTACAAACTTTAAATAGTTTTCTTGTTTGTTCCTCTACCCCTTTAGAAGCATCAATGACCATTACGGCACAATCTGCAGCCATTAGCGTACGATAAGTATCTTCTGAGAAATCTTGATGTCCTGGAGTATCTAAGATATTAATACAAAAATCATTGTAATCAAATTGTAAAACTGAAGATGTTACAGAGATTCCTCTTTGTTTTTCAATCTCCATCCAGTCACTAGTTGCATGTTTGCTATTCTTTTTCCCTTTTACAGTCCCAGCTTGTTGGATTGCTCCACCATATAATAAGAACTTTTCTGTTAATGTTGTTTTACCAGCATCGGGATGTGAGATGATAGCGAAAGTTCTTCTTTTTTGTACTTGTTGTATATATTCACTCATTTTTAATCTCCTTGCAAGAACTTATATTATCTTGTTTATTCTTACTTGTCAAATTTAATTTTCCTACATTTATCAACTAAAAAACAAAATTTCCTTCTTTAAACACTTCTATCTCTTGACCATCTTTTGATGAAGCTACAATATGTAAATCATTTGTTCCTATCATAAAGTCAACATGTAATAAAGAATCATTAATCCCTTTTTCTTGTAACTCTTCTTTTGTCATCTCATAGCCACCTACGATACATTCACTAAATCCTTTACCAATAGCAAAATGACAAACAGCATTTTCATCAAATAAAGTATTTAAAAAAGTAATATTCATATTTGAAATTGGTGAATCATAAGGAACTAATGCTATTTCCCCTAAATAATGACTACCTTCATCAAATTCAATCATTTCCTTTAAAACATCATAACCTTTTTTTGCTCCATAATTCACAACTCTTCCATCTTTAAATTCCATATAGAATTCATCAATAATATTTCCATTATAATTTAAAGGTAACGAACTATAAACAATACCTTCTGTTTTATCAAAAATAGGACTAGCAAATATTTCTTCAGTAGGAATATTTGGAATGTTATATAAACCATTTTGTAAATAGTTCCCACCTCCAGCAAATAAATATCCTTCCATCAAAGATACCTTCACATTCGTTCCTAAATTATTTGTATAAGTAAGTGTATCAATATTTAATTCATTCAAATATTTTACTCTTCTTTCAAAACTTGCACGATGTTCTATCCATGCAGCATTCGGATCTTCTTGATCTGCTTTTGTTGCCTTAAAAATAGCACTCCACAATGCATCATAAGCTTCTTTATCAGACATATCAGGAAATACCCGATTAGCCCACTTCACACTACTCGCCCCTACAATACACCATGCATTGGTACTGTTTTCCAGTAAATCTCTAAATACTCGACATTCTTTATTCACACTTTTTGACCATGATGCCATTTTTGTTGGGTCTACCCCTTTAAATGCTTCTGGATCATCGCTAATAATAGATAGAAAACAAGCATTCATAGCTGCATAATCATTTTTGAAGTTAGATAACCATGTAGGTACTGTTTCAAAAACAGACTGTTCACAGTTTTCATATTTTAAACGAGTAACTACTTCATCACTATATCGTACTACTACTTCCTTTGCACCTTGACGATAAGCATATTTCGTAACTAAACGCACTAGTTCGACTGATTCTACCTCTGCCTCTATTACTACCGTTTGTTGTTTTTGGACATTTAAGCCCGATACTACGATTAGATTTGCATAATTTTCTAAGTATTTATTAAAGTTCATCCAACTTTCTCCTATATAATTCTATTAATTCTTCATCTGCATCCTCATATCCTTGATTAACCGCTTTATCTAAATACTTTTGAGCTAAACGATTATTTTGTTTACGTCCATCACCATATAAATACATACACCCTAACAAATAATTAGAATACCCAGTATCTGCTTCTTTTAACAATTCTACTGCTTTTCTTTTATCTGTTTTTACTTCAAAGCCAACTAAATAACACCATCCTAATTTAGCTATTGCATCCTCATAACCAGCTTTTGCTGCCGTGTCAAAACACCTTAGTGCTTCTTCTTTATTTTCATTATCTATATAATAATCTGCCATCTCATAAATAGATGGAACATATCCTAAATTCGCTGATTCTTTCAAATAATCCCAACATCTATCATCTTTTAACTCATACAATGCAAAGAAAATACGATATCCTGCCTCAGGATATTTAGCATCATGTAATTCATAAAGTATCTTTAAAGATTCGATACTATTTTCTTCTTCTTCATAAACACTAGCTAAATTATAAAGTGCTGTTGTATGACCTTGGTTTGCTGCTAAACGATAATATTCTTTTGCTTTTTCATTGTCTTTTTCTACATGATTTCCAAATTGATAAGCAGCTCCAACATTAAAATACCCACTTGAATAACCTCTTCTAGCAGCTTCCATATTTAAATCAAAAGATAATTCTAAGTTTTCTGGTGTTCCTATTTTTAAGTAAATATTTGCAAGATTACACATTGCTCTAGGAAATCCAAGCGCTGACGCTCTTTGATAATATTCAATAGCTTTATTAATATCTTCTTCTACTCCTACACCTATTTCATAACAATAAGCTACATTGCATATTGCTGGTGAATACTCTAATTCTACTGCTTGCATATAATATTCAAATGCTTTTTCTGGTTGTCCCCATTCTATTTCATACAAAAAACCTAAACCGCACATTGCTTGAGGATCACCACTTTTGACTGCTTGTTTATACCAATACTTGGCACGAAATAGAGCATGTCGTATTTCAAGATGTTCCTCATAATAGAATCCTAAAAATACCTGTGCTCTTTCATAACCAGATCTAGCTGCCATTAAAAACAATTCTCTTGCCTTTTGACTATCCATTTCTACTCCGTTACCAAATTCATAACAATTTGCCAACGATGCAATTGCCGGTAGATATCCTAAATCAGCACTTGCTTGATAAAGATTAGCAGCCTGGAAATAGTCCATATCAAACCCAAATCCATGCTCATATAAAACCCCTAAACGATACATACAACGTTCATCTTTTACCTCAACACCTTGTCCATACCAAAAAGCCGCTTTTACATAATCTTTCTCAACACCTTCTCCATATTCTAAGCACATTGCATAAAAGTAGAAGGCATCTATATAACCACCTTCACTAGCTATTTTATAATTTTCTACTGCTAGTTTCAAATCAATAGGTGTTCCAATCCCAAGTTCATAACAATATCCTAATCGATAATTTGTTTTTGGAAATCCTTCTAACTCAACTCTTTTGTATAATTCAAATGCATGATACTCATCCTTTTCTACACCTAGACCTTCTTCATATAAAATCCCTAAATTACAAGTCGATAATACATCTCCCATCTCACTTGCTTCAAGATATAACTTAGCTGCCTCTGTATAATTTTGTTCTATTCCATACCCCTCATCGTACATACCACCCAATGCACCAATACATTCTCTATAACCTTGATTTCTACCTTCTCTAAAACACTCCACTGCATGTTGAAATTCTTTTTGTTCTACATAATGCAATCCCATTGCATGAAGCGTATGACCATCTATTAAAGTGATATCTTGCTCTGTTTCATCATATTCTTCCATTAACATACATACATCTATTCCTGTTACAGCACCATCTACTTCAATAATATACTGTTCAAAATCACTAATATCTTGCCCAAAAAATTTACCACCATCCATATTAATCAATGATAACACTCTTTCTACAGAATCTTCTAAAAACTCAATATCATCATCATGAAAAGTAACAATACGAAGATACATAATTGAATCTGTATATCCATTCTTTAATGAAAACACAGATTGTGTATGACCAGTTTCTATTAATCCATCTATATACCATTGATCAAATAAAGGTTCATAATCCTTTGCTCTATTATATCTATCCATAGAACACCTCTCTTTCTAAAAACTAAGCAGATTATCTGCTTAGTCTCTCATTTATATAAGTAGCAACTGTTTTAGAAACTTGCCCTAAAATAATCATTACTTTATTTCCTGTACAAACAATTCCAGAAGCTCCTACACTTTTTAATTTTTCTATATCAACATCTGTTTCATCTTTTAAAATAATAGACACCTTTGAATTAGTTGCCTCACATCCAGTAATATTATTTAATGAACCTAAAGCATTTAAGAAAGTATCCATATCAAAGTTGAAATCTTGAAAAGATATTTCTGTTGTTTTTTTATTTGATACTCCATTTTTAAAAACTTTCAAACCAATAAACAAAGCTATTACGAATACGATAGCTATTAAAATCATTTCAAATTCCATTCATTTTCCTCCTAAACTTCTTTATTTCTTTTCTAGTTATAGTATACTATAACTGAACTTTAAAAACTACACCTATTTGAAAGGAGCAATCATGTTCAAATCACACTTTAATTTAATTAGTAAGCCATTGTTTCTTGCTATTATTGCCTTAATGATAATTAGTTGTATTGCTATTGCAAGTGCAACTCCTTTAATATATTATAACAATCCTGAAGGGTATTGGATAAAACAAGCTGTTTTTTACTTGATTTCTTTTGTTGTTATTACAGTTGTCTATAATTATAAAAATGATCGTATTTATAGTTCTATTAATGTTATTTATGGTATTTTAATGGTTCTATTAGCTTTATTAGTTGTGGAACATTATGCTATTAACTACTTTGATATTTCAATCATTCCTTTTGCAAAAAATACAAATGGAGCTACTTCTTGGTATGAATTTCCTGGTTTTGATATTCAACCTTCTGAATTTATGAAGATAGCGATTATATTAATGCTTGCAAAAGTAACAAAAGAACATAATCATCGTTATGATACTCATTGTTTTTCTACTGATATTATTCTACTTGGTCGAGTATTGCTTGTTTCTTTCCCTCCTTGTTTATTAATTTATTTAGGGAATGATACTGGGGTTGTATTAATTATTTTTGCTTCTGTTATCTTTTTGTTGTTTGCTAGTGGAATGCAGTCAAGGTGGTTTTTATTTGGTGCTATTTTGATAGCTTGTATATTAGGTATCGCTACTTATTTATTTATTTATAATCATGATTTATTTGTTTCCATTTTAGGTGGAGACCATAAGATTAGTCGTATATATGGTTGGTTAGATCCTGAAGGAACGTATGGAAATGAGGGCTATCAGTTGTTTAATGCATTGTTATCTTATGGTGGTAGTGGATTATTGGGATATGGTTTCCAAAGTGCTATTATGTCTTTTCCAGAAGCTCAAACAGACTTTATTTTTGCAGTAATTGCACAAGGGTTTGGTTTAGTAGGTGCTTTTGTTACTATTTTTGCTATTGTAGCTTTTGATGTTGTTGTAATAGTGATTGGATTACGTTCTTATCATGAAGAGGATAAATATTTTATAGCTGGTTTAATGGGGATGTTGTTATTCCAACAAATATGGAATATTGGGATGGTTTTAGGAATTGTTCCAATAACCGGAATTACATTGCCTTTTATATCCTATGGTGGATCTTCTTTGATTTCCTATATGATAGCTATTGGTTTGTTGTTTGATATTGAAAGACAAACTAGAATTCAAAATCGTAAAAAGAGATATTAAAAGTCACTTATAAAAGTGACTTTTAATTTGCATATAATTCTGCTATCCAATATGTTTTCCCGTCGTATTGATAATACGACACTACTCCATATTGATATTTTGGATTCATCAACGCTTCCCAATGACTAGAAGATACTTGCCATCTTGCCACTATTTGGCTAGCTGAAGTTTGACCAACGCCTATGCATTCTCCTGTTGCACCAATAGAATATCCTAATTCATTATAAGCACTACTTACATACTGCCCGTTAGGACGCAAATGAGAAAAGCTTTCAACTAATTCTTTTATCCTTACAAAAGAAACATTCTTTGCTGTTGTACTATAAGTCAACTCTGTTATTCCTAGTTTTACCCTTTCTTGGTTTATTAGTTCCAAAGCACTACTACTAACATAAGGAGTTGCACTTATAGAGGAAGAACTACTAGAGTTGTTTGTTGTATTCGTAGAAGCTGTAGTACTTGATACTGTTATTGCACATTCTTCAGTAATACCATTGGCTTCCACATAAATAGTAGCACTACCAGCTGTTAATGCTTTAACTTGTCCTGATGAACTAACGCTAGCAACTGTACTGTTACTACTGGTATATATAATATCTTGATTTCCCGTTACTGTTGGGTCTAAGGAAAAACTATCACCTATTTCTAAGCTTTTTTTAGATACATCTAATTCAATGGTAGGTTTGATAACAACAATTTCTATTTCTTTTTTAAGAATTTTACCTAGTTCATTTGTTGCAACAATATTTGCTAGATAACTACCTGCTGTTTGATAATCTACATTATCATCTTCTAAATCAAATAGAACTTCATTATCACAAGCATAGTTTTCTATCACTTCTTGTTTTGAAAAGCAACCTTCTATCACTTCTAATGAATCCTTAAATTCTATAAATTCAAAATCTTCTGTTTCCTTTACTTCTACTTTAATCTCGATATTTTGTCCATCATAATCAATAATCAAATAATATTCTCCAACACTAGGACAATCTAAATTATCAAAATTATATTCTATAATCTTTATTTTATTTATAATTTGTTGTTGTTTAACATCAGATAACTCACTTAAATCTAGATAATTCATCGGATCTAAACTAACACTATCACCATATTCATAAACAACTTCTTTTGCTTCTACTACTGGTGTTACAAAGTATTCTATTGTCCCAATAGCTACTAATAAACACAAAAAAATAATAATCACTAAAAATCTATTTTTCATTGTTTGTCCTCACATAAGAAAATAGGTAGATACTATCTACCTATTCTATTTTAATAATTTGATAAAATGGCTGACCAATAATATAATCCATCAGCACCTATATAATACGCAATTGCACAATAAGTATATTTATCACTCATTAACGCATCCCAATGCGTTTCTGAATTAGACCAACTTACTACTACTTGTGAAGCACTAGTTTGCCCTCTTGCTAGACACTCTCCAAAATATCCCCCTGAAGAAGATGCTGGATAAACCGTACTTGCTTTCGACCCATCTGGACGAGTATGACTCCAAGTAGAGCTTGCTTCTTTGGCACGAATTTTTGCTGCTTCACCTAAAGCTGCTTTATATGTTAATGCACTCAACCCAAGCGCTGCACGTTCTTCGTTAACTAAAGCTAGTGTGTCTGAAGAAATAACTGCCCCTGTACCATCTGTTAAGTTTGAGTCACTTGATGAACTTGAATCACTTGATGAACTCGAACTGCTAGATGAACTTGAGTCGCTTGATGAACTTGAATCACTTGATGAACTTGAATCACTTGATGAACTTGAACTATTTGATGAACTAGAGTTACTTGATGAACTTGAACTGCTTGATGAACTCGAACTGCTAGATGAACTTGAGTTACTTGATGAACTATCTGATGACTCACTGCTATCTTCGCTTTCCTCTTCTTGTTCTTCTTCTACTTCTTGTTCTTCTTCCTCTTCTACTTCTTCCTCTTCAAAATCGCTATTTGTACTATCGTATGCTGCCTCATCTGGTGACAAAGAAGAAACTACTTCTATTTCACATTTTGCAGTAATATCACCTGTAGAAACAGTAACTGTTGCTTTACCAGAAGTAACTGCTGTCACTAGTCCTTTAGAATCAATCACAACTATATCTTGATCGCTTGATTGATAGGTTACATCTTGGCCTATAGTAGGTGAAAAAGTGAACGTATCACCTACATACATAGCTTCACTTTCATAGGTAATAGAAGTTATCTCTTTGGTTATATTTAATGTAATTTCATAACTAGCATGATTCCCTGCACTATCTGTTGCAATAATAGATGCTGTTTGTTCCCCAATTTGTGAGTAGTCTACTTCACTATCATCTAATGAAAGAGATACTTGACTTTGGTCTGTACATGAGAAGTTTGCTAAGATATCTTCTTCAATATCTACTTTCCCAAATATTTCGACATACGCTAGCACATCATCAAATGTTGGTGCAGTAGTATCACTAACTACAATATTAATATGTAACAATTCACTGTCATACGCAAAGTATAATGCATATACACCAGTTGTTGGATTTGTAATATCACTAAAGTTATGTGAAATAACACAATTTTCTTTCATGTCTTGGTAAGTTGCATCACTTACATAAGCCAAGTCTATATAATCTTCTAATTCAATAGAAACCTCTTGTCCATATTCTACATACACTGTGTCTTCTAATGCATGTAATGTTGGTGTTTTCCAGTACACATAGCCAGCACAAGCTCCTGCTGCCACTAGTACAACCAATATTACTATTAAGATACTTTTTTTCTTTTTCCCCATAACCTCTCCTACTTCCATTATTTTCCCGTTTTTATAATTTTATCATATTTTATTTTTCTTCTCAAATATAAGGATTAAAAATAATAATTTATATTACTTTTCGATTATCTATACAAACAACTTGATTTGTAAAAGGATGGATAAATTGTATATAAATACTCTCTAAATAATAGGTTCCTTCTTGGCTTGCTCCATATATTGTATCAAAACATAATGGATGTCCAATATGTGCCATATGGACCCTTATTTGATGTGTTCTTCCTGTTTCTAGAACACATTCTACTAATGTTTTATCTTTATATTGTTTTATTACTTGATAGTGTGTAATAGCTTGTTTGCCATGACTAGAAACTATTCTTTGATAACTGTCTTCTTTTTTTATAATCTTTGTATCAATGATACCTGTACCTTCTAGAATACCTTCTACCATACAATAATAGACTCTTTTTACTTGTTTAATATCTTTTGATAAAAGAGCATGTCCTTGTCTTGTTTTACTAACTAGTAATAATCCCTGCGTATCCTTATCTAAACGATTTACAAAATGAGCAGTAGCTTGAATATTATTTTGATGATAATAAGATACTAATGCATTTGCTAGTGTATGATGAGGATATCTTTTAGTAGGAATACAAGGTAAATTAGTTGGTTTATAAATAATAAGATAATGATCATCTTCATAACATATTGTTAAATCCATTGGATAGAAAGACATCGTATGTTGTTCTTTAGGAAAAATAACTTCTATACGATCCCCTTCTTTTACTAAATAACGTACTGTTTGATGTAAACCATTTACAAGAATATCTCCTTTTGATTTAATATCTTTTAATGCTTTTCTACTTATTTCCATAGAATAAAGATATTCTTTTAAAGAAATACCCTCAAGATGCTTAGATACAATGGTTATCATTCGTAAATAAACGCTCTTCTAATTCTTTGAATAAATGATAATTGACGATATTCAATAAATGGTACTACTTTAGAAGACAATGATATTTCTATTTTATCTACATGATCAAAAGAATAAGATAAATGATCTACCGAAATATTCTTTAAATCTTTTCCTTTTAAACAAATCACTTGTTTATCCGTTAAAATAAGACTAGATCCTAAAGAACGATAAGCATTATGACCAATCCCTGCTACTTCTGTTAATTGCATTAATGGTTGTCCTGGATAAATAATAGCTCCCCCTAATGACTTATTATAAGCAGTTGATCCCGAAGGTGTTGAAACACATACACCATTCCCTCTAAATGTTTCTAATAACTCTCCATTAATATATACATCCATTACCTGTGCCATAAAACCATGATCAAAACGAACTTCATTTAAAGCATAATAATGACGTTTTTCTTGATTATAATAAACATTCACATCCAATAAGTTTCTATTTTCAAAACGATATTCTTTCTTTAAAATATCAGATACTAATTGATCTACTTCTTCTCTTTTATAATCTGTAAAGAATCCTAAAGTACCAGTATGAAGCCCTACAAATGAAGCTCCTTCTCTTAAATAAGTATGTACTGATTCTAACATTGTTCCATCTCCACCAATACTAATTACTAATTGTGGATGCAATGTATCCCATATTAAATGACTATCCAATTTTTCTTTTAAAGCTTCTTTTAAAGATAAAGATAATTCATCTTTTCTAGCTACTATTGTATATCTATCCATTGTTCAAACTCCTTTTTTTCTATTATATACTAGCGTCTATAAAAATTATAGTATAGAATAATGAAAAGGGGGTAAATATGGAAAAACTTCATGAAATAGAATTTAAATTACTTTTAAACAAAGAAACTTATCATCAAATCATCCAAGATTATCAAAAACAAATATCAAAATCATATACTCAAATAAATCAATACTTTACACATCCAAACATTTCTAAAAACAAATTAATGTTACGTATTCGTCAAAAAGAAAATACATATGAATTCACTTTAAAAGAAAAGGATAAAATAATTGGTAGTCATGAAACAAATATAATGATTGATGCTAGTATCGTTAAAAAGCTAATGCATCAAGAAAAAGTAGAAAATGAAATAGTTACTATTTTAAAAGGATATAATATAGAACAAACAGATATAAAACCAGCACTTTGTTTATCTACTTACCGTTGTGATATACCATTACCTTTAGGAATGTTATCCATTGATAAGAATGAATATTGTCAAACAACTGATTTTGAATTGGAATTTGAAGTAACTGATCCTGAATTAGGATTAGAAGAGTTTTATAAAATTATTAAAAAATATGATTTAACTTATACAACAAACTGTCCTAGCAAGGTAGTTCGAGCATTAAAAAAAGGAGGATTATTATAATTCTCCTTTTTGTTCTCTTTTACAATCAAAATTTTTATCATATAAATCTTGTAATGTTACTTTGCTATCAAGTCTGAATTGTGGACATGAATCTGTTGATGGACAGCATTCTGCAAGTTGTCTTAATTCTCTTGGGATAAATACACGAATTTCTTCTGCATTATAACCTACTTGAAAACGTCTATTATCAATCATAATTGGTCTTTTTAAGATTGATGGATTTTCTTGAATAAAAGTGATTAATGCATTCATAGACATATCATCTAAATCAATATTTTGTTCTTTTATTATTTTTGATCTTTTTGAAATAATATCATCTGTACCATTTTCACTACGTTCTAAAAGTTCTTTTAATTCTTCTTTACGAAGTAGTGTTGCAAAGATGTTTTTTTCAACATAAGCAATGTCATGTTCTTTTAGCCATGCTTTTACTTTACGGCAAGAAGCACAGCTTGGTGCTGTATATATACGTATCATTGAAATCGCCCTCCAATACGCTTATTATACTACCATATCCCTGCTTTTACTATTTCTTTTTTCTTTTTTTTACCGTATAATAATGGTTATTAGGTAAGGAGAATTTATTTATGAAAAAAATGTTAAGTGGTATTAAACCAACAGGGAGAGTAACTTTAGGAAACTATATAGGTGCTATTAAACCTTTTGTTAGCTACCAAGATGAATATGATATGTATATCTTTATTGCTAATCTTCATTCAATGACTGTTTATATTGAACCAAAAGAGTTAAGAAAAAATACAAAGGATTTAATTGCTTTATATATAGCTGCAGGTTTAGATCCTAACAAAGTAACTTTATTTTTACAATCTGATATTTTAGAACATGCTCAATTAGGTTGGTATTTAGGTTGTATGGTGGGAATGGGTGATTTAGCAAGAATGACTCAATATAAAGATAAATTAGCAAAAAATGAATCAATAGGAGCAGGTATTTTTAATTATCCTTCTTTAATGAGTGCTGATATTTTAATGTATGATCCTGATTTTGTTCCGGTTGGAGAAGATCAAAAACAACATGTTGAATTAGCTCGTGATGTTGCTGAAAAGTTCAATCGTCGTTATAGTGATACATTCACTATCCCTCAACCATTAACTGCTAAAGTCGGTGGACGTATTATGGATTTACAAGATCCTACTAAAAAAATGTCTAAATCTGATGAAGCTGGAAAAGGATGTATTTATATTTTAGATGATATTGCTGTTTCTAAAAAGAAAATTATGTCGGCAGTCACTGATAGTGATGGTATTATTGCTTTTGATCGTACTAATAAACCAGGTATTTCTAACTTGTTAGAAATATATTCTATTCTTACAGATAGAACAATTCAAGATATTGTAAATCAATATCTTGGAGTTGGTTATGGTGTTTTCAAGAAAGATTTAGCTGAAATATTAGGTCAAGAATTAACAACTATTCAAGAGCGTTATCAAGAGATTATTAAAGGTAGTTATTTAGATGATGTTTTATTACAAGGGGCTACTGTTGCACGTAATATTGCTCGTAAGAAACTAGCAAAGGTAGAACGAAAGATTGGTATTACAATTAAAAAATAATCAAACATTGTTTGATTATTGATTGAGAACATATTCGTTATATAATAATTCATGGAGAAAGGTATATCCTTTTTCCATTTTCTTTTTTAATAAAATATATTTAGATAAACATTCTTTTTCTTTAATACCTATTTGATGACACATTGTCATAAATTGATCATATTCTTCAACATACATTTGATCTATTTTATCTTCTAGGTATTGTTTTTTTGTTCTTTCTTTTCTAGTTAAACCATATTCTTTCGCTAATCCTTCATCATGCATACGATAAGTTAATGTTTGATAAGTACTATTTTTTACTTTATTTATCATATTTCGTTGGCTTTTTAAATCAAAAGTCCCACGATAAATAAGTTTGCCTGATTTATCGATTTCTAAACATAAAGATGTTTTTTTATTAGATACTACTAATAGTTGTTGAAAATAATGACTATCTAATAAATCAAAACAACCATAAATCATATCTTTCATTGTTTCATCATCAACACAAATCAATTGATATTTTGTAATCACTTCGATATCATCATAATCTTTCCACTCATAAAACTCATTTAATTCTTCATCATCACGAACCCAATTTACAGTAATTTCCATATTCTCCCTCCTGGTATACTATATGCTATTATTTTGTTTCCATGTAATAATGTATGCTCTTTTTTTTAAATTTTAAACAAATTTATACAAAATAAAAAACCATTTGTATTAAATGGCTTTTCGTCATAGTAAATAGTAAACTCTCCACTACTATATACTTTAAATGATACATACTGACTACGTCTAGATAAAAAGATAATTTTCTGTTTATCCTTTAGAAGCAATAACCTCCACTTCTATTAACGCACCTTTTGGTAATTTTGCAACTTCTATTGCACTTCTAGCAGGATATGGTTCTACAAAGTAAGTAGCATAAATTTCATTTACGCATGCAAAATCATCCATACTATCTAAAAATACAGTTGTTTTCACAACATCTTCAAATCCTAATCCTTGACTTTCTAATAATGCTTTTACATTATTTAAAGATTGTTTTGTTTGTGCTTCAATACCTGCAGGCATTGTTCCAGTTTCTGGATCTAAAGGAATTTGTCCTGAAAAGAAAAATAAATTTCCAACATTTACTCCTTGACTATATGGTCCAATAGCTCCTGGTGCTTTGTCTGTTTTAACGATGTTTTTCATTATAATACGCCTCCTCTTTTGTTTTTAACAAGAATATTATACTACTTTTAAAATAAAAATCGTAACTATTTTTAGAATAAACAACTAATTTTTCTTTACAACCGATGATTTTAGTTTCATAGCACCAAATCCATCTATTTTACATTCAATATCATGATCATCTCTAGCTTCATAAAGTAAACGAATATTTTTTACTTTTGTTCCAATCTTAATGGAAGAAGAACTTCCTTTTACTTTTAAATCCTTTATTACTATAACACTATCTCCATCTTCTAAGATAGTACCATTGCTATCTTTAATAACTGGTTCTTGCGATTGTGTTGTTCCTGGTATCCATTCATAAGTGCACTCAGGACATACGTTTATTACTCCATCAAAATAGGTATATGTTGATTGACATTTTGGGCAATTTTCCATTTCTTCCATAATAGTCTCCTTCTTTTTTTGTATTATAGCAGTTATTTTCTATTTTTAAAAATGAATTTACTTTTTTTATGAAACATTTATAATGTCCTAAGGAGGAACTGTTATGAAAATTGATAAAAGTCTTTTTAGTTTTAAATTGTTCTATTTGTTCTATTTCGGTGCAATAGGAGCTTTTATACCTTATATTAATGTTTATTTAGAAAGTAGTAGAGGTTTAACTGGTACACAAATTGGTTTGATTACTTCTACAAGTTTATTAGTTAGTGTTTGTTTAATGCCTATTTGGGGTATTATTGGAGATAAGACTCAAAAATATGTTTTATTAGTACGTGTGGCTGTATTAGGTTCTTTGGTTGTTTTATATTTCTATCATAAAGCCCTTGTATATCCTGCTATTATTCTGTGTGCTATCGCTTTGGAAGCTGTTCGTTTAGGAGCTATTCCAATGAGTGATACGATTGCTACTAATTATTGTCATGAAACTCATGGTAATTATGGTTCTATTCGTGGTAGTGGATCACTTGGTTATATGTTAGCTGGTACTGGACTTGGATTCCTAGCGGATGCTTTTGGTTTAGATGGTCCTTTGTTTGCAGTTTATGCTATTTTGTTAGTCTTTGCTTTTGGAGCAACTTTAAATTTTCCTAAGACAACAGTGACAAAAGAAGAAAAAGAAAAAAATAAAGGTTCTATTGGTGTTTTATTAAAAAATAAACAATTCCTTTTCATTCTTGTTGTTGCTATTTTTACATCTGGTGTTAGTGAAGCAGCATTAACTTTCCAAGGAAATCATTTAACTACTACATTAGGAGCTAGTGCTTCAGCAATTAGTATGGTTACTTTTATTACTGTTTTACCAGAAGCATTCTTCTTAGCAGTAGCTGTTAAGTTTATGCATAAAATTGGTTTTAAAAATTATTATTTATTTGCAATTGGAACAATGTTGTTACGTTATACTGTTTTTTCTCTTACTAGTAGTTTAACATTATATTTAATGGTGTCTGTAGTTCATTGTTTTGGTGTTGGTATTGGTACGGTTGGAAATTTAACTTATATTCGCCAAGTAACAAATCCTTTGGTTTTAGGTACTGCTATTACTTCATTGAATGCTAGTTTATCTATAGGTAAGGCTATATTTGGTTATTGTTTTGGTGTTGTTTATACTTATTCTAGTAGTTATACTATTTTTATGGTAACCCTTATTTTCTTGGTATTTGCTTTTGTTTTGGTTTTAAAAACAGATTGTTTTGATGGTTTGGAAGTTTAATGAAAAAGAGATATTTCTTGTTATTGATTCCTATATTTATGATAACTTATATTATGTATCAACGTACTGGATTACCAGTAGTTGGTTATCATAGTGTTGTTAGTGATGAATTAAAAGAGAGTGATTATAGCGATGATCCTTATACTATTAGCGTATCTACTTTCACTCAACAAATGCAATATTTATATGATCAAGGATATCAAACACTAACAATGGAAGAAGTTGCTGATTATTATTATCATGATGCAGATATTCCTAGTAAGAGTGTTGTGATTACAATAGATGATGGTCATATTGATACCTATACAGTAATAAAGCCTATTTTAGAAAAATATGGTTTTGTAGCTACTGCTTTTGTTATTGGTTCAAAAGTAGATAGTGTATCTTCTAATTATACCTATTTAACAAGTGATATGTTAGAAGAAAATGATACTATTGCTTATTATTCTCATACTTATGATTTACATCATAGAGATCAAGATGATAATGCTTATGTTACTGTTTTAAGTAAAGAGGATTTGTTGATAGATTATCAATCTCAAATAGTAAGTAATGATTATTTTGCTTATCCTTATGGTATTAGTAGTGAATTATGTAAAGAAGTATTAGAAGAACAAGGAACTATTTTGGCTTTTTCTTATAATCAATTTCATAGTTTAAAAAGTAGTGATGATGCCTATGATTTACCAAGATATATGTTAGTCGATATAATGCCTTTGTGGTATTTTAAAATAATTGTAAAATAAAAAGCTGAGCAAGAAATTGCTTAGCTTATTTTATTACACGGACATTCACAATGCCTTCTACTAAAGTAATATGATCTATTACTTCTTGTGTGATTTCTTCATTTGTATCGATTAAGGTATAAGCATATTCTCCCTTTGCTTTATTTACCATATTTTCGATATTCATATTATGACTAGCAAATACTGTTGAAATAGTTGCAAGAATATTTGGAACATTCTTATTAATAACACACATACGTTGTGTTGTTTCTCTAGGTTGCACTACTTCTGGGAAGTTTACAGAGTTTGTAATATTTCCGTTTTCTAAATATTCACGAATCTCTTTTACTGCCATCTTTGCACAATTATCTTCAGATTCTGGTGTAGATGCTCCTAAGTGTGGTAATAAAACAACATTTTCCACACCTATTAATTCTGCACATGCAAAGTCACTAATATATTTTCCTACTTTGTTACAAGTAAGTGCTTCTATTAAATCTTGGTTATTTACTAAATCCCCTCTAGCAAAATTTAAGATACATACACCATCTACCATTTTTTCAAAAGATTCTTTATTCATAAATCCTTTTGTTTCTTTAGTAGAAGGAACATGTAATGTAATATAATCGCATTCTTTAAAAATAACATCTAATGTCGTTGCTGGTTTTACATAGCGTGACATTCCCCATGCTGCACTTAATGATAGAAATGGATCGTATCCCCATACTTCCATCCCTAGATCAATTGCACTATTTGCTACTTTCACCCCAATAGCACCTAAACCAATAACCCCTAATTTTTTTCCTTCAATTTCTGGTCCAACATATTGTGATTTTTGTTTTTCTGCTTTACTACCTACTTCTTTATCTCCCTTTTGATCTTGAACCCAATGAATCCCCTCAATGATTTTTCTTGATGATAGGAACAATGAACATAATACTAACTCTTTTACTGCATTGGCATTCGCCCCAGGTGTATTAAATACAACGATTCCCTCTTCGCTACATTTATCAATAGGTATATTATTTACCCCTGCACCTGCTCTAGCTATTGCTTTTAATGATGGATGTAATGGATATTCATGTAAAGAAGCCGATCTTACAAGAATTGCATCCTCGTTTTCCATATCTTTGTTATACTCATAATTTTCATCAAATCGATCCAGTCCATAAGATGAAATTTCATTTAATAGTTTTACTTTATACATATGACTCCCCTATTTATTTCTCTCTTCAAACTCTTTCATAAACGCTACTAACTGCTCTACACCAGCTTTTGGCATTGCATTGTAAATAGATGCACGAATTCCTCCCACAGAACGGTGCCCTTTTAAGTTTGTCATGCCTTGTTTAATACTTTCTTTTACAAATAAGTCATCTAATTCTTTTGATGCAGTTACAAAGGTAACATTCATTAAAGAACGATTCTCTTTGTTACTATGTGTTTTATAAAAATCACTACTATCTAAATAATCATATAAAATAGCTGCTTTTTCTTTATTCTTTACTTCCATTGCTTCTAAACCACCTAATCCATCAATCCATTCAAGTACTAATCCTAATACATAAATAGCATATGCTGGTGGTGTATTATACATCGAATCATTTTCTATTTGTAATGTATAATCCAATAATACTGGTGTTCTTTCAGGTACTGGTTGTAATAATTCTTTCTTTATAATAGCAACCCCTAATCCTGCAATCCCCATGTTTTTTTGTGCTCCTGCATAAATCATCCCATATTTAGAAACATCTACTGGTTTAGATAAAATATTAGATGACATATCACAAATAATAGGTACTCCATTTGTTTCAGGAACATATTTCCATTCTGTTCCATAAATAGTGTTATTGGCACAATAATGTACATAACTAGCAGTATTATCTAATTGTAACTCCTCTTGACTAGGTATATCTTTGTATTGATTAGATGCTCCATCAAATGCAATACGAACATCTCCAAACTTCTTTGCTTCTTGCATTGCTTTTTTAGAAAAAGCACCTGTTACTGCATAATCAGATTTCCCATTTTTTAAATAATTCATAGGAATCATTGAAAATTGTTGTGTTGCTCCACCTTGGATAAAGACAATTTCATATCCCTCTGGTATATTCATTACTTTTTTTAATAATGCTTTTGTATTATCAAAAATTGCTAAGTAGGAAGAGGATCTATGACTCATTTCCATTACACTCATTCCACTATTGCCATAGTTTAACATTTGTTCTCTTGCTTTTTCTAATACTTCTACAGGTAACATTGAAGGTCCTGCAGAAAAGTTTAAAACTCTTTTCGTTTCCATAACTCTCTTCCCTTTCTTTAAGTTAGGACTGATTATATTGTATACAATGTGTTTTGTCTACTAAAATGTGTATTAATTTGTTATTTTTCTATTTTTAATGAATTATTTTATGGTTTTGTATAATTTTTAGTACAATCTATCTAATTTGTATACATAATAAAAAGTAGCTAAGCTACTTTTCTATTTGTTGATATAGTTCTTTTAAATAAAATCCTACTTCTTTAGGTAAATGTCCATCACTAGATGCGATAAAAGAAACTTCATGTTCTTTTAATATTTTCATTAAATCAGGAGCTAATCCTAATTCTGGATGTTTATATTTATAATGACAACGACTATTATTTTCTGCTAACACATGATGTTCTACTAGTAGTTTTGCTAGTTCATGATAAGTCTCTGTTAAATCATATGTTGGATAATAGTTAAACATTTTTACTGTATCCACATGACCTAATTGACTAAATATATTTGATTTTACTAAATCAAATATAATTTCATAATATCTTTTATAAATAGCATCTACATCATAAGCTTGCCATAATATTTCTTTTGAAAATACCATATCATATAATTTACCATCAATAGAATGAACTGATCCTATCATAAAGTCATAAGGATATGCTTGTACTAATTCACGAATTAAGTTTTCATGACGAGGTACATAACATACTTCTAATCCAAAACGAACTTCTACTTCTAAGTCCATTGCTTTTATTTCTTCAATTAGTTGATGATATACAGATAATGGTTCTAATACTTTTAAGTCTAACCATGCTTTTTGACATGGAATTTCTTTTAGTTCTTCATATATTGGTGCAAATTCTTGAAAACGATGTGTATGATCTAACATATGTAAAACAGTAACTCCCATTTTTTTAGCTTGTTCTACAAATTCTAAAACATATTCTTTTGTAAGTGGTCCATATTCTAAATGGACATGTCCATCAATCATTTCTTTTCCCCCTTGTATAGTATATTTATTGTTCTCTATTATAATGAAATCTATAAAAAATACAACCAATATACTATTTCTATTCTATTATTGGTCAACATATTGACCAATAAACTCCTTAATCACATTCCAGTAATCTTTATCCACTTCATTACTAGCTACATGTCCTGCATCTTCAACTAAATATAATTGTTTCTCACTAGTACATGCATCATACAACTCTTGAGCCATAGAAACAGGAACACATATATCATCTAGACCATGGATAAATAAGATGGGTATGGTATTACTAGCAAGACTATCGATGGGGCCTTCTACAATATTGATTCCTAAACAAACACTAGCATATATTTTAGTTAGAAATAATAAAGGAAATGTAGATAAGGATAAGCTATAGTTTAAATGATATTCAAATAGTTCATAGATACTAGTAAAAGCACTATCTTCGATTACTGCTTTTACATTGGTTGGTAATTCATTATCTAAGGCATTTAATATGGTTACAGCACCCATACTAACACCATATAATATAATTTGACTTTCTGAATCAAAATCTACTAGATAATTTATCCAAGCAACAATATCCTCTTGTTCCTTAGTTCCTAGTGTAGTGACATTTCCTTCACTACTACCATTCCCTTGTAAATCTATTGCTAATACATTCCATCCCATCTCAATAAAATTACTACTAGCCCAATCCATTTCTTGACCAGCACCACCATAACCATGTACTACTAAAACATAAATATTACTAGCACTACAAGATAAATATCCTTGTAGTATTTGATTGTTTTCTTCTATTTGGATATATTCTTTTGATTCTACTGTACTTGTTGCATGTATGGGATTTACTAGTTCATCTAAATAATTAAAGTTAGGGATAAAGATACTAGTAAAAAGATACATACTAATACTAACAAAGAAAATGGTACTAACAAAAAAGGTTGTTAGTAAAATAACATATCTTTTTTTCATACAATCACTCCTATATTATAGTATGCTCTGACTTGATAAAAATATAAGAATAGTTTATGATTGATAAAAGGAGAAATGATATTATGTTTGAAACAATCGATAGTTTATTTGTAAATGGATTATTAAGTACTACTAGTACATTAGGTTTTACTTTGTTATTGATAGTTATTTTAAATGTAGCTTGCACTAAATTAATTAAAAAGAAATGGGCTGACCCTAAAGTGTATTTACGTTTAAAAAAATATGTTTTAATTCTTATATTTTTAACAACATTTTTATCTCAAATAAAAGGATTAGATTCATTAGCTACTACCTTATTAGCTAGTGGGGGGATGGCTGCTATTTTAGTTGGTTTAGCTTGTCAAGAAGCAGCTAGTAGTATGATTAATGGAATGTTAATTTTTACTTATAAGCCTTATCTTATTGGAGATACTGTTTATGTGGTTGATAAAAATATTAGAGGAAAGGTATTTGATATTACTTTGCGTCATACAGTAATAGAGACATTAGAAAAAACACAGGTTATTATTCCTAATACTATTATGAATAGTGCTGTTATTGAAAATATATCAAATATTGAATCTAATAAAGCAAATCATTTATTAATGGATATTAGTTATGATAGTGATATTCATTTAGCGTCTAAAATTATGCAAGATGTCACTAGAAATCACCCTTTGTGTGTGGATCAAAGAACACCAGAAGAAGTGAAAGAAGGGGTGGAACAAATAGCGATTCATTGTTTAGAGTTAAAAGATTCTAGTATTTGTTTACGTGCTACTATTTTTACGAAAGATGGACCTAGTGGATTCCAGTTATTATCTGATTGTAGAATAAAAGTGAAAGAAGAATTTGATAGACAAGGAGTTAGTATTCCTTATCCTCATGTAGTAGTGAAACAGAATTAATAGGAGAATAGAATGAGTAAATTTAAAAATATGATGTATCGTTTTGCTTATGGTCGTTATGGTCATGATCAATTAAGTAGTTTTATTTTAGTGATTTCTATTGTTTTAATTGTTATTAATTTAGTGATAGGAAGTGCTATATTATCTAGCTTTGTATGGGTTATTTTGATGTATAATGTTTATCGTACTTACTCAAAGAAGATATATGCTAGAAGACAAGAAAATGAAACTTATCTAAGAATGACAAAACCTATTCGTAAAAGAGTAGAATTAGTTAAAAAACAACAAGCTGATAAGTCACATAAATATCTTTTATGTAAAAATTGTTTACGAATTACAAGAGTACCAAAAGGAAAAGGTAAGATTAGTGTTACTTGTCCTAATTGCAAAACTAAATTTAATGCTAAAAGTTAAAGAGCATCCAATGGATGCTCTTTATGCTTGTAAATAAGCTAATATTAATGCGATTGTGTTTTCTACTGCCTGCATATGAGTTCTTTCCATACCATGGCTTGCATGCACTCCTGGGCCAATTAATGCACCTCGAATATCATTACCACCACGCAAGGCAGCACTGACATCGCTTCCATAGAATGGATAAATATCTACTGCATAGTTTAATTGGTTATCTTTTGCTAGATTAATTAACTTAGAAGTTAGTTCATAATCATATGGGCCACTAGAGTCTTTGGCACAAATACTAACATCATATTGGCTACATGCTAAATCACTGCCAACACACCCCATATCTACTGCTAATAATTCACTAATTTCACTAGGAATATGACTACTACCATGCCCTACTTCTTCATAAGTAGAAATAATAAAGATAGTATTATTACTAGGAACAATCTTCTTTTCTTTTAATTCTTTCAATACTCCAAAAAAACAAGCAACACTTAGTTTATCATCTAAGAATCTAGATTTAATAAAACCACTATCTGTAATCGTTGTTTTAGGATCAATCGCTATATAATCACCATGATTCATTCCTAACGCTTGTACATCTTCTTTATTTTTGACAACTTCATCAATACGAACATGCATCGTTTCACATTCTCTAGCGACACTACTTGCATCTTTAAATACATGTGCTGCTGGTGAGTTACTTAAAATAGTTCCCGTATATACTTTCTTATCTCTTGTTATAATACGACAATATTCACCATCCAAAGTAGGAATGATAGGTCCTCCTATATTTGTAAAAGCTAATGTTCCATCTGCTTTTATACTACGTACCATTAATCCTAATGTATCAACATGACCACATATACCAATTGTTTTTTCACTAGTACCTGGTACATAAATTAATACATTTCCTTTTACACTACGTTTTGTTTGATAACCAAGAGACTGTGCTTGTTTTTCTACATATTCACAAACATCTTGGCAATATCCAGTTGGACTATCAATGCTTAATACTTCTTTTGTTATTTTTTTTACATATTCATTCATCTTTTTACCACCTTTTTATTTACTATATCATAAAGTAAAAGAAAATGATATGATATGGATTAGGAGGTATATATATGAACTTACAATTTCGTCAAGCAACTAAAAAAGATATTCCAACAATACTCTTTTTTATCAAACAATTAGCAGTTTATGAAGATATGTTAGAGGATGTTCAAGCAACTGAATCCTTATTAGAACAATGGTTATTTGATAACCCTGTTGCCTTTGTTTTATTAGGAAGTGTCGATGGTAGTGATGTTGGGATTGCTATCTATTTTACAAGTTTTTCTACTTTCCTAGCAAAACCTGGAATTTATTTAGAAGATTTATTTATTTTAAAAGAACATCGTCATTTAGGATACGGAAAACAATTCTTACAAAAATTAGCTAGTATTTGTAAAGAAAATGATTATGGTAGATTAGAATGGGCATGTTTGGATTGGAATCAACCAAGTATTGACTTCTATCTTTCATTAGGAGCTATTGTAATGAAAGAATGGTCTACGTATCGTTTAACAGGCGATGCATTAGAAGACATGGCAAATAAAAAATAAGACGATCGTCTTATTTTTTTATTACTAATTTTTTGTTTGTTAGAAGCTTGTTTACTTTCTTTTTAAATAGTGTATAAAGTACAGAATTAATTGGTATAAATAATAACATTCCTAACACACCAAATAAGTTTCCTCCTACTACCACAGAAAACAATACCCATATAGAAGGTAATCCTACTGAATTACCAACTACTTGAGGATAAATAATATTTCCTTCTATTTGTTGTAATACTAGAAAGATAATTACAAACAATCCTGCTTGCATTGGATTAACCATCAAGATTAAAAATGCTCCAACAAAACATCCTATAAAAGCTCCTACAATTGGTATTAATGCTGTTACACTAATTAAAACTCCTACCAATAATGCATAAGGCATTTGTAATACAATCATTACTACAAAGAACATAAAACCTAAAATCAAAGCTTCTAAACATTGTCCTGTAATAAAATGATAAAATGTTGTATTTGTTAGTTTTAATATATCTATTACTTGTCTTGCTTTTGTTTTATCTAAAAAAGCATAAATGATTTTCTTTAGATGATAACATAATGTTTCTTTTTGTAATAGCACATAACAAGAAAAAATAAGTCCTATAAAGAAATTCACTAAACCACTAATGATTGTTTTTGTAATTTCAAAAGAAGAACTAATAACATTTGTTAAACTTCCTTTTGTAATAGAAACTACACTATCAATAATTGATTCCCAATTCACTTGTAAACTTTCTAACCATGTAATAATTTCTGGATTTTCTATCATTGATTCTAACCACTCAATGGCTTGAGGAAGAAATGTTTCTAGAGTTTTTGATAAAGATATAATCGTTGCTGTTAATTCTGGCATTACAATAAAAATAACAATTCCCATTAAAAATAAAACAAAACCCAATGCTCCAAAATAACTAAGTGGTCTTACTAATTTTGATTTCTTTTTAAACTTATTTGTAATTCTCTTTTCAATGGACATCATTGGTATATTTAAAATAAATGAAATAGCTGCTCCTAATAAAAAAGGAAATAAAACACTAATCATTGTATTACAATAATATAGTACGGTATCTAAATTTAATAATGCCATAAAAAATAAAATCGTATAACTAATCATAAAAATTATTTTCTTCATTAACTTACTATCAATATTCATAGTTCCTCCTAAAATAAATCAGTTGAAAAATAACGGTCTCCTCCATCAGGTAATAAAATAACAATTGTTTTTCCTTGATATTTCTTTTCTAAAGCTAATACACTAGCACCAAATAATGCTGCTCCACTTGATATCCCTACTAAAATACCATCTTTTTTAGCAACGATTTTAGCACTATTTAAAGCATCTTCGATTCCTACTGGAATAATACGATCATAAATAGCGGTATCTAATGTACCAGGTATAAAGTTTGCTCCAATACCTTGAATTTTATGAGGTCCAGTTGTTCCTTTTGATAACAATGGACTATCACTTGGCTCAATAGCTACTATTTCAATATTTGGATTTTGTTCTTTCAAATACTTACCAATCCCACTAATTGTACCACCTGTTCCTACACCCGCTACAAATACATCTATATTTCCATCCATTTGTTGCCATAATTCTGGACCAGTTGTTGTATAATGCATCATTGGATTGGCAGGATTATGAAACTGATCACAAATAAAGCTATTTGGATTATCTTGTTGTAATTGTTTTGCCATATCAATAGACCCTTGCATCCCTTTACTAGCTGGTGATAGAACAATGGATGCACCATAAGCTTGAATTAGCTTTCTTCTTTCTAAAGACATACTTTCTGGCATTACTAATGTTATCTTTAATCCCATACTAGCACAAATAGCAGCTAAACCAATACCTGTATTTCCACTAGTAGGTTCGATAATCATCGTATCTTGATTAATAAACCCATCTTCTATTGCTTTTTCAATCATTGCTTGACTAATACGATCTTTACAAGAACCACTAGGGTTGTAAGACTCTAATTTAGCAATCATAGTTGCTTTACTTTCTACTTCTTTTTGGAATCCTTGTAGTTTTACTACTGGCGTATTTCCAACTAATTCTTTTATATTATTATATATCATTGTTTTATCTCCTTAAGATGAACGAAAACCATTCATGACTTCTTGACTATCATAACATCCGTATAGCAATAGAGCAATATTTATGATAATTAACTTTATTACACATAAAAAGAGTATCAACAGATACTCTCTTGTTTTTTATCAGCTAAATCTTGCAATGTATAAGAGTTTAAATAATCGTATATAACGTCTTTTAACCCTTTCCATAAATCACATGTACGACACTCTACTTCTCGATTACAGTCATGTAAATCAATACAAGCAACTGGACTTAGACTACCTTCTACCACTTCAAGCACTTCTCCTACTAAGTACTCTTCTGCTGGTTTCACTAGACAATATCCACCTTTTGCACCTCTTGAAGATGCTACCATATTTGCTCTCGATAATTGTGTAACAATATGTTCTAAATATTTCACTGAAATATCTTCTTCTTTAGCCACATCTTTTAATGAGACTCTTTTTTCTTCATTATGTCTGGCTAAATATATCATAAAACGTAATGCATATCTTCCTCTTGTTGAAACTTTCATTTAATCACTCCCTATTTACCTACAATTGTATAGGAATTAAACCAAAAAAGCTAGCTATTTCATCTAATTTTTGTTCTTATAAATACTTTTTTTAATTCTCTAAAATCAAATGGTATTAGCGGATATAAATAACTTTGTTTAGATATCGTTTTCGAACGATATAAAACAACAAATAAGACAACGATACCTAGTAATTGTCCATACTTTGGAAAGAGGCATATCAGAACTAAAAACAAGACTCTCATAAACTTAATAGCATACCCCATTTCATAACTTGGAAGTGTGAAATTTGCTAATGCGACATAAGCCATATATAAAATAATCTCACTATTAAACCATCCTGATTTTACTGCAAAATCACCTAATAATAAAGCACCTAAAATACTAAAAGAACCACTTAGTGAAGAAGGTGTATTTAAAGATGCTAGTTTTAAAGCATCAATTGTATATTCTAATATAAGAAATTGTAAAATAATTGGTATATTTGTAACATCTTTTAAAATCAAAAAAGAGAACTGTTCATTTAGTAGTTCTGGATTTTGATTAAAATAATACCATAAAGGAGTTAATAATAAAGTAGTAAAAAACACAAATATTCTTACAATCCTTAAATAAGTACCAATCATTGGTGGCATATAATAATCTTGTGCAACTTGTAGAAAATCCAAGAAATATGTTGGTAAAATAAGAACACTAGGACAATTATCAATAATCACTACGATTTTTCCTTCTAAAATACAACTACTAGCCATATCTGGACGTTCACTATAACGGACTTTGGGAAAAGGACTAATCCATTTCCCTTCTACTAATACTTCTGCTAAACTCTCTTGTGCCATTGTTAGTGCTTGAACCTGGATATTTTCTAGTTGTTTTTTTAGGTTTGTTACTACTTCTTTATCTACTACTCCATCTAAATAACTTAAAACAATATCTGTCTTACTCTTGCTACCAACACAAATATATTCCATTACCAATCTTTCATCTCTTATCCGTCTTCTAATAAGCGCTGTATTAAAAATAATGGTTTCCACAAACCCATCTCTAGACCCTCTTAAAACCCTATCATCTTCCGGTTCTTGCATGCCTCTAGTCGGATATGTTCGAACATCAATGCATATTGCTTTTGTTTGATTCGAGAATACAAACAGTAAACTACCACTAAGAATAGCAACTATCATTTCATCTAATTTCTCTTTTATTTCTACTTCTACATAAGGTACTAGTTGTTCACTAATCCTATTTATATCACTATTTTCAGGTATTGTTTTAATGAAAAATTCCATCATTCTTTCCATTACTTCATCTTTAATAAATCCATCAATAAAATAAAAATAATAACTATCTTGTTTTATTATTAATTCTCTTTTTACAATATCAAAGTTTCTTTCTATTTGTAAACGATCATCTAACTGTTCTTGTAAACCCATTTTATCACCATGATAAGTATAGCCTTAAAAATAAAATATAAACAAATAGTGCTCCTAAGAGCACTAAATGGATACATTTATTAAATATTTTTTAGCAATATTTTGAAATAGTTTCATTTCTTCTTTTGAATACATTGGTTTGTTTTCTTCAAAACAAAAAGGAATTGATAAGTCTTGATATTTTTGAATAGCAAGAGGATTATAGTTTAATAATTCATAGTTAGTTTCTTTATTATGTTTGGATAGAAAGCATGCTATGTTTTCTATATTATCAATTGTTGCTGTATAGAGTGGTATTAAAGGAGTTCGAATAGTTACTTTAAAAGCATATTTACTTTGTAATAATTTTGTTATATTTTGTTTAATGAAACTATTGGATACTCCTGTGTATTCAATATGTTTTATGTCATCTACTAGTTTTAAATCAATATATATTTGATCTAGATATGGTAATAGTTCTTCTAATTTAGAATAAGGAATATTAAGTGCTGTTTCCATAGCACAATGAATTCCTTTTTGTTTTAATAAAGGTAATAATTCTAATAAGAATGGTTGTTGTAACAAAGGTTCCCCACCAGAAAAAGTAACTCCTCCATTATTTCGATAAAAGACTTGATCTGCTTCTATTTCTTTAATAACTTGATTGATTGTTAATTGTTGGCAATCTAATTCAAAGGCATCCATAATACAAACATCTTGGTATTTTTGAACACTTTGTGATCCTGTTATGCTATATGTTCCATCTTTACTTTGAATTCGATTATCCGTGTCTATTTCCTTGCATCGATTACATTGAATGCACCTAGAAAGAATTTGATATTGCGGTTGCATGTCTAATCCTTCTGGATTATGACACCAAACACAACGAAGATTACATCCTTTCATAAAAATAGTAGTACGCAGTCCTTGTCCATCATGAATTGCAAAGCGTTTGATAGAAAATATATTGGCTTTATTCAATACTTCCATAACTAGTACGTTCCATGATTTCATCTTGAAGTTTATGATCAAGTTCTACAAAGTAAGCAGTATAACCTGCTACACGGATAGTTAATCCTTTGTATAATTCTGGTCTTTTTTGAGCTTTTTGTAAGTCTTCTTTATTGACAACATTGAATTGAACATGGGGTATTTGTAAGTCTACAAATCCCCTTAGTAATAAGGAGAACTTTTGGATACCACTTTTATCAAAGAAACTTGGTAAAAACTTCATATTTAATAGTCCACCATTTGTTGTTAAACTATTATCTAATCTTGCTACTGATTTTAATAATGCAGTTGGTCCTTTTGTATCTCTTCCATATACTGGAGACATTCCCCCATCTGCTAAAGGAGTTTGTGACAATCTTCCATCCACGCTTGCACCAACATTTTCGCCCATCGGAACATGAGCACTAACCGTATACATTCCAGTATGATATTTTCCACCTCGATAGTTAGTATAACTACTTAGTTGTTGTTTAAAATACATTGCTATATTTGCACCTAATTCATCCACCCATTCTATGTCATTTCCATAACGTGAGCCTAAGTGATCAATGATTGCTTTTGTTTGTTCATGTCCTTGATAGTTATCAAGTATTGCTTGATATAATTCTTTTTGTGATATTTTTTGTTTTTCAAATACTAGTTCTTTTAGTACTGCTAAACTATCGGATAGATTCGCAATTTGAATCATTTGAATACCTGATAAATTATATTTTGCTCCACCTCTTGTTACGTCCATACCTTTTTCTAAACATCCTTGAATGACACTAGATAGAAATGGAGAGGGTAAATATTTTTGATGTGCTTTTTCAATAACTTCACATGCATCTATCATTTTTATTAGGAAATAATCAATTTGTTTCTTTAAAGCTTCTTCTATTTCTTGATAAGAGTGATAGGTTGTAAGGTTTCCTAAATCTAAACCTAGTTGTTGATTGGTAATAAGGCATCTACCATTATTCAAAGTAAGTTCTAAAACCTTGTTAAAATTAAACATTGCCGAATCACTCCAACCTAAGTTATTTCCTTGTGTTGTAAGTTCAACACAACCAACAATAGCATAATCTAGTGCATCTTGTTTTTCAATTCCTAAATCAATAAGAGCTGGTATTACACTTTTATCATTAAAGAATTGTGGCATTCCACTTCCTAATGAAACAACTTGAATTGCTTTTTCTAGTAATGCTTGCGATGTTTTTTCATGGATTCTAAGTGATAAATTAGGTTGTGGTAATCCTAAATGTTGTTGTGCTTCTAAACATAAATAGCTAATATCATTTTCAAAAGGATCTCCTTTTTCATCAACCCCACCAATTGCAATATTAAAACCGATAGGAAATCCTGCAAAATATTTAGCCCCATGACTACTTCTTAAATAAACAATTTGATTACATTTTATATAAAAACATTCTAATATTTCTAAAGCACTCTCTTTATCTAAAATACCTTCCTCTATATCCTTTTGATAAAAAGGATATAGATAAGTGTCTATTCTTCCTGGTGAGAAACTAGAAGCATTTGATTCCATATGTAATATTACAAATAAAAACCATAAAGATTGTACTGCTTGAAAATAAGTAGTTGCGGGACCTTTTGATAATGTTTCACAGTTTTCTAGTACTTGATAAAGGGAATGGTTAGAATCTAGTTGTTCTTGAACAATCATTTCTTTGATAAAATCTCGATAACGAGTAATGAATGTTTCTACCCCTTCCATTACTAAAATAGTTGCTTGATAATATTCTTCTTGTTCTTTTGTATTTTCTTGAAGCAATGCTTGCATTGCTTGTTTTTTTATTTGTGTCGGACCCGTATGTAACCACGTTTTACAATCTGGACAAATATGTCCTTGAGCATGATCTTTTTGATTTATTTTTACTACTTTTGAAATAGCAGTTAATTCTTTTCCATATGCTTCATCAATACCATCTTCCATTGATTTCCCATGCCAAAATGGAAATATCTCTTCACGAAATAGTTGTTTATCTTGATCACGAATATGAAACTTATCTTGAGGACGAGTATATAAGCTATCTATTTCCTTTTCTACCCAATTACATCCACTTTCTGGAAAGATAATTCCTGCACGAATACCTTTACTACGATTCCCTACTATTAATTCTTCTTGATCTACTGTTATTTCTAAATTTTCTAACGCTGCTTTTAAACTAAAAGCACGTTGCATTATTTTGGACTTTCCAGCATGTTCTTTATAACAGTCAGTAATAATCTTTGCTTGTTCTATAGAAGCATAACGATCTGTATTCATTGTTTTTTCTTTTAATGATAATATTCTAGTAGTTATTTGCATAAAAAAACTCTCCTTTATTATTGTTTGTTATTGATGTTACTCAAATTATAGCAATAAAAGTCGGAAAGTCAAGATTATTTATTATTATTTGTTATTGTTTGTTATTGTTTCTTGTTCTGTAATAAAACCAGTACATGCTTCTAAGTTAGAAAAACAATAGGTTCCATTAGTTTGTAATTTTTTAGATTCTAATACTACATAGGTTTGATGACTATGCTTCATTGCACATTTTTTAGTAAGTCCATCATCACTTGTATAAGTATAAATACGTTCATTTTCGAAGTCTACGCCAACACAACCAATAAACGCTAAATCAAATTGATAATTTTCAATTTGTTGTATCGTTAAACTACCAATAAATCCCTTTTCACGACGATTTAGTGTTCCTCCTAAAAAAACAACATTTACTTTACTATGTAGTAACGTAATCAAAACATCAATCATATTTGTTACTACCGTTACATCTTTGTTTGATTCTTTTACTAGTTTTGCGATTTCTATATTAATAGTAGAAATATCTAAAAAAATAGTCATCCCATTTTCAATATAAGTACATGCTTTCGAAGCTATTGTTGTTTTATCATGGTTGTTTTTACCAATTCTATCTTCTACTTTAAAATCATGACTCATATCTCTTATTTTAATTGCACCACCATATGTTTTCGTTAGTTTTCCTTGATTTTCTAATAATGTTAAATCTTTACGAATACTATCTTCTGTAACATTAAATTCTAAAGCTATTTCTTTTACTTTAATAGCACCTTCTTGATTTACTCTTTCTACTATTTCATCTTGTCTTTGTTTTGCGAACATTGTATCACCCCAAGACATTATAGCATATTTATTATTGTTTGTTATTAGAATTTATCATTTGATCGGATTTCCTTCTATAAACATTGGTAGATTAGGTGGATAAATAGTAAGATATCCTAATAAGAATATACTAATCATGATAAATAGTATTGTTATTTTAGAAGAAGTTATCCAATTATGTTGTAGGGCTAATGTATCGATATATTGCATTATAACAAAGATAAGGCCTACTAATAAAATATCGATAGGAACACTTTCAATATTAAGCGCATAACGATAAAAATAATAAATAAATAACATGCTTACAATACTTACTAATTGTACAATAACTATTGTATTCCATCTTTTTATGTACAGATAATAGAATAATATTGGATAAAATATTAATTTAATATGTTGGAATATGGATTCATCGATTGGGACAATAAGACCAATTATATCATATGGAATGAAATCATAAATAAAATGCATTGCACTTGCTATAAGTAATAAAAACAAAGCTTGTATCATCGTATCACCTATCTATAAATTACCCAATAAAAAAAGAAATATACAATCTATTTCTTTTTATTCCATTTCTCCTACTAAGTTTTTTTCAAATAATTCTCTAATCATTGGAATTCTCAATTCTCCTTGATCTAGTTGACCTAGTCCCCACATTAATTTGGTAACAGCACTTTCACTAGTCATATCATAAGCTGATATGACTCCCTTTTCTAATGCTTTTCGACCAACTTCATAATGATTTAAATCACTACGATCATATAAACATTGACTACAAACAACAATTGGAATATCTAATGTTTGCATTTGATCTAACATACTAACTAAATCTCTACGAATAAAATTAATTCCACCCGCTCCAAATGCTTCTATAACAATACCATGACATCCTAAATTAGCCATTGCTGGTAATATATGAGGATCTGTTCCAGGTGTTAGTTTTAATAAAAAAACATGACTATCTAAAGATTCTTTTAGTTGATAACTTGTTTGTTTTGGTACAGCCCATTGGTTTATTTGTAGTCCATCTGAGTTAATAATTCCTACTGGTAAGACGTTAATACTCTCAAAAGCATTAAATCCACTTGTTCTTACTTTGGAAGCTCGAGTTCCTAAAATAATATGTCTATTAAAAGCAACAAATACACCACCTATCGCAGTATTAGCCATTTCAAAAGCACATCGTAAATTGATAATAGCGTCACTTAATGGATGGGCTATTGGTAATTGAGAACCTGTTATAACGACTGGGATTTCTATTCCTAATAACATATAAGATAATACCGATGATGTATAAGCCATTGTATCTGTTCCATGCGTAATTACAATAGCGTCATAGTTGTTTTTTTCTTGATCTATTTTTTTAGCTACTATCACCCATTCTTCTGGTTGAATATTAGTACTATCTAAATTAAAAATATTATCTATTGTGATAGCGTAATCATCTTTCATAGATCCTAAATAATATAATAAATCATGTTCTTCATTTGATGGGACTAGGCCATCTTTTGTATGTAAAGAAACAATTGTTCCTCCTGTTGTTAATAAAAGTATTTTTTTCATTCTTTATCTCCTAGAACATTAGTATATACGAAAACCCTTTTTTACAAAAGGGTTACTTGTATAATTTGGTTGTATCAAATAAGTAATCTACTTGATGAAATATATCATAATAAGAAAAGTATTTATTTTCATAAGGAATCCATTTTTCTTCAAATAGTTTTGTTTGTTGTTTCGTATTTCGTTTTGATATACGTTCTAACTGTGTTTTAGAATCTACTTTTAAAGCAATCTTTAAATCATAATTCGCACTCAATTCTGGTATCATGCTATAACTACCTTCTACAATACTAACCCTACTTGGTTGGAAAATAGAAACTTCTTTATCCAATTCCATTTGATGGCATAAAAACTTTTGATATCCAATTTGTTGGTGACTGGTACAAGGTAATAAAACTTGTTCTAGAAACCTTTCATAATCGACATTTTTGCCAGGTATAGAGAAACGTTCTTGGGTTCTTTGATGACTTTGTAAAAAGAAGTCATCAAGATGAAAAACATTTGCTTGATAGAACTCTTGTAATAGGGCTGCTAACGTACTTTTTCCAGAACCTGCCATTCCATCAATCGCTATTATTAACGTTTCTTTGGTTTCTAACAGTTCATTTATTTTTAAAAATAGTGGATAGTAAAAAGCTAATTGTTTATTGATAATACGGTAATGGGGATGATAGGTATCTCGATAAAGTTGGCTATGACGGAAAGGTTTTAATTCTCCTTTGGGTACATCTATCTTTAATTGTTCCATGATTTGATAAAATTGCTCATTATTTTTTTTGTTAAAAGTACATGATGTAATAAATAATTGAGCAATTGTTTGACATTGAAGATGATTGGCTTGAAACAAATGAAATCGAACATATTGGTTCCCAATATCTTCTATCCAATAATCACGATTCGTTAAGTTTGCACACTCATCAACAATTTTCTCTAAAACAATATCTTTATTTTCTATCATATGTTCACCACCAAAAACATATTGATAAACAAACTTTGCAAGATCTTGATTTTGACAAACAGGATATTTTGCTTGATGTTTAGCTAAAAGCTCTTTTACGGACATTTTCTAACAAGCCACTTCTTTCTAGTGCTACTACTACATTTGGTATTACCAAGAATTGTAAAATAATACCTGGCATTGCATTTGCAAAGGCACCTGTAATAAACAATTCTAAAGTAAAAGCCGACCCAATATATCCCATCAACAAATAAGTTACGATCCCCCAAACAACTCTACCACCAAGCAAGGAAACAACTAAACTAATATATATAGAACTTGTTTTCTTTGGTAATTTGCTATAAATAAATCCTGTTAAAAACCCATATGCAGCTAATTCAAAAGACATCGCAATTGCCGTTGGAAACATTGGTGGCATTGAAAAAACAGCACTTCGTAATATTGGCAACACAAATCCTATTAACATCGCTAATGGCCATCCACATACATAACCCGCTAATAAAACAGGTAAATGCATTGGTAATAACATACTTCCTATTGCAGGTATTTGCATTGTAGCAAAAGGTAGTACAAACCCCAAAGCTAATAAAAAGCCTGCTAAAACTAACTTCTTAACTGACATAATTTCCCTCCATATAAAAATACCATAAAAATAACTGCCTTTTGCAGATACCTTCATGGTATTTATTTCATCTTCTTGATGAACTCTTAAACATTATACCATCAATTGTTAATTTAACAATCTATATTTCTTAATAATTCACTACGATACTTCAATTCATCTAACATTTGATGATGATCTTTTATTTTCACAATATCATATAAATCAATAATAGTATCTAATATGATAAAACCATCCTTATGTACCTTCATTTCAAAATTAGGATACTTCATTAAAAACTGACCAAACATAAAACCAATATTTGCTTGTTCATTTATATCTCTAGAATATATTCTTAAAAACTTAAGATGAAAATGTATTTCTTCTTTTGAAGAAATATAGAATGTATTTATTTCTTGAAAACAATGTTGACATTGTTCTTTAAAAAAAGTTTCAAAATCTATATATTGTTGATATTTATCTTTATTAAATACCCTTTGATATTGATCATTTTTTAAATAGATATACCAAGATGTATAAGTTTCATAAGTTCCTTGTTGTTTTACTATTTCTAAATAGTTAGCACTGTTACGATAATTATTTATAAAATCTATATCTTTTCTTATTAGTTCTTCAATTTTCATCTTCATCCCCTCTATTATCTTGTATTTTATACTATGTACCATTTATTATATTGTAATTATAAAATATTACAACTTTATAAGGTGCAAAATGAGATATTTTATAAGGTACAATATTGTAAAAGGAGAGACAATGATGAATGAAGAGTATGTAGGCAATCGATTAATGCAACTTAGAATGAAAAAAGGTGTTTCTGCAAGAGATATGAGCCTTAGTATTGGTCAAAATGAAAACTATATTAATAATATTGAAAACTATAAAACTTCTCCCTCTTTGCAAGGATTGTTTTATATTAGTGAATATTTAGAAATAACTCCTGAACAGTTTTTCTCAAGTGAACAACAAAACCCTAAACAGGTTCAATCTATAATCGATATTATAAAAACAATGAATGACGATGACCTAGCATTAATTTTAGCACTTATAGAACGTATAAAAACGCCTTGATATTTATCACGGCGTTTTTATTTCTGGAATATAGTGTAATAAGGCATAAGCAATACCATCTTGATCATTACTTGTTGTAATATATTGACTAGCTTCTTTTAATGCTTCAACAGCATTTTGCATTGCAACACCGATACCACAAAACTCTATCATACTTAGATCATTCATTCCATCACCAAAGGCTATCATCTCTTCTTGTTTATAACCTAATGGTAACAATACTTCTTTTAAAGCATTTGCTTTATCAATTGATTTTGCAGTAAATTCAAAATAAAAAGCACTAGTAAACATACATGATAATGTATCTTTGAAGGGTTCCATCATTTCTAAATAATGTTCCTGTAAATAAGCTGGTTGTCCTGCTGTTAGAATCTTGTTAATGTCCCAATCTAAAAACTCATCTAGGTTTTCTTTTTCACACAACAAGAAATTACCACCTCTAGCTTCATATTCAACTACATTAAAATCTTTATCTAATTGAATAGGAGGGGCATATACATTATTTACATACATTGTATCTTCTTTATCTATCATTGGATAAACGTTGAAGTTTTTCATATGTTTTAATACTGCTTTTCCTAAATGATTGGGAATTGCTTGATTATAGATTATTTCATTTGTTTGACAATCAATAATTTGACTACCATTATAACATACTACTAATCCATGATGTTGATCCATCTCTAATTCTCTAGCAAGATTAACCATTCCTCTTCTAGGTCTACCAGATGCTAGTACAACTTTTATCCCTAGTTTTTGAGCCTGAATTAGAATTTCTTTTGTTTTCAAAGTTAACTTCTTGTCACTGTTTACAAGTGTTCCATCTATATCCATAATAATTACTTTTATTGCCATAAAAATCCTCCTATCCTAATAAATCAATTATAATTTTTAAAAATAAAACCATCATTACACATACCATCAAGGGTTTAATATATTTAGAACCCTTCTTAATAGCTAATCCTGATCCTAACCAATAACCTGTAATCGAACAAAAAGCAGCTGGTATTGCGACAACATACATTACTTTACCAGCAAACACATACGCTATTAGTGCTGCAAAATTAGATGCAAGATTGACAATCCTAGCATTTCCACAAGCAGTGCGATAATCAAATCCCATGAAAGTAGTATAACCGAGTATTAAAAACGTACCTGTCCCAGGTCCAAAAAAGCCATCATAAGCTCCTATCAAGAATCCTATGATTGATGATAGAAAAATAGTCTTTCTTTTGCTTAACAAATTTACTACATTAACATCTTCTTGTTTGTTCTTTTTAAATAACAAGATTACTGCAATAATTGGTAATAAAATAGTCATACTTATTTTTAGAAAATAATCACTTAGAATAAGTACTAATTGTGCCCCCAAATAAGAACCAATTAAAGCAAAAAAAGCTGAAATGATCGCTACTTTTAAATGTACTACCCCACTCTTTAAAAAGCGATAAGAAGAAAAGAAAGATCCCATACATCCTGAAAACTTATTACTCCCATATGCCAAATGAGTTGGCATACCCGTAAATAAATAAGCAGGTAAAGAAATTAGTCCTCCTCCTCCTGCAATAGCATCAATAAATGCAGCAAAGAAAACCAATGGACATACTATGATAATCATTTGTATTGTTGTCATATTGTCTCCTATCACTATGTAAGTCTTCTACCTATTTATATCACAATAGAAATAGATAAAAGACTTTTTTCAATCAATGAAAGCTATTTAAGCAGTTGATTTACTTTCTTTTGAATAATACTAGGGCTATAACCTGCTTTTCGTAATCGATCTGTTCTACTAGATCCGTTACCCCATTTACCAGCAATAACTTCTTTGGCTATTGTAGTATTTGATTTTTTCTTGTTCAACAAAGTATTGACCCTACTTTGAATAGCTTGATAGCTATATCCTGCTTTTTCTAATTTTTCTTTTCTTTCATCACCACTACCCCATTTACCAGCAATAACTTCTTTGGCAATTGTCGTATTTGATTTTTTAGTTACTGTTGTTTTTTTAGTATTACTAGTAACTTTTTTTGTTACTTTAAATCCGTCCATAATTGCATCACCAATATCTTTTGCTATTTCTAACTTATTTTCTTGATATATCTTTATATCACTAGGATTATCTATAAAACAAACTTCTAATAAACAACCTGACATTCCTCTTGATTTACATGTATTAATGACTAAGAAGTTCTTTCTTTTTACTCCATCAAAAATAGCATCATTATCTCTAAGTTTAAAATATTTAGCCATTTTTTTCATTATTTTTTGTTCTACTCCGATACCTTTTTCTCTTGTAGTAACAAAGCATTCTGTACCTGTGGCTTTTCCATTAAAAGCATTAAAATGTACTTCTAATATATAATCATATCTTCCTATTTTAAATTGACCTTTTTGACAATCTTTAAAAGCATTTCTATTTGTATCATAGACTGTAACACTCATGTATTCATCTAAATAATTCTTAATGTTTTTAACTACTTCAATTGTAAGATCCGATTCTTTGTAGCCATTTCCAACTGCCCCACTGTCTCCAGATCCATGTCCGCTAATTAACAATAATTTCATATTCTCACCTCCTCACTTACTATATGAGGAAGATAAGGTAGGTGTATGTGCATTGTCCTAATTATTAGGAACATAAAAGGGTTAGTTTCTGTTTGTACAGAAACTAATCCTAATTAACGTTAACTAGCTTATTATATTTTTATTCAAATAATTATTTACCTTATTATAATTGGACTTAGAATCTAACACTATCTACTAGTCTCACCTTAGCATTTAAATTATCTTCTAATAATATCGATACTGCTTGATTAGGGATGAATTTAGGCTCTACCGTCATAATCATTTTTCCCTTACCAGATTGTGGTAATTCATCAATAGCATGTAACTTAGCATCAGGATCATCAATATAAGGTATTACTGCCTTGACGTGTTCTTTTTTATAAACGTAGACTTCCCTGTTCTTACAGGTCCTACTACTGCTAAATGAGATATCGTCGTCACATCTCTTTGCTATATCTTTAAGTATCTTTTTTGTTTCCATATTAACTACCTCCTAAATAATGCTATGTCATACATTTACTTTTAGAACTTACTAGCTAGAAAGTATCAAAAAAAACTAGAATAAAATTCTAGTCTAAAATTTAGATTATACTCGTATATAACATACTGACTTATTTGAATATTATAGTTATTTACAGTTTTATTTATAAGTAAGTTATATCATCTTTTAAGAATATAAATATGATCTTTCCCAAACACAACTTACATTTGTGATTGTTAACCCTATACTAAGACCTCCAGTTAGTGCTCCTACAGATGTAAAGGATACATTCCCACCTATCGTTAAAGTGGGTGCTGCATCAGTAAATGTATGTATATAATTTAATCCTAAATCACCTACATCAGTATTGTCATCGAAAACAACTTTTACCGAGCATAGTGCGTAGCTACCGCTAATCACTAAATTTGAATCCTGTATATTAAAAACTAATATACCTTGGCTCTTTTTAGAATAATTTTTCAATGTGGCATTTTTTGTTTCAGTATATCCATAATAAGTTCCTTTAGAGGGTTCCCATTCAATTGAAAGCATATCTTCTGTTGAAGGAGAGCTGAGAAGTTTCGTAGAAGTAGCAACACCCGTCACATAAGTATACGTTTGACCACTTCTACGAGATAAAGTTATATTCAAGTCGATATCTGTACTGAAAGATGCTGCCCTTGAATTATTAACCAGATCAACACAGGAATAATCAATTCCTACATTTTGTAATTCTATTTTAATATCTTCTTCTGTTTTGTTTTGTGATTTTGCTTCAATATAATAGTCTGTATATAGAGTTAAATATTCCTCATCTTGCATTTGTGCAATTTCTTTTGCTGTATAATCAAAAAGTGTTTTTTCGCTTGCATAAACATTTGCAACACTTAATATTCCCATACAAGTAGTTATTAACATTATTCTTATTTTTTTCATTTTCAATTTTCCCTTTCCAATATTACTTTATTTATATTACTTAATGTAACCGTTACATGATTACTATCTATTTTACTTGCATCAATGCTATAACTAAAACTATCTCCATATTTATTACTAACAGCTAAATAAGAGGATGAGTACCAACTTTCTCCATCAGATTCTAACTCACCGATTACAGTTATCATATTGTTTTGATCTCCTGTATAATATTCATTCGCTGTATAGAAATATCCTCCATTAAAATCATACTCTCCATGAGATTGTAAATGTAAAGCATACTGACCATTACTTTCTAGTATAATACTTGCTATTTCTATATAACAATTATCATCTATTTCTATTTTTTTGTTTTCATTTGATTCTAAGTCTTCTAAATCAATATCAAAAGAATATTCCCCATCTACTTTTTCTTGAGATAAAGAGTAATTCATAGATTCAAATTGATATTGTAAGCCGCCTAATTGAACATAAATATTTTCTCTTTTCAAAAAAAGTAATGTTAGAATAATACATGCACCTATTGCAATAATTAAACATATACTTCTCTTCTTTTTCATACCATAACCTTGTATGAAAAGCACTTGTTTCTTAGTGTCAGATCATACTTTCCTTTCAGTATTTTGATAAAGTTTAACTAACTTCTCACACAATTAAGTCAACCTTTGTCTTTGTTTTATTTTGTACATTTAATACTTATTCAATCCCCTAGCATTCTCGTCACAAACCACTTGGCCCTATTTTAATAACAATGTATATCATATTATTCTTTTGAGCAAAAATCATTGAGATAAATAATTTAGTTACAGTAAATAATAACACTGTTTTCAAAAATTATCATACAAATCACTATGAATACTAAGTTAAAGATATTCTATAGACACACTCCCCCTTTCGACCGTTTGCTAGCTTTTGTGTTCAAACTAGAATCGGCACAATACATTATGTGATATATCTCATACTTAAACTATACTCTATATGCAAATAATATGTCAATAATATTATACATAGTTTTAAATGTATTTACTTAAACGCTACTATTTGATATATTTATACTATATTTAGAAAAGGAGATCCAAATGGCTAAGAAGAACATTTATTTTAAATTTGAGATGTTAATACTTGTTATTTTAACAACCAAGGATTGTTATGGTTATGAAATTACAACTAAAATACGCGAATTATCAGATGGCATCATTGATATAAAAGAAGGTTCTTTATACCCTACTCTTTATAAGATGTTAGATAAAGGATATATATCTTCTAATGAAGTAATAGTAAATAGAAAGATACGTGTTTATTATCATCTAGAAGAATCTGGTATTCCTTATCTAGAAGCAATGATTGAAGAATATCATCAATGGGAAAATAAAATACAAGTAATATTAAATATAAAAGGAGAACATGGTGATGAGTAGAGATACGTACTTATTAGACATAAAAAAAGCTTTTCCTACATTTGGGAAAGAAGAAATAGAATATTTTAACAGATTCACAAAATCTATTACTGAAAATTCTGAAGAAAATGAAAACTATGATTACTATTCTTCTAGGTTTGGTAACCCTAAAGAAATAGTGGAATCATTTTATGATGACTTAGAACCACAAGGTATTTATTCACGTATGAAAGATACTAAATTCAAACAAAAATCTCTAAAGCTTATATTTCTATTTTTAATCATTAATACAATCATCTTTTTTGGTGTTTTAAGTTTAGCCCGTGAAGATGCAAAAGATAGTCATGGATCTTATTTTGATGATTCATCTATAACTTACGAATAGGAGCGTATTACTTATGAAAAAAACAATAAAAATTTTTATCTCTATCTTGTTACTTACTTTTATATTATCACCTAAAGCAACCTTTGCTTTAGAAGAACAGTGCTTAGATACTGGATGTTATTATGAAACAGTTATCAACTATTCTAACCAAACAACTGCACAAACTCGTTCTTCTTTGGATACAGTATCTGGTACAAAAACTACAACCTATCGTTCATCATCAGGTGAAGCACTATGGTCTATTAGTGTTACTGGTACGTTTTCATTTGTTGGTACATCTGTGACTTGCAGTTCATCAAAACTAAATATCACTATCTATGATAGTGCATGGAAAACATATAGTACGAATACATCTAAATCTGGTAATTGTGCAAAAGCTACAGCAACAATAAAAGAATACTTTTTAGGATTTGAAACAGACAGTATTACAAAATCAATATCACTGTATTGTAGTATAGATGGTAATTTATACTAATACTATTTTGTGATGTGCCTTTTACTGATGGATTTCCTGACTTATCTTCTCTACATCTGCCGTACTGCATACAAGAAGATTAGTTATGACGACAACTTTACTGCTCTAATCTTTGACGTGAACAACCACCTATTATAAGGTGGTTGTTTTTATGTTCATCGAAATGATTATTCCATTAAATAGTAAAACTAATTCTTATGTAAGTGTATCTTCCCCTTATCTTTAACTGTTTTTTTCTTTTTTACGAAAAAGATGAAAATCTAGCTTTTTAACATATATATAAATGCTGTTTTTTCTATATAAAACAAAGGTTTTCTATATAATTTTAGAACTATGGTCAAGTGCCCGCACCATGTCCGCTAATTAACAATAATTTCATATTCTCACCTCCTCACTTACTATATGAAGAAGATGAGAATGATGTATGTGCATTGTCCTAATTATTAGGAAGATAAAAGGATTAGCTCCTGTTTGTACAGAAACTAATCCTAATTAAAGATGCTTTTTACTTTATATTACTGAACAATAAATATGCGATCTATTTAACTCTGCACTTTCTTAGAGTTTCATTAAATAGAGTGATAGTAAAAGTAACTACAGTACATAAATCATATTAATTAAAATGACTATTACTATGTTGTGAACATTAAACACATTAACAATTAGTTAAACCCTAGAATATAATAACCTCTACTGATATTGAAAAATGCGTTGTTTTTATGAATATTAATTTTATCTATTCCTTCGCAATCACTATTACCAAGTGTTTTAACCTGTAATCTAGTCCGTGGTTTACTCCGTGGTTTACTCCGTGGTTTTCTTTTTTAAAGCTATAACAATTATTTATAATTTGTAATATCCTCCACCTTTGCTTGTTCCAACAAATTTGATAATTTCTTTGTTTTTCAATTCTCTAATCGCATTATCCACACTGGATTTTTTAAGTCCACTCTTTGAAGATATATCAGGAACCCTAAGTCCAGGATTTTCGCAAATTACATCATATATAAGTTTTTGGTTTTTTGGAAGTTTAATTTCTTCTATCGATATTGTGTGTTGAGTTGAAATAATCTTATCATCATACAAAACATCCTTTAATACAATCATAAAATAATCTTGCCTTGATATAATCCTGGGTGCATATTTTTTATCGAATTTATTATATTCCTTTACAATCTTTTCAAATCCACTCCCCGATTTTTCCATCAATTTACATACAGATAATATATTACAGACTGTTTCATTTCTTCGTTTTGATGGGATTTCTTCTAAAACATATTCAGAAGCATTACCTATTGGTAAGAAATCTCCAGGTGATGTGATTACCATCCTATCTTGATAAATATCAATATCTATCTGTGTACCTCCAATTAGATAGTCTCTATGAGCTATAGCATTACATAATGCTTCTACTACTGCCCTCATTGGATATGATTCTTTATCTACCCTACCTATTGGCAACTTTACAAATCCTGTCTTTATGTTATTTCTTATAAACAGTGTTGCATTATTTAATTGATCAATAAGATTCCCTCTAAATTCTTTTCTATCAATCACTTCATCACTCCCCTTATCAAATCCAGGCCATTTTCTCATATGAATAAGTGGGAATTCTTCTTTTCTTTTATCAACAAATAGTAATCCTGCATTTGTTAAAAGGCCATCTTCATTAACTAGTCCTAGTGCTTGCATCTTTTTTTGACTTAAATCTACCATTGTATTATTAAGCTCCTTATATTTCTCATTTAAACTATGAAAAGTATGGTTTTCAAACTGCTCTTCACTCACTCTTTCATCAAAAGGAATAGGGTTTTTACGTAGAAATAATTCAGCCATATCGTATAAGTTTGCCTTTGTTGTAGAGCCATGTTTTCTAATATAAATTTCAGTTATATCATTTTTTCTATCAACATAACTAACTACGTTTATCTTACTTTCCTCTATTATCAACTTTAAAATAAATCGTTCCTTTATTTTTATTAGTTCAATATCATATTCAATAGGAGGATCAATTCTTCTTTTCATCATATCCACCATATATAACTGAATTTCATCTGTTTCTTTTCTATAAAAACCTTTAGGATACCCCTCATCACTAACACCTATGTATATAATTCCACCTCTATCATTAGCATATCCTACTACTGTTTTTAACCATCCAATAGGTTTGTTTTTATTTAATTCTACTTTAAATTCAATTTTTTTATTTTCTATCATACTAGTAAAATCAACTTTATCTACATCCCTCATTACCTCTTTCATACTACTATATTTCCTTTCATAATAATAATTTCCTTTTATTATCTCTGTTGTTTCCCTTGCCATGTGGCATACACTCCATCACATCACATTTACCTTCTTTTAGGTATACAAAAGTTATTATATTATTTCTTTAAAAAGTCCTTAAAAATTAATTGTGAATCATAAATGAAATTTTATCGATAATTTTAGAACTAGGGTCAAGAACATGCACCATGTCCGCTAATTAACAATAATTTCATATTCTCACCTCCTCACTTACTATATGAAGAAGATGAGAATGATGTATGTGCATTGTCCTAATTGTTAGGAACATAAAAGGATTAGCTCCTGTTTGTACAGAAACTAATCCTAATTAACTTTGCACCACTCGTTGAGTTCTTCTATGGTTAGTAATTCTTACTTATAAAAGAATATTTTTTATAAGTCACAATTATACCAATAATTGCACCTACTAAAGCAAAAGGTGCTATTCTTACAAATAACCATTTGAGTGAATGAAATGCTACTCCAAGTACTGCTACTTCTGGACATTATAATTCCACTACAAGTATAGACTTTTTTTGAGTTAAAGTAATAACATCCTATTTTGCTTTGTACAAGATATCCCATATGATATTTTTCTAGGGCCCAACATACTTCTGAAGGATAATCTTATGTTTCTATCAAAGGGACCATATCACAGTTCCTGCAATGCCTGTATAATACCTGAAACAACTTCGTTATTTGATACATCTAGCCAGTTTCTTTTCGATGTGTTTAGTTTTTTTAAATAGCTAGTATCTGTTAATGTCTCATAAACTCTTTTATAAATATCCTCTTTATTGTTTTCTCTCATTTTGTTATCTTGGTATATGTACAGATCCAAGCAATGTTCTAGCTTTTCATTATCAATGCTTCCTAGTAGATAATAGATATCATAAATATCTTTATATCTTGTAGAATAACTTCCAAATCTTAAAATAGAACGAAGTTTTTCTGTTAGAATCTGTTCTTTGGAATTGATTAAGAGACTTGCTCCTTCTTTATTAAAACCAATATCAAAGCAATATTCTTCTTGTGTGATTTCCAACCTTTTATGTACTCCAAGATCTATTTTGCTCATTAATTTTATTCCTGTAGTATCTGTTATTTCTACATGGATTCGTTTCCCGTGATAATCCTGTTGTTTCAATTCTTCTATATTTCCTACTATAGATAGTGTTATTTCTCCTGACCCTGCCTCATTAAGTTTATCCAAAAATGTTCTAATTGAATTTTCTTCTAACGAATATCGGATAAAGTCAATATCTATATCCTGTGTTGCTCTTCTCACATTATCCGATATACTTCTCATTACCACACCGCCCTTTATGGTGACATTTTGATTTAAGGAGCTTTTAGATAGTAACTCAAGAATAATATCCTGACAGAGTTTTGCCTCTGCGTTTGCTTCACTGTACCCTTCTGCGTATATTCTATTTATGTGCTCTTTTATATTCACTAAAAAACCTCCCTAGCAATCACTTCATTAATAGTTTTGCTTCCTGGAAACTGCCTAATGTATTCTTGCATTTTTTCTATATCCAAATCAAAGAGCTTATCACGATAGCTTCTGATGATTTCTTTATAATAATCATAGGGTAGTTTCTCTCTGTTTCTGACTAACTCAATCAACATTCTTTCTCTATCATAAATGTTTAATTTTATGCCCTGATATTCCATTTTGCTTTTTCCAATTAAAAATAATTTTTTCTGACAAAAAATTTGCTTTATTCTTATATCCTTAATTTTAGTTCCATTTCTTTCTGTGCATAGCACATACTCATCTGGAATACTATCAGTCAATCCATGATAATAAAAAGCTGATTCCATGGTCATTATAGTATTTGGATACTTAAAAACAACAACTGATAATTGTGAAGGTAACTGCTCATCAGAATATATACCTTTTTCTATTTTAAATAACCGACCACTTTCAATTGCTTTATCAAGATAATGATTTGAACCAAACTCTGCTATACATTCTTCATATGTTTTTAACAAATGTATCACCACCTTCCACCAAAAGCCCACACTTGCTATATATTTGTGGGTGTTTACTTAAATAATACTATGAAATACAGTTTTGTCAACCCTATCTTATACATCTACATTGTTGCCGGTGCCTACACTTCTTATTCTCTTTTTCTCATATCCATCAAATTCATTTTATGTCTACAGCAGATAACAGTACTCCTCCACGAGGTAGAAAATTGAGGAATTTGTTTACTTCTTCCCATTTTGTATGCTAGAAATAATTTCTTTCCTGAGAGTATAGTCTTGTATTTTATACAGCTTCTATCCCCAATAAAGTATTTGTAAAATGTGTTTTATGAAAAATCTTATGTTTTCTAGTTTATCGTGATAAGGTGGTTTTATTGATAACTTTAATACTAGGGTTAAGTACAGCACCATGGTCACTAATTGATAATAATACATTTCTCACTTTTTTACTTGCTATATGAGTAAGATAAGGTAGGTGTATGTGCATTGTCCTAATACAGATAAAAACAACCAAAAAGAATCTGGTTGTTTTTATCTGATTTATTTTTCATTTAACTTGTTTTCTAGCATTTCTATACGTATTTGCAATCCCTTTACAAGAGTATCAATAATATCCTCGTTTAAAACAGACACAGCTTGATAATCCTTTAAAAGTTTTTTCCACTCTTTGACAACGTCATACAGTTTCCCAAAAGTTATTTCAAAGTCAATATCTTCCTTTATAAAAGACAATATGTTTTCAAAATCAATATTTTTATCATGAAAGAAACATCCTTTTGCATGATCAAAGTCCATCTCATATGCTTTTTTTTGTGAATTCATTGACTGCCCACTATCGAAGTTTGGTGCTACACATCTCCACTCTAGTGTTTCCACATCTCTGATAATGCCAAAATTACCTAAATGACGATCTTCATTCAGGATAATATAATCTAGTAAAAACATCTTTACAAGCGACCTACCAGGTGAAACTATCCCTTGTTTGAGTAATATTTGCTTATATTGGCTATATACAGCTACTGAATCAAGTTCGCTAACCATACCAATTCCAGCATTTTTTAGTACTGAATAAGCAGATATCAGTTCTGTATCACCATCAATAAAACACGCACATTTAGAGACCATACTCCCATAGCATGTTTCCACGCAATAATATACATACTCAAGTCCAAGAACGTCACTGATCATTGAAGCTAAAACCTCATTAAATGGCTCTAATCCCTTTTCATTATACGATCCTTTTAACAAATAACGTTCACCATTCTCACAAATCCATACTTTTTTTAACATACCATCAGAAGTATTATTAGGGGTAAAAAGATTAACTTTATAAGCATCTTGTATCTTGTTTTGAAATATTGCTTCTTTATAATTTTGTGTATAGAAATCATTATCAAAAAAATTGATATCATCCCATTCCATTGGCATCGACAGTGGATTTAACCAATACTGATCAGTTAAAGACAGCCCAAATGCTTTACTTAATAATATATCTTTATCTGATATACCTAAATTATCTAAAAAGTCATCTAGTCCATCTCTCCATGATGGTATTCCTCTATTACGGAACCAACTTGAAACATCTTTATCTAGGATGCCTTCTTTAACTATACACTCTAATGGAGCATATTCCTTTTCTAATAGTTCCACTACTTGGATATCATTTGACTGATGATTATAAAGTATTCTAGCAACTTTATGATGTTTATTCATCAAATAATATTCACCTACACCATCTGCCTGTGGGTTGGTTAAAAAGAAGTTAGAGTCAGGAAATCTATTGTAGTGTTTGCCATACTTCTCTAATTCCCACTCCAAAGCATATTTTTCTATTTTTTTAAAGTTTACTGTTTTATTTAAATATGTATGTTTGTAGCCTTTTTCTTTTTGACTATATATTCTGTTTGCTGCCTTATTAATTCTACTATAATTTTTCTGTAAATAATTTAATTGTTTTTCATATAAAATTCTATTACCTGTTAGTTCATCAAATATTACAATCTCTAATTCATTATATGGAACTGGTAACATATTAGAAAACAAACACTTACCAATAGCCTTGTTTGATTTTAAATCAATCAATCTTAATATTGCAGGATTCGTTTTACGCAAATTTCCATCATTATCAAAATCATTTTTAGAAAGAGTACACACAGGTAGAAAATATATTTTCCCTCTTAAACGAACGGGTATTCCAATCATTTCTTTTGTTGAAATAATATTGTTATCATATTTATGTATATGTTCTAAATACCTAGTATTCACTTTATAAAACCTCATGAATTTTACCTCTCTTTCTTTAAACAAAAAACAGGGATACTTAATGTATTTCCCTGTTTTTTAGTCTATTGCATCCAACTCAGGCTATGGTTCTCCGATTTAATAGATCCAACTCAGGCTATGGTTCTCCAATTTTTAATTCTCTTGACAACTAAAATATAGCACAGATACATCGTTAAATCAAACGATTTCAATAATTAATCTACCGTGCTTACTACTAATATACCCAGTAAATATAAATCTTTACATTGCTATGTCCAAACACAAATAAACACAAACTTTTCTATCACTCTTACTATTCTTCACAAAATAAATACCAATATCACCTATCATTAAAAGTTTATGATTTTATCGATGTCTTTGGTATGTTCTATGTATGTTGAAATTCTTTTTTTACAAAATAGAGAGTTTTCTACAAAGTTTTAGAACTAGAGTCAAGTGCCTGCACCATGTTCATTAATTAATAATAATTTCATTTTCTTTTTGATATTTCTATTTTGTATCTTTCTATTAACCGAATCACATACTTTAAATTATTAATAACCAATTTGTACTCTTTACTAAGTTTCCCTATTGATTTCCCTTCTTTTCTTAATTTATATGTAAGCGTCAAATATAACGGCACTATCTAGTCACCTGCTACAATGCTATACTTGGTTCATGTAGGAGGTGATTTTATGCGAGGACATAAATTAAGTGATGAAAAGTGGATAAAAATACTCAAGGAGTTTGAATCAACCACTTTATCACTTGTAGACTTTTGTAAGCAACATGATATTGGGGAAAGTACTTTTTATCAAAAACGTGCCTTTCTCACAAAGTATAAAAAAAAGAAAATAGTAGAAACTGTAACACCAGTTGTGTTTGAACCGGTTCTTGTTACTACGAATCAAGATATACGTATGGAAATAAATGGTGTTTCTATTAAAGGTGATATTCATGTATTGCGTTCATTACTTGGAGTAGATGCATGATACTTAATACAGAAGAAGTGAAACATATTTATCTATCTACCAATTACGTAGATATGAGGAAATCGATTGATGGACTAGCTTTACTGGTCCATCAATCCTTTGAATTAGATGTATTAGATCATTCTTTATTCTTGTTCATCAATAAAAACAGAACAAGAATAAAGATCCTCTATTATGAAAACAATGGGTTTTGGTTGTTTCTAAAGCGACTAGAGCAAGGCAGATTTCAGTATGTAGTAGATGAAACTAAACAGGTGAAAACAATTACAAGTGTACAATTAAATTGGTTATTACAAGGCTTAGATATGGAATCAAAATTCTTATCAAATAGTCAAAAAACAGGGCTTATTTTATAGAAAAATAACCCTTTTTTTGGTATAATATATAGGAAAAGCGAGGGAAGAAAATGGACTTAAATAAGCTATCAAAAGAACAATTAATTGATCATATTTCTACCCTAGAAGAACAACTAGATTGGTATCAACAACAGATAAAACTTCTTCAAAAAAATATGTATGGAAAGAAATCTGAAAAGACAGACTTACCTGAACAGTTATCTTTATTTGATGAAGTAGAAATAGAACAAACACCAATAAAAGTAGAACCAGAACTAGAAGAGATTACTTATAAACGTAAAAAGAAAAAAGGGAAAAGAGAACAAGACTTATCACTATTCCCAGTAGAACGTATTGTTTATGACGTAGAAGAGAAAACATGTAATCTATGTCATGCTCCATTACGTAAAGTAAGTGAAAATATACGTAAAGAATTAGTATATATTCCTGCTAGCTATAAAGTCATTGAACATGTTCAATATGTTTATACATGTGATGCATGCAATGAAGAAAAAGCAAACTTTGTAAAAGGAAAAGCACCAATTGCCTTACTACCAAAAAGTTTCTTATCTGCTAGTGTGGCTAGTACGATTATCTATAATAAGTTTTGTTTATCTTTACCACTATATCGTCAAGAGATGGATTATAAGAGGACAAACTTACTCATTACTAGACAAACAATGTCCAACTGGTTAGTGAAACTTTATGATTACTACCTAAAGGATGTTCAAGCATATATGCATCGTTGTTTACTACAAATGGAATACATTGGAGCAGATGAAACAACGGTACAAGTATTACGTGAACAAGGGATAGCAGCTTCTACAAAATCCTATATGTGGGCATATAAGAGTGGTCGCAGTGAAGAAAAGCAACTAGTACTATTTCACTATGAACCAACTAGAGGTCATGACTGTGCAAAGAAACATCTAGAAGGATATCATCAGATTGTACAATCTGATGGCTATCAAGCATATGATAAACTAGAAGATGTAACACAAGCAGGATGTATGGCTCATGCCCGAAGAAAATTTATAGAAGTACTAGATAGTGCCCCAAAAGGTACTGATATAAGTGATTCTTTTTCGAATCAAATAGTTATATTAATGAACCAACTATTTCATATAGAAAAAGAAACAAAAGATATGTCCTATCTAGAAATAACTAGTTTACGACAAACGAAGGCAAAACCAATCTTTTATGAAATGATGGAAAGAATCCATGAAGCAAATCAAGGAAAGATTGTAAACAAGAAATTACAACAAGCCATTACGTATTGTGTAAATCAAGAAAGTAAACTACGTACTTATTTAGATGACGGTAGAATTGAACTATCAAATAACAGCCTAGAAAGAGCGATACGTCCATTCACAATTGGTAGGAAAAATTGGATGTTCTCTACATCTCCTCATGGAGCACGTGCATCTAGTTGTTACTACAGTATTGTAGAAAGTGCAAAACTAAACAAACTAAATCCACAAGCATACTTAGAATATATATTAAATATCTTGCCTAATATTGACTTACATGATGAGAAAGATCTAGAAAATATTATGCCTTGGGCAACAGAGTTGCCTGAAAACATAAAAATTACTGAAAAATCATAGAGATATGACTTTTTTGTACTGTTTTAAAAGATAGCACTAGTATATCCTATTACTTATAGGACAACTAGTGCTTTATTATTTGACGCTTACATTTATATAACTTTACTTTAAATTCTTTGTTTAGTTTTACCACAAAAAAACGGTATATTAAATTATCGCGGGGAAGGACCTAGGCTTTAAATATAAGTCGGGGTCTTTTCTTTCACTTAAATTTAGCGCTTTAAATCTAGTGCGGGGTGATTTTAGGCAAAAAAAAGAATCTCCTGTTATAATTAGTTTGCGAACAAAATTAAAAGGAAGGAGATTCTATGTACGATTTTATCATTAATCTTTTAGATTTAAAAGCACAAGATATACAATTCATTGATTCTGTTGTTCAATCAAATCATTCTGATTTCCTAGTAACTTTCAAACAAAGAAAACAAGTCTGTCCTCACTGTGGTTCCATTACAAGCACTGTAAAAGATTATAAAACTAGAGAATTAAAACATAAAGTTATTATTCATTGTGACACTACTATATTCTATCGTCAGCGTCGTTATAAATGCAATCACTGTAAGAAAACTTTTATTGAACCTAATCCTTTTGGAAACAGTAGAAAAACACTAACTCCTACTACTATCATTAATATATTAAATGACTTGAAGCCTTATACAGCTACCTATTCTAGTATTGCTTCTAAGTATCATGTTTCTGTTGGTACAGTTGTTGATATTTTTGACAAACATGTTCAAATACCTAGAAAACAATTAACCGATATACTCTGTTGGGATGAATTTTATTTCAACCGACATACTGAAAAAAAATACGCTTTTATGATCATGGATTTTCGTAAAAAGTATATTATTGATATAGTAGAATCTAGATGGAACGAAGACTTAACCAACTATTTTTTTAGTATTCCTTTAAAAGAAAGAGAGAAAGTAAAATATATTATCATTGATATGTATCAAAATTATGCTGATATAGCACATATTTTCTTTCCCGATGCAGTTATTTCTATTGATCCGTTCCATGCAACAAAAAAAGTAACTGATTCTTTGAACAGTGTGAGAAAACGTATTATGCGTTCCTTTAGTGAAGATAAAGACAAATTAGAATATAAACTGCTCAAAAGTAGATATTACATACTATTAAAAAATAAGGACACTCTAGACTTTGAGAATTTATACTATGATTACTTACTAAAGTATACAACCACAAAAACAGCACTACTAAGAGAGCTATTAAATATTAGCGATGTTTTACATAACGCATATAAGATAAAAGAAGAGTTTATTGCTTTTCAAGATGATGACTCAACTACATTTGTTTCCAGAGAAAAGAAAGAACAAGAATTAGATTCTTTAATCAAGAAGATGCTTCTATCCAACATCCAAGAAATGATAGACTGTGCAAGCACTTTAAAAAATTGGAAAGTAGAGATATTAAATTCTTTTCACTGGATAGATAATCGAAGATTATCCAATGGACCTATAGAAGGGAAAAACAACTATATCAAAAAGATCATAAGCAACGGGAATGGGCTAAGTAATTTCCAAAGAGCCCGAAATAAGTTCATCTACTCTCAAAACTTATACGAAACATATACTATAAGTGAACATTCTACCAGAATAAAAAGAGTAGGATCACCAAGGGGCCCCTACAAAAAATCGAAAAAATAAAAAAACTGTAATTTATGTTCGCATTGGCTTTAAAAATAGAACGGGGAAAATTATCCCCGCTCTTTTTTAAAGCTTTTTTACGCTAAACCCCGCTAGATTTTAAAGCGCCAAAAAAACCACACCTCTTATCTATTGGCTATCCAATAAATTGGGTGGGTTCATTTTACCCAATATTAACTTCAAATTAAACGCCTTAATCTCCACTATCTTTTAGAGTGACATATAAGCGCTTGGTTATAATCGAGTAGGAGATAAATAATTAATTTATTTATCGTCCTCTCACACCACCGTATGTACCGTTCGGTGTACGGCGGTTCAAATTTATACTAAAATATGTTTTAACTGATACTGGTCTAGTAGTGATACTAGACCTCTTTTCTTTAGTCTATCGTTCGTTACCGTTCTACACATGATATATGACATGGCAACTCGTGCGTATGCTTTTCTGCTATTCGCCCATTCCCATGCTTTATATTTGTTTACTCCTAGTTTTATTAGTGCTCTGTATTTTGTACCTATTCTTTTCCATCGTTTCCATATGCACATTCTAAGTCTAAACCGTGTATGTGCATCTATTTGTTTGCACACTTTCTTAAAACTCGCTATTCTAAAGTAGTTGACCCATCCTACTATCAATTGCTTTATCTTTAGTAGTCTGTAGTCCATGCTCACTCCCCAATTCCGGCTTGTAAGTTGCTTCAGTTTTCTTTTCAGTTTTTCTACAGAAAGTTTATGTGGTTTCGCTTTATAGGTCTTTTGAAGTTTATCATAGTAAAATCCAAACCCTAGGTATTTTGTACCCTCTGGTTTGTTGACTTTGCTTTTTGTCATATTTACTTTTAATCCTAGTTTCTTTTCTATGTACCTACTCACATTCTCTATTACTCTATTTGCTGCTTTTTGACTTCCTACCAATATTTGCAAGTGAGTAGACCTAGGGAACCTCCCCCTAAGTCTCTCTCAGAACCGTACGTGAACCTCTCAGCTCATACGGCTCCCATCATTTATCGCCGGTAATATTCCTAGTTTCCAGTGTGCAAATAGTCTGGTGTCTCTTCTTGCCACACCACCTAACCATCTTTCAGCTCTTCTGTTTGAGTTTCGCCTTTTGTACTTTCTTCGCACCCAGTAAATTAAACGTCTATTAATATATCTCAATACATCGTACATTTCAGATTTATAGAAATGTCCATAATAATTAATCCAACCTTGGATTTTCTTATTGAACATATTTGCTATATCTTCTAAACTTTTATCTACTTTAAATTGTATTTTCCAACTTCTTACTTCTTTGCGAATTGCTTTCTTCGCTTTATCACTTATAGCTGGTAGGAAGTTTACAAAATATTTTCCATACTTGTTCTTACTCCCTCTAGCTCGAAATGTATATCCTAGAAAATCAAATGATACGTTAGGATACTCTTCTTTCCTGTCATCATCTTTACAATATACTATTTTCGTTTTCTCTAGGTTTAATTCTAGTCCTAGTAGTTGAAATCTTTCTTCTAGTTTCTTTAATAGGTACTGCGCTTGTTTAAGTGATACACAATGCGTTACTCCATCGTCTGCATATCTCACCCATGGAATATTAGGAAATTGTTTTGTCATATACTCATCAAAAGTATAGTGCAAAAATAGATTCGCTAGTACTGGACTGATTACCCCACCCTGTGGTGTTCCAGATCTTCTTTCTATTTTTGTTCCATCTTCTTTTTGGAATGGTGTTGTAAGCCATCTTTGTATGTATAGTTTTATCCATTCATCTTTGGTATGTCTTGCTACCATTTCCATTAGATAGTCATGTCTTATGTTGTCAAACAGTCCTTTGATATCAAATTCTAATACCCAGTCTCTTCTCCAACACCTTTCCCTAGTTACCCCTACAGCTTGTATTGCAGACTTATTTGGTCGATACCCATATGAATTTTCATAGAAGATTTTCTCTACATTTGGTTCGAAGTATAACTTTACAACCATTTGTGCTATCCTATCTTCCACTGTTGGTATTCCAAGTGTTCTTGTCCCACCACTTTTCTTTGGTATATCCACTGCTTTTACTGGTTTTGGGAAATATGTTCCTGATGACATTCTATTCCAAAGCTTATACATGTTATTCTTGTAGTCTGCTTCGAACATTTCAATAGTTATATTATCTATCCCATATGTTCCTCTGTTTGCTTTCACTAGTTCAAATGCTTTCACAAATGCTTGTTTTGAAATATTAAACGGTTTGGTTTCTTGCATAAGTTCCTCCTCCTTTCAAAGTTGACTCATTCTCAAAACTAAATGACTTGAACCCTTCGCTCCACTTCCATTACAGAAGCTTCTTCACTACTACAATTCAATCTGTCCCCATGACTGCATTGGTACTCTCTACTTATGGTTCTTCCACTTGTAGTACTCCCTTATCATCAGCCCGTGGGTTCCCACGTTCCATACAAACGCCTATGTTATGTTCATGTCACCTTTACACCGCCCACCGTGTAGTCAGTAAACAGGTTTCCTCTACACTTATCCCAGGTTAACGACAACCCCCTGGTTTTGATGGAATCTATACGCTTTCGATGTTTTCATCAGTGATTCGCTTGGTTTCTCATCTCCATAACACATACTTGACAGTTTTACACTGCCTTTTCCTTAACGCTCAATACCATAGCTTTTGTCTACAGCACCTTAAGGTAGTTTGAAACCTCCACCTGCATGGCGATTTCGGTGGGTCTTCCACCATCATTTGTATAGCTTAGTTATACTTGAGTAATTCTTGTTACTCACGCACACTTTCGTGGCGCACCATCATCTGCATATCTTACGAAATTAAGTCCTCTTGCCTCTAATTCCTTATCCAACACATCAAGCATAATATTTGATAATAATGGACTAAGATTTCCGCCCTGTGGCGTTCCGATTGTTGATTCTTTATATTCGTCATCAATCATGATTCCACTTCTTAGGAATTTTCTAATTAGGGATATTACATCACCATCTTTTACCTGTTGACTCACTAGTCGAATTAGTTTATCATGGTGAACATTATCAAAGAATTTCTCTAAGTCAATATCTACTATCCAATGCAATCCTTCATTCATGTGCTCTAATACTTTTATGATTGCCATTTCACAGTTTCTACCCGGTCTGAACCCATAGCTATGTTCACTAAATATCGGTTCATAGATTGGTGTTAATACTTGCACTATCATTTGTTGTACCATTCTATCTTTTACTGTTGGTATTCCAAGTAATCTTACTCCACCATTCTCTTTTGGTATTTCTACCCTTCTTACCGGACTAGGTTTATATCTCCTTGTCCTTATCTCTTCTTTAATTTCTTCGCCGTGTTCTTCTAGGTATTCCTTTAACTCAGTTACTTCCATACCATCTATTCCACTAGCTCCTCTATTTCGTTTGACTTGCTTATATGCTTCTATCATATTTTCTTCACTAAGCAGTTGATTAAGTAATTCATTTCTTTCTGTTTCCATATTTCGTTACTTCCCTTCCTTTCGTTTCCTGTATGTTGACTTATAGCTTTCCTCCGTTCTTGTTTACTCACTATTCTAGTTTCACTCTTGTCCTCGAGTTACACATACCGGTGCAATTTGACAGTTCTTTAACTGATAAATCTGTTCAGTCCTTTGCTCCATACCCATTACAGGTACTTCCTCACTACTACGACCTCGGCTGACTTCTCACAATTCGTTGTTACTACTTTCTCGCTTGTGAGACCTCCCAGGGTAAGGCTATACATCTTTCCCTCCATATATCTTCCATATTTACATTAGATAAGTACTTCATAGTCTGTTAGATTTTGTGTTGTTAAGCACACTTGTCTCTTATCTCCTGCCTGATATAGTTCGTGTTCCTAAGACCAGAGTTTTGTCTAATTCTTCCTTCAGATTCCGCCTCACGATGGACACCCTTGACTTCGACTAGTGGTTGGCGACTATTCCCCCACGGTGGACTTTCACCACTTAGATGTATACCATGCCTGGCACACTTAGGAAGTGTAAACTTTATTTCTACAGTCTCACAATTGATTAGTTATTGTTATTTGTTTTTTTTGAAACATATTTTCTTTTATCAACAATAATTTTAAATAACCCGGCTACAGCGAAGAATAAAAATACTGCTGATAGTAACATGAAAATGTCTGGTTCATTAATCAAAAAGTAAAAATATCCTGAAATACTAGTAATTATATTATTTGTGAAACCCAAGCACAGAATAAATGAAATAAGTGAAGTAACAAAATAAAAATCTATTCTTTTCATTTAAAAGTCAATATACTTGGCTGGAGATGTTGAATTAATTTTGCTTGTAAAACTGTCTTCACTTTTATGACTTTCTATGTTACTACTTCCACTACTTCTCACTATTAAACTAAGATCTGTTGGATTAATATAAACTAAATTGCTGTACTTTTGAACTGATTGATTTGTAATATAATATTCTGTTTTTGTTTTAGCTATATGGCCAGTATACTTATCCTTGTAAACATAGTCATACTTCATAATTTTACCATAAGCAATACTAGAATATAATCTATGAGTTGCTTTTTTGTGTCCAACTGATTCTGTTCCATTGGGACCATTATAGGTAAATGACGTCGAGAAGTTGAAAGATCCAGTTAATTCAACTCCCTTTATTTTTCCACTAATAGAAAAAGATGCATTAACAGACTTTGAAGTTGTTACACCCGCTTCCACTTTTTTAAAACAATTACCTCTAAGAATACCGTAGCTAGAATGAGTAGACATTCTTATCATTTTCCAGGTATACCCGCCTATACGTGAACTACTCGAAGTATTTAGATTATGTAAACCACTAATTCCTATCTCAATATCTTCTTTACTAATTGTATTATATCTAGGTTGTAAATCCCCACTTTGATAATCGTATAGTGCATCTGTTACTGTATATTCTTCATCAAATACAAAGTCACTATCGAAACAACGAGCATTTGTCGGTAACATACTAATGTTCGATATCAACAACCCAAACAAAAGAATAAAAAATATCATTTTTGTTTTCATTATTTAAGTTTCCTTCCATTAAGTATAAAGTGTTTCATTAACCAATGATATTGAACATGCTTTGTAAGCATACCAACAATTTTTGATAAATCCATACACTTTAATCTAATCAATACAATATTGAAATTTATATATAATTTGGCTGATCCCCATCTCAAAGATTAGGTTAATTTTTGGCATTTTTTGTTTATATGAAAAATAGACACTGACCCATTCGTCAATTTACATTACTACTTTCTATTTTTTATTACACGCCTTTCTTGACAAGTAATTTAAAGGCTTTCTTAACTTATCACAATTAGCCTGACGATGAGCTTACTGCAAGACTCAAAATGAAGCTTTTAATTTAATATTATGTAAGAGATTCATTAAATTCTATAAATACAGTATATCAAGGTAAACACGACACCTCTTGTCTAGTTTATTAAAAATATTTATTTTATAATTTTTAAGGTAATCAATGACATATATTCAAAGATATTATCATCTACAGCTAAGATACCCTATACTTCATAGCCTTCATAGCAAATATTTTTTTCATTCATATAAATCCTATAAAACAGACTGTTTTTATGTATGTTAAAATACTGTTTTTTCTATATAAAACAGAGGTTTTCTAGATAATTTTAGAACTAGGGTCAAGTGCCTGCACCATGTCCGCTAATTAACAATACTAACATTTCCTATCTCCTCACTTACTATATGAGTAAGATAAGATAGGTGTGCATTGTCCTAATTATTAGGAACATAAAAAGGATTGGCTCCTGTTTAGACAGAAACTAATCCTAGTTAAAGATGCTAATAACTTTATATTATTCTACGACTTAAGCAGTAAAAAATAACTTGACACACTTCACAACTTCATTACCATAATAAATCTTGCACACTTAATTATCATTCACTTTCTTTTTTTACTGAAATTTAATAACTTACTATTTATCTTATCATTTAATTCGTCTGTAAAAAAGAATGGAATATGCGCTAAGATTAATTGAATAGAAATTGCTACTGGAGCCAACTCTCCTGTAGGCGCTAAGAAGTAAACTATATAAATCACCATTGCTACATCCTCTATAACTAACATATACAAATATTTGTTTTTAAGCATCAATTCTCTAATTATCATACTTGATAGCATAATTATCACAAATATATATCTTAAAGTTTCACTTCCTTCATACATTACTGTAATCAAATGAATAAAAATCACAATCCATACGAGCTTCATAATAATGAGATAACGATTATTATCCACGCCAAAAGTCTTTATTATTTCTTCATCACTGGTTCCGTTTTGTATACTTCGATTTCTCCTGTGATGATAGATAATCATGTTCATTACCGCATTAATTCCAAGTATCAGTACACAATACAATGTTATAGTTTCATCTATCCCAAGATATTTTGGTAAATTAGTATAAACAGTGACAAAAAATGCACTAATAACTAATGTAGAACCTTGTTCCTTCATAATCTTAAACTCAATAAAACTTATTACTAGTGCAACTAATGTTGCACTAATTAGAAATCCTGCTTCCATTTTAATTTCTCCTTCATTATCAAAATATTATATTTCTCTATCCAAATCTCTAAAACGGTTTTTGTGTAACCCACCAATTACCTTTTGAATTATTATTTTTTTGAAGACTTACAGTTGTTTGCGGTGTACAAACTTTATAGTTAAGACCATTATTTGCATACCTATACCCGTATTGTTTTGTATTCCCTACTGTGTATGTGCTTTTTGTTCGATGCATTTGATAAGTCCATAGTATTTACCTGAAACTAAATATATATTTATGTATTTAGCGACATACAATAGACATAATTGACACATTATACATTTTAATTTGTTAATTGGATACCTGACTATTTACTGTTCTCTTGTATCGAACACTATAATAAATTAAATAAGCCACTACGAAAAAGAGCTTCCTTGATATTTTCAAAGTATAGAAAATACATTGCAATGAGTATCAAAACAACAAATGTTTTTTGTTTCCTTACAATGATCATTGTTATAATTAATAATATCCAAAGAGGTATAAATGGTATAAATAATCTAGAGATATTAGTTATATGTTCTTTTATTGATGCATTACTAATCTCTTTTTCATCTCCTATACCAAAGAAATATCCTGGTTCACCATCATTATGAAATAATAATTCATAAGAGATAGAACCAAATATACAAGCTGTTAAGACTATTGATATCCTAGATATAATATATAAAATAACACTAAAAATAATCCACTGCATAATTTTCTTTATACTATTCTTTTTAAATAGCTGTAAATCTCCAAACAATTTAACAAATTGTTTCTTTTGTGTATATTCATAAATAATGCCCCAAACTATGTACATTATTGTAGGAAAAACATCATAATATTGTATTGTAAAATCCATAAACCTTCTCCTATTTCTATCTACTACATGTAACATTCTCTATTCAACTTTTTAGGTTGATAAAAGATTATCCTATCACTTTTTTAATAAGTGATAGGATGGGTTAGCCGTGTGAGTAGTATAGCACAACAAACATGACACACTATGTCTAGTTTAAAATATTTTTTACTTAACTAAAAAACCGACTTTTACTTATTAGATTTTATTCTAACTTTAGGGTCATTTCTTTTTAGAATATTATGTTTTTTAAATATAACAACCTAGTTACTTATATTTTATTAGACTTTTTCTTTCTATTAAAGTTGAACAGTTTATTATTTATCTTATCATTACGCTCATTCTTTAAAAAGAATGGGACATGAACAAGAATCAGTTGCAATGAATAGGCTACAGGAGCTAAGAAATAAACGATATAGAAAATTGTTCCTAAATCAAGTAAAAGAAGTGTATAGAAATATTTCTTATCCCAATATATTAATAAATAACAAATTAGAAATAATACAAACTGTTAATGCTGCTCCATAAACAATACCACTTTTATATTCCCGTTTTAATATTTTTGATGATAATCCAAAAGTCTTCACTTAGCATCTCTCCCATCTTATTTATAGTCAAAACTTCCTAATTTAAATAACAAATAGATACATATTGTTTAATTCTTATCATCTTTCGTTATTTTATCAATATACTCCCACATTCCTATGTTTGGATCTTTAAACCCAGCTATTAAATGATACTCATCCCTTATTTCAATATTCATTCTTTGAAAATACTCTATTGCTTCTAACAATTCTTTTCTACTTACCCCGGTATTACAAGGAAATTCATAATTTTTTGTATCACTCACAAATTTAAAAAATGCAATATGTGCTAATTGCCCAGTAACAGTCCCTGTCATTTGTGTTTTCTTCCAATACATTTCAATATATTGAATGCTATAAATTGAAAACTCTTCACTTACTTTTTCTTTATTACCAAGATAAACTGGTTTATATATTTTTATATAATCACCATCAATACCCCAGTGCGAATCACTCTTATTACCAACAATTAATTTCATTATTCTTTTCCTTTATCCTGTTATGGATTCCTTTCTTAAATAGAATAAACAAACTTAATTCACTTATGATTCCAAAATTGTAATTCATTATCCCTCCTCTTACCATGATTACATTACTTCTTGTTTAGAATTTTTTATAAAATAACATACACTTTTATGTCCTGAAAACTTTTACTGGATTTATTTTTTTTACATAATAATGTAATATCAAACTAATCATTATTTCTAATCCGATACTAATAAAAAACAAGAATAATACAGCATAAATATCTCTCATTAATAATTGAACGATACTAATAGTTATAAAACTAATAAGAATGGGTAACTGTAGTTCTTCTAATAACAAATAGTTTACTTCTTTATTTGATAAACCTATTGCTTTCAATAAAGCTAATTCTTCATATCTATTTTTAATATATGTTTTATATAAATAGAACAAGGCAGCTTCACCTAATACCAAAGTCATTAAAACAAATACATATTTTAAAGTTGAAAAAAGTTGAATAGTTTCAATAACCTCATCTAATTGATTAAATGATATATCTACTACTTTATCTTGATTTTCTTCTATAAAGAAAGTTAAGGAATCATAATCATCAAAGAATAAAGTCATTCCTTTTTCGTTATCTGACAGACTAGATTCTATATAATCATATGGCAAAGTAACAAAATAAGTTGAATCAGTATAGCCATACTGATATCCATTTAATAGTATATTTGTATATGCATAGTTAAAGCCACTAGAATCAGAGATACTATATAAGTTTGTAGATATAGATGTGGTTGGAACATACACATATTCAATTAGATAAAACAAATCAAAACTAATTGAAAACTCTAGTTCTGGAATATAATCAATTGTCATCCAATTAGATGATGTTTGATTTGTTTCTGGATAGATTGGTAAAACTGGATACATATTTCCTAATAGTTCAATAGATACTTCATAATATGGATAACTTTTATAAATATCATAATCCATTACATCCATAGTTTCTTGTATATAAACTTGTGCCAAATTAGAGGATGAAACATTATCTTGTTTTAATGAATCAATATAACTATTCGTTATATTGAATACACCCACACTAGTTAATAATAACATGGCAATTGCAAAGCAAATTATTTTAAAATTATTCTTCTTTTTTGATTTATACTTTTTATTATAAAAAGTATAAAATGACTTATTTAACGTTGTTTTTATAGGTATTTCATTAGAACTATTTGTTTTCTTTGTGTATTTTTGTACCACTAATTTTTTGTTTTCAAAACAGATTATTTCATCACTATACTCTTTAATCATTTGATCATGGCTTACAATAACTATTGTTTTATCTTTTTTTAATTGTTCTAGTATTTCTAAGATAATTACACTATTTTCTTTATCTAGCGCACTTGTTGGTTCATCCAACAATAAAACCTTAGGATCTTTTATAAGTAAACAAGCTAATGCTACTCTTTGTTTTTGACCACCTGATAAAGTATATAAGTTACGATGAATATCTTCATCTACCCGTACTTGTTGTAATAGTACTCTTGCCTTATCTTCACTAATTGAGCTATTCGTTAATCTTGCAAAGTATTCAAAATTTTCATAAATGGAATATTCATCAAATAGAATATAATTTTGAAACAAAAAACCAAATTCCTTCTTTCTAAGATTCGCTTTAAATTCTTCACTTTCTTTGCTTATATTCTTTCCATGATAAATATAATCATTTTCTAAATCATAGAATAAGCCAAGATAATAGAGCAATGTAGTTTTACCACACCCACTTGGTCCATGTATAAGCGTGATACTTTTTTCTTTTATTTCTAAACGTTGTTTATCTAATAATACTTTGTCATATTGTAAAGTTAGATTATTTATTTCTATCATAAGTAACCTCCCATAGCATTGGTATAACCCATTCAATGAATATTGAAATGATAACAATAAACACATATCCGATTAGTACATAGTATATAGAGTGATAGCTTGTACTATAATCTATCAGTTGGATAAAAAAGAGAACGATACTTGAAAGTAATATTATGATGATCGTATCATATATATATTTTTGTCCTTTTATTTGAAAGATTTCTTTTTTATTACTTATACCAATTGTTGAAAGCCAGTTATTAAAATTTTTCTCTTTATCATTTTTGATAAATCGTTGCATTGCACAAAGCACAGTTACAAATATAACTAATATGACTCCTATTGTTTTTGCCATTACAAATAAGTATTCATAATTAGATAGCACAGTTGCATTATTACCATACATCCAGTAAGCAATATACCCCATTTCTTGTACTTCATTAATAACTTCTTCCATATACTCACTTGATTCTACCGATACTAAATAAAGGTTAGGATAATAGGGCGTTGTCGTTGTTGATTCTGTTGCTAGCATAGGATCATCCACATAATCCCATATCACATTACTAAAATAAGTTGTATATGTTTCTTCTGTATTATAAGTATAAATCAATTTTTCCATAATATCCGTTGATAACAGTAATGTGTTTTGCGATGAAGTTACAACATTAGGCATAAACTCTTCGATGATACCTATTATTTTTGCATCTATCGTATAGGTTGTGGTGTGTAATAATGCAGTTGGCACATCCGTCTCTCCACTAGTGTAACTTATGGAAGATACCCCATAAAGAATACTATCTGGTATATTAACAGTTATTTTAATACTCGCATTCATTATTACTTCATCACTTAATCCTGTCTGATTGAGAAGATTACGATGAATATAGAAACCTTCTCTGTCATCACTTAGGTAAGTAATCTCTTGGTAGTCAATGCTTGAATCAATACTTTGAATAGTTGGGGTTAAATAACTCTGTTCATCTTCATACTTCCACAAGATTTGGTTGCTATAAATCTCAAACTCTTTCCCTGCATATTCTTCGACTAAAATAGTTTCTCCATTATTGATATGTTCTACTTCTTCGAAAATATCTGTTAAGGAAAATATATATTGTGATTCCAATGATTCAAGATGTTCTATATTTATTACTTGTTCCAGCTCTTCTTGGGTAAAAGGAAAACTAGATCCATCAGTATCATATATAAGCACCCCTGGAGAAACTGCTTTGTACAATAAAAATTCACTAGTATATCTTTCGTTCCCCTCTCCCACAGTGAAGTATTCTGATAGTTCTGTATCCATAAATAGTAAGTAAGCACTAATACCAATAATAAGAGAAAATAAGAAATTTCTTAACATTGGTTTTAAAAACTTTTGTTTTCTTTCTTTTAAAAATAAGTTAGTCCATTTTATTTTTATAGATTTCTTTTCATTTGTCATACTAGGATTGATATTATCATTTGTAATTAGTTTTCTATTATGAATAGTATAAACAACATCAACATTATCAAAAATATCATCATGGCTAGTTACAATAATAATATGATCTTTTTTAAATTCATTTAAAATATCTAAATATACATTAGATAATTCATCATTTAATCCACTAGTAGGTTCATCAACTAATAAGATTGGTTTATCAATAATTAACGCATTAATAAGCATAACTCTTTGAAGTTGTCCACCTGATAACTGTTTAGGATATTGATGCAAACAATCAACTAATTCTAGTTTTTCTATATATTCATCTAACTTGGTTGCAGAATTATAGTTTTCCGTTAAAAATTTCCAATGTTGTATCACAGTTAAAGAATCTAAGGCAATAGATTCTTGATGAATATAATAAAGGTTGTTTGCACTAAAAGTTTCCTTATCTATTAGTTTATCACTATAAAAATATGTTCCAATACCTTTATACTCTAAATTAAGTATCTTTAATAATGTACTTTTTCCACAACCACTACTTCCTTTTATTAATGTAATTTGGTTTGCTCCTGCTTGAAAAGAAGTCGTATCAAATATACAGTTCATACCAAAACCAAATGTTAAATTCGTTATTTTCAGCATAGTATTCCTCCCATATTAGATAAAAATAAAATCACTCATTTGTTGTATACTGTATTCTTAGTCATATTGGTGTTATAAGATGATAAGCATTTACATTTATAACCTTATAATCTATCAATTGTATGAGGATGTCAACCGATTGTGATTATCATGCATTTTAATGACATAAAGAGCTCTTCTTGTGTTTTAAATGCGAAAATATGGTTATAAGATTCTTTTCTGTTTTTATTAAAATTCTATCAATCATATTTCCTCCATTACGATTGATACGTAACTAATAGTTAATAAGTATAGCTTATTAACAAAATAGTTACTTTTATTCATTATTTAGTGGATGTTAGATTTTTTTCTAAGTTCTCAAAAATGATGTTACCTTCTACTAAGAAATATTCAAAAGATTATATTTTTCCTCTCCATCATTGAACTCTGCTTTGCTATCTTCTGCTTTTCTTACTGCCTCTTTAAAATCTCCTGTATTAGCACCTTCGATAATTCCTTTTATCTTAAATCAGTATAGATATCAATATTATACCTGTAAATATGAAAAGAACTTCTAAAAAAAGGTATATCAAATTTACTTAAGAAAAGCCTGGTCTTTAAATAGCCTAAGGGCTATTTTGGCACTTAAAACTATTGTGCTATATATTTGACTGAACAGAATCTCGTAGTATTAATTTCAAAAAGGGAAGATAGTTGTCAACTCATAACTAGAAAATAATGTTAATCAATTTACCTCACGTTAACTTTATAAATATACCTCTAAGCAATTGTAGTTTCTTGATATAATAATTTTATGATCGTTTGATCATCTTCATGAAAATATTCTTGTGCTTTTAATTGTTCAGACTTAAAGTCAGGAATAGTAATTTCGTAATTACCATCTAAACTCATTTTAAAATATAAATAATTTCCTTGGTTTGTAAGTTGGATGGTCACGAATGAAATGCCCTATAATAAAGCAATATTTATTTGAAAAAGTCTTGTTATTTTAGTCGATACAAAGATTTAAATAATCTCTAATCTCATACAATAAATCAATATCCATATAGTTATTATATTTATCAACATCTATCCAATCACCACTTGAAGATTCATAAGAACCTGGTATCAGAAAATAATGGTATGGTAAATATGGGAGTAATTCATCTAGATATTCATCATAACAAATTGTTTGATTAAATATTGTTGATAATTCAAAGGTTTCTAAATACTCACTATGACTTTCTACACTAAAGTTCTCTGGATATGGTGTTGTTAAAAGATTATTAATATCCTCTTCTATTAAGTAACTATTACCTAATCCATAGTCACCTAAAGTACCATCATCATACATTGCTAGTAAGAGAGATACTAGTGTTTCATCACTAGACAGTAAGTATAAATAATCTAACGTATCTTCCATATTATCATTAGAAGAAGCTATTGCAACGTATTTATAGGTCAATAACATTTTTCTGATTATAATTTTTAAATAATCACTAATCTTATCCAATAAATCAATATATTTCTAGTTTCTAAAAATCTTATAAAACATTTCTTATGTTCGCAATATTTCTTGTAAATTCAACTTCTTAATATATAAATAATTAAAAAACATACTACTTGTTATAATAAATATCATAAATATAATGTTAATAAATATAAAATAGAAAAACTTGGAAACTCCTTGTCCTATAATAACATTTATTACAATAAATAAAGGAATAGAAAGAAGTGATGAAATAATAGCTTTACTACATAACTCATAGAATACTAACAGTAGTATATTCCTATTATTTAATCCATTTATCTTTAATAAAGAAAATTCAATATTTCGTTTATAAAAATAGTTTACTTGTAAAATAGTTATAAAAAATGCTGATACTACAAATATGATAATTAATAACTGCATACATAATGTATTCATTTCTTTTATAACGTAGTCTATCAATTCAATATTATTAAACCCGCTTTCCACATACAAATTATTTTCCTCAAAAATATGAATAGTGAAAATTAATGCATCATAGTCCGTAGTAAATACAGTATAGTATTCATATGTTTGTACTCCACTCAAATCCATTAACTCTTGAAAAAGCTCCTCTGATACATAAAGGAAGTCATCACTCCCATAATAACTGTTTGTACTTTCTTTTAAAAAACCTCCTACTTCTATGTCGTATTCAAACTCAACAAATTCATCATCCACTTGTACAACAAAATCAAAGGTCATTACCTCACTAGTAGATTGAGTTGAATTAAAGATACTTTTGTACACCTCACTGCTAGTATAAGTATCCCCTTCATTATTTAGCTTTACTTCTAAGGAATCAATAACACTATCTTGATTATAATAAGGATATACATCATAATATGTTCCGTCTACGCCTACTTTCATCTCTGTATAAGGATAGATTCTTTCTACGTAATCACTATTTTCTAGGTAATCTAGCGTCTCATTATCTACTTGCACAAACAATTGATTGATGGATGTATCCTTGATAAGTTGTATATTCTCATTTGTCAACTCATCAATATAAAGCAATGAACTACATACTAAAAAAGAAGATAGAAAAAATAAACATGTCATAAATAAACTAAATCCCTTATATGCATTAAAAAAATAACTGATATATTTTTTATAAAAAGTAAAGGCATACGTATACTTAAGTTTTGTTAATCTCATTTCACTTTTTGCACTAGTTTCCTTTTCTAAATACAAGTGTTTATCTTCCAGATTATAAATGCGATCAGAATATTCTTTAGCACGATCATCATGACTTACTAATAGAATCGTTTTTTCTTTTTTTAATTCCTCTAGTATTTCGAAGATTATTTGTGCATTATAACTGTCTAAAGCACTCGTTGGTTCATCTAATATTAAAATTTCCACATCTTTGCATAATGCACATGCAATAGCTAATCGTTGTTTTTCTCCCCCAGATAAAGTTTGTATAGGTTGTTCAAACTCAATTTCCAAGCGTAATTTATCTAGGATTTTTTGATATTCTTCTTTTGTGTATGATTTACCTGTAAAACTAGCACACAGTTTCATATTACCAAGCACATCATATTGTTCAAACAGACTACTCTCTTGTATAACATATCCTATATTCATTTGTCTTAGATTACTTTTTTGTTTGTCACTAAAATGAGTTATATCAATATCCTTATATATATACTCTTGCTCATTGGATGATAGTAATCCAACACGATACAACAATGTTGTTTTACCTGAACCACTTTTTCCATAAAGTAGGGTTATTTCATGATCATATATTTCTAAGTTTTCATTATCTAGTAATACTTTATCAAACTCTATATGAATATTAGTTAACTTTATCATTTTTTATCTTCCCTTCTACGATTAATGGGACTACAACCTCTAAAACAAATAAAATCGTTACTATCATTAGAACCGTTATTTTATTTATTTCTATAGGCAAGTAGGTAGTATAACTAAGGAATGTAATAAAACACGAGATAGAAATAATTGCTTGAATTGTTCTGCAAAAAAAGAAATACATGTGTTTTCGTATCTTTATCATCCTTATTTCTTGCTTTGAATATAATTGATCAAATAAAAACTGACTATAACTTTTTTCATCTTTTCGATTATTTGCCTTAATTCCAATATTTACAATAAGGATAACAACTGCACAAATAGCCAAGAAAATACTTACTATCGAATTATTGTTCTCTTCCATATCATACAAACTACTTACTTCACTCCAACTACTATATGCATTAAAACCTGCTTCATTTAGAATTTCAGTTACTTCTGGTACATCAACAACACTTTCACAAATAATAGTATATAATGAAGGTTCCCAAGGACCTGTTTCAACAACAACACGTTCATATCCTTCAAAAGGATCTAAAGATTTAATCACACTAATTGAGCTATCTTCATCAATTGTTTTTACATAAGTTATTATTTCTTCATCTCTTTGATTTTCTGCAATATACTTTGAAAGGGTTTCTTGGGATACATATATTGGGTTACTATAAATCGTTTCAATACCCATATTACTCCCCGTTAGAATTCCAGCTATTTCTAACGTAACTCTCTGCTTGATAATAGAGTCCATTTCTACATAAAAGGGAGTCCCTTCTATCATTGAATAAACTTTACCAATAGAATTATATACTGGTATGAATAAATCTATTTCGATAGTAGCTCCTTCAAAACTTGTCAGGTCCTCACTAAATAAAGATGCAAACTCATTTGAAAGATATACTCCTTCCTCTTGGAATTGATAAAGTACATCTGTATCATAACTTATCTGATTGTAATAAACAGACTGAAAATAACTTTCACTGCTACTTATTTCTTGTGAATTTTGAAATTTGATAATCGTATTAGATTCTATTATTTTTTCAAAATCATCATTATTATATTCTAAAGAAAAAAAAGTCTCCGAAGAATACGTCTGAAATCTCCATTCTACCTCCTCTACTCCTTCTATGCTTTCTAAGAATTCTATATCTTCTTTTTCTAGAGTTGCAGCTCCTGTAGTCGGATTGATGGAATTATCAATGATACCACTATTAGGAATAGATACGATAATTTCTTTTGATGACAATGCACTTAATGCATTATTTTGATTTGCAATTATTATATTTCCATATTGAAGGGTGAATACTAAAAGAAACAGGGATAAAATAGTAAAACCAGTAAGGTATCTATGCTCTGTTTTTTTTCTATTTAATAATTTTGAAAAATAATATTTTCGCTTTTTTCTACTTTTAACTCTAGTAGTTATTTCACAATTACTTTCTTGTAAAAAATCATCTTTTTGTTTTATCAATTTCTTATTTTCAAAAACATAAACAACATTAGCTTTATCATAAATATAACTATCATGTGTTGATAAAATAACGCAGTTACCTAAATTTGCGTATTCTTGTAAAACTCGTATCACTGCTTGTTTGTTCTCTTTATCTAAAGATGCTGTAGGTTCATCTAACAACATATAAGGAGCATTTTTTAATAATCCAATTAGTAATGCTACTCGTATTTGTTGCCCCCCTGATAATTGTCTTGGATACTTATCAAGACAATCAATAATAGTAAGCTTTTTAGCCCATTTATACATATCTTGACTTTCTGTTTGATAAAGAAAAGCTATTTGTTCCTTGATTGTTAAATCTTCTATAAAGCTTGGTTTTTGAAAAACACTTATCAAATAAGCAGATAAATTTGTATTGCTATCCACATCTTGTCCATCAATAGAATAATCACTTACAAAATTATTTAATCGTTGCAATGCTTTTAAAATAGTGGATTTACCACATCCACTATAACCTACTATTGTTGTTATTTGACCTTTTTTTGCTTCAAAAGATGAAGACTCTAAAAGTATTCGTTTCTGATATGAAATACGTACAGTCCCTTTTAACATTTTTATCTCCTTACATACATCACTTATAGAAATACACTAACTGCATAATTACCTATTATTTGGTACTCAAAATCCCCTATAATAAAGCAATATTTATTTGAAAAAAGTCTTGTTATTTTAGTCGATACAAAGATTTAAATAATCTCTAATTTCATACAATAAATCAATATCCATATAGTTATTATATTTATCAACATCTATCCAATCACCACTTGAAGATTCATAAGAACCTGGTATCAGAAAATAATGATATGGTAAATATGGGAGTAATTCATCTAGATAATCATCATAACAAATTGTTTGATTAAATATTGTTGATAATTCAAAGGTTTCTAAATACTCACTATGACTTTCTACACTAAAGTTCTCTGGATATGGTGTTGTTAAAAGATTATTAATATCCTCTTCTATTAAGTAACTATTACCTAATCCATAGTCACCTAAAGTACCATCATCATACATTGCCAGTAAGAGAGATACTAGTGTTTCATCACTAGACAGTAAGTATAAATAATCTAACGTATCTTCCATATTATCATTAGAAGAAGCTATTGCAGTAGAACGATAAGTCAATTGATTCAAATAATAACTATCATTTTCAATAAAATAGTAGTCATCACTATTTTCATTTGTTTTATACACACCTACTTCAAAAAGTGGAGTTACTGATTCTTGAGGTGCTACATAACTATTAGATGGATAATTAGTAACCCCTTCTCTTATTTCATCAAAAAATTCAAACATCGCTACATACTCTTGGCAATCTATTAATAGCTCTATTGTTCCTGTACGTTCATCTACTACAAAAGGAGATGCATCAAAGGTCCCATTTAAAGGAGTAAGGTATGGGAAAATAGACTGAAAGTCAGCTGAACTGAATGTTTCATATAAAACATCCGTACTTAATTGATTCAAAGCATCTATTAACTCATCACCATGTTCGTATATTTTATAATCCCAAGAAGAGGGATCTAATCCTAACTCATCACACATCTCTTTATTAAATGCAAGATAATAATATTCACTATCATAGCTATCCATAGCATTTGTTACTGTGTAATTAAGCAGTGAAGGTATCGAGTATATTTCCTCGTCTATTTTAATAGAATCCCATACAAGTTCAGGATAACTATCATAGATAACTTGACCCTGTTCTGTTTCTAATATTTCTTCTAAATTAATAACTAACCCTGCATCAACTAGATTTGTTTCTTCAATATCATCAAAACCAAAGTAACCCATTTGATATAAGTGTACTGTTTCTTGTGATTCTAAAACACTTTGTGTTGTTGAATAATCCTCTTTTAAAACGTAATACTCCGTTCCATTAATAAGCATATCATCCATCATTTCTTGTGAGTATTCTGTTACATCTAATAACTGCTCATAACTTCCCACTACCTCACGATACTCTACTTCATAGTCTTTTCCTAAAGAATCTAAATAGTCATTGATTGCATCTATTTGTTCTGTGCTTATTTGTTCATCTGGAAAAGGATTATAGGCATAGATAACTAAGGTTTGTTTGGTATCATCAGAACATCCTGATAATAATAAAATACTACAAAATAGTGTTGTGATTATATATATCTTTTTCATAATAGATCCTTTCTATAATATCCATATAAACAATATTACTAATACAACCATCATTAATAAAATAAATATTGCATTTATAGGGTTTCTGTACTTTTTAGCTATCCAATAGAACAACATAGCTACTAACATAGATAACATGATTCCTAGTCCATATAAAATAAATAATAATGTAGCAATTGATATAGAAACAGGAAGATTGAAACATAGTAAATTGGTTACTAAAAAGCTATATTGTGTTGCTTGGAAATAATTTAATATTTGAAAACTATTTATTACAAAGATTAGATGATATAAAAACACTGAAATAAGGATGCATATATTTCTTTGAATATTTTTTACTCGATCTTTTTTAGTTTCATAAAGCATAATAAGATTATTCATCTTAATTCTATTATCATAAGTTGCATACATCCCAATAATCAAAGATAAAGGAATTAACATCAATACAATATTTTGTATAAGAACATCTTTTTCTAAAAAAGCTTCTACATATCCTTGTTCATAAATAAACTGTGTTTTCCCCTCACTCACCGCATATTCATAGCTTTCTTTTACATCTTCATAATATGCTTTTGATTCTAATTTTAACTTACTAGCTTCATATGATGAATAGTATGTTGCTAAATCCAATTCTCCATTTTGATAGAGCTCGTCTAGTTCCATCATATTATTTACTAGACTTTGATAGTATTCCTCTGTTTCTAAAAAGTAGTTCTCTTGAGATTCTCCAATATCTCCTTGTAAATCAAGAGAAAATAATTGTACATAATAATCTTCTAGATTTTGATATACTTCATAATGTGTTATCGCATATCCTTGATAAATGATTATTAACAACAACACAAGAAATCCCTTTTTAATAATCATTGCTTTTTTTATCTCATAAAAAGATAACATACTATTCTTTATTTTTATCTTCATTATCTTATGTTTTGTTTGTTTGTTCACCGCACTTTTTCTTGTAAGTAAGCATCCTGAAAGTAGGAACACGATACCTAAAAAAACACAAATCGCTTGATAATAAAGAATACAGTGATTAAATAAATTAAAACAATAATAATTAGTAAACAAATTACTAATATCAAGTATTGTTACAATATTGATAACCTTGAAAAAGATATAAACAGAGTCATTTGGTATATAAAAATAGAAAAGAAACTCCATGATGACAAATAAAGTAACACTCATATAAAAGAGAATAGACTTATTCACTCTATTTACAAGTGCACTTATTACTACACTACTAACAACAAGTATCCCTATCACCAAAATAAATTGAACAAATATAGTAGTCCCTATCATCCATGAAAAAGGACAATATAAATATTCTTTAACACCTTGTATATATCCTTGAAACGAAGATATATCTAACATCCTTAGTGCTATCATAAACTTTACTGCTTCTAAGAATAGAAAGGTACCTATAGATAGAATTAGTATTGCAAGTAATTTATGATACTGATGTTTTTGTAGATATCTAGGATAGCTACATAAAACATCACTAATCTTGTTTTCTTTTTCTTTTAAGAATAAATACGCTGCCATATAAACAATAAAAATAAAGGTAATATAAATTGGTATATGATTTGTTAAAATCATACTATAGGCTAAATTCTCAACATATTCAAAAGAATAATCAATAAGTTTGTTATAATAATTTTCATAGTTTGTGACATACTCATTTAAATACTGGTTGCTAGTTTGAAATAGTGATCCACCCAACATTAATTGATTACTCTCTAATTGACTTGTTATTTGTTCTTGATACGTATCATAATCTTCTAATACCTCTAAATATTCAAAATTATCTTCGATTAAAAGATATTTCTGATAATCTTTGGCATCTAGGAATATCATGATAATTGCAAACAAACACAATAAAAACCAAATACTTTTAAAGGCTGTATTCTTTGTACATTTTTTTATCTCATAGCGAAACATCTTGAATTTCCTCAAAGAAATAAGATACATAAACATCTTCTAGTTCTACATCTTTTAAAGGATAGTTTTCCTTTGGTATATCGCTTAAGAAGCGAACTAAGCATGTTTGATTACTCACTTTTTTTACTCTTGTACAAAGATGTTTCTTTTGGAAAAAGTCTGCTTCTTGAAAATTTATTTCTTTTTCATAAACATATTTATCAAAATTTTGTAAGATACCATCCATTGTATCTTCTACAATAATTTTTCCTTCTTTTAGAAAAATAAAATGCGTTGCAATCATTTCTATGTCCGATAATACATGACTTGCAAATAAAATAATTTTATCTTTAGAAAACATAGATAATATATTTAATATTTGTAATCTTTGCATTGGATCCATTCCAGCAGTTACTTCGTCTAAAATAAGTATCTTAGGATTATTTAAAAGAGTTGCAGCAAATAAAATACGTTGTTTCATTCCTCCAGAATAAGCTTTAATAAGCATATCCTTTTGCTCATATAAACCGACATCTTTTAGATATCTCTCTATTTCTTTACTAGCTTCTTTTTTATTCATTCCTTTTAACAACGAAAAATATTCCATTAGTTCTTGTCCTGTAAAATCCTCATACAGTTGTTGGTGTTGAGGCATATAAGCGATATTTTTAAATAGTCGTTTTTCTAAGTCTTGCCCATCTATTAATATTTCTCCATTTGTTTTATCCAAACATCCCGCAAGAATGTTCATCAACGTACTTTTCCCTGCACCATTAGGTCCAAGAAGAGCATAGATACCTTCTTCCATAACGATAGAAAAATTACATAATGCTAATTTATTATGATATTGTTTACTAACCCCTCTTATCTCTAGTTCCATTTTAATAATACTCCTCTATAAGTATTGCTTTATCAAAATTGCCATTATAATAATCTTCTTTTAAAATTATACTTTGTTTTCCAGTTCCTTCTATTGCACCAAAGAAGTAGTCATCATTATCACCAGTAGGTGTAAAAAACACTCCACCACTACGATAATCTGCTATGTTTTCCAAAGTATCAACATTGTAGTATCCATACTCATAAAACGTAGCATCAGTGAATGTTGAAAGTAAAGTTACATTCGTATAAAATATATAATCTCCATCTACATATCGGATTTCAATAGGTGTTTCACTTGAAAATAGCTCAATTAACTCTTTTTCTAGATAATCATATTGATATACTGTTTGTTCGTTTTCAACAAAATATAATTTATTCTCTGTATATTCAAAAGAACCATGATACCCTTCTCTTAAATATGTCCCCTCATAAATCAAATTTGATTCTTGACTTTGTATATTCCATTCATAAAGAAATGTATCATTATAAATATAATAGATGTTGTCATCCTCTACTCCAACCAAATCTACACATGCTGGTTCAATCGTTCCTAACAATAACTCATCCTTATTTAAATCATAACAAGAAATTTGATAATATTTCTCTGTCCCTTCAGCCACCGCATTTTCTAAATACAATGTAAAGTACATTTTATTATCAGTAAAAATAAACGTTAATCCCGTTGCCGTACTATCATATTCTTTATTTTCATATTCCAATAATAGCTTTACATTCGTACCATCTTTGTCCATTTGGTAAATAAAAATAGATCCTCCATTACTAATCGTATAATATAAATAATCATTATACAAAGTAAACCCATTAGCAACACCTGGATACAATAATGAATCATCATATATTGTTTTATTAGGTATTGAAATAACTGCATTACTTTCTATGTCATAATAAGATAAGCCTTGTGAATCATCACCAATCATAAACATTCCATAATTATTATAGTTATGAAAACCAACAATATAATAATCTTCTTGAGACATTACAACATTATCCTCTTCCACTACACTACAGCCATTTAATAACAGCAACAAAACACTACACAGAAAAACTTTCATATTATTCCTCCCTTCTTTACAATTAGAACAAAGCACTATACTATGTAAAATGCTTTGTTCTAATTATTTTTATATTGTTTAAGTTTAGTGTACTATATATTCTTTTTATATTCGCTTTTTTTACTTAAACAACTGTTTAATTGCACAAACACCAATTCTAATATTTTAACAAATAAAGTTTTGTTGCATTCACTTTAAGAAATGATATAAATCTTTAGTTTATTTCACAATTGCTAATTAAATTCATTGTGCTTCAAAGTTTGATATACAATCACTCTTGTACAGAACACTGTTTTTGATTTCAACGAATCTATAATTACATTTTTTTGGGGGGGAATCTTTAACCATGGAAACAATCCTACTTCACTTAATCCTTTAATATGATTTCAATGTATACCGTCTTCATTACTGGATTCTATTTCAATTGGTCCCCTTTTGGTTTAATTAATATTTTAAAAAGTAAGATGATTTAATTGAGTAGTGTTTCAAAAACCATTACATACGTCAAAAAAACATGATAAAGCTGTTTTACAATGACATCCATCTATATTGATTCATAACGGTATAAAATAAGTGATAAGAACAAAGTAGTTATTATATTTGCCAAATTGAAAGACATAGTAAGCCCTTCGCTCTCGTCAATGATACTCATTTCAATAAATCTATTTACTAATTTACTCTTCATTTAATAACACAATATTAATAGATTTTACTTCACTTTTTAAATCTATCACTATCCTACTTTTGCAAAAACCAAATGCTTTCTCAATAAATGCATAGGAACCATCTTCTTCTATCTCATCGAACCCACTAAAATATAACTTTATTATCACCCTATTAACTTTTTCACTTATATAAATATCAATTTTCTCACTATTTGAAACATAGTTCAGCAGTGACATCACTCCGTTGATAAAATGCACTCCATCATATAAATCTCGTTTGGATATGGTAATACAGCACTTCACATCAGTTAGCATTTTCATTTCTTTAATTTTCAAATTAAACAATGCATCGAATGATTCATTATTAGTCAATACAAAAATATCTTGTTTAATGACAACTTGTTTATAATCATTGAGGATACCTATAGCTTTATCATAATTTTTAACCTCAAGTTCATGTTTTACTTTTTCTAAAACATAAAACATCCGATGATTGATAGCATCAATATCCACTTTTAAATCCTTTATCATTTTCACATTTTCCTGCTGGTACGCAAGTCTTTGTAATGTTTTTTCATGCATTAATTTTTCCTCATTTATTTTGTTTGTATCATATACTGAAAATATTGACAAAAAAGACACACAACACAACATAAAAAGAATAACTACAAGATGAATGAGGGATATAGAATTAGTGATAATACCTGTGGATATTATTGCTATACATCCTATCAAAATAAATTCCTTAACTAGTAATATTCCCCATTTTTCAAGGGTTAAAGAAAAATTTATCTTCACTTCTAAATAAAGAATAAATCCTGTTATTGTACATAATAAAAACTTCGCTAAAAGACAAATATAGATATAATACTGTGTATTGTTAATTATTTGATTAGAGCTTATACCTGTTACGATGGAAATTATAATTAATGCTAGAAGTGAAGTAACAATAATCAGTGCATAATAAAGAACAGGAATATATATTACTTGAAAAGTAATTTTCTTTAGAAAGTAAACAATTGTTCCTATAGCAATTGCCAGGGTTATCGCTCCTAATACAATCCCATTGGTATTAAAAAGATTACATACTATACTACTTATTAAAAATAAAGAGCTTGATACAGCAATACTTTTTCTTATCTCCACGATACAAAAGTACTTTGTAATAAAAACAGAAAATAGAATGCTCTCTATAAATATAATAAATATCTCAAATAGTTCCATCATAGTAATAAATACCTTTCATATGCTTCTAAAAAATTAACCTTATATTTTCTGCCTACAGGAATTGAAATCCCATTAAAGAGCATAACTTGTCCCACAGATATTCTATCCACCATGGCCATATTAACTATATACGATCGATGTACTTGAACAAATCCAAATTCATTCGAGTAATTTATAAAATCTTGTAAAGTGTAACTTTCTGTTAAAACCTCTTTCTCTGTATATATAAATAGGTTGTGCAATTTAGATTCTACATAACAAATGGTATGTAATGGTATTTGTTTTTTAGTCTTACGTAACGTAAATGCTGGAATCATGTTTCTATTTAGATGTTTCCTTAATAATACAAATAGCATTCTAAGATCATCTTGATACGACTGCTTTCTTACAAAATAAAAAGGCTGCACTGTTAAAGACTGAAAGACCAAGTCTTTTCTAGAAGACACAAAAATAACTAAGCATTTTGTATTTTTTTTAGCAATCTTATGAGCCAAGTCGATACCGTTGCATAGTATTAAATCTATATCTAAAAAAGCAATATCAAACTCTAAATTTGAAATAGCATTATCAAAATTTTCAGAGACATTAGATATAACAGTATCACACTTATTTTCTCCAAAAAAAACTTGTAGATCAGTATGTAATTTTTTCGAAAAATCCTTATCATCCTCAATTATAATAACATTCATTAAACCACTCCCTCATAGTTTAATCGTATCAAAGAATAGAAATAAAGTAAATTTAATTTCTATTATTTTTATTTTTTTCATTCGTCAATTGCTTGGGTACCTCTGGCTGATACAACCCTATGTGCGACACTAACGTAGCACCTTTGATTGAACTATTCAAAATAATTTTTTTAAAACAGCATAAAATTTCTTATCCATTTAATTATCCCTCCCCTCATTCTTTGATTCTATATAATAAATTGATATTTGTCTCTTTTTTTGCCTGATTTACTTTTTTCTAACACAAACAACATATACTTTCGGCTGTACCGAAATCTGATGTTGTTTTATCTTAGAGGGTGATTTAAATGACGTTTGGAGAAAAATTAAAAAACTTCGCACTAATAGAAATAATAGTTTAACAGATGCAGCAAATGTTTTATCTATTGGAATTTCTACTTTGTCAGAATATGAAAACGATGTTACATGTCCTACTTTACCTAGATTTTTTTCATTGATTGAATTTTATCATGTTACCGAAAATTATTTCTATCCACAAGGTGAAGAAATTATTAACATATCAAATTTCAGTATTCCACACAAGAAAAAGATATACGCAATAATAGCAGCAGAGATATCTGAAAACACGATGAATCGCAAGTAAGTTGTCCTGCATATTTCTGTATTATTATCTTTAGCAAGCAATGCACATGGGGCCCCATATGCTATTTTCACTTGTTGGGAATATTCCCAATCCCTTTTGAACGATGATAAATCATCGAGCTACACCCTTATAGGGTTATAAATCACAAGACACTATCTCGTGCCCTGTGATTTTTCTTTTGTTTTCTTTTCTTCATTCATATTTAGTATTCTATCTACATTCTCCTTAACAAGAAGAATCTCTTTCATTACTTTTTTAGTTCTTTATACTCCTTATATTTTGCTTGTTTCTCTGCAACTAATGTAGAATACTCCTCACGTAGTTTATTTATTCTAGGAATTGTTTTTGTTTCTAAAGAATTAAAATAATCTTTAGCTGATTTATGTAGTATGATTTCTTTTTCATGTTCTTGATAGAATTTTTTAGAATATCCTGATTTACGATATGCGATAAAAATATCTCTTGTTTTAGAGTAGTTGAAGATATGGTTTTGTATTGTTTTATTCTCTTCTATCTTTTTTTCATACTGTTTAATGGATGCATTAATATCATAAAATTTATTTGTTACTTGTGTTGCTTTTTGTGCTAGTTCTTCATAAGTGAAACAATCATGTTCTCTTAAGAAGTTTATCGTATTTGCCATTTGTTTTACATTAAATACTTTAGCCCAGTTTTCATAACTTCCTCTTGAAAACTTTGGTGATTCTATTATTGATAAACCATATTCTAAACTTAATTGATCGGATAGTCTTCTTAATGCAAAGGCACTACCAAAGAAGTTACGAAACTTCTTTTTATTATCTAATGAAACAGAATTAAATATTATATGATTATGAATATGTTCTTTATCAACATGTGTTGCTACTACAAAAGCATACTTTCCTTTTGTAAAGCTCATACCTAGTTTATACCCTATTTCATTCGCTTGTTCTGGTGATACTTCTCCTGGTTTAAATGCATGTCGTATTTGATATGCTAGTACACTGTTTTTTTGTTTCCTACCGGTTAGATCTTCATACATTCGTTTAGAAAGTACGAACTCTCCTGCTGCAGTTTTAGGATCACACTCATAACAACTTACATATTTCCCATCTTCTGTTTTATGAGAATTAATAGCATAATCAATTCTATCTTTGATACTTCTAGCTACTGTTTTTCCTTTGTTTTGATGCATTGTAATAAGCCTCGTTATTGCCATAATTGTCCTTTCTGAATAATGAAAAAAGTCGATGTTCCAACTCCTTCTCGTTATCCATTATCTCCCCAGCCTTTCAAATACATCATATATTACTCCCTAATCTATTTCTAGTTTGTTAAAACATGTTTTTGTATCGCAGAATTAAAAACTACATGGTTTTTGTTTTTATCATTAATTATTATTGCTTATTTATTAACAACTACTTATGATTTTTACAATATAAAAACTAATTATATTTTCAAAAAAATTATTTAAGGTGGTCATGTTGAAAATTGAAAACTAACAGAATAACACCAAACCATTATTTTAATTATTTTATCTAATGTAATCGACAACAACCATAGCTTATTGTAAACTAAAAGTATACATACATTTTGTTATTAAAAAGATGAAAATTATTTATTCTAGAAAAAGGAGAATAAACTAATGACAATACATTCTATTATTATACTGTGTGAGGTTATTTTACTTATTAGGTTTATTTGTCTAATTAAAAGAAAAATATCTATTAAAACAATTGTTATATCACTATTTATTTTCTCTTTTCTTTGTTGTTGCAATTATAACATTACTTACTTTCCACTTTTTTACCCTCAAGAAATTATAGAAACCTCATCTTTATTTATCTTATATGGTTTTAATTCACTTTTTTACTTTGCCATATTTAGTTTCTTTATTACATGTTTTCTTTCATATCGTAATGATATAGCTTTAGGTAATGCAATTTGTTATGCTTTTATTTTAAATTCTTTATTGCTTATTTCCAACGGATTAGCTTTTATAGTAACTTCTTTATTTGGATTTTTGACTATTTCCAACGAAGTTATTTTATTGCTATCTAAGCTAATTCTATTTGCATTAATAGAATTATTTGGGCATTTTTTTGCAAAACAAGATTATAAAAAAATAAATATTTTTAATATTGTTATATTTTTTGGTTGTATTACTTTTTTGATATTATTTGATGCATATTTCATGAACAACTTATCAGCTATTTACTTTTATTCTTTGATAGTTTGTATGATTTTATTCTTCTTTTTGCTGTATCGCTTGTTCATAAGCTATCAACTACAATGGAAAGAACTAACAAATTCAAAGCTACTTATTCAAGAAATAGAGTTGCAAAAACAAAACTATCAATTAAATAATGATATCATTAACGAAACAAGAAGGATGAAACATGATCAAAAACATCACCTTTTATTACTAAAAGAGTACCTTGATAAGAACAATCTAGCTGCACTAAAAAGAGAGCTAGATAAATCATTGGATACTTTTAATCATCTTCCGAAATTAATGACAAACAATACAAGTATTGATTCCATTATTACAATGTATTTATCAAAAATAGAAGAACGTCATATTCAATTACATTATCAAAATGATGTAACTAAAGATATTATTGATAAACTCGATCTATATGTATTATTTGGTAATCTACTAGACAATGCCATTGATAATTGTAAAAGTGAAGGTATTAAAAAAATCTTTATCGCATGTAGTGAAGATGATAGTCATTATCGTATAGAAATAAAGAATACAGTCATCATGAATAAGCCCATTAATATTAATAAAACATCAAAAAAAGAAGGGTACCATGGATATGGTATCTCCTCAATTGAATGCATAGTAAAAAAATATAATGGCAAAATTGAGTACCATCAACAAGGACAATTCTTTCATGTCTGTGTTCGCTTTAATAAAGAGAATTAATATTTACTACCTACTTAAAATAAGTTTTTATGATAAGAATATAGTATTTAATCATGTTGTGAAGCTTTCTTTGCCATTATGATTGTAATAATTAGTACAATTATTCTAGGTAAAACAAAAGATAAAGCAATGAAGACTGTATTAGTCATAATTATCTCAGACACTGTAATGATGGTTATCATAACACCTGCAATAGCAATATAAAATAATACCCATATACAAGTAAGAATAGGCACAATATATCGATATTTACCATATTTTTTACAAACAAAATACTGCATTCCTAACGCAAGCACTGCACCCGGTACTGCACCCAATAAGACAGAAAAAACACCTAAACTGCTGATCATTGAAAATATCCATTGATATGTATCCATACTATCACTCCTTACAATTTTTATTTATAAATAACAAAAAAAACATCTCTTTCAAAGTAATAAATCTATCTAGTTTCAACCATCTGGATAAACATATTCCTCAATATATTAATTACACTAATTGATTCAACATCATCTCTACTTACTCGATTTGTTCAGTTTCATTATTACTAATTTGATAGCTACCAGTATCTAAGGATAAAGCATGTATCGTTGAGAACGAATATAGAATTGCACTTATAAAGAACAATAAAAATTTGATACACCTATTTATTTCTCCATTTCTTTGTTTTTATGATGGTTGAAATTATAAACAAAAAAGGAATTTTTTGTGATACATACAAATAGATGTGTTTGCAATTATAATAATTGCTTTTTATATATTTATTATACTAAATTTTATAAAAAAATGAATAATTTATGCTAAAACTGCATTTTTGATGCAAAAATACGCTTTTTTATTATTTATATATTAAAATAATGATAGATTTCACAATATCGAAAAGAGGGAAAAGAAACATGAGATACTGCGTATTGGATAATGAGTACGAAGAACTAAATCAAATTAAAAAAATATTTAATTCATTACAAGATGAATTAAAGTTTATCGAAGTTGATTACTTTGATAATTATGGTGACATTGATATTATAAATAGTAATTATGATGCCCTGTTTTTCGATATCAACCTTAATGATGATATTAATGGTATTATAATTGCGAAGAAATATAAGCAATATCATAATGATGTTAAAATTGTTTTTATTTCAAATCATAGTGATTATGCATTAGATACACATCAAGTTGGGTTACATAATTTTATTCAAAAAGCAAATATCAATATCGACTTGCCTCTAGCAATTCGTGATATTTATTCTTATCAAAAAAAGAATTCAATTCTAACAAAATCAAAAAAACGAAATATTGAAGTATTATTTGATAATATTATATTTATTGAATCCTATTACCGAACTACCCAGTTTGTTTTAGTTGATAATAATACGATATATGATAACCGTCATATCAATGAATTAATACAATTGTTACCTAATAATTTTTTCAAATTAAAAATAAACTGTATTATTAACTTAGATAAGTTAATTAAAATAGAAGGAAATATCATGTATATGAAAGGTGATCATGAACTTGAGTTACCAAGAGGAAAGAAAAAAGAAATCCTTTATAAAATCAGTAATTATTTCGATGGGAATAAAAAATAAGATTTAATAAATATGATTTATTTTAGGTGACATACTATTGTTAATGCATTTTATAATTATTTTGTCCTTAAAGATAACTGAGTTATCATAATGATTCAAATGATGTGACGTATCTAATAGCTTTAAAGAAGAATCACCAAAATAATCAAAGATTACCCATTAAGTTTTATTTAGTATTTTTGATGCTAAAAAAGTGGTTATAAAACACAATAACACACCTAGCATAATCACTATACCTATATTATAAATACCGATTAGATTAAGTAGCTTTATCAAACCATATAAAATCAAACTAACTACAACAATGGCTATTACTGGAGCAAACTTTTCATCATTTAATAGTAGATATGCTTGGATAGAAGCACTCAATGATAGATATCCAAAAACTAATGGATTTATAAAATCATACCAATAGAAAGTAATGTAATTAAAATCATTCGTTGTAAAATAAAACCCAAACTTCAAAACATTTATCATGAGTATCGCTACAAGATAAGCTACAAACAAGCCATTTAAAACTTTTCCAATAATAATCGAATATTCCGAAATTCCTGATGAAAGTATGATATCTAATGTATTTTCTCTTTTTTCTTTTACAATAGTATCTGATATGATTTGTACCCCACAAAGACTTCCAAAGAAAGTAGGAATTATGGTAATCCCTCCCATGAGTCCAACCATACTTGATGCACCATTTTGATAGATAAACAGTAATCCTGAAATAAGACAACCAACAACACAAACTAAAGTAGCCTTATGATTTTTCAAACAATTGAATTCATTTTTAAAAATGATCCTAACATCATCTACCATCTTATTCGTCTCCTTTAGTTAAATGTAAGTACGTTTGTTCAAGTTTATGTAAAGGAAGATTGTTTCCATCATATACAATTTTACCTTGATTTAAAATAAGTAAATCATCGCATATTTTTTCAACAGTATGAAAATCATGAGTACTAATTAATATGGTTGAACCTTGTGATTTTAAAGCAAGAAGCATTTCATGCATTGCCTTTAAGCTTTCTTGGTCAACTCCATTGGTAGGTTCATCTAATAACAAGATTTTGGGATTATTTAAACAAGCAGCAGCTAAAGATAATCTTTTTTTCATACCATTCGATAATTCATTTACTTTATAATTTCTTTTATCCCATAACTTAACTTTTTTTAATATATCCATAATTTGATCATCTAAAATATCCTTAGATGCATGTGATATCTCTCCACGAAATCGTATGTTTTCCATCAAAGTAAGATTAGCATATAAACCATCATGCTCTGGCATATAAGAAAGTATTCCTCTGTTCTTTTTATTTACATTGGGAGAAACTCCCTCTATCATTATATTTCCATGATTTGGCTTTAATAACCCTGATAATAATTTAAACAACGTAGTTTTATCTGCACCATTATGACCCAAGACTCCAACAATATTACCCCCTAATATCTTAGTTGTTATGTTATCCAAAACAACAGGTTGATTCTTATATCCAAATTCTAAATTCTTAATTTCAATCATCATTGATCCTCCAAACTCAAAATATTACAAATAAAAACTTCATCGACTTTTCCTCACTATGTGTGCCAACACTTTGTAGATAGTAGTTTTTTATAATGTTTTATCCTAATTTCGTATGATACTATCGGGATGAACCTTCTCTAGTACCTCTAAGTAATTGATCCCTATCAAATCGAATCTCTTTTGTTTCTAATATAAGCATAAAAACACTCCGCCTCCCCTTAACTTCTCTAACTACTTTTTCAAAATAGCTAACTATTATTCTATCTATATTTTTAGATTAGTGTTTTCAATATTTATTGTCAATCAACCTGGAACATAGTGCAATTTTTTTGCATAAAATACATTTTCTCAAAAATCATAAACATTCTACCTACTTCAATAATAGCAGTACCATTTCTTTTATAATTCTTTAAGTTATCGTAGTAAAGCTTAAACATCACTCTTTAAAATATTTTATCTTTTTCTAGATTCAACATTTTCTAGGATGATTTGCTTTTTAATAAGATATGTTTTTTAGCCCACTTTTCTAAGTCACCTACAGACTAAATAATCACTTATAATTTATTTCAATACATTCTTTCATATCAAAGTTTGTATAATAAAATCCTATTTGATTACTATTTGATATTTTTGCACCAAAAAAGATTCCTTCATAAATTGTAATGAAATATACTTCTCTGTCTTGTAACAAATACTCTTGGCTATTATCTTCTAATTTTACTTTTGTTATTCCATTTTCTTCTAATGTTACATAATATATATAATTATCATATATTTCAAAATCATTTATTTTTTGTTGAATAAGTAACTGAGTTTCTTTTGTTTCGAAATCATAAGAATATAAAAATTCATTTTGTAAAGAAACATAATATAAGGTATTATCAACGATCCTAACAAGTGATACTAACTCTTGTAATACTACTTCTTGATTCCCTTCTTGATCCATCTTTATGAGTTGATTTACATCATTTATAAAATAAACATTCTCATTAATCCAACCAATAATATTTGCTGATCCATCAATATAAACAGAAGCTTTTCCATTAGCTATCTTTTCTATTCGATCATAATATCGTATGTAATAATCATCTCCATAGACTTTAATTGATGTAATATAATTTATTGACCCAATACCATAATAATCAAAGGTATAAATGATTTCTTGGTTATAGGACGATGTATCCAAACAAACTAAAACCACTTCATCTTCTAGATTTGCAACATAATAATATAATTGATTTTGCATATAACCAATACCCGTACTTTCAAGATTCTTAGTAACATCTCGATTTAATGAATAATATGCATCTTCATGAAAGTTATAAATCTGATTATAAATTATTGCTACATCTTGATTGTATGAATAAGTATCATCATTTGTATATGACACATCTGAATCATTTATCATTTGATTGCTACAACCACTAAGCATCAAAAGTACTACAAAAATAGGGATTATCTTTATTTTCTTACTTACAAATAATGCAAGAATAACGCTAACAACTAATATCATACCAAGCACTTCAACTCCTTTTAATGATTCTAAATAATACATTACTGGATTGAAAAAACCAATCGGCACAATATAATACAATACGTCTAAAGAGAAAGTAAATATCGGCAGTAAATAACTCATCAACAAAATTATTATAAAAGGGATAATACGGATACGTAAAATATAAAATAATAAAAGTGTTATAAAAACAAGAATAATTACTGCAATATATTGCATTAGAGCAAGTAATAGTAATAGAGATAAAAAAGTTCCATTATAAAAACTGTCTTGAAAAAACATACTACTTGATACAACGGCAAATAAGTCATTACTATATTGCCAATCATAACAAAACAAAAGATTGATAGAGTGATATACTACAATGGTTAATAGAAATAAAATACTCAAAGAAATTATCTTTGTTTTTACTAGTTTTATTCGTCCTATTTTTGATGTGTTGATAAGTGGAACCATCTCTTTTTCATTATAAAAAGTAGTTACACTTATCCATATACAAACAATAATAAGCAATAAGGGAAAGTCTTGAGTAAAATAATTTTCTATATTTGCTTCATAAATATACGTTCTTAGATAATCATCTTGAAGATATTGATAATACTCTTGTACCTGTGAAAACGCATCATATTTATATTGATATTCATTTTGTTGTTCCATTCTTTCAATATATTCATCTTGATTAATAATCCCTGCTTGGTAATCCTCTAATGTCGTCATAATAACAATAGAAATATTATCCATATTTTCCTTTTCTAGCTCTAAATATTCTTGTATTTCGAATACATTTTGACCTTGTAACTGATTATAATATTCTTGTTGATAAAAAGAAGTTGCTAGTTCTTGCACATTATTTTGATAAGCTGTTAGAAAAAAAGATAGAAATAAAATGAATAAAACAATCCAACTTTTTTGATAAATAAGTATTTTCTTTAACTCATATCTTAGCATCCAATATTACCTTCTTCCTATACATTAGAATCAATAACACTAAACTAACAAAGCCCATAACTACTTGCCAATAAAATGTATCAATGTAAAAATTGAAAAATAAAAACAAATCACAATTCGAGGTAATAAGTGGAATTTGATAAAAACAATGAATCTTTTGAATCATAAATATTCCTAGTAATATCGAAATCACGACACTTGTTTGATTAGATACATAAAAAACTAAATAAGCTATTAACAATCCTACAAAAAGGAAACCCATTATTTTTAAAACAGTTTGTAATATTATAAATTGGAATATTGATAGTGTAAGACTAGTTGATGCAAAAGAAGATAAACTATAAATTGGGTTACTCAATCCATTTATCTGATAAATAAAATCATGCATTATAAAATCACAGCAAGAAAAAAGAACGGTAACTAAACTTATAAAGATAAATATAATAATTATCTTCACCTCCTTTAGTTTTCTTCTTCCCAAAGATGTCGTTAAAATAATGGAATCCATATTATTATCTTTTTCATAATACATATACTTTGAGACAATCATCACAATAAAAAATAATAAAAGTAAAGATGAAAATGAATAGTTGATATATGTTTCTACTCCCATTGTGTCATAGTATTCTGTAAGTTGACGATTGGATAGTATATTAATTAAAGCAGTATAGTACTCTTCATCCACTATATTTTTCTCAATATTTTCTTCTAACACAGTAATTTTTTCATCCATACTCGACCCATACAAATACACTCTTTGCAAGTCTTGATATAGCTCATCAAGCATATTCATATCTGCATAAATATACCCAGTATACGTTGATTCATCAAACACTTCTGTTTCATAATTACCAACTTGGACAATGTCAATAGCAGCCTGTCTTTCGTCATAGATAAAATCAACATTTTGTTGTGTAATAGGACCCTCTACAATAGATACTACTTCTTGGTACCCTTGATAATAACTCTCCATATCACCAAAATCATTTGTTTGAATAATATACGCACAGTTTATTACTATTAGGACAAATAGAAATAGAATAGATTTTAAGTTTATTAGTTTCTTATATTCATAGACAATCATTTGTATCTCCAAAATAATACATATACATGTCTTCTAAAGAGGGTGCAACTTCATTTCCTATTTGTTCATTACTAATGAAACGAATAGAATAGTTGTCACGATTGCTTTCTTTTATCCTAATCGCAACTTTTGAAGATAAAAATTGATCTACTTCTTTTTTATCTATTTCTATTTCTCTTATTTTACCTTGCATGTTTTGTAATATTTCATCTTGGTTATTTGCAATTTCTATTTGACCTTCTTTTAACAAAATAATTTTTGATGCTACGTATTCAATATCTAAAATGATATGGGATGAAAAAATAATAATTCTATCATTTGATAGTTTGGCGATTACATTACGAAATCTTATTCTTTCTTTTGGATCTAACCCTGCTGTTGGTTCATCTAAAATAAGTAGCTGAGGGTCATTAATTAGTGCCTGGGCAATTCCCAAGCGTTGCCTCATTCCTCCTGAAAAATGTTTTATCTTTTTCTTACGATCTTTTTCCAAATTTACCATTTCCAATAATGAGTCAACTTTTTGATGAATTATGTTTTTCGGTATACCTTTTAAAATACACATATATGTTAGAAATTCTTCTGCTTCAAAGGCAGGATAAAATGTAGGGTACTGTGGCAAATATCCAAGTGTTTCAATGAAATCATCACTCCCAAATTCTATCTCATTATTGTTTACTATAATCTTTCCTTCATCAAAGTCTAGTATCGAAAGCAAAATGTGTAGAAGTGTTGTTTTACCAGCACCATTAGGACCAATTAAACCATATACTCCATTTTCTAACTGTAATGAAATATTATCTAATACTTTATTTGTTCCATAGTATTTCGTTAAGTGTTTAACCTCAATATTCATGATCAATCTCCAACTCAACAACAAAATTTTCTAGCTCTATTGTCCTGTAATTAACAATAATAGTATTTCTTGCCTCATTATAGGCAGAGCTTATAAGTACGATATCTCCATCAATTATATCTTCATATTCTTTCTGTTCTTGCCCAAAACTCAAAATATAAGCATCACTATCCAAAGTATCTCCACCATAGCTTACGACTATATTTTCATTAATCATTTCAACAAAAAAACTACAAAGCGATAAACTGACATCAAATTCCTTTATACTACCTTCCACAAAATTATATATCAATGCTTCCCCAGTTCCATAGTCACTGCTATCTACTCGCACACTGTCATAAACAAATAAGTATTCTTCATTGAAATAGCCGCTAATATCTTCTTGTACATATATCATGGTACTTTTATTTGTAGTATCGATTGTTCCATAACATCCGACATAAATATCTCCCTGATCGATAGTTCCAATAAATCCAATATCATCTTCGATCATACTGAACTCTGTAATGGTAGTTGGAGCATCTTTTATTTCATTGAGATCAAGTATAACTTCATCATTCATTGTTTCTAAATCCCTTTTGATTAAACTATAGCTTACACTATCGTAGTAAACTATTTCCTCTAAATCATCATAAATGATGAAAGGCTTTGTTAAAAAAAGCGATGACCCCTGTAGAATGACTAAATCAGTAATGTCAATCTCTTTTACTATTTCTAAATTTTTGTCATACAATGTTAGAATACTTTCACTACCATAGTAAAAATAGTCACCAATTTTTTGAATACTTGGATAATAGGTATCCAACTCTATTTCCACTTTTTCTATTAACTCATATGTTTTACAATCATATGTTGCCTGATAATACTGCATATCTTGATTTTCATCATAATATAAAACAACCAAATAATCACTTACAACTTCTACTAAAGCAGTAGAATAATCAGCTATTTCAATAGTATCAATAGAAACAGCAGCTTCAAGCTCAAAATCGTTATCATTATCACTATCTGTGCTACTGTTACTTGAACAACCAGAAAGCAATAACAAACATATAATAATTAGTTTTTTCATTCTACAATCCCCCTTGTTGCTTGAAATGCTGTAGTATATTGGCTACCTTCAAATTCTTCTAAAGGAATCATAAGAAACGAAATATTTTTAGTATCTTCTAGAAGTGCATCAATAGTAATATCACAATAAGATTGTTCTATCATTTCTGTAGTATAAATACCAGTAAACGTATTGTCTTCCATTACTAATAATCGATATGTACCTGCTTTACCGTACATCGTTAAGTCCAACGGTAAGTTTGATACATACACTTCATTGTTATTACTCTGATTAATAACAACACTACTCCATATCTTCTCTCCTCCCAATTCTTCTACTTCACTCGCACTAATTTCACGACTGTTAGGAATAAGTGTTTCAATATTCTCTATAATTTCATATTCCAAATTTGTTGTATTAAGTACAACAGGTGCTGTACAGCTTATCAAGTGATCAAACGTATAGGTTGATGATGTGACAATCGTAGAAGGGTTTAAAACAACACATGGTTGTAAATTTGCCTCTGTTGTCTCTTCCATTACAATCGATTGGATAGAAACTTCAAATTCAACATACTCCCCTGAATCATAATCTAAATTATACATATATCCTGTTTCATTATTTATTGTTACTTGTTGAGGTATTCCATCAATTAAAAAAAACAGACCAATTTCACAAGCATCTCCTAAGTTTTCAATATAATAATTAAAATCAATTGTTGATCCTTCCACAATCCATTCTTCAAGATTAAAATCAACTACTCCATGGCTATACGAAAAATATTCTTCTACTTGCCCATCTTCTTGAAAATCAATTTCTTCGTCTGTCACTTCTCCTTGGTTTTGACACCCAGTACATAAAACTAATATAAGTAATATCACAATATTCTTCATTTTTTCTCTCCATTCATTATAAATATTAAAATGTCGTACTCAAATCAACAACGCTGTCATTTATGTATATCTTATAATCTATCTATTGTTTAACATTGTTAACATATTGTTACGATAAATATCTTTAAATCTTAACTAATAGTTAATAAGTATAGTTTATATAATAACATTCATCAAACCACTCCCTTATAGTTTAATCGTATCAAAGCATAGAAATAAAGTAAGTAAAAATATCCTAGCTTCTATACCACAAAATAATCAGATATATAATTCCTTTTTCTTAGTCGTTTCTTTTTAAAAAGCACTTATCTATTGCATGAACAATAAATGAAGTGCTATTTACTATCTATTATATTTTCACAATTTAACTTATTTTAATAATGAAATACTATTAATTACTTCATCCATGTAGATTAGTAAATACAAATCTTCATCTTGGCTAATCATTCCATAACGAACATCTTGCCCATCTGCTACGATAGAATACACTTCATAATCACTTTCAAATAAACCATCGATTTCATCAGATAGAATAGTTTCTAATTGATCTTCTATTAATTCATAATCCGTATAAATAACTTCATCTCCCACACTAAAAGTATCTCCAACAACAACACTACTATCTTTTATTAAATCATTATAATAATCTATACTATAAGAAGACAACGATGTTAAATAAACTACTTCTTCTATCGTATACTCTCCTTCCATATTCTGATCATTAGTAAATAAGAAATATCCTCCTACTAACAAAACTATTCCTACTATTATTACTATTATTTTTTTCATCTTCTTTTCCTTTCCATGTATATTATTTAACACATCTTTTTTGTATAATCCATGGAAATAAGATAAATAGGCTCGTTAATGTTAAGCTAATAAATAACCCATTAACAATCAAGACCAAATCTAGTCCACTAACTGCATAAAGATATAAATATCTAAAAATAAAAATCATTGCCTGTACACACGCTAAAATAGGTAATATTTTACTAAACTTAGGTTTGTATCTACAAATTGCATATTGAATAATACAATATACTATTAAAGGTACTGCCAAAAGCTTTAAAAACATAAACCAATATTCAAACACTGATCCTCCTAGATAATCCATTTTTTCTCTCTCCTTTTGAAAATAACATAACGTATCTATATTTAAATAGTACATAACTATTTTTACCACGTCAATTTATGTTGCATAAAACACACTTTTAAGACATTAGTTACATTCATTATAATAATTTACTACTGGACCTAGTACATGAAGATAAGTTTTTACATGGGGACTTTTATCGTATTTCCTACTATCTTTGATTTGTTATTATACTCTTTCTATACTTTTTACAATAAAACCTTTCTTTTCAATTGCCTCTTTTAATATGCAATCACTAATTTCTTTATTATAAGAAACTATTGCTTGATTCTTAGATAATTCTACTTTTGCACTAACTCCCTCTATTGAATTTAATGTGTTCGTAATAGTGGCTTCACAATGTGCACAGTGCATTCCTTCTATGTGGATAAAGATAGTACCAATTACTCCATCTACCTTTTTCTTTTTTACTTTTTCCTTTGTTCCACCACAACAAGTTCTTTTTCCACTTAACTGTAACCATGTTCGATAACCTCCAAAAGCTATTAACCCTATTATGATTGCTCCTATAATTATATTTATCATTTTAATCTCCTCCTGATTACCATCATTTTCTTTCACTTCTATTTTAAATAAAGTTAGATCAAATGTACAGTGAAAAAAAATCTCTTTACAAACAAAGAGACTTATTTAAGTTAAATTTTATTTATTCTATTGTAGTTATTCGTACCCCTGCATTTTGTACTGTAATATCTATTTCAGGATATGCATCTTCAAACCATACAGAATCACTTACTATATAATACTCAATGCACACATCTTCATTAGTTGTAGAAATAGTACTTACGGTAGTCCCATCACTTCCATCTAGTGTATATCCACGATCTACAAACAATTGTAAATAGTCCATATAATTATCTTCTTGATTTTCAAAAAAGAAAAATAATTCATCAACATTATCTTCTACTTCAATAACAGTAGAACCATCAATTGATAAATATTCTATCATATTTTCTACTTCCTTAAAATTCATAAAATATTCATTTTCATATGTCTCTTCTTCAAAAACAACTTCTTCCTCTTCTTGACCACACCCACTTATTAATAAAACAAATACTACTCCTAAGATACCTTTCATCCACTTTTTCATAGTTCTCCCCACCCTCTCGTAATTTACGATCAAAGTAACACAAACAATTAGATATAACAATAAGATACGTCACAAAACATAGAATTATTACATAAGTTACAATTTTCCCTCTCCATTTTTTATCTTTTAAAACCTAGATACCTTGTCCCTTGATAACTTAGTTCTCCAACATCTCCAACAACCAACATACCCTGATTTGTACCACTCATCTCGAACTCAATACGTTCCTCATTATCAGTTTCAAAAGTAACATAATAGGTAGTTTTAACACGTCGAGCAGCTGTATACATATGTCCTGCTACATCTTCTCTTTTTGAAACAACCTTTGCCTTTATTTCTATCACAAGTGCAGCATCATTCTTAGAGTACACCACACTCCATCTAAGCATCTTATAAAATATTGGAACTACTACTATACATATTACAAAAAATAAAAAAATGAAACTTCCTGCATCATTATTACCTTCCACAATTACTTCTTGTATGATATTAATGATCCTTGTTTCACTAATTTCATACGCTCCTTTCTTATATTTGTTATAATGGATATAGAACCTATGTTTTGATTTTTACTATGGCTTTCGTCCATTTAAAGGAGACTAATACCATGGCTCTATATTTTTAATTTATAGTTGGATAAGCGTTAATGCTTTTATGTCACGCAAGGATATAGATATAGACTGCCATGGATAGACAAGGTTCTAGAAAGGTGGTCTATTTTTATGACTTATTACGTAGGCATTGATATTGCCAAAACAACGCATTATGCTTGTGTTATCACAACTCATGGTGAAGTGATTCACCAACCTTTTCCTTTTGATAATTCAAAAGAAGGGTTTCATTTATTACTTTCCAAAATATCTTCTATTGATAAAGAAGATATTCTAATTGGTTTTGAATCTACTGCTCATTACCATCAAAACTTACATTCTTATCTTTCTACTCTTGGATACCACTGTGAACTTATTAATCCCATCATATCCAAACAGTTTCGTGGTTTATCAGTTCGTAATGCTAAGACGGATAAAATTGATGCTATGTCCATTGCTCAACTTCTTTCTTATCAGTACAACAATTCACAAGGTCAAGACTTTCTTGTTTCTGACTTACGTGTATATTGTGATGAAAGAGTTCGTCTTACTAAACAAAAGACAAAACTATACATCCAACTAACTGCTGAGCTAGATCGTGTGTTCCCAGAGCTTAAATCCTTCTTTAAAGGCAATTTAAAGACGAATGCAGCCCATAATTTACTAAAACGATACGCTACAGCTAAGGAAATAAAAGAAGTTCGAAATGAGGCTTTGACAAAGTTAATTTCTAAAAACAGTAAAGGCTTCAACCTCGAACGTATCAAAGACCTTAAATCGTTAAGTAAAAATAGCGTTGGCTTTCATTCAAACGCAATCTCTTTTAGAATTAAAAATATCATACTCCAAATCGAACTTCTAGAATCGCAGTTAGAAGATGTAGAAGCAAACATCATTGAAATGATGAAAGAAATAGACAGTGCTATATTGAATATCCCAGGTATGGGCTATATTCAAGGTGCTTACATCTTATCTGCTATCATTAGTATAGACCGATTTGATAGTCCTTGTAAAGTACTAGCTTATGCAGGATTAGATCCAATCATAAGACAGTCTGGTAATTTTAATGCAAAGAGAACACGTATGTCTAAAAGAGGAAATGCTACACTACGTTATGCGCTTATATGGGCAGCTCATAATGTGGCAAAAAATTCAACAACTATGAACACTTACTATTTAAAGAAACGCAGTGAAGGAAAATCTCATTACAATGCCTTAGGGCATTGTTCAAAGAAACTAGTAAACTATATTTACTTTGTCTTAAATAATCCTGATGAAAAATTCATCTTAGAATAATTTTTTAAAAATAGCTTATTTTACCTTTTTTAGTGCGCTCTTTTTTATGATTCAAAAGAAATTTAATTTTTTATCATTTTTCTCTTGAAAAATCATAGTTGGTCTCCTTTATTATTTCTCTATGCTCCTCTTTTGTCATAATAGCATGGTCATCAAAAATTGCAATAATGCATATCACGAAATACAGAATTATTACATAAGTTGCAATCGTTATGCTATACTATTTTAGAGGTGATAATAGTGATTGAAGAATTTAAAAAAATGATACAAGAAAGTAATTCAATTGTATTTTTTGGTGGTGCTGGAGTTTCTACCGATAGCGGAATACCTGATTTTAGGAGCAAAGAAGGATTATCGTATCAAAATAATACACTTCCTATTGAAACTCTTTTAAGTCACCATTTCTTTATGAACTTTCCTAAAGATTTCTACCATTACTACAAAGAAAACCTATTGCATCTAGATGCCTTACCTAATAGTACCCATCATTACTTATGTCAGTTAGAAAAAGAAGGTAAATTGAGTGCTATTGTTACACAAAACATTGATGGTTTACATCAACTTGCAGGAAGTACCAAAGTATTGGAATTACATGGCAATGCAAGAAAATATTATTGCATGAAATGTCATAAAGAATATTCTGTAGAAGCTATCTTACAAACAGATATTCCTACTTGTCAATGTGGTGGTATTATTCGACCAGAAGTTGTCTTATATCAAGAATCATTAAATGAAAATATTATTAATGAAGCTATTAGTGCAATTAAGAATTGTGATATGCTTATTATTGCAGGAACTTCTTTACATGTTTATCCAGCAGCTGGTTTTATCCAATATTATCAAGGAAATAAATTAGTTGTTATGAATAAAAGTCCCTTAAAGGTAGAAGCAAATTTAGTATTTCAAGAATCAATGTCAGACATATTTGAACAACTATTAAACAATCAATCTATTCAATAAAAATAGCGAAGTAGTTTATTACTACTCCGCTGTTTTTTCTAATTGTTTAATAAACTCTTCTCCATCAACTGGTCTAGAATAATAATATCCTTGTCCTATATCACAACCTAGACTAGCTAAGAATTCTTCTTGGCTTTTTGTTTCAACACCTTCGGCTACTACTTCTAAATCTAGTGATTTCGCTAATAGAATAACACTATTAATGATCTTCTTTCCTCTATCATTTTCAATACAATCAATAATAAATTCTCTATCAATCTTTAATGTATCAACTGACATATCTTTTAATCTACTCAAAGAAGAAGTACCTACACCAAAATCATCAATAGAAATACTTATTCCTTTATCTCTAAGTTGTTGTACATTATCAAATATTTCTTTCATATTTTCCATAAATGCTGTTTCAGTTATTTCAATATCAATTTTATAATAAGGAATAGCATAATTATCAATCGTATCCATAATATTTTTAACAGCTTGTTTTTTAATAATGGTAACAGCTGATATATTAACAGATATTTTTGGTACAAATGGATTACTTTTAATAAATTCACAAGTTTTACTTAACACATAATAATCTAATGTTTCAATAAACCCATTCTTTTCAAAGATACTAATAAAATCATTCGGAGGTATTAGATCCCCTCCTTTTTTCCATCTCACCAATGCTTCCCCACCAACAATAACCCTTGAATTCATATCAACCTTTGGTTGATACTGCAAAATAAATTCTTCATTTACTATTGCTTGCTTCATAGAAGCAACAATTTCATTTATCTTAATTCGATGAACATCCATTTCTTTTGAAAACACATGAATCGTTGCATCAACAGCTTCTTTTCCTAAATTACGTGCAATATTTGCACAATCAATCATAAAATCTAAATTATCCTCTGTATTTTCAATAAGATATGCTCCAATACTAAAAGTAATCGTATAGGTATCTCCAATATAAGGATGAAACATCTTCATCAATTTATCATTATTCTTCAAAGTAAAACTTAATTCATGATTCTCATCATCATTCCTTAGCAATAAGATAAACTTATCTGCTTCGTGTCTAGCAAATAACAATGCATGACCAGCATCTTCCTTTATACATTTCCCTAAAATTTGAATAACTTTAGAACCTGTTTCATATCCATATAATTCATTAATATATTTAAAATTATCAATATCAATAGTAACAATCGTATAAAGATTATTTTCTCCTTTAGCAAGAATCTTTTTAGCCTCTTTAATAAATTTATGCTTTGAATAAAGACCTGTCAGTTCATCATATTCTAATACTTTCTTTAATGTTTTTCTACGACCATATTCTGATAAAGCAATAAAAAGAAGTATAGAAACAATAGCTATATTAGCAACCCAAGGATTATCTTCTAAATAATCTAACAACGTATCATTTGATTCTTCCGTAGAATGAAACAATAGTGATGTATCTAATTGAGTAGTATCTATCTGTCCAATAACTTTATTAAAAATATCAATTAAATCATCTGAATAATCTTCTGGAAACATCAAAACTAAATCTAGTTTTTTATAAATAGTAGTACTTATAAAATCCAAAGAAGCTATTTCATTTCGAAATAAATTTAATGAAGCACTCGTTAAAATAAAACTATCAATTTCTCCATCATTATAACTATCAATCATATCTGTTACATTTGTAAAAGTTAGGACTGTTTCTCCAACACACTCATAAGGTAAATTAGTTTCATCAATACCTAAGTAATCCACTGTACCGATTGTATTAAATTCAGCATTTTCATTAGAAAATGGTTCTATTAATACCATGGATAAAGAATAATACGTATCACTCGCAATCATTCCAAGACTTTCATCATTCGCTAGTAAATAAAAGTCCAAATTATCATATTCTTCACTCGATGTTTCTTGTGTTATTTCTACTATCGTATATGGAACATCTGCTTGATCCATTATCAGTGATAATCCATCAATAGAAATTCCTTGAAAATCACCATTTTCATCTTTATAACAAATAGGACTATCAAAATTTTCTACACCAATATAATACATTTCTTTTTCTTGCAACAATGCATATTCTTCATTGGTAACATAATTAGCAGATAACAAAGAGTAATCATAATATTCTAAATATAATTTTTCTTGAAACAAATATTCTTTTTGTTCTATTTCAGTCATTCCATCATCTATTAAATCCATTAATTCTGTATTATTAATATCCGTTACATAATAGAAACTTGTAGTCCCTAATTTAGCAACAGGAGATAAACTATCCATTGTTTGTAATGAAGAACATAAACAAAAATCATAATCATTTTCCTGCATTACTTTTTCATAATCATTATCATCAAAATAAACAATATTTGCTTCTAAATCATATTCATCTAAAAACTCATATAATAAATATTCATTAGGATTGTTGTTTTGAACAGCTATCACACTATCATTAATATCATCATAATTCGCATACTGATATTCATTGCTAGTAAGGGTCGATAATAAAATAACATTATCTCCAAAATCAGATGCTGTATATAAATAAGATTCCATTCCTACATCCGTCTTAGTAATAGGCCCTAATATATCTATTTCTCCTGTTGTTAACATATCCATTGCATCAGACCATTCACAACATATAAATTCTAATTCATATTCATCTCCTACATAATCAAAAATCTTAGTAAGATAATCATATCCGTATCCTTTTTGAGTATTTACAGTAGAACTTATTACTGTTCCATAATTCAAAGTATAACCGACTTTAATTGTCGTAGTTTCTTGGGTTGCATAAACAGGAAAAGATGTTACAACGAATGTAATAACAATCATTAAAATAAAAACTATCTTAAACTTTATTTTCATTGTTCTCTCCCCTTATCTAAAATTAATACATTCATACGTAAATTATACTCCTCTCTAACCAAACAGTAAATAAAAATCACTAATTATGAAAATATCTCTCCTTGTAAATTTGAGTTGGAACTAGAAAACAAAAACAAATCTTGATGATACAAGATTTGTTTTTGCTTTAAGGGATTACTTATCTAATTTCTTGACTTCTATTTCATGAATATATTCCCATATATTGATATTTAATTATCTAATGTATCTTTTAATACTTCCTTATCCATTCTAGGATTTTCTAGATGAAACTTCTTTGCTAGTCGAGGGAATTCTTTTGTTAAATAGTTATCTAATTTAGTTCTAGATTGTTCATTGTTTTGATATTTTGGAATCCATTCTAATAAGTTTAATGGATCATTTATATCTTTTACTACTTTTGTTAAAGCAAAGATAAAAGGTATAGAATCAATCAGATCATTACTTTCTAATAAAATAGTTTGATTATTTGTAAGGATATCGATATCAAAATAATATTTCATAGAAGGAAACTTTGTATATCCTTGCATTAATGTTATTGGACTAGCTCCCTTTTGTACTAATAAATCAGAATGATTATAAATTCTACTTACCAAAGATAACGTAACTTGTTGAACATCTTGAATTCTTATTTCTTGATGATATTCAAAATAATCAAAATATAATATTTCTTTACTAAAATAAACTTGATTCTTTGACTCTAAATCATTTAGACTTACATCACATTTTTTTCTTCCATCTTGTTTCATAATAACACTCTCCTTTTACAAGACCCTTTCAAAACATATCTTTACCTTTACGTATCTTATCTACTCTTAGTATATTATAAATATTATTTTTATGCAACAATATTATTAAAATTCATTAAAATATATTTCTAACAAAAAACACCTCATCATTTATATCTAAATGATGGGTGCATCTTATTAATGTATTGTTTTATCTTTTAAATAGCGATTCTGAAATACAGTTAGTGGTAATGGTCGATCAAAAACATATCCTTGGCCATATTTACAACCTATTTCTTTTAAGAATTCAATTTGTTCATCTGTTTCGATACCTTCAAAAATAATATCAAAATCTAATTCTTGAATCATTTTAATAATATTCTTAATCACAACTTTATCTTTATTTGCTTCATCTACTTCTTTTTGTGAAGTAATATTATCTATAAAACTTTTATCCATTTTAATTACATCTACTTCAACATCTTTTAATAAGTTTAATGAAGAATAAGCTGTACCAAAATCATCAATGGAAATCATTAATCCTTCTTCACGAAGTTCTTTCATAAAAGAAGTTAATACCTCTTTATCTTCCATAAAAACACTTTCTGTTATTTCTAATTCAATATATTGACGAGGAATTTGATATTTATCTACTAGTTCAAAGAAACGTTCCTTAAAACCACCTTCACTAATATGACCACGAGAAACATTTAAAGAGATAGGATATAATTCACATCCTTCATCTAACATTTTCTTCATAAATTGGAAAACTGCTTCGAAAATCACAAAGTCTAGTTTTGTAATAAAACCATTTTTTTCAAATACAGGAACAAATTCAGCTGGAGATATCATACGATCTTTTGCTTTCCATCTAGCTAATGCTTCTACCCCTACTACTTCATTTGTATCAACATCAAATTTAGGTTGTAAAAAAGGTATAAATTCATTGTTTTCTAATGCAAATGCACTACGGTTTTCAATTTGACGTTCTCTTTCACTTAAACTTTCTAGATTTTGATTATAAGTAACATAAGCATTGTCATAGTTTCCTTTTGCACAACGTCTTGCTATGTTTGCTTTATCAATTATTAAGTTAGGACTTTGAACATGTTGAACAACATAAACACCACCAATAATTGTTATTTTTATTTGAGAAAACATTGCTTTTTGCATGAAACGGAATTTGGTATCTAAATCATCAATTCTTTCTTGTAAGTTTATATCTCCATGATATTCTAAAAATAAAGCATATTTATCATCATTAATACGACAACATAGTTCATTATTTTTGATAAATGAAGAAATAACAGCAGCCATTTCTTGAAGAATATGATTTCCTGTTTCATGAGACCATATTTCATTAATATACTTAAATTTATCGATATCTAAATAAATCATGACATACTTATTATTTATTTTCATTAATTGTTCTAAATTTTCTTTAAATACTTTTAATGTTGGTAATCCTGTTAATGGATCAATTGTATTTTGTTTTTGTTCTTCTTTTAATTTTTTACGTGTTTCAAAATTCTCAATACGATCATTAATAATCACACATAACGTTTTTAATTCATTTACTTCATCATTTGTAAGTTGAGGCATATTATCAAATCTCTCAAATACAAAGAATCCCATAATACCTGTTTCATCAGAAACAATAGAACGTATAATAGCTTCTTTTATATTTCCATCTTCTAAAGAAATATAACCTAAAGATTCTAAATCTTCTTGATAACGATAAAACTCTTTTGTATGTATAAATTCACATGTTAATAGATTTGCTAGCATACGATGATTTTGTTGTTCTTTTTTCCGATAAAAAGAGTCATTAAAGTCAATACCATTTTCGCTGTTAAGGAGGATTGGTTTTTTAGATAAACGAACATCATCTAAAGGAATAAAATATTCTTTATTTTTTGTTCTTAAAAATGTACGAACTCGATTAAATTGATAAAGCTGGCATATAGCATCTAATGCCCCAATGGTACTTTCAGGAACAGTATTTCCTTTTTGTAAAGCTTTTACTATTTCTAATACTCTATTCATCGTACATTTCCTCCTTTCTATCCTTACATTTTAGCACTTTCTAATATCTTTAGCAATTGTATACACAAATATCAAACATATATTCTAAGTAAGTTCCTTCATCATATAAATCACATCATCCATTGGGTTATCATAGTACCCAGTTGTTTCCATAAAACCATAAGAATGATACAAATGAATGGCACTTTGTAATGGTTCTATCGTATCTAAAACCATTTCATGATAACCTTCTTTGATTGCTTTTGAAATGATTGTTTCTACTAACAAAGCCCCTATCTTTTCGTTTCGATATTCTTTTTTTACAAAAAGTCGTTTCATCTCACATCGCTCATTACTCAACACTTGATAAGCCACACATCCAATCACCTTATCCTCTTTTCTAGCAACAAACAATGCAGGATATTTTTTTGGTAGATTATTAAATTCACTTGCTATATCTTGAAAAGATAAATCACGATCTAGTTCAATCAAATACTCTTGAATCAATCCTTTAATTTCTTCCACATATGGATAACCTTCAATAATTTCCATTCTCTTTCTCCTACTATTTATTTCAAATATTATAACATATATTCAACTTCTTTACTTTTAAAAAATAGTAGTCTACAATAAAAAGAGAGAAGAGGGATAACAATGAAAATAATCGTTAATAATTTAACTAAAACTTTTGATGAATGTATCGCAGTAGATGATCTTAGTTTTACAATAGAAAAAGGAACTATTGTTGGTTTTGTTGGTAAAAATGGTGCTGGAAAAAGCACTACTATTCGTTGTTTAATGGACTTTATTCATCCAAGCAAAGGATCTTGTCATTTTGATCACTTAGATGCTAATAAAAACGCTAAAAAAGTAAGAGATTTTGTTGGATATATGCCTAGTGATACGATGTTTTATCCCCATATTACTAGTCGTGCTTTATTTGAGTTCGTAATCAATATTGGTAATCATGGATTGGATACACTAGACTTTTTAGCAAATTATTTTGAATTAGATTTGGATAAGAAAATAGCAGAACTAAGTTTAGGTAATCGTAAGAAAGTTTCGATTATTCAATTGTTATTAAAAGATAAAGATGTTCTTATTTTAGATGAACCTACCAATGGTTTAGATCCTTTTATGCAAGAAAAGTTCTTTCAATTGTTATTAAAGGAAAAAGAAAAAGGAAAGACTATCTTTTTATCAAGTCATAACCTTAGTGAAATAGAAAAATATTGTGATCGTGCTTTAATTATTAAAGATGGAAAAATTGTGGAAGATATCGATATGTTAGATGTTAGTGTATCACAAGTACAAATTGTTAGTTATCTTACTAGTGATAATAAAGAAGTTAGTTATGAGTATAGTGGAAACCCTAATGATTTAATAAAAGAATTAGCTTTGTTAGATTTATCTTATTTAGAAATAAGGAAGAAAACAGTAGAAGAGTCTTTTATTCAATATTATAAGGAGGAAGAATAAATGAAAAACATTTATTTATTAACAGTATTTCAACTTAAAAATAATAAGAAACTTATTATTGGTTGGACTGTTGCTTTATTTAGTATGATGTTTTTATATATGATTTTGTTTCCTTATTGTCAAGATATGGCTACTGTAAAGATGGAGACAATGCCAGAGGAGTTATTTCAGTTGTTTGGTATGGATAGTATGAGTGATTTAGCTGATTTTGTTACTTATTTTGGGATGATATATAATATATTATTGGTTGCTATTAGTATTTTTGCTGTTAGCTTTGGAGCAAATTGTATTGCTAGTGAAGAAAGAAATAAAACAATAGAATTCTTATATTCTTTAGAAGTTAGTCGTCTTGATATCTATATTTCTAAATTTTTAATGGCTTATATTTCATTAATGATTGTTATTATGGCTACTATTAGTTCTGCTATTCTATGTGGGTTTATTAATGGTGGTGAGACTTTTGTATTAATGGATGTGTTAACAATTATGAAATTATCTAGTTTAACTCCTTTTGTATTCTTAGGCTTAGGAGTGATGTTATCTGGTATTTCAGGAAAGATATCTGGTGCAATGATTGGTAGTATTGTTGTTTTGTTTAGTTATATGTGTGGATTTATTTCTACTTTAGCAACTAAATTAGATTGGTTTGTTTATTTAAGCCCTTTTGAGTTGTTTAGTCCAACGAATGCTTTATCATTTGATTCAACTTTCATAATGCAATTATTAGCTTATTTATTATTACTAGGTGTATTTGTATTCATAGGAGGTTATGTTTATAAACAAAGAGATTATCATATATAAAAAGACAGCATATGCTGTCTTTGTTTTGTATTTATGTAAATCATAAATATCAAATATCACCTACAAATAAATTATTTGTTTATTTTAAATGGTGACTCGTACGGGATTCGAACCCGTGAATGCTTGCGTGAAAGGCAAGTGAGTTAACCGTTTCTCCAACGAGCCACATGGCGCTTGAGGCAGGACTCGAACCTGCGACCGATCGGTTAACAGCCGATTGCTCTACCAACTGAGCTACTCAAGCATGGAGCGGGTGATGGGAATCGAACCCACGTAGTCAGCTTGGAAGGCTGAAGTTCTACCATTGAACTACACCCGCATAATATGCGTTATTAAATTGATTGGAGCGGGTGATGGGAATCGAACCCACGTAGTCAGCTTGGAAGGCTGAAGTTCTACCATTGAACTACACCCGCATAAGGCGGTTTATTAAATTATTTGGAGCGGGTGATGGGAATCGAACCCACGTAGTCAGCTTGGAAGGCTGAAGTTCTACCATTGAACTACACCCGCAAAAAATGGTGCCCAGGGCCGGAATCGAACCGGCACGGATTTTAAGGTCCGCAGGATTTTAAGTCCTGTGCGTCTACCAGTTTCGCCACCTGGGCATGGCTTAATGCTTCTATAAAAAATGGTGACCCGCAGGCGACTCGAACGCCTGACCCTCTGATTAAAAGTCAGATGCTCTACCAACTGAGCTAGCAGGTCTTGTTTATTTGGCTGGGGTACCTGGATTCGAACCAGGGGGATGACAGAGTCAAAGTCTGTTGCCTTACCGCTTGGCTATACCCCAAGAATGGTGGAGAAGGGCGGATTCGAACCACCGAACCGTTAGGAACTGAGTTACAGTCAGCCGCGTTTAGCCTCTTCGCTACTTCTCCATTATGGTGCCGGCTAAAGGACTTGAACCCTCAACCTACTGATTACAAGTCAGTTGCTCTACCAATTGAGCTAAGCCGGCATTAACTAAAAAATGGTGGAGGTTAACGGGCTCGAACCGCTGACCCTCTGCTTGTAAGGCAGATGCTCTCCCAACTGAGCTAAACCTCCATGTTTTCCAGTGCTAATACATATTACCAATTTTTTGAAAATTCGTCAATATTAATTTGAATTTTTTTAAAAAAAATAATATCTTATTAAAACTTTGTATACAATCTTTCGTTTACCTATTTACTTTTCTTTGGTTCTAACTATAATATATGTTGTTACAAGGGGGATAAAATATGAATGTACTTGATTTATTAAATGATGTTAAAAAAGAAGCCGTAGATTATGTTCCTGGAGGAACTCCTCTACCACCGATACCTGAAGGTATCACTAAGTGCAAACTTGACGCAAATGAAAACCAATTCGGCCCATCTCCAAAAGTGGTCGAAGCTTTAAAAGGTTATCTTGATGATATGTATCTATACCCTGCAAATCAAATCACACCTACTAGAAACGCTATTGCAAATAATTTAGGGTTTGAACCTAATAATATAGTAATGGGAACTGGATCTAGTTCTTTAATTTGTGCTGTTGCTGATTTGTTCTTTAATCCAGGTGATGAGATGGTATTATCAACCCCTACTTATATCGCTTATACTTTATTAGAATCACGTTATGGAATTACTCCTGTATGTGTTGATAATAAAAACTTTGCTAGCGATGTCCATGGTATGCTTGCCAGCATTACTCCAAAAACAAAAATTGCTGTTATCGTAAATCCTAATAACCCTACTGGAGCGAAAGTTTCGAATGAAGATATGAGATACTTTATGGAAAATGTTCCTGAGCATGTTATTACTGTTGTAGATGAAGCATATTTTGAGTGGGTAGATGATAAAGAACATATATCAATGATGGAATATGTAAAAGCCGGAAAGAATGTAATTGTCTTACGAACATTCTCTAAACTGTATGGTTTAGCAGGATTACGTTTAGGATATGCAGTGACTACACCTGAAATTCAACAACATTTAGTGAAGTTAGAATTTAACTATGGTGCGAATCGTTTGGTTTTACAAGGAGCACAAATTGCTATCAAAGATGAAGAATATATTGCTGCATCTATTAATAATAATACAGTTGGTAGAAACTATATTAGTAATGCTCTAAAATCTTTTGGTTTTGATATTGTAGAATCTTCTGCAAGCTTTGTCTATTTCAATCCACATCGTGATACTCAAAAGTTTATTTTAGACTTAAATCAATATGGTGTTATTATCAGAGGCTTTGGTCCTACTTATGTTCGTGTGAGTATTGGTCGTCCAGAACAAAATGAACAATTTGTAAAAGCAGTAGAAGCAATTCTTGCAAAAAAATAAAAGGCTATCTAGCCTTTTTTATTTTATATAATAATATGATTTTCATATGTTTGAATAAAAATAAACAATCTTTCCTCTTTTAACTGTTTAAAAGAAAAATACTTTTTCATCAATTCCATATATTGGCTATTATAAATTGTTTTCCCTACCTCTTTACATCTTCCCGTCAAAGAATATTCATTCGTTACCAAGCTTATTTCTTTTGCTGCTTGGATTTTTTCATATGCTTTATTAGACTCACTTATTTGAAAATACAAAACATCATCTATTATAATATAGTCCATCTTATCGATTACTTCATCAAAATCATGAACAACTTTTGCATTCCCAAATTCCTTTGTTAATTCCATTAGTCTAACGTACCCACAAAAGAATCATACAGCGCTAAAACTAAAAGTGGAAATAACCATAATAAACATTCACTCCCTACTCCTGCTTTTTGACGAACAAACATATTTACAAATATATTTAGAACTGGTGTTAATAATAATAACCCTAAACTTAATACTGTTACAACGCGATATTTATTGATTTTCATAGATTTTCCTCCTTTGTTGCGCTTCCGCAATTTCATATTACGACAATAATTGCGTATTGTCAATGAGTTTACGCAATTATTTTAGGAATAATATTGCTTTTTTGCAACTAAATGCTATAATATTGCCAGGAGGATGGATTATGGAACTAAAAGATGTGATGAAATTAAAAATGCAACAATTAAATTTAAACAATCAACAACTAGCCAAACGTGCTAACTTAAACCCTAGTACTATTTCTCGTTATTTAACTGGTGAAATTAGTAGCATCCGTGGTGATAAGCTTAGAAAAGTTGCTGATGCACTGGAATGTGATGTTCGTGAATTAACAGGCGGGCATGTAAGTGATGAATATTTAGGTGATTACCAAGAAAATATAAATTATCTTTCTGATAGACCTGAACTTGCTAGTCTATATAACGATATCGTAGATAATGAAAATCTAAAGCTATTATTTGATAAATCGAGAACATTATCTCCTAGTGATTTAGAAAAGGTGCTTGTTATTATTAATACATTTATTAAAGAGGATAATCAATAAAATGACGGATGAAGAAATTCAACAAATACTAGATGATTATAATATTTGTTATGTAGTTGGTAATTTACCTTCTTCTTCAAAAGCATTTACTTTTTGCCATGGTGATCGTTACCTAGTGGTAGTTAGCGAACAATGTTCCTCCACACAACAAAGACTTAGTCTTGTTCATGAATTAAAACATATAATCAAAGGCCATTTCCAAGGTGGTTTTGAGGAAGTAGAAATATTAGAAAAAGAAGCAAAACAATAATAGTTTTGCTTTTCTTTTTTTTAAATAGTGATAAAATAGTCATGAAAGAGGAGGATATCGTATGAAAGTATTAGTTACAGGTGGTATTGGGTATATAGGTAGTCATACTTGTGTTGAGTTATTAAATCAAGGACACGAGGTTGTTATCGTAGATAATTTATATAATGCTAAGATAGAGGTATTATCTTATATTAAGAAAATTACAAATAAAGAAGTTACTTTTTATGAAGTAGATGTTTGTGATTATGATGCTATGAAAGAGATTTTTGCAAAAGAATCAATCGATTCAATTATTCATTTTGCTGGATATAAAGCAGTTGGGGAATCTGTAAGTAAACCAGTAGAGTATTATACAAACAATATTTATAGTACATTAATTTTAACTCGTTTAATGAAAGAGTATGATTGTAAAAAGTTTGTCTTTTCATCTAGTGCAACTGTTTATGGTGATCCTGATGTTGTACCTATTGTTGAAACTGCAAAATTAGGACCAACTACAAATCCTTATGGAACAAGTAAGTTAATGTTAGAAAAAATTCTAACAGATATTCAAGCAGCTAATCCTGATTGGACTATTATTTTATTAAGATATTTTAATCCAATTGGTGGACATAGTTCTGGATTATTAGGAGAAGATCCTAAAGGGATTCCTAATAACTTAATGCCTTATATTATGAAAGTAGCAAATAAAGACTTAGCATGTTTAGGAGTCTTTGGTGATGATTATAATACTCCTGATGGTACTGGAGTTAGAGATTATATTCATGTTGTAGATTTAGGTGTTGGCCATGTAAAAGCATTAGAAAATATTGCTAATGATGGTGTTCATATTTATAACTTAGGTACTGGTATTGGTTATAGCGTTTTAGATGTTATCAACACTTTTGAAAAAGTAAATGGTGTACCTGTTCCTTATAAGATTCAACCTAGACGTGCTGGAGATATTGCTGAATGTTACGCAGATTCATCAAAAGCATTGGAAGATTTAGGTTGGCAAGCAACTAAAACATTAGAAGATATGTGTAAAGATGCTTGGAATTATGTTTTAAGTCAAAAATAAGCCCATATTTGGGCTTTTTATTTTGTTATGTTGTCAGTTTGGTTTTTTTTTGGTATTATATATAAGTATATATGGAGGCAATTATGGATAAAATTAAAAAATTGTGGAAAGAGTTATCAATCTTCTGTATCGTAGTTGTTGCTTTTGGTGGATTATTTGCATATAAAAATATTATGTTCGCTGATTATGTAACACTTTCTGAATCAAAATTAGAGCAAATGATGGAAGAGGAAGATTCTTTTGTTGTTGTTGTTGGGAGTAGTATTGATTCATCTACTATTTCTTACACTGATGCAATGGATTTATTTGTAAATGAAAACAGAAGTGACACACTTTATTTTGTAGATTTATCAAGTGTATCTGATGCAACTACTTTCTTTGCAGAATATTTTGATACAGACTCAACAACGATGCCACAAACATTTAAAATTACTGAGGGAGAAATTGAATCGGTAAGAGAAGGTGAATTATCATACTATCGCTTATGTGAATTCTTCTACTAAACTATAGAGCAATCTATAGTTTTTTTATTTTCAAACAAAAAGAATATCGTTAGATATTCTTTATTTATATACTCTTTCTACTCTTTTTGAAATCAAACACATGATTTCATAAGGTATTGTGTCTAGTTCTTTTGCCATACGTGCTAAACTAATATGATCACCAAATATTTCTACCTTATCCCCTACTTGAATCGTTTCATCCACACGAACCATCATTTGATCCATACAAACACGACCTACTATTTGATAATACTTCCCATTAATATAGACATATCTTCCTTGATTCTTACGAATAATTCCATCAGCATATCCGATTGGTAATGTTGCAATATATTCACTTTCTTTTGCTTGATACGTATAACCATAACCAACATAATCACCTGCTTGAATTTGTTTTACCATTGTTATTCTAGTATACAAAGAAACAATTTGTTTTAATTCATCACTTTCTTGACCAGCTGGATCAACTCCATACATTGCAATTCCTAATCTTGCTAAATTACTTTGATCATCTTTTTGATACATCATTGCTGCTGAATTTTCACAATGAATATATTGATAAGGAGCATCCCCTATTATTTCATAAAAAGTATCTCTTTGTTTTAAATATTCTTTTTCATTATCATCCGCTGTTGCAAAATGAGTAAATACTCCTGCTATTTCAAAATTATTCTCTTCTAATAATGCTATTACTTGTTGGTATTCCTCTTTATCCATAATACCAATACGATGCATCCCGGTATCAATCTTTACGTGAACTTTTACTTTTCTACCCTCTAAACAACTAATAATTTCTCTAGCATATTCTAAAGAAAAAACAGTTAAAGAAATATCATGTTGACTTGCTAAGATAAGTTCTTCTTTTTCTTTTACAATAGCACCTAAAATAAGGATATCCTTACTCACTCCAGCCATTCTTAGTTTCACTGCTTCTTTCAATGTTGCTACTGCAAAAACACGAACATAGTCTAAATCATGCAAAGCTAAGGAAATCTCTTTATAACCACAACCATAAGCATCTGCTTTTACTACAGCCATTAAATCTTTTTGTACATGTTCATGTAAATGATGAACATTACTTACTAGTTTGGGACAATCAATTACTGTATAGCTATCTCTATAAAACATACTTCCACCACCTAACTATTTAAGTATAATACGGATAGTTGTTTTTTTCAATAAACATTTATTTGATAGAAGATACCTGCAAACTATTTATAACATCCATCATTTCTTCTTTTGTAAGTTCTGTAGAATAAACAGAACAAAGTATTCCTGATTGAATCATGGTTAACTGATTGTCACTATAAAATCCGATTCCATCCACTAAATCCACTACTTCATCATACACTTGCGTTGTAACTACTTCACTAGCGCCCATATCAACTGATTGAACTACTGTAAAACTAGTTTCCCCACTAAATTGTAAAATATGATTCGTAACATCCCCTATCACACTTATTTCCTGACTCACTAAAGAAGCCCCTAAAGAAGTTACTGGATATAAAGGTAAACTACTTTCCATTTGTTCTACATAACTTACCGTTACATCATTAACAATAACATCTGGATTAAAAGTATCTTGTTCTAAAGAAACATTTTCTTCAAAACTTGTTATCTCTACTTTAATAATCTCTAAACCATCTTGATCATATACTTGTACTAATACAGGATGTAATTCTTCATCAAAATAGATTTCTTGACTTGTTACACGATCATCATTTTCATAAGTAATATCTTGTTTTACTAAATAACCATCTTCTATCGAATCTACACTACCTTCTTCAATTGCTTCTAACAAAGAAACATAAATATAAGGTTTTGGTTGGCTAGTAGGCCATTCACTTTGAAATTGGAATGTTTGATTTAAAGAGGGCGTTACAACAAAAACACCTTCCTCATTACGAACTATTACTTGAGATTGATTTAATGATTTATCATAGATGGTTACTTTGTAATATTCCCCTTCTTTTTGATATACAACATCAATTTGAAATGATTTTAAGTCATCATTTTCTAATAATTCCATATTACAAGACATAGTATATGTATCATATTGTGATACAATTTCTAATTGTTCTTCTAATGACTTCCCTTTTGTTAAAAAGAATACAACACTTAATAAAACTACTACAAATATACTAATTATCATTATTTGTTTTTTATTCATAAATAACCTCCTAATTATCAATATGATAAATTATATTATTTATGAATAAATTTAAAATAATTGGTTAGAATAACAACAGGAGGTATACTATGGACTTAATACAAAAAATTGCATTAGTTTTTACTATTGTAGGTGCACTAAACTGGGGGTTGATTGGATTATTTTCTTTCAACTTAGTAGAAGCACTCTTTGGTGTTAATAGTTTTATAACGATGCTTATCTATATTGTTGTCGGAGTAGCAGGGCTTATTAATATTATGTTACTATTCTATGATTTAAATACTATTCATGATTAAGCAATCCTATGTAAAAACCAACCCTAGTTTTCTTCTGGGTTGGTTTTTTGTTTATCTTCTTCTTTTACAAAGCTATATTCTTTCATCATACCTGTTTTTAATTCTACTTGAATTCTATTTTTTACCATATCTAACATTGGTATATCTAATGGAGAATCTGAATATCCATAAGAGTTATCATAATCAATTTCAATATTTTCTTCTTTTAGAACCTTTTCTATTCTAGGTACTTTGTTTATGGAAACACAATTTTTACCTACTAATTGATTATCTTTATATCTAGTACCAATAAAATAATCTGCTGGTAAAGGAATTCTTTTTAAGTATTTTTCTGCAGAAGCAGAAACAATAAAGATAAGGAATCCTTGTTCTTTTTTATCTTCTAATTCTTGTACTACATTTTCATAAAGATTAGGAACTATTTCTTTTTCTATAAAAAGATCAATTTCTTTTGTAGACATTTTTTTAAGTGGGAACAATAAAGCATCTTTTGCTTTTTCAATTCTAAATATTCCTAGAACATAACATATATAATAATAAGCTACTTTCCATAAGTATAAGAAAGATATCGGATTTTGTTTTAAATAATACAATACTAATTTATGAATAGAGTCTCCTTTAATTAATGTATTATCAAAATCAAATAATGCAACTCGTCTCATTATCGACTAATCTCCAATGCAATTTCCATCATATCCGTAAATGTCTTTTCTCTTTGTTCTGGAGACGTATCTTCATCTAAAACTAATGAATCGGAAACAGTTAATAAAGTAAATGCTTTTTTCTTTAAATAAGCTGCTGTTGCAAACAATGCATAAGATTCCATTTCTACTGCTAAAACTCCCATAGAAGCCCATTTCTCTACATTCCCTTTATCAGCATGATAGAATACATCAGATGCAAGAACATTACCGACATGGTAATTTACACCCATTTCTTTTGCTTTCGTTACAGCATCAAATAATAAGCCAAAATCAGATATCGCACTATACGTACCTGGTAATTCATATTGATGTGCAAAATTACTATCTGTACAACTTCCTTGTACTAAGATAATATCACGAACATGAACATCTTTAGAATATCCTCCAGCTGAACCAATTCTAATAATATTTTCTACACCATATTGTGTAAATAATTCAAAACTATAAATACCAATAGAAGGCATTCCCATCCCCGAACCCATGATAGAAACTTCTTTTCCTTTATAAGTTCCAGTATATCCAAACATATTACGAACAGCATTAAATTGTGTTACATTTTCTAAATAAGTATCTGCAAGAAACTTTGCTCTTAAAGGATCCCCTGGCATTAATACAGTTTTTGCAATTTGTCCCATTTGGGCTTCATTATGTGGTGTTGGCATTTTATCTTCCTCCTAGTCAACAGTATCTAAAAATAGTGCACGTCCAAATGATAAATCATCACTTAGTTCTTCACCGTTAATAGCTCTTTTAATATCTTCTACAAATATTTCATAATCTCCTGGGTAAATACCCACTTTTATAAAATAACCTTCTAAAATCAAAGTTGGAGCTTGGGCATAAAAATCAATCCCTATAGAATCTACATCAATTCTAGATAATAACTCATCATATTCTTCTTGATTCGATATATCATCTAAATCATGATAAACAATTTCTACAATATCTCCTAGCTCTTCTTCTATCAAAGGAATACCATCTTCATTAAATGCATTGCAAACATTGCAAACATCTAAATAATAATAGTGAAGAGTATATAGGTATTCTATCTCTTCTTCCTTTTGACATCCACTTAATCCAATCCATAAAGAAAAACAAAGTAAGATTCGTATCACTTTTTTCATTATACCACCTCGCAAGCATTATACATTATTTTTATTTTTTTGTACATTATCTGTTTTTGTTTCTATGATATATATTATAACTTAAAAAGATGTGTTTTTTGTCTCAAATTAGTTTCTCTTTTCCTTTAGAATAATTATATTGCATAAAAATAATATTTATAATATAATGTCATTAAAGGAGGAGGAACTATGAATTTTGAATGGTCACCAAATGATATCGCAAAAGAAATAGTGACTGTATCTAATAATACAATTACATTAAATACTGCAGCCTGTAGACATTTTGAAAATGTACAATATGTATTATTAGGTTTAGATAGTGAAAAACATCTTTTAGGTATCAAACCTGTAGCTAAGGAACAATTGGATGCAAACTATTATCCAAGAGAACAATTACATCGTATATCAATAGGGAAAAGCTATGGACGTATAACAAATAAGGTATTTTTAGAACAAGTAGCAACAGTTGGTAATGTTGACTTGGGGGATAATCAAGTAAAATATTCCGCTAAGTTTGATGTGGTACATCAAATTTTAATTATTAATTTATAAGGAGAAAAGATATGATAACATTATGGTTGCTTATTATTATTATTAGTATTATTATAGAAGCAATTACTACTGATTTAGTAAGTATATGGTTTGGGCTAGGTGCCATTATAGCGATGCTTGGATCTTTGTTTGGTTTCAATGATTCTATTCAAATAGCACTCTTTATTATTGCAACTGCCACATCTTTAATTGTCACTAGGCCAATAGCAAAAAAATATTTTAAGACCAATGTTGTTCCTACCAATAGTGATCGATTAATTGGAAAACATGCAGTAGTAATAAAAGAAATAAACCAAGATTCAAAAGGAGAAGTAAAAGTATTATCGTCTTTTTGGGCAGCATCTAGTTTTGATAACTCACATATTGCATGTGGTAGTTATTGTGAAGTATTAGCAATTGAAGGAGCACATTTGATTGTAAAACAAATAGAAAGTTAGAGGAAAAATTATGTTTATTGAAGATATTATTTCAGGAGCAATGAGTTTAGGGTTATGGTTAGTAATTATTCTTATTTTGGTAAGTATATTAGCAAATGTAATTCGTATTGTACCCCAATCAAAAGCATATGTAGTAGAAAGATTAGGAGCTTATAATCGTACATGTAGTGTTGGATTACATGTCTTTATTCCATTCTTTGATCGTTTAGCAAATCGTGTTTCATTAAAGGAACAAGTAATTGATTTTGCACCACAACCAGTAATTACTAAAGACAATGTAACAATGCAAATAGATACTGTTGTTTATTATCAAATTACGGATCCAAAATTATTCACATATGGTGTTGATCGTCCAATTAACGCGATTGAAAACTTAACAGCAACAACATTAAGAAATATTATTGGTGAATTAGAATTAGATGAAACATTAACATCACGTGATTTAATCAACTCAAGAATGCGTTCTATTCTAGATGAAGCAACAGACCCTTGGGGAATCAAAGTTCATCGTGTTGAAGTAAAGAACATTATCCCACCTAGAGATATCCAAGAAGCAATGGAAAAACAAATGCGTGCTGAACGTGAAAGACGTGAAGCTATCTTAATTGCAGAAGGGAAAAAGATGTCTGCTATCTTAAATGCAGAAGGAGATAAAGAATCAATTATCTTACGTGCTACTGCTGATAGAGAAGCAAAAATCACTTTAGCACAAGGGGAAGCAGAATCATTACGTTTAGTATATGAAGCTCAAGCAAGAGGTATTGAATACATCAATTCAGCTAACCCAAATCAAGCATACTTAACATTACAAGGTTATAAAGCTTTAGAAGAGTTAGCTCATGGTTCAGCTACAAAAATTATTGTTCCTAGTTCATTACAAGATGTCGCTAGTATGGCCACATCTGTTGGTGAATTCTTAAAAGAAACAAAAGAAGAAAAATAAAAAAGAGAGCGATCTCTTTTTTTATTTATGTTTCATTCTCTGATTTATGGCTTTGTAACAACATAAAATAATTATTTTCAATCTGTTTTGGTCTATTTACTAACTTCTATCATATGTTTACTTGAGGTGATTGCATGTGTGGTATTTTAGGATTATTTCATCCTTGTCAAGATATTAGTAACAAACAAAAAGAAATGCAAGAAATGCTTGCATTACTAAAGAAAAGAGGTCCTGATGATGAAAATATATTTATTAGTGAACATTGTATTTTAGGACATCGAAGATTAAGTATTATTGATTTAGAAGGTGGGAAACAACCTTTTTGTTATACTCATTTAAATAAAGAATATTGGATTAGTTATAATGGTGAGATATATAACATGAATGAATTAAAACAACAATTGATTGATGATGGTTATCATTTTTATAGTCAAAGTGATACAGAAGTAATATTAGTCAGTTATATAGCTTATGGTAAAAAGTGTGTTGAGTATTTAGATGGGATTTTTTCTTTTATTATTTATCATGAAAATAATGTCTTTGTAGCTAGAGATCATTTAGGAGTTAAACCACTTTTCTATTTATATAAAGATCATGAACTATTAGTAGCTAGTGAGATAAAATGTATTTTAAAATATTTAAAAAAAGCAGTAGTAACTGATAATGGTATCAAAGAATTATTAGGATTAGGACCAAGTGTTACTCCGGGTAAAACAATTTATAAAGATATTCATAGTTTAGCTCCAGGTCATTACTTATGTGCTAATGAACTAGGTATTTCAATTACTTGTTACTTTCAATTAGAAAAACGTACGCATCCCCATAGTTATCAAGAAACAATTCGTCATGTTCGTCATTTGGTAAACAAAAGTATTCACCAACAATTATTAAGTGATGTTCCTATTTCTTGTATGCTTTCAGGAGGACTTGATTCGAGTATTATATGTGCCCTTGCAAGCCAATACAACAATAACTTAGCTACTTATAGTGTCGACTACCAACAACAAGCAGAACATTTCCAAGCTTATGCCTATCAAACATCGAGAGACGAAGATTATATTCAAGCAATGATCGATCGTTATCAAAATAAACATACTAGCATTACATTATCTCAAGAAGATTTAGTAAATTCTCTAGAAGAAGCTTTAGTTGCTAGAGACATGCCTGGTATGGCTGATATTGATAGTAGTTTTCTTTTGTTTTGCAAAGAGATTGGTAAAAATCATAAAGTAGTCTTATCAGGGGAATGTGCTGATGAAATATTTGGTGGTTATCCATGGTTTTATCAAAATCAAGATTGTTTCCCTTGGATAAGAGATATAGAAAATAGAAATGAATTATATAGTGATTATGTAAAACAATTAGATATTCCATTGTATGTAAAAGATAGTTATCAGTATTCTTCTTATATTCATCATAACAGTAGTGATTCTTCCTTAGATGCCCCTAAAAGAAAAATGATCCATTTACACTATCAATGGTTTATGCAAACATTACTAACAAGAGCCGATAGTCAATCAATGCGTGCATCGATTGAACAAAGAGTCCCTTTTGCATCAAAAGAAATTATTCAATACATGTATAATGTTCCTACTTCCTATATGTATCATAATGGTGTTGAAAAATCATTATTACGAGAAGCCTTCAAAGATTTATTACCTGAGTCTATTTATGGACGTAAAAAAAATCCTTATCCCAAAACACACCATCCTAAATATACTCAATATATTCAAGACTTATTATTACAATCTTTACAAGAAAAAGAAAATATTTTATACAAATTATTTGATATCAAAAAACTAAAAGAAGTAATAACTGATCCTTCTAGTTTTAAAACTCCTTGGTTTGGACAATTAATGACTGGACCTCAACTACTAGCTTATTTCTATCAAATCTATCTATGGGGTAAAATCTATCAAATACAAATAGAAAACAACTAAAAAGTGAGCCTATGCTCACTTTTATAATTCTTCTCCATTAGTTTTAATAACTTGTTGATACCAATAAAAAGATTTCTTTTTCTTTCTTTGTAAAGTACCATTACCTTGATCATCTTTATCTACATAGATAAATCCATAACGTTTTGACATTTGACCTGTTCCTGCCCCAACAATATCAATAGGTCCCCAAGCTGTATAACCCATTACATCTACTCCATCATAATCTACTGCTTCTTTCATAGCACCAATATGCGCTCTTAAATAATCAATTCGATAATCATCTATAATTTCATCTTTTTTAGTTACTGTATCTTTTGCACCTAAACCATTTTCTACAATAAATAAAGGTAATTGATATTTATCATATAATTCATTTAAAGCTATTCTTAGTCCAATAGGATCTATTTGCCAACCCCATTCACTAGATTGTAAATATGGGTTTTTTATACCTCTAATGATATTTCCATTTGCTTGTTCTAATTGTTCTTTGGTAGTACCTAAAACATTAGAATTATAATAACTAAAAGAAATAAAATCTACTGTACCTATTTGTAATAATTCTCGTTCTTTGTCTGTTATATCCAAAGATACATTTTCATTTTCTAATATTTTTAACATATTAGGTGTGTAGTATCCTCTTATTTGTGCATCACTATAAAAACTTAGTTCTTGTTTAAATTTTAATACCTCTAAATTATCTTCTGGTTTACTACTAAAAGGATATGTTGTTGGATACAACAACATACAACCTACTTTACATTCTTTATCTATTTCATGAGCATATTTTGTAGCAATTGCACAACATACTAATTGGTTATGAGCTGCTTGATATAAGTCTTGTTTGTTTCCTTTTTTATAATTTATGGATTGTCCTGGCAAATAAGGTAGACCATTTATTTCATTAAAAGTTAACCAATACCTAACTAATCCTTTATATCTTTGAATAATTGTTTTTGCAAATCTTTCAAAAAAAGTAATATATTGTTTATTAGCCCAAGAACCATATGTTTTATATAAATGATAAGGTGTTTCAGCATGAAAAAGAGTTACCATTACATCTATTTCTAATCTTTTACATTCCAGAAATAAATCTTCATAAAATTGTAATCCTTTTTCATTAGGTTCCCTTTCATCCCCTAAAGGATAAATACGAGACCAAGCAATGGATACTCGTAAACATCGAAATCCTAATTCTTTAAATAACGCTAAATCTTCTTTATAATGATGATAAAAATCAATTGCTTCATGACTAGGATAATATTGACCTTCTACTATTCCATCCGTCATTTCACGCATTTTACCAAGGCTTCCCATCTTCTTTACGTCTGCAATACTAATCCCTTTTCCATCTATATTATAAGCACCTTCACATTGATAGGCAGATAGGGCACCACCCCATAAAAAGTTATCTTTGAATCCCATGAACTTTCTCCTTTTATAATAATATTGCTAAATAGTCTACTGCTAAATAGATCATTCCACCAACTATTCCACAACCTATCATAACATGGATAGGATTTGTCTTCTTTCTTATTTTTAATATTGCAAAAGAAACAATAAATAAAACACTAGAAATAATATCTAAATTATCCAAAGAATATGTTTCTACTCCTTCCCCAAATAACGCTAACAACAAAATACTAAGACCAGCTGTTGCTATTAGAGCAACAACTGCTGGTTGTAATCCTTGCAATGCTCCTGTTAAAATAAAAGAATCTTTATATTTTACATATAACCAAGCCAGTATACTGACAATAATACATGATGGTAAAACACAACCTATCGTTGCAACAAGTGCTCCCGTAAGACCATCTATTTGAATCCCTACAAAAGTAGCACAATTAATAGCAATCGGTCCTGGTGTCATTTGAGCTATCGTTATTAAATCCGTAAATTCAGTTAAACTTAACCATTGATGAATCGTTACTACTTGTTCTTGAATCAACGGAATAGCTGCCATTCCGCCACCAAAACTAAACATCCCAACAATCACAAAACTAATAAATAAATCCATTAATATCATGACACATTCCCTCCTTTTTTAAGGGAATACCAACTTTTAACAATACCAAAACAAGCACAAGAAATAATAATAAACATAACATTCACACCTAAAAACTGTGTTACCACAAAAGCTAAAAACATAACAATAATATAAGAAACATCTTTTTTCTTAAAAATAGTCGCTGATAAATCAAAAACAACATCAAATATAACAGCAGCTACTCCTGCTTGCATTCCTTTTAAAACAGCATTCACAATAATATTATCTCGAAAAGCAACATATACAAATGATATACCAGAAAGAATGATTAATGGTGGTAATACTGTTCCCAATATTGCAACAAGTGCACCTTTAATTCCGCCAATACGATATCCTACTAAAATTGCTGCATTGACAGCAACTGGTCCCGGACATGATTGGGCAATCGCTGCAAAGTTTAAAACTTCTTCTTCACTTAACCATTCTAATTCTTCTACAAACTTCGATTTCATCAAGGAGATAATGACATAACCACCTCCAAAGGTAAACATACTTAAATTAAACATCGTATAAAACATTTTCCAAAGCTTTCCTTTTTCCATTATTAGTTCCTTCTTTTTTTATTTGTTTACAGTATAGCAGTTGTTTTTTTATATGTAAAATATTATAATATTATATAAAGTATATAATTATTTATATAGGAGGTATTATGACATTAAAACATTTAAAAATATTTATAGCAGTATGTCAAACAGGTACACTTACTGCTGCTGGTAAAAAGCTATTTATTGCCCAACCTGCTATTAGTGTTGCCATTTCTGATTTAGAAAGTCATTATGGAGTAAAGTTATTTGATCGTATTAATAATCGTCTACATATTACAGAAGTAGGAAAACAGTTTTTACAATATGCCCAACATATTATTGATTTACATGAAGAAATGGAATATAACATTATGAATTCTGATGGTTTAGGTACCTTAAAAATAGGTTCTAGTATTACTATCGCTAATTGTTATTTACCTGCGTTTGTTCAAGCCCTAAAGACTAAAAATCCAGAACTTCTTATTTCTATTACTGTTCAAAATTCAGGTATTATTGAATCTAAAATCGTAAATAATGAACTAGATATTGCTTTAATTGAAGGAGTAGTGAGTAGTCCTTTTGTTCAATCAACCCATTTTCTAGAAGATCCTCTTGTTTTAGTTGTCCCTAAAGATCATCCTTTCGCTAATAAGAAAGCGATACAAATCTATGATCTAAATAATCAAAATTTCTTAACAAGAGAAAAAGGAAGTGCTGGACGAGAGGTATTAGATGGTTTAGTGGAAACTTATTCTTTATCAATTCATTTTTTATTAGAAAGTATTAGTACACAAGCTATTATTAATAGTATAAAGAGTGGATTAGGTATTTCTATTTTACCTTTTTTATTAGTAAAGGAAGATATTGAAAAAGGAGAACTAATACAAGTAGCTATTAAAGATGTTAAGTTAAAAAGAGATTTATCCATTATTTATCATAAAAATAAGTTTCTTAGTAAAGCAGCAAAAGACTTAATGGAAATAAGTATTCAAAAAGGAGCTTAGGCTCCTTTTATGATTCTAATAATGAAGTGTCTTGTTCTACTTCATCACTGGTATAAACATAATTATATTTTGTTTCTCCATCGATTACAATCATGGTTGTATAAGCTTCTATCTCACTTATTGCATAGGGGAAATTAGTGGCATGAATTGTTAGAGAATCGCCATCAATAATAATAGATACAATGGCATCATTATCTTCATTACAACTAACTACTGTTTGTCCACTTTCATAAGAAAAACTAGCAACCGTTACAGCATCCATTTCCATACTTAGCATAAAGATTGCCTGATCTCCATTAATAGTTGCTTCACTATATTCTGTGATAACATCGCCTGTAATATCAATAACAAAAGTATCTCCCTCACTAGCAGATGTCAATTTTAAATCTTCTAATGCATAATCGTATCCTACTACCTCTTGTTCTTCTTCTAAAATTTCTATTTCTTGTGAATCTAATAGTTCTTCTTGTGTTTGATCACATCCTGTTAATGTGATTGTTAATAAAAGCATTCCTAATAAGCCTATGTATTTTCTCATTTTTATTCCTCCGATATTGCAACAATAACATACTATATTATAGAAAACAAGATAGTTAGCATAACCATCCAATAACGCTTACCCATTTTCACTACCTTTTAAGAGATTTAATATTTCTGTTACATAGGCTGTTGTTCCTAAATAACAAACATCTTCTTCAAGAATACCCACTTCTTCTATGTATTCAAAAGGAATATTTTTTGTTTGTAAGACCTTTTGTTGGTTATCGCTAAAATGATAATGTGGATTCTTTGTTTTTGTTAAAATAATCTTACTAGCATACGCTTGTATTGTTTCAATAACCCCTATATAATCCTTATCATCAGGAATCGCAATTACAAAAACAACCTTCTTTAACCCTCGATATTCTAAAACTTTCAATACTTCATAACTACTTCTTTCATGAATACAAGCATCTACTAATAGAAAAGGATCTGTTCTAATGATATCCAGTCTTCCTGGAACAGATAGGTGAATATCTTTTTTAGGATATTGTTCTTTCGTTATTGTTTCATAAGCACATAAGGCTAAAGCTGTATTTTTTGCCATATGTTTCCCATATAAATGAAGAGAGATATCTTGATAATTATATTTACTAAAAACATCAAAAATCATCCCTTGATTGGTATAACGCAGGTTTTTAATTCCATAATCAATTCCTTCTATTTTAGCGATACAATGACTAGGAACCTTGGATAATATAAGATCGATATCAAAGTTTTGTTTGGCAATAAAAACATACTTTGTTTCCTTTGTAATTATCGCTAATTTATCTTCTATAATTGCTTCAATACTATTCCCTAATTCTCTTGTATGTTCTAAAAAGATAGGATTAATAATAGCGTATTTATGTTTGATGTTATTGACATCATCATATCGTACTCCTTTTCCACATTCAAAGATTTGATAATCTGTTTGTTCTTGTTTGAAATATTCTAAGGATGCAATTGCTTGGATAGCTATTGGACTAATATATTGGTGTTCTGGTAATGAAATATCTTTTGTTTTGGTTATTGCTTGATCCATTACGTTAACAAAGTTTAGATCATTAATTGGTTGGCTATTTATTTGAATACGATCTGTAAAATCTAAAATATGTGGACTAGTCATTAACCCTACTTTTCCTACATTTTCTAATAGCTTTGCAAGTATTCTAGCTGTTGTTCCTTTGCCTTTACTACCTGTTATTACTACATTATTGCTTGGACAATATGTTTCGATTATTGATTGACTAAGTTCTGGATGTCTTTTGGTACTATCTAGGGCATGATAATCAAGAAAAGGTTGTGCTTTTAAATACGATTGATAGCTATCTTGGATTACTTGTTCTTTTTCTTTTGTTATAATATGTTGGATTATTTTTTTAGCTATATTCACATTGGTTGCTTGTTCAATGCCTTGTAATCCCGCCATTACATTTAGCTCACAAAATACAAATCCAGTTTTACCAAACAACAAATCTAAACCATAATAATCCAAAGAAATAACCTCACTAATTTGTTGTACAATGGTTTGTATTTCTGGTGTTATTGAATAATTAGTAACAGTGGCACCTAATGCAACATTCGCTTTAAAGCCTTCTCTTGCTTGTCTTTTCATACATGCTACAACCTTGTTATTAATAACATATACTCGGAGGTCTTTGCCATAACTTGTAGCTATATATTCTTCAAATAAATAATTTGCTTCTGGTAAAGAAGCATATTCTTTCTTTGTTGTAATTAAATATATTTCTTTACCCATGGAACTTTCTAATCCTTTTGCTACAAAAGGAAGACCTATCTGTTCTATGATATCTTGATATACCTTATTTGTATCTCCATAGAGATAATTAGGAGTCATAATATCTGTGTTTTTAATGGCAAGGAGTTGATGATATTTGTTATTGTAATATAAGAAATGATTTGTTTGATTATAACTATGTTTTGTTAGGGAAAGAAAGTCTTTTACTTTTTTATCTTTTGAGCGATTGAAAAGAAACGTTCCTTCTTCTAATCGTTTTCCATCATTATAAAAGTATCCATCTTTCAAACTAGTATCCTCACTACCAATAATTTGAAGCGAAACACCTAACTTCTTTGCTTCTTCTAAAAGTCGATAACAACTATACGATCCTTTCATATTATTATATTTTTCAATAATATATCCTCTCATAACATCCTCTTTTCTAATACTTATACAATAACAAAAAAACTATTAAGAGTCTATCTCAATAGTATTTGTTTGAATACGTTTTTTTAAATCTAGAATTTTTGTTTCAATCATTTTCATTGTTTCTAAAAATACAGCATCCTCATTACCACTAGGATCATCTAATCCCCAGTCTTCTCGATGACTACATGATAAAAAAGGACATTCCACATTACACCCCATTGTAATAACAATATCTACTGCTGGTATATCTTCTAATACTTTCGAACATTGGGTTGCTTCCATATCTATTTGATAGACATCTTTCATTAGACGCACAGCGTCTTGATTAATTTGTGGTTTCGTGTGTGTTCCTGCTGAATAACTTTCAAAAACATCGGCTGCTAACTGTTTTCCTAATGCTTCTGCCATTTGACTTCGACATGAATTATGAACACATATAAAGGCTACTTTTGGTAACATTTTATTCTCCTGTTGCATTTTGAATGCATTCTTTTGCTTGATTTACTGTTAATACTTTTCCATAACTAACTACTTTATTGTCAACTACTAATGCTGGCATACTCATTACATTGTAAGTTGCTATTTTAGAAAAATCGGTAATATGTTCTACTACTGGTTCCATTCCTAATTCTACTAATGCTAGTTTTACATTTTGTTCTAATTCATTACATTTTTTACAACCTGATCCTAATACTTTTACTCTTGCATTTAATGCATTTGATTTTACTGATCCTGCTTTACTTTGAAATAGTTTCATTTTTATTCCCTCACTAGTTTTTTGAATTTCGATTCTATTCTTAACAATTGTCCATCAGGATAAACATATAACCACTGTTCTTTTAAACATTGATTAATAATAAGAATCGCTTCTTCTTGATTTATTGCTTTAGGTGATCGTAATTCTAATCCACAACAGGTACATCCACCTACTGCATGAATAGAACAGCTTAATCCTGCTTGTTTTAATGCTTGATTGATTTCTACAATTTTATTAAAGTGCACTACATTCGCCATTCCATCACCTTCTTTATCATATCAAAATATATTGATATGACTTTATTTTACACCTTCCTTCTTGAATGTCAATATGTATTCATTTTTCATAGTGAATTATACAATAATAATTGAAATTTACATTATTTTAACTATATAAATTAACAAGCCCTAAATTTGGTGTTATAATAACAAAAAAGGAGGATTATCAAGATGGGATTAATTAAAGCTGCAACTAGTGCTTTAAGCACTACTTTAGCCGATCAATGGAAAGAGTACTTTGTTTGTGACTCAATAAGTAATGATACATTATTAGTGAAAGGTGTGAAGAAATCATCTTCTAGTTCATCAAATACAAAAGGATCAGATAATGTGATTACAAATGGTTCTGTTGTTAGTGTTGCTGATGGCCAATGTATGTTAATTGTAGCACAAGGGAAAATTATGGAAGTATGTGCCGAACCAGGTGCTTTTACTTATGATACTTCAACTGAACCTAGTATTTTTGCAGGAAGTTTAGGTACTAGTATCATAGAATCATTTAAGACTTTAGGAAATCGTTTTACTTTTGGTGGTGAGATTCCTAATGATCAAAGAGTATATTATATTAATACAAAAGAATTAACAGGAAATAAATATGGAACAATGAACCCTATTCCTTTTCGAGTAGTGGATAAAAATATTGGTTTGGATGTTGATATTTCTATTCGTTGTAATGGAGAATATTCTTATAAAATTACAAATCCTTTATTATTCTATACAAATGTTGTTGGAAATGTAACAACTGAATATAAACGTTCTCAAATCGATAGCATGTTAAAAACAGAATTATTAACTGCTTTGCAACCTGCTTTTGGGAAAATTTCTGAAATGGGAATTCGTTATTCAGCATTACCAAATCATGCGGAAGAGATGGCTACTGTTTTAAATGATCTTTTATCAGAAAAATGGAAAGAACTTCGTGGTTTAGAAATCGTTTCATTTGGTGTTAATTCTGCTACTGCTTCACAGGAAGATGAAGCAATGATTACAGAATTACAAAAAACTGCTGTTTATCGTGATCCAACTTTAGCTGCTGCAATGCTTGCTCAAGCTCAAGCAGAAGCTTTAAAATCAGCTGCTGCTAATGAAGGTCAAGGTGCTTTTATGGCTTTTGCTGGAATGAATATGGCTCAAAGTGCTAGTGGTGGAGCTTCTCCTCAATCATTATTTGCAATGGGTCAACAACAACAAGATGCCCCTACTCAACCAGCACCAGTTGGTGTTGCTAGTGCACCTGTAGATGGATGGACTTGTGAATGTGGTACTGTTAATACTGGTAAGTTCTGTGTTGAATGTGGGAAACCAAAACCGGCAGGAGGATGGACTTGTGAATGTGGTACTGTCAATGCTGGTAAGTTCTGTACAGAATGTGGGAAACCAGCAACAGTAAAAATTGTTTGTGATAAATGTGGATGGACTCCTAAAGATGGTGAACCTGCTCCAAAATTCTGTCCTGAATGTGGGGATGTAATTGATGGAAACGACAAAAAATAGTACTGCTGATCAATTCAAGTGTCCTAATTGTGGCGGGTATGTAACTTTTGACTCATCGTCTCAAGAAATGACTTGTCCTTATTGTGATTCAACATTCGATGCAACAACATTAAATGACTATACTAAACATATAGAAACAAAAGAAGAAACACCGAAATGGGAAGATTATAAACAAGAAGATTGGAACGTAGAAGAAGCTGATCAATTAAAATATTATCAATGTAAATCATGTGGTGGTCAAATTATTACCGATAGTGTAACTGCTGCAACAAAGTGTCCTTATTGTGACAATCCAGTTGTCTTAATGGATCAATTAGAAGGATCTTATCGACCTGATTTAGTAATCCCTTTCCAATTAGATCGTGAAAAAGCAATTAATAGTTTATCTAACTTTTTAAAAGGAAAAAAACTATTACCTAGATGCTTTAAAACAGATAATCATATTGAAGAAGTTCAAGGACTTTATGTTCCTTTCTGGTTATATGATTGTACTAGTGCTGGAGATGTGATGTTTAAAGCAACACGTTCAAATACGTGGAGTGATCGTAACTATATTTATACGAAAACTAAATATTATGCTGCCCATAGAAAAGGAACAATGGGATTTGAAAAAGTTCCTGCCGATGGTTCTATTAAAATGGATGATACAATGATGGAATCTATTGAACCATTTGATTATACGAAAGCAGTACCTTTCAATACTGGTTTTTTATCTGGTTATCTAGCATCAAAATATGATGTTACTTGCCTTGATAATGAACAACGTATTAATACTCGTATCACAAATAGTGTTACAAACCAATTACAAGGAACAGTAACTGGTTATAATACAGTTCATGTGGATCATAAAAACATTCGTATTGAACAAGGAACAATTCAATATGCTTTATTACCTGTATGGATTTTAAATACTCGTTATAAAGATGAATTGTATACTTTTGCAATGAATGGACAAACAGGTAAATTTGTTGGTAAGTTACCTATTGATCGTACAAAGTGTATTACTTATTTTATGAAAAGCATGGTAGCATGTAGTGTGGTTGGTACACTATTTGCTTGGTTCTTCTAATATGAAAAAAGTAATAAGCGCACTTACTTGTTGTCTATTTGTTTGTTGTTGTAGCATTTTACCAACCTATGCTTCAGACATATATGATGAATCTAATTTAATTTCTAGCGAATGTGAAACTGCAATGCAAGAGATTATTGATGAAGTAAGAGAAACATATGATTTTGATATTTGTGTTGTAACTGTGGATGATTATGGTAGTGAAGTAACCATGCGTTCTTACACAGATGATTTATATACTCAGTTATATAATGATAGTGATGGAGTTATTTTAGTTCTTTCTCTTGATACAAGAGATTGGTATATTTCTACTGAAGGTTATGGCGATTTTGCGATTAATGATTATTGCCTTGACCAGATGGAAGAAAAAGTTATTTCTGATTTTAGTAGTGGTGATTATGATGAAGGATTTTATGATTTTGTTTACTATAGTTCCCTTTTTGTAAAAGAAGCAAAAACAGATACTCCTTATACATATAGTCATGAATATAAAGAATTTACTGATATTTTTGAATATCTTATTTATATTGTTGTTGGTTCAGTTGTTGTTTCTATATTATACGTAGTTAGCTTATCAAAACAAATGAACACAATTCGTGCTAATGATAGTGCTGGAAATTATCTTTCTAGAGAAACATTTAATCTTACCGATAGCAATGATCGTTTCTTATACAGCCATGTATCAAAAACCGTAAAACCTAAAAACAATGGTGGTGGCGGTGGCCGTGGCGGCGGTGGCGGAAGTAGCGGTGGCCGTGGTGGTAAATTCTAAAAAAGCATTCTAATGAATGCTTTTTTAATAAAATAAAGAGGAGTTCTATTTATGAAAACACATGTTTTTCGATTGGTTTATAATGATGATATAATGAAAAAAATAGATCAGTATGTATTAGAAAATAATATTCAAGCTGGATGTATTTTATCTGGTGTTGGGTGTATCCACACTGTTTGTATTCGTAAAGCAGATGGTGTAACGTTGCATTATGATAAGAAAGATTATGAAATAGTATCTTTAATGGGTACTGTTTCATTGCATGGTAGTCATTTGCATATTTCCTTAAGTGATAATGATTTATGTACAATTGGTGGTCACTTAATGGATGGTTGTCTTGTGAATACAACTTGTGAGATAGTGATTTTAGAAATGGAAGAATATTGTTTCACTAGAGAAATGGATGAAAATTCAGGATATGAAGAATTAATGATAAAAAGCTTATAGACCATGTCTACAAGCTTTTTATCTTAAGTTAGTATTATAGAATATCTTAATGCAAGTCTATATATTTTGCATAAGAATAAGAAATAATTTCTCTATGTTTTGTTGAAGCATATCCTTTTTCTTCGTGAGAATAATTTGATATTTCTACAGATCCAAAGTCAACGAACCTAGTATATATACGTTCTAAAACAGATAGTTCAGCATCTGTGAGTACACCTTCTGGAAATAGTTCTTCAGGGACAACTTGATGTTTCTCATACTTTCCCTCATAGATAACATCAATTCGTGCAATATGATCATCTGTCATTTTCCCAAATAAAATATCAGAATTTTCCATGACTGGTCCATAAGGTAAATGGATATATCTACTTCCAGTAATAGAAACACCATTTTCCTTATAATAAATCATATCTGCATAATTAAGTAATTTAAGAAGTTTTGTTTTTAATAATTCTGTGTTCTTATTTGCAAAGAAAAGAACCATAGCACATACTTTTTCATAATCAAAACATTTAAATCCATTTTCTTCTGATAATTCTTTTGGAAAAAGCATTTCAAAAAAATTATTTTTTTCTCGATACCCCCTATCTTCTTCTAATTTATCAATTAACTTCAATAACTTATCTTTTTGTTTATCATTTAGAGAAATTTCATTTTCCTTAATATATAATTTCATATTTTCTGGTTCTTTTAAAAAAAGCAGTAAACTGTTATGTGCTTTATCTTGTATTGAACCATTTTCATATCTATGAATTGTTTTATCACCCCAATTAAGAAGTTTTGCAAAACTTCTTTGGCTTAATCCATATTGTTCTCTAATTTTCTTTATATCCTCTGCAAATAAAAGTTTATGTCTTCTACGATATTCATTATATGCACTAACTAATGTTTCACTATCAAGATCTTCACAATAAAACTCTTCTCCACATTCTTGGCATGTCAACACTCTTGCATTTACTTCTATTGTTTCTCCACAAACCTCATAAGATTCTTTTTTTATAACTATTTTTGTTTCATTTTCAAATCCACATTCTTCACAATATTTTTTCATAACAAATACCTCCTATTATTTACTTGAATTCGTCTTCATGAAATCCTAGGCATTTAAGAACTTCATTCTCATTTTCAGTAACTATTTTTAATTTTACATAAAACCATACTCTAATCCCGTATACACTATACTATAAAATAGGAAAAAGTCAATATTTTGCGGTTATGTGACCGCATTTTAATTGACTTTTGATAATGAAAGCTTGTATTAGTATGATAACCACCAATCTATTTATAGTGAGGGAGCTTTTATTGTATATTGAGTTGTTCATTAATGATTGCAATATTATAAAATAGTGAACCTGTTGAATCTTTTGATTCTTCCATTATTGCATAATAAGTATTGGATACTTCTGTTTGCCCATCTTCTAAATAAGCACTATATAATACTGCAGCATTGTAATAATCAGCTAACGCTAAACATTCTTGCATGATTGTGCTTACATTTTCTTCACTAATACGATAATAAGAAAGCTCGGTTAATCCATCATTATATTCTTCTTGAATAATATCATTAATTATGTAGTCTTCTTTATAGTAAAAAGTACTGGAATAATCGAGATAAACGGTTACAAAGATAGCACTGTTAGCAACGAGTGCAAAAGCAAGAATAAATAAAATAATATCTGTTATTTTTAAGTTCTTAAGTTTATTCTTCATTCATCTTCACCCCTTCACTTAATGCTACTTCTCTTTCTAAGTTCGAAAGATCCCAGAAGTTAGTGATAATATCTTCTTCTAAATCAAAATTTTGTTTAATTAAAACCATTACATTTTCTTTCATTTTATTAATAGAATCCATATGGACATCACTAAAAGCTGCCGGGTCATCGTAGTCATCTTGTATTCCATACTTCGCTAAATAACTAATATTACTTGCCAGAGATTCTACATAATCATTGACATCATAATCATATTTTTCAACATATTCTAAACTTTGTTCCCATCCAATTAAACCATCATAAACCCAATAATAGGATGAAGTAGCTGAAAACAATTCTGAATAGCTATCAAATTCATCATAACGATACAAGCTATATTCACTATACATATAATCAATATCTTCAAAGGCTTCTGCTGCTTCTAATTCATCTAACTGTTCTAATAATTCAGTTTTATGTGCAGATACATACATAGAATCTACCCATTTTTCTATCTCGTACACATTTAATTCCAAAACAATAACTATTAAATTGAAAGCTACTAAAATAGCAATAATGGTAGTTTTAATCGTTACATGTTTAAACTTTCTAGTATCTTGTAATACTTCTTCTTTTGTGTCTACATACTCATCATGATATTCTTGCATTTCTTCACGATGCTTTTTAAAATAAGGATTCTCATTACCACAATATGCACAATAACGCGCATCAATTGTTAGATTCGAACCACAATGTTTACATTTCATCTACTATCCTCCCAAACTCTCTGCATAATCATATGAAGGGATTAACGAAAAATATTCATAATCCACCGATTCTTCATAAATCACTTCTATATCTTCTGCCGGTATTCCTAAATCATTTACTATATAATCATAAGCTTCTAAATAATAAATTTCCAACAATGCATATTCTTCTTCACTAAATGTATATTGTTCTAAAGAAAAACGTATTTCCAAACTACGATACAGCAAGAAACCTAAATCAGCAATAAACTCCCCTGTTATCTCATCATTTTCTTTTATAATCATTACATAATAATATGCTTCATAACAATTCATAAAATCATAATGTTCCCAATCCATTAAAGAATAGCCTTTATCATAATCACTTTCTGTTAAAGAATATTGAAAATCTACAATACTATCATAATCTCCTTGTTCATACAATTCATCCAATGTAGCATAATTTTCTAACTGCCAATTCAGCACATCAGCCATATCATAAGATGAACGATCTTGTGTCATAAAATAAAGGCAAGCCCCTAAAACACAAACAATCCCAATAGCAATAACAATATATTTCATTGTCTTTTTACCAGTATCTTTTGCAACATCAATATATAATTCTTTTTGTTGATCTGGAATATCTTCTAAATCATCTTTTATTTTATCTAGTTTTTGATAATATTCTTGACTTGCACCAATATAATTTAAAGTCCCACAATATGGACAAACTGGTTCTAATTCATCAAATGATGCACCACAACTTTCACATTTTATCATCATTATTCCACCTTTTTTCTTATTATACAACATTATTATATAGAATACATAGTAATTTAACATTTTGGTGCTATATTCATTGAGTAGTCATTATATTCAATATATGATATGATGAAAAGAAGAAAAGGAGGGGTTAGATGATAAGATTTGAAAATATTTCAAAAAGTTATAAAAACACGATGGTCTTAAATGATATCAGTTTTGAGATTAACGCTGGTGAAATTGTTGTTTTAATTGGGCCATCTGGATGTGGTAAAACAACAACACTAAAAATGATTAATAAATTAATACAACCATCTGGGGGTACCATTTATATTAAAGAAGAAGATATTGCAGGACAAGATCCAATTGCTTTAAGACGTAATATTGGGTATGTAATCCAACAAACAGGTTTATTTCCACACATGACAATTAAAGAAAACATAGAGATTATTCCTAGGTTAGAAAAAAAGTCGGATGAAGAGTGTGACGCTATTAGTAAGAACCTTTTAACAATGGTTAGTTTAGATCCAGAAGACTTTAAAAATCGTTATCCAGTTCAATTATCTGGAGGACAAAATCAAAGGGTTGGGGTTGCACGTGCTTTTGCAACAAATCCTGATATTATTTTAATGGATGAACCATTTTCTGCAGTAGATCCAATTACTCGTCAACAATTACAGGATGAGTTAGTAAATCTACAAGCAAAGGTAAAGAAAACGATTGTCTTTGTTACTCATGATATGGATGAAGCGGTTAAGATTGCTGATCGTATATGTATTATGAAAGATGGTAGTATTGTACAATATGATATACCTGAAAATATTTTAAAAAATCCAATTAATGAATTTGTTTCTAATTTTGTTGGGAAGAATCGTATTTGGAGTAATCCAGAATTTATTCGTGCTCAAGATATTATGGTGACAACACCTGTTACGACATTTACAGAAGTACCTGTATTGAAGGTAATTGAAAATATGCGTTTACGTAAAGTAGATACTATTTTAGTTATTGGGGATGATGGTAAGTTTAAAGGAGTTGTTAGTGCTAGATCGATGGTTCAATGTGAGGATAAATCACAACCTATTCGTAATTTAGTGAAAGTTCCAAAAGTAATTGCTCATCCATATGATAATATTGTAGAGTTACTAACAAAAGTTCGTGAACATCAATCTACTAGTATCCCTGTTGTAGATGAGAATAATCTATTAAAAGGACTAGTAACTACTAGTACTTTAGTAACAACACTTTCTCAACAATATATAGATGTGGAGGGTATTCATCATGTTTAATAGTTTCTTAGATTATTTTACTACGAACTTCGCTTATATTTGTGGTTTGTTTTATAATCATATTCAATATACTATGATTGCAGTGGTTGTAGCTATTTTTATTGGTGTTCCATTAGGAATCATTATCTTTAATTTTAAGCATTTAGATAAACCTGTATTAAGTTTCGCTAATTTAATCCAAGCGATTCCTAGTTTAGCTATCTTAGGATTTATTGTTCCTTATTTTGGGATTGGAGCTTCTACAGCTATCTTTATGGTTGTGTTATATTCTTTAATGCCTATTTTAAAAAATACATATACTGGTTTATCTAGTATTAATCCAGATACTTTAGAAGCTGCAAAAGGTATTGGGATGACTCGTTGGCAAATTTTATCAAAAGTACAAATACCTCTAGCGTTACCTGTTATTATGGCTGGGATTCGTATTTCTACTGTAACAGCGGTTGGTTTAATGACTATTGCTGCTTATATTGGTGCTGATGTATTAGGATCACTTGTTATTTCAGGTATTCAAACTGATAATAGTGCGATGATTTTAGCTGGTGCTATCCCTGCTTGTGTGTTAGCTTTGACAATGGATTTTTTAATGAATAAAGTGGAAAAAGCGGTAACTCCTGTTAGTTTACAATTAACAGCTGCTAATTTATCACAAAGTGCGATTGATAATTTAAAAAGAGCTCGTAAACAAACATTAGCTAGTGGTGGTCTTATTTTTGCAATTATTATTGGTATGTTTGGTTTCTCTTACTTTTCACAAGATGCTGATATTGTTATTGGTTCAAAAGAAGCTACGGAAGGTAGAATTATTGGGAATATGATTGCAGAAGCAATTGAACAAAAGACTGATTTAACAGTGGAAAGAACAATGGGATTAGGTGGTACTATGATTGCCTATGAAGCATTAAATAGTGGTGAAATTGATATCTATCCTGATTATACAGGAACATTACTTTCTACTGTATTAGGTGAAACTTATCAAACTGGTGATACTAGTGAAGAAGTTTATGATTATGTATCTGCTCAATTAGAAGCTGATGGGATCTATACTTATGATGCTTTTGATATAAATAATACGTATTGTTTAGCAGTTAGTGCTGAACTTGCTGAACAATATGATTTAGAAACTTTCTCTGATTTGGCTAAAATATCTAGTCGTTTAGATTTAGGAAGTACTCCAGAGTTTGCAGTAAGAGAAGATGGTTTATTAGGTATTCAAGATACTTATAATATGTATTTCAATAATGTTTATAACTTCTCTGGAACATTAATGTATACTGCTATTGATAGTGATGAAGTAGATGTTATTGTTGCATTTGCAACAGATAGTTTAATTGAGAAATATGGTTTAGTAGTGTTAGAAGATGATTTAAACTTCTTCCCTCCTTATAATCTAGTCGCTGTCGCTAATGAATATGTATATTATACATATCCTGAAGTAGCAACTATTATCGATGAAGTGATTGCACTATTAGATGATGAAATAATGCGTACATTAAATGGTTATGTCACTGATGATGGAAAAGATTCTGCTGTAGTAGCAAAAGAATTCTTACAAGAAGTTGGTTATATAGACTAAAAAAAGGCCTAGGCCTTTTTTTATTTCTAATTTATTGTTCTTTTGTTGATGCTTCTTCTTGTTCTTCTTGTTCGTCACCACAGCATATACATACTTTAGCGCCTTCCACTAACTCGTTTCCACAATTTTTACAATACATAGAATTGTCCCCCTTATTAAAATATAAATCTATTTTGCGGAGCGTCTCTCCCTAGTAGTACTTACTATTGTTAGACATTCTACCAAAAAATAAAGACTATCACAATCATTATTTCATAAATATTGTGAAAAAATAAACGAAAATTGTAACCCTTAGAAAATATTTAAAATATCAGTAGGATTTTCTAATAGATACGTACTATCTTCCATCCCTTCCTTATCAATCGCTCCCCATAACGCCAATCCAAAATCAACTCCTGCTTTATGACAACATAAATAATCACTATAAGCATCACCAATATAAATCACTTCTTCTTTTGGTAACCCCAGTGCCTGTATACACGCTAATATAGGTTGTGGATCTGGTTTATGTAACTTTGTATCTTCACTAACAATCGATACACTTATATAATCATCATATCCTTGTTCCACCATATCAATTTGATATTGGGCTCTTTTTTTAGAAGTCATTACAGCTTGTACTACATTCCCTTGCAACGCTTGAAACACCTCTAACATACCAGGATAGATTTGGGCTTTATCTGGGTAATTATTAACATACTCTACCCACCTTGTATATACTTCTTCTTTATTTTCTATCTGCAATTCTTCCATCACTTTCATACCTGGATAGCTTGCGTATTTTAGTACTTCTTGATAAGTCCACGTTTGTCCTAATTCTTCTTCAATTATCTTTTTTAATGGAACCATATTCATCTTTAAAGTATCTAATACAGTTCCATCAATATCATAAATAATTGCTTTATATTTTTTCATATTCCACCTCTTCTTTACATTATCATTTCTTCTTTTTATCATCCATATAAAAGGCTGAAAAACGATTCAGCCCTATTCTAAGGTAAAAATATGATCCCATAAACCAATATATATATCATGAATATTCATATCCTTTTGTCCATGACTAAAAAACCATTGCTTAAAAGAAGTAATATCTGCTATTTCTTGTAAATAGTCTTGTAATACTTCTTCTCCTAAAAGAATAGGAGTATTTAATTCATATACTAATTGTGTTGGCACTGTATGTGTAAGAATATAATCTACTTTAAAATTAGCTTCTAACAATCTTTTCATTCCTGCTTCAAACTCTTCTTTTAAAGTATTTTGTTGACACCAACTTCCTCCTTCTACACAATACAATTGATCAATTAAGTTTCCCCCTCCAAAAGTGAAAATTGTTTTTCCTTCAATAGTAAACAATTGACCTCTTGTTAAATGTAAAATATCATCTCCTAAATCATATACAATACCACCATTCCATAACTTAGAAGGATATGTTTTAATCATTTCAGCATTTTCATAAACACCATTAATAAATAAGATGGTAATCGGTAATGTTTGTAAGGATTGACGAATAGTCTTCTTATTCACTTTACTACTAAAACATATTCCTATATCACCTAAGATGATTAAATAATCATCTTTTGTTACTTTTGTTTTTTGTTGAACTTTGTCAAAGAAGCTTCTGATTTTATCCAAATCATGCATTCCATGTGTATCTGCAGCTAAATAAATCATAGTATTCCCCCTTCTTTGCACAAATACTATCATAGCAATTTACTTGCAACAACCTTTTTGGTATTAACTACAAAAAATAAGGCATGAAAAACATTTTCTACACATAATGCAAACATGAAAAAAATCTTCTAACTTATCTCTATTCGATAATCTTCAGTAATTCTTTTAATTCTTTTATTTCATAATTAATTTGAATAGCTTTATCTTTATTGAGATTCCCATTTGGATTAAACCAACAACAATCTATTTTAGCATTATTTGCTCCTAGCATATCACTAGATAAAGAATCTCCTATCATAATTGCTTTTTCAGGATTAAAATCGGGAATTTCATGAAAGACATGTTGGAAAAATCTTATATCTGGTTTTTGATATCCAACTTCATCAGAAATAAATACTTCGTCTAATAATTCTCTTAATCCTGTTTTATTTAATTTTTTATTTTGGGCTATAACGGTACCATTAGTAACTGCATATTGTTTTTTGTTACTTTTGAACTTTGTACAAAGTTCAAATGCGTCTTTAAACAAGATGGCATAATCGCCAAGTCTTTCTTGATATAGGGTGTTAATTGTTTTGCAATCTAAATTCTCTAAAGATAAATATTGAATGAAGTCTTCAAATCTTTGGTTTAACATCGTTTCTTTTTCTATTTTTTGTTTTGCTAATAACTCCCAATAGTTATGATTTATATTGGAATATATTTCAATATCTTCATCTGTTAAAGTAACCCCAAAATCTTTAAAACAACTTTTAATAGCTTGTTTTTCTGAACTTTTAAAATCAATAAGTGTATCATCTATATCCCATAATATATATTTATAATTTTTTTTCATAATCTCTCCTTATCAAAATCTCTAATATCCAATCAAATAACGCTGTTAACTTAGAGCATTGGTGTTTTGTTGGACTGTTAAGACAAATATGTACTTATTCTAGCCCACATTCTTAATAATTACATATCATTTCTAGTATAAAATGTAGCTTTTCCCTTTCCATGACGAGTTATAAAACCTTCTTCTGTAAGTGTTTTTAAAGAATTTTCAATAGATGCTTTTCCTATAGAAGGAACGAATTCCATTATTTCGCTCTTTGTAAACTTACCAAGTTTATTGCTAACAGCTTTTCTAACTTGCTCTATCGCTGGGAGTTTTTCATCTACATAATCTACCCTCATTTCAAAATCTCGATAAGCCGCAAGAATAATACCAAGTATATATTTTATAAAAGGTACCGGATCATTTGTATTTTCGTGCCAATTTATACCACATTCCTCAAGCACATCATAATATTTCATTTTCGTTTTTTCTATCTTACTCTCTAAACTTATATATCTACCAACCACATAACCACTGCGGTATAACAATAATGTTGTAAGAAGTCTCGACATACGACCATTACCATCATTAAATGGATGAATACACAAGAAGTCATTAATAAAAATAGGAATTAAAACTAACGGATCAATTACACAAGAATCAATTACACTATTAAAGCTCTCACAAATAGCATCAATTGCTGCTTTGGTTTCATGAGGTGGAAGTGGCATAAATCGAACCTTTTGCGTTCCATCTAAGCTCGTCTCAGCAATAACATTTTGCGTATTTTTAAATCTTCCTCCAATTGATTTTTCTGAGTATTTATATAAATCTCTATGAAGTTGTAAAATATAAGAAGAACGAATAGGAATATATTCATAACTTTCGTGAATTGTATTAAGTACATCACGATACCCTATTATTTCTTCTTCATCTCTATTTTGAGGAGTCGTTTTTTCTAACATCAACTGTTTTACTCGTGTGCTTGTTGTAACAATACCTTCAATTTTATTAGAAGCCTCTGTACTTTGAATTTTAGCAATTTCGATCAACTTATCCAATGATTGGGGTTTTTGCTTTAAATAAAGTTCTTGCCTACCTTTGTATTCATGTATTTGTGCAACCAGACCTAATAACTCACTATCCCACGTATAATCTTTCAATGTAGTATAATCAAAAAATCTCATTCACCTACCTCCTTTTCTTTCTCCTAATTATACCATCACTTTAGGCGATAATCAATTCATTAGGCAAAGCAATCACATAAAAAAGCTTGCTATTAGGCTTATAATTAGTATTTATGTTTATTTTTAACCAAATTCAATGTACTATACTGCATTATAAATATATCAGTCAGCGTATATCTACTCTTAACATATGGTTTGGATATTCTTTTCATGTATATTATTTTCTTTAGATTTCTTAGGGTTGTCTAGTATAATAGCATCTTCTCTATCACCAACAAGAGTAGATAGTGATTCTGCATCTAAAACATCTTTCATATTAGAGAGGCAATCTGGTATGGCTTGCTTCTTATCTTTGCATAAAATAATCCCTATTGTAGCATTTTCTTCTGGCAGCTTGACTTCTCTATCACAATAGTTAACATACATCTGCATCTGTCCAATATCTTGATGTTTTAATTCCCCTATTTTTGGTCAGACAGCATCTGACCAATTTGATCTTTGGAGTATACCTTGTAGAATTGTCGCATCTGCACAAGATGAAGTTGTAGAGTTTTCATCTAGTTTTTTCATTCCCACTACAAGTTTTATAGCTGTGCCATTAAAGGTAGAAGTCACAAATATGAAAAAACTATCATCTTCATTACACTTAAAAGGATGTAACATATTTATCCAACACATAATAAAACAGCTAACTGACTTGATTTGCCGCTTAGCTGTTCATTTTATACGTAAACTCAACTTCTATGGAATGCTCTGATTACAGTTTGGTCAAAAGACATACCGTCTCCACATGTTTAGTAAATGGAAACATATCATATGGATATAAGGTATTAAAATGATAACCAATATTATGTAAATATTTTAAGTCTCTAACTTGCGTACTTGGATCACATGATATATATACTACTTTTTTAGGTTTTAATACTTTTAAGGCATCTATAAATTCTTTGGTGCTCCCAGCTCTAGGTGGATCCATAATAAGAACATCTACCTTTTGTTTCTTATTTGCCATTTGTTGCATAAATTGAGTAGCATCCTCTTGATAGAATTGTATGTTTGTAATGTTATTCATTTTAGCATTATTTTTTGCATCAAATACTGCGTCTTTGTTTAATTCTACACCAATTACTTGTTTTGCTTTTTTAGATGCAACCATACCTATGGTACCAATACCACAATAAGTATCTATTACTATTTCATTTCCTTTTAATTCTAATAAATCAATTGCTTTTTCATATATTTCAACACATTGATCATGGTTTATTTGATAAAAAGATTTCGCTGATATTTTAAAGTTAATCCCACATAATTCATCTACGATAAATCCTTTTCCGTATAATACTTTTTCTTTATCTCCTAATACTACACTTGTTTTTCTTTTATTTACATTTAAGACTACTGTTTTAATGGTTGGAAATGCTTTTATTATTTCATTACAAAAGTTTTTAGATCCTTGAAATACTTCTTCATTACAAACTAATACAACCATTGTTTGATTTGTTTTTACAGCTCTACGAATTAAGACATGTCTTATTAGACCTCTTTGTCTTTTTTCATCATAAATAGATACTCTATATTTTTTAAATAACATTGCTATTTTATGAATAATTTGATCACTTATTTCTTCATGTAATAAACATCTTTGATAAGGAATTACTTTATGAGAGTTTTCTTCATATAAACCATATTCATATTTATTATTAAAAGCAACAATAATTTTATTACGATAGAAATATGGATTGGATACTCCATTAGTAGGAGCTACTACTTTATTTTTAATAGATGCTTTTTCTAGAAGTTTTATGCAATAATCCTTTTTTATCTCTAGTTGTTTAGGATATTCCGTTCCCATATATTGGCAACCTCCGCACATCTTTTTATGTTTACATATTTCCATTTTCAACCCTCTTTTCACATTTACTCATTATACCTTACAAATTTATATTCGTCATTTGTTTTTTTCGTTATTTTCATGTATAATAAGCTTTGCTTTAAGGAGGAATTATATGGCTATATCATATGAATTGAAACATGTATGTAAGCAAACTGGTGCCCGTTATGGGATTTTACATACACCACACGGAGATGTGGAAACACCAATGTTTATGCCGGTTGGTACTCTTGCCACGGTGAAGGGAATTGCCCCTGAGTATTTAAAAGAAATGGATGCAGGTGTTGTGCTTGCTAATACGTATCATTTATGGTTACGTCCTGGTGAGGATGTTGTTAGCGCTGCTGGTGGTTTACATGATTTTATGAACTATCATGGACCAATGTTAACGGATAGTGGTGGATTTCAAGTATTTTCTTTAGGGAAAACTAGAAAGATAGAAGAAGAAGGGGTTACGTTTAAGAGTATTGTTGATGGACGTTCTTTATTCTTATCACCTGAAAAGGCTATTGATATTCAAAATAAATTAGGTGCTGATATTATTATGTCTTTTGATGAATGTGCTCCTTATCCATGTACTCATGATTATATGAAAAATAGTGTGGAAAGAACATTACGTTGGGCTAAAAGAGGTCAAGATGTACATACTAATATTCAAAATCAGGCTTTGTTTGGAATTGTTCAAGGTGGTGAATTTGCGGATTTACGTGAACATTGTGCTAAAGAATTAGTGAAAATGGATTTTCCTGGATATTCTATTGGAGGAACTAGTGTTGGTGAACCAAAAGATGTGATGTATAAAATGGTAGAAGATGCGATTCAATGGTTACCAGATAATAAACCACGTTATTTAATGGGGGTTGGTAATCCTATTGATTTGATTGAAGGTGCTATTCGTGGTGTTGATATGTTTGATTGTGTATTACCGACACGTGTTGCTCGTCATGGTGCTGTGATGACTAGTTTAGGACGTTTAAATATTAATAATGAAAAATTTAAATATGATTTTACTCCTTTAGATCCAAATTGTGATTGTTATGCTTGTAAAAATTATACAAAATCTTATATTCGTCATTTACATAAATGTGATGAATTATTTGGTAAAAGTTTATTATCGATTCATAATGTTAATTTCTTATTACAATTATCAAAAGATATTCGCACTGCTATACAAGAAGATCGTTTAGCTGACTTTAAAGAAGAATTCTTAGATAAATATGGTCGTGAAGTATATGAGAGGGCATTCTAATGAAAGTAAGTGATTTTGATTTTGATTTACCAGAATCTTTAATAGCACAAACCCCTTTAGAAAAAAGAGATACTTCTAAATTAATGGTTGTTCATCGTGATAGTGGTGAAATTGAACATAAACACTTTTATGATATTCTAGATTATTTAGAAGCTGGTGATATCTTAGTTCGTAATAATACAAAAGTTATTCCTGCTCGTTTATTTGGTATTAAAGAAGAAACAAATGGTCATGTAGAACTATTGCTTTTAAAAGAATTATCGAATGATACATGGGAATGTTTAGTTGGTAATGCTAGAATAGTAAAATTAAATACAGTTATTAGTTTTGGAGAAGGTTCTCTAAAAGCAAAATGTATTGAAATAAAAGAAGAAGGTTTACGTGTTTTTGAAATGATCTATGAAGGTATTTTCTATGAAATATTAGATCAGCTAGGTACCATGCCTTTACCTCCTTATATTAAAGAAAAACTAGAAGAAAAAGATCGTTACCAAACAGTCTATGCTAAAATAGAAGGAAGTGCTGCTGCTCCTACAGCAGGATTGCATTTTACCCCTGAAATTAATAAAAAAATAAAAGAAAAAGGAATTCAAATTGTAGATGTTACTTTACATGTTGGTTTAGGAACTTTTCGTCCTGTAAAAGTCGATGATATTCTGGATCATGAAATGCATAGTGAGTTTTATATGATTGATGAACAAGTAGCTGATACATTAAATCATGCTAAAGCTACTGGTAAACGTATTATTAGTGTTGGTACTACTTCTACAAGAGTATTAGAAAGTAATATAAAGAAATATGGTAAGTTTGTAGCTACCAATGAAAATACAAATATCTTTATTTATCCTGGATATAACTATGAAGCAATTGATTGTTTGATTACTAATTTCCATCTTCCTAAATCTACATTATTAATGTTAATTAGTGCTTTTTCAAGTAAAGAATTAGTATTTAAGGCTTATGCTCAAGCAATAGAAGAAGAGTATCGTTTCTTCTCTTTTGGTGATAGCATGCTTATTCTATAATGAAAGTTAATTATCATCTTAAATTTAAGGAAGAATTGGATAAAATAAAAGATAAAAAACCTTCTTTATTATTACATGTTTGTTGTGGTCCTTGTAGTAGTAATGTTATTAAGGAGTTAAGAGAATATTTTCAATTAACTATTTATTATAGTAATTCAAATATTTATCCCGACACAGAATATCAAAGAAGATACCAAGAATTGCTACGTTTTATAGAAGAATTTGATTCTTCTATAAACGTAATAGAACAGTCTTATCGGCCTATTGAATATTTACATAACCTTTCCGTTTATGCAAATGAACCAGAAGGTGGAAAACGTTGCTTTTTATGTTATAAGCTACGTATGAATGATGCTTATCGTTATGCTTGTCATCATCATTTTGATTATTGGACTACTGTTTTAAGTGTTTCGCCTCATAAAAATAGTCAATGGATCAATGAAATAGGTTTATCGATGCCTCAAAGTGAAACTCATTTTTTATGCAGTGATTTTAAAAAAGATAGTGGTTATTTGAAGTCTACCAAGATGTCAAATGATTTTCATATGTATCGTCAAACTTATTGTGGATGTATTTATAGTTATCAAGATATGTTAAAAAGAGTGGAGAAACAATGATTTCTTCACTCTTTTAGCATACTTTATTAGCCCATTTTTTATTTTCTTTAATCTCACCATCGAAATTATAAGCAATCGTATTTTTTCCATGAGATTTTGCATAATATAAACATTCATCTGCTTTAATAAATATTTCTTTACGTTTGTCATTTGAATTTGATTTATATACTCCAAAACTACCTGTTGTACGACCTTCTTTTTTGGCGTTATTTTCTAATTGCCAACGAATTCTTTCAATAATTGGTAATATTGTTATTTCTGGTTTATCTACAAATAGTATCGCAAATTCTTCTCCACCAATTCTAGATAGTGACGTATCTTTTGGTAAGATAGCTTTGCAAGTTTCAACAATTTCAATTAATTGATCATCCCCTACACTATGGCCATAAACGTCATTAATCTTTTTAAAGTCATCAATATCAAAGATACACATATAAATACTACCTGTTACTTTATTTAAATATTCATCTAACTTTTGTTCAAAGAATAGTCGATTAGAAGCTCCAGTAAGGGCATCTCTTTCATTTGTTAAGCGTAATTCATTATTTAGTTTCTTTAATTCTTGTGTGCGTTTTTCTACTAATTCTTCTAATAATTCATTTTTCTTTGATAAATGAATTAATGGGAATTGGTATTCATATCCATGGGTTGCTAAAATCACAATATAGAATATCCCATAAGATACTACTAATACTTCACGCAAACGCATTGCTTCATTAATTGTTATTAAATCTATAAAGATTACTGTTCCTATTAAAATAGACTTAATAAAATGGAACTGATAATAACTTGTAAAAGAGTTGTTTTTTATTTTTACATATATCTTGTTTAACAAACTAAACATACTAATGGATAAGAACACACTTACTGCAATAACTCCTGTATTGTTCATTAATTGTGGATAAATGTAGGATGCTATCGTAAGTAATAAAAGTAAGACATTCACAGCTTTATCTACTTTAGGAGATACTCGACGTTTCGAATCAAATATTTCAATAGATAGAATATTTCCTATAAATAACGCCAGAATCAAAGATGCTTTAGCAATCCTTGCAAATAGGATATCTCCAAAGCCACTTTCTATTAACCCTGAAAAAAGCACCATAGGTATAGTTGTCATCCCAAATACAATATGTATTAACAGAGCACAGCTAAATAAATTCGTATATACAAGTGCTTTTGATTGGCTATAAAACAAAATATAAACACAAGCTACGATAATAGTAGCTATCATAGTACACACTAAAAATATTTCCATTAAGAATACGGTTGTTTGATAATACAATAAATTTGATTCTGTTGATAAGGAAATATCCCTTTTAAATAGATCTGTATCATTAAGATCATCATTAATACTAATAATAATCTCTTGATATTCTAATTCATAGTCTACTTCACTAAGAATATCAAACATCGAATATTCTTCATGAAAAACAGATTCTCCTTCTTTTATATCAAAATAATCTATTTGTATTCCGTTTATATAAACATTAACATCTTCATCAATATAAGGAATAGATAATAATAAATCTCCCTCTTCCATTTGTTCTTGTGATAAACAAATGTTTACTAAATAAGATGTTGTTCCTTTGGCATTGTCTAAACTAGTAATCGGTAATTGTTGATAATTGCCATCTTCTAATACATCATAATCTACTGTTTGTTCATCAAAATAGACTCCTTCATACTCTAACCAATACCCATCTAAATTTAAAGGTATTTCATTTAAGAAATCATAATTAGATGCATCATAATAGGCATCTTCTATTTGGGCATTATACAATGAATAAGAACTTATCGATACATTTCCTAAAAAACAGAAGATAACAAATAACCCTATTACAAGAATAGATGTTGTAATAATAGTAGTTTTGTTTTTTAACTTATCCATAGTATCCCCTCCTCTTGTCCCATAATTATATCATATATTTTAGTAAATATTAAAAAAAAGAATGCTATTTCATTCTTTTTTCTAATATCTCGATTAATTCTTGGATATATTCATTCATTGGTTTTTGTGTTGTACCGATTATTTTTGCTGAACATTTACTAATTGGTAATAGGTATTTTGTTGCTTCACTTTCGTTTATGGCATGAGCCATAGCTGGTGATATTTCACCATACATTGAATTGCTAAAAGCAATACCAATCGGTCCGATAATAATATTCGCATTTTTCGCATTATACATAATCGCATTTTCACCAGTAGCAACAAAATCTGCTCCACCTTTACGAAGGTTACTTGTTGCAATACTATTCGTACCTACTCCAATCACTATACAATTTAACTTGCTTGCTTTTAGTGCTTCCACTATAGCACGCCCTAGGCCTCCACCTTGGCCGTCTATTACAACTACTTCCATAATTACTCCTTTTCTAAAAACGTCTCATAATCAGCTAAATTACGCTTTAAAAGCTCAGGTGTGTCTAATCCATATGGACATTTACTAATACATTTGCCACAATGAAGACAATCCTTGATCTTAGCCATCATAGCTTGTCCATTTTCATCTAACCATCCTGCACTTGGAGAACGTCTTAATAACAAAGACATTCTAGCCGCATTATTAATTTCAATGCCTGCTGGACAAGGCATACAATAACCACACCCACGACAGAACTCTCCTGCTAATTCATCACGATCATGTTTAATTGTTTCTTCTACTTGATGATCATAAATTGGTTTGCATGTTTGATAACTAATAAACTCAGCTAATTCACTCTCTTTTTGAACACCCCATATTGGTAATACATGTTCATATAATGATAAATGTGCATAACTTACATAAGAGCTTGTAATTAGTCCCCCAGACATCGCTTTCATACAAATAAATCCTATTTCTTTTTCTTTACATAATTCTACTAATTCTAACTCTTTTTGGCTTGCTAAATAATTAAAAGGAAATTGTAATGTTTCATACAGACCTGATTCAATGGCTTCATAAGCAACATGATGACGATGATTGGTAATACCAATATGATGAATCATTCCTTTTTCTTTTGCTTCTAACATAGCTTCATACAATCCTGAACCATCTCCTGGTTTTGGACAAAAACTAGGATTATGAAATTGATAAATATCAATATAATCTGTTTGTAATAACTTTAAACTTGTTTCTAGATCTTGCCAAAATCCTTCCACTGTTACTGCTGCTGTTTTTGTAGCAATATAAACTTTTTCACGAACTGCATGCAAGGCAAGTCCGACTTTTTCTTCACTATCACTATACGCTCTAGCGCTATCAAAGAAATTAATCCCTTGATGAAATGCCATTTGTATTAAATCTACTGCATCTTGGGTACTAATCCTTTGGATTGGTAATGCTCCAAATCCATTTTTATTTACGATGATACCTGTTTTCCCTAATCTTACTAAATCCATATAATCCCCTCCAATGCATCTATTATACAACAAAAAAACAACTTATGTTATAAGTTGTTTATTTTTGTAATAATAAAGGATACTCCTTCTTCTTTGTTAATTGCTTCTACGCTATAACCATAAATAGTAACTGTTTTATAAACAATGGATAAACCTAAACCAAATTGACCTTTGGTTCCTTTACGATATGGTTTATATAAGTCATCCATGTTTTCTAAATCAATTGGTGGTCCATCGTTATATATTTCTAAAGTCTCTTCATTTAGTGTGATTTTAATTATCTTTCTAGCATATCGATAAGCATTTTCAATAATATTTTCAATACATATACGCCAGTTTTCTTCTTCTCCTAAATAAGTTACTTCTTGTAAATCAACAATAATTTCAATATCTGGATGTAGTTGTTGTAATTGTAAGCTTAAGTGATTGATTACTTCATCCATTTGAATATAATGCATATTTTCAATACTACCTAAATATTCCAAACGATTCAAATGCAACAAGCTACGTACTTTCTTATCTAAACGATCTGCATTTTCAATAATAACATCCATTGATGCATCTTTATCTCCATAAGGATAAATATCATCTTTTACACTTTCTGAATAGGTTCTAATTAGTGCAATCGGTGTTTTTAAATCATGAGAAATATTATGAATCATTTCTTTTTGAACTTTATTTTCAATATCTAACTGTTCTTTCATCGAGGTTAGTGATCTAGCTACTAAACCTATTTCATCTTTACGTTCTATTACTAATTCACTTTCTTCTTGTTCTTTAATTGATTCAATATATTTTTTAATCAATTGCAATGGTTTAATTAAAGAAGTTACCCATAAAAATAAAACAATCCCGATTAACCCAAATGCTCCATAAAAAATATAAAATACTTGTTGTTGTAAAGAGAGTACTAAATCAGTGGAATAATCACTATACATAATGGATATTAAATAATTAGTATCATCAATTTTTACAATTTGATAATACATATCATAAGAATAATATTCCCCTTTTCCTTGATAAACTTCCTCATTTGAAGCTACAAATTCACTTAAACCCTCAATAAATACTTCCCTCATTGCAATGATATCTTCTCTTGTCATTGTTAAAGAAGGATAACCAATATCTGTTTCACTATCATAATATAAGTGATAAATTTGTTTTTCTTGGGTTGTACTTTGGGTAGAAACACTATATTCTAGATAACTATCCTGAGCACTATCTAATACAGAGTACATTTCTTCATCAATAACAATACGGAAATTGTTATTAATAACAGGGAAAATAATAATTAAAACAGTAAGTGTAAGTAGTGTAAAGATAAGTAGTAGTTGTTTTTGTAAAGAAATTCTAGATAGAATTTTCGATATCATTAATCTAACCGATAACCAAATCCGTAGATTGTGCGAACATTAATTTCTGGCATTTTCTTTCTAAGACGACGTAATGTATCATCTACAACACGATCACTACCATAGTAGTTTTCATCCCATACTTTTGTTAACACTTGTTCTCTAGAAATAGCTAATCCTTTGTTACGAATAAAATAAACTAAGAGATCATATTCTTTGGTTGTTAGAATAACTTCTTTATCAAAGTCAAATACTCTTCTTTTTTCTAAATCAATATTATAGTTATCAATAGTGATTTTTGAAGGATCATCATATGCTCTTTTTAATAAGTTATTTATACGTAAAACTACTTCTTTGACATTAAAAGGCTTCGTAATATAATCATCCGATCCTTTTTCTAATCCCAAGATACGATCAAACTCTTGATCTCTTGCAGACATAAAGATAATTGGCATTTTAGGTTTTTCCGCCTTAATTTCATGAAATAACTCAAAACCACTTGCTTTATCTAACATAATATCAATTAACCATAATTGAACATCATCACTCTTATGCATTAAAGCCTCGTCGTATGTATAAAAAGAATATACTGCATACCCTTCCTTCTCTAAATAAGTACGCACTAAGTCATTTAAGTGTTTTTCATCATCAATAATATTAATTTTAAATTGCATGTACTCCACCTCCTTACAATATCATATATAAAATATTGCCATAATATATGGCAATATTGTGTGATATTGTGTTATTTAAAGAATGTAACCTTTTTCTTCCATTTTTTTCACGATTTCATGAACACATTTTTCACAAATATCGTCACTACTTGCTTCTACCATTACTCTTACTAGTGGTTCCGTTCCACTTTCACGTACTAATACACGTCCTTCATTTCCTAAACTTGCTTCCACTTCTTTTATTACTGCTTGAACATCACTATCTTCTTGTGCTGTTGTTTTGTTTGTAACACGTACATTTTTTAGTAATTGAGGATAAATGTGTAAATCAGCTAATAATTGGGCTACTGTTTGTTTGCTTTCAATCATTGCTTCCATTACTTTTAAAGAAGTTAGTACTCCATCTCCCGTAGTAGCGTTTTTAGAGAAAATGACATGTCCTGATTGTTCTCCTCCAATACAGTGTCCATTTTGAATCATATTTTCATTAACATATTTATCACCTACTGCTGTTTTTTCATATTGAATACCAGCTCTATCAAATGCTTTATATAAACCTAAGTTAGACATAACGGTTGTTACTACTATATTGTTTGATAGTTCATCATGATTTTTTAAGTGTTTTCCACAAATGTATAATATCGCATCTCCATCTACTACTCTACCAAATTCATCTACTGCAATACATCGATCAGCGTCTCCATCATAAGCAAAACCAATGTCTAATCCTTTATGACGAACATATTCTTGTAATACTTCAATATGTGTAGAACCACAATTAGTATTAATATTTAATCCATCTGGATGGTTATTAATAACATATGTTTTTGCACCTAGTGCATCAAATACTGCTTTTGCAACAGAACTACTAGCTCCATTGGAACAATCTAAACCAACTCTTAGATCTTTAAAAGAACGTGTTGGAACTGACATTAAGTATCCAATGTAACGATTACGTCCCATTGAATAATCAACTGTACAACCAATATCATCTTTTAATGCATGAGGTAATTCTTCTATTTGACCATCTATATATTTTTCAATTGCTTCTTCTACATCACTATTCATCTTATGTCCATTGCTACTAATTAACTTAATACCATTGTCATAATAAGGATTATGACTTGCAGAAATCATAATTCCACAATCAAACTCTTCTGTACGTACGACATAAGCAACGGATGGTGTTGGTGTAACATGCATTAAATATGCATCTGCTCCACTAGCCGTAATCCCTGAAACAAGAGCGGATTCAAACATATAAGAACTTCTTCTCGTATCTTTACCAATGGCTATTTTAGCTTTTCCTACTCTTTTTTGACTACTAAAATACCATCCTAAATAACGTCCTACTTTAAAAGCATGTTCTACTGTTAAATCTACATTTGCTTCTCCTCGAAAACCATCTGTTCCAAAATATTTACCCATTTTAATTCTCCTGTTCTTTTATTTCTACTGTTAAATTAGTAACTGTTGTAAATGTTACATACGTTTCACTGCTTTCTAGTTTTAGCGTTACTTCATGTTCTCCTGTTGTTAAATCGGAAACATCAATGCTTAGTTGAAGATTGGATGCTTCTAAACTACTTACTACTGAGCTTGCTCCACTAAAGCTAACATCCACTGTTAAATCCCCCGTTAAAGTATATCCTTCTGCTAAATTCAATACCGAGACATCGACATCTTTCAAGCTACCTGTTTCTAATTCACCAATCGTTACAATGGCATCTACCGATGCAATAGACATCTTATTGACTCCTTCAATTGCACGAATAGACACTGCTGTGCGTGTTGTATCTTCCTTTAAATCAGATACATCTACATATACATAGGCACTAGTAACATCTTCTAACAATGATTCACTACCATAAAGTGTTACTTCCGTTTGACTTAATACAATATCTTCCACTGCCATATTTTCTGCTACTGTCCCTTGTACTCTTACTACCAAAGGAACTACTTTACTATACGTATCTAAGCGACACTCTACATAAACCGTATCACTACCAAATTCCACTTCTACAATATCACCATTCCCATCATAAGCAACTATACTAGCTTCTTGATTGAATTCACTACTAGCATTTGATACATCAATATTGGCTTCTACACTAACAATGCTATCGATATCTTCTTGTGACCCACGGACTTCGATTGTTTCTAAATCGATTGCAGTTAATGCTACTGATTCATCCACTTGTAAATCATCTTCATTAATAAAACGATATGATAATGGGAATGTTTGTGTTACTTTTGATTCTATTTTTACAACAATACTAGAAGGTACTACTACTACTGTTAAAGAATCAGAAAAGTTTGCTGTTTTTAACTCAACAGTTTGTTCCCCTTCTCCTAAATTAGTAGCATCAATATAGACATAATAATCATTCATTGCTTTTAAGGCATAAATATCTAAAGAAGAACCAATAACCATGACTTCTACATGATCTACTAAACCACTAATCACATAGTCTTTACTAAGACCTGTTACTTCTACTGGAACATCGCTAATAACATCCCCACTTGTAGGTGTTGAAAAAACATTATCAACAGAACCTCCATTTAACATAAATACAATCAATATCGTAATAACAAAAGATAAAACACGAATAGCTGTTTTTGTAGACAACATTTTATCTAACATTCCATTAATAAAATTAATAGCTTGTAAACCATGTTTAAAAGCACCATTTATAAATAAATTTGGATCATCTTGACTATTTGTTTCTTTTTCATCTTCTTTTTGTCGAGAAATAAAATTTAAGAAGATATCAGTTGTGGAAGTTTTATTAGGATCTTTTTTACTCATCACCTTTACCCTCCTTTGTTTTTAACCAATCTAATTCTTTCATTAAATTTGCTTTTAATTCTAATCTTGGGATCTTACGTAATTCTCCCTCTATTGCAAAAGAAATAGTTCCTGTTTCTTCCGATACTATCACTGTTAAAGAATCTGTTATTTCACTAATTCCAATAGCAGCACGATGTCGTGCTCCATAAATAGGACTTAACTCTTTGGTTGTAGAAGGATAAAAAGCAGCAGCACAAACAACACGATCGCCTTTTATAATAACAGCTCCATCATGTAATGGTGTTCCTTCCCAAAAAATAGTAGTAAATAATTCTTCTTTAATATCCGCATTTATCTTTGTACCTGAGTTAATATAATCAGCTAAAGATTGAGTTTTTTCAAAAGTAATCAAAGCCCCTGTATTACTTTGTGATAAACGTGTAACAGCACTCACTATTTCATCTATTAGTCGTACTTTTTCATCTTCTGACATATCATCAATATGATAATTAAGTTTTGTTTGACCTAATTTTTCTAATGTTGCACGAATTTCTGGTTGAAATACAACAACAATACAAACTATCCCCCATGTTAACATCGTATCTACTAAGTAATCCATATTCGAAAAACCAAATACACTGGTTATTAACTTTAAAAATAAGATAAGTAGCACTCCCTTAAATAATTGCATGGTACGAACATTTTGTTTTAACATATTTAATATTAAATAGATAATAAACCATACTAAAGCAATATCTACTATTGTGCGTAAAACACTAATAATGATTTCATAAGGCATATATCCCACCCTCTTTCTTTTAAGATTATACCATTTTTAAATTCAAAATAAAAGATAACATATTGCTATGCTATCTTAAATTAGTATATCCCATACAATCATAATCTACTACCTTTGCAACATCTCGACCTTCACGAATCGCCCACACTACTAAAGACTGTCCTCGTTTCATATCTCCAGCTACATAGATATTTGATTTTGTAGTACGATGATTGGTTTGTACGACACAATTTCTTTCATTCATTTCTACATCAAATGCTTCTGTTACATGTTTTTGTGCCCCAATAAAACCAGCTGCAATAAACACTAAATCTACTTCAATTTCTTTTTCACTACCTGCTACTGGAACCATTCGATTGTTTTCATCTTTTTGTAATGATAACAAGATTGCTCCACAAACATGTCCTTGTTCATTTTTAATAAACTCTTTGACAGTTGTTTGGTATTGACGTGGATCTTTATCAAAGACAGCAAGACTTTCCACTTGTCCATAATCTGTCTTTTTAATACGTGGCCATGTTGGCCAAGGATTATCTTCACTTCTAGTAGTTGGTAATTCTGGCATCATTTCTAATTGTATTACATCCTGGCATCCTAAACGAATAGCAGTTCCAACACAGTCATTTCCAGTATCTCCACCACCGATAACTAATACTTTTTTTCCTTTTGTTTCAATAAAAGAACCTTCTTTTAAATCATGATCTAATAATGATTTTGTAATATTTGTTAGATAATCTACTGCAAAATAGATACCTTTTGCATCTCGATTTGTTACTGGAATATCACGAGCAAGACGTGTTCCACAAGCTAATACAACACGATCAAAATCTTCTTGTAATTGTTCAGCTTGAGCTTTTGTTTCTATCCCACTATTTGTTTTAAATTGAACTCCTTCTGCTTCCATAATCGCAATACGACGTTCAATAATATGTTTTTCAAGTTTCATGTTTGGAATTCCATACATCAATAATCCCCCAACACGATCATCTCTTTCAAAAACAGTTACATGATAACCACGTTTATTTAATTGGTCAGCTACTGCTAAACCAGCAGGACCTGAACCAACTACTGCTATTTTATAATCATTTCTTTTTAATGGTGGTAATGGTTGGATCCACCCTTTATCAAAAGCTTCTTCTATAATAGCGTATTCATTTTCATGAACAGATACTGCTTCTCCATGTAAACCACATGTACATGCTGCTTCACATAAAGCAGGGCATACTCGAGAAGTAAATTCAGGAAAATTATTTGTTTTTAATAAACGATAAGCTGCTTGACGATAGTGTCCTTTTGTAATTAAATCATTCCATTCAGGTACTAAATTATTTAACGGACATCCTGTTACGATTCCATCTAATTCCACAGCTGATTGACAAAAAGGAACTCCACAATCCATGCAACGTGCACCTTGCAAAGATTGTTGGTCAGGAGTTAATGGGATATGAAATTCTTTAAAGTTTTTAATTCTTTCTTTTGGAGCAATTGTTTTACTAACTTGTCTTTCGATATCTAGAAATCCATTTAATTTACCCATTATTTTACTCCTTTCTTAACCATATTGAATGCTTCAATACTAGCTTGATCATAATCCATTCCTTGACTTTGGAATAAAGCAATTGCTTCTGTTACTTTCTTATAATCATGAGGAATTACTTTTTTAAAGCTACGTACTGTTTGTTCATAGTCATCTAATATACGTTGTCCTAGTGGTGATGCTGTGTGGGCAACATGTTCTTGAATCATTTCTTTTAACTCTTGACGATCATTTAAAAGATGTACAAAACCATATTCAACCATTTCTTTATTTAAGTTTTTATATAAAATATTTTCAGGGTCATAAACATAAGCTATTCCCCCTGACATCCCAGCTGCAAAGTTACGTCCTGTTTGACCAAGAACTACTACTTTTCCACCCGTCATGTATTCTAAACCATGATCTCCAACTCCTTCAACAACAGCCATTGCTCCAGAGTTACGAACTGCAAAACGTTCACCAGCTATCCCATTTACAAATACTTTCCCTGATGTTGCTCCATACATTGCAACATTCCCAACAATGATATTGTCTTCTGGTTTAAATAGTGATCCTGTTGGTGGTACTACTGATAATTTACCACCTGATAAACCTTTTCCAAAATAATCATTTGTATCACCAAATACTTTGATTGATAAGCCTTTTGGAATAAATGCTCCAAAGCTTTGTCCAGCAGATCCATTACAAGTAATTTGATAGGTATCTTCTTCTAAACCAAACATATGATGTTTGGTAATGATTGATCCTAAGATTGTTCCAAAACTACGATCTAGGTTATCTATTTCTACTGTTAATTGTTTCGCTTCTTTTGCTACAATCGCTGTTTGTAAGTTAGCTAATAAAATAGTTGTGTCTTTTACTTTTTCTAATTCAAAGTCATAAGAATTAGTTGGATCATAACAAATATTTGTATTAGTAGTATAAGTAGTATCTAAAATACGTGCTAGATCGGCTTTATAAGCTTCTCCTGTTTCTAATAATTCTACATGTCCTACCATTTCTTCTACGGTTCTAAAACCAAGCATTGCCATATGTTCACGGAAATCTTGTGCTACAAACTTCATAAAGTTTTCTACATATTCTGGTTTTCCAGTAAATCTTTTTCTTAAGATTGGATTTTGTGTAGCTACTCCCACGGGACAAGTATCTAAATTACATACACGCATCATAACACATCCCATGGTTACTAATGGTGCTGTTGCAAAACCATATTCTTCTGCTCCAAGTAGAGTTGCTATCGCTAAATCTCTACCTGTCATTAATTTACCATCTGTTTCTAATACGACACGACTTCTAAGTCCATTCATAATTAATGTTTGATGGGCTTCGGCTAAACCAAGTTCCCAAGGTAATCCAGCGTTGTATACTGAGTTCTTAGGGGCAGCTCCGGTTCCACCATCATATCCTGAAATTAATACAACTCCTGCACCAGCTTTAGCAACCCCAGCCGCAATTGTCCCTACTCCTGTTTCTGATACTAACTTTACAGAAATACGAGCTTCTGTGTTTGCGTTTTTAAGGTCATAGATTAGCTGTGCTAAGTCTTCTATTGAATAGATATCATGATGAGGTGGTGGTGAGATTAGTCCCACACCCGGCGTAGAATGACGAGTTTTTGCAACCCAAGGATATACTTTAGTAGCAGGTAATTGTCCACCTTCTCCTGGTTTTGCTCCTTGTGCTAATTTGATTTGTATTTCTTTGGCACTACATAAATATGCGGATGTAACCCCAAAACGACCTGAAGCTACTTGTTTAATAGCAGAACAACGATTGTTTCCAAATTCATCAATTTCAAATCTTTCAACATCTTCTCCACCTTCACCACTATTTGATTTAGCTCCTAAGTGATTCATTGCAATAGCCATTGTTTCATGTGCTTCTTTTGAAATAGAACCATAAGACATTGCACCTGTTTTAAATCTTTTTACAATTGCTTCTACACTTTCTACTTCTTCTAAAGGAACTGCTTTACGTGTTGTTTTAAATTCCATCATACCACGAATATTCGTATCTTTTCCTTCTTGATCAATAGCAGTTGCATATTGTTTATAAGTTTCATAGTTTCCTGTTTTCGTTGCTTGTTGTAATAAGTGAATTGTTTTAGGATTATATAAATGTTCTTCTTTTCCACCACGAGCTTTATGCATTCCATCACTATCTAATGATAAATCTACATCATATTGCATTGGGTCAAAAGCTTTATAATAATTTGATAAAACCATTTTTTCTATATCTTCTAAAGTAATCCCGCCAATTCTAGAAACAGTATTATCAAAATATGCTTCTATTAATTCACTACTAATACCTAATGCTTCAAAATTCTTAGAACCACGGTATGATTGCATTGTTGAGATACCCATTTTAGATGCTATTTTAGTAATACCATGTAATACTCCATGGTTATAGTCTTCTACTGCAGTATGATAATCTTTTTGTAATAAACCTTCTTCTACTAATTGATAAATAGTATCTTGAACTAAGTATCCATTTACAGCACTAGCTCCATAACCTAATAAAGTAGCAAAGTGATGTACTTCTCTTGGTTCTCCTGATTCTACAATTAAAGCAGTACTATTTCTTAGTTTGTTTTTTACTAAGTATTGATGTAATCCACTAACTGCTAGTAAAGAAGGGATTGGTATTAATTGGTCACTTAAACTACGATCACTAATAATGATTGCTGTTGCACCATTTAATATTTCTTTTTTAGCGTTTTCAAACATATTGTCTAAAGCTTCTTTTAAAGAAGTTCCTTTTTTATAAGTCATTGGTAATTCAACAACTTTGAAACCAGCTTGTTTCATATGTTTTATTTTTAACATATCTGTATTTGATAAGATTGGATTATTTATTTTAATTAACTGACAATTACTTGGTGTATCTACTAATATATTTCCATCACGTCCAATAAATAAACTTGTTGCAGTAACTATTTCTTCACGAATAGCATCGATTGGAGGATTTGTTACTTGAGCAAATAACTGTTTAAAGTAGTTAAATAAAGGTTGTTGTTTTGATGATAATAAAGCAATCGGAGCATCATTCCCCATTGCAATAACTGGTTCTCCACCACTTGTTGCCATCGGTAAAATATAATCATGAACATCTTCATAACTAAATCCATGCACCATTTGTCTTTGTGTTAGTTCTTTTTCTTTATATAAAGGTACTGATACATTTGGTACTTTTAGTTTTGATAAATGTACTACATTATTTTCTAACCATTCTCCATAAGGAAGACGTGTACTATAATCTTCTTTTAATTCTTCATCTGATAATAATTTCCCTTGTTTTGTATCTACTAATAACATCTTACCAGGACGTAATCTTTCTTTTACCACTATTTTTTCAGGTGCTAAAGGAATTGCTCCTACTTCAGAAGCTAAGATTAAATAATTATCATCGGTAATATAGTAACGAGATGGACGTAGTCCATTTCTATCTAGGATTGCTCCCATTACATCACCGTCACTAAAAAGAATCGAAGCTGGTCCATCCCAAGGTTCCATTAATGTAGCATTATAAGCGTAGAAGTCTTTTTTAGATTGAGACATTACACGATTATTTTCAAAAGGTTCAGGAATACACATCATAACTGCTTTTGGTAAATCCATCCCACCCATTACTAAGAATTCTAACGAGTTATCTAATCTTGATGAATCTGATCCAGCAACATCTACTACTGGATATACAATATCAGTATCTACTTTATCTGTTACAACGCATTCTTCACGACATAACATATTGGCTGCATTCCCTTTAATTGTATTGATTTCTCCATTATGGACCATAAAACGATTAGGATGAGCTCTTTGCCATGAAGGCATTGTATTCGTAGAAAAACGTGAATGCACTAATGCTATTGCACTTTCATAAGCTTCATCTTGTAAATCATTAAAGAATGAACGAAGTTGTCCTACTAAGAACATTCCTTTATATACAATGGTACGTGAAGATAATGAACATACATACATTTCTTCATGATTTTCTTTTTCAAATAATCGACGAACTTGATATAGTTTTCGATCAAAATTGATTCCAACTTCTATATCTTCTGGTTTTTTAATGAAACATTGCCATAAGGCTGGCATTGCATCTAATGCTTTTTGGCCTAATACAGATGGTGTATGAGGAACATTTCTCCATCCTAATAAGCATAAACCTAATTGTTCTATTTTTGATTCTAATGATTGTTTTACATTTGCAAGTTGTTTTGGATCTTGAGGGAAAAAGAACATCCCTACTCCATAGTGGCCTTTTTGTGGTAACGTGAAATCTTTCGTTACTTTTTCAAAATAATGATGTGGAATTTGTGTTAAAATCCCTACTCCATCTCCCGTTTGCCCAGTAACATCTTTACCCGCACGATGTTCTAGTTGTTCTACAATAGATAGTGCTGTAGATACTGTATAGTGTGTTTGATCACCCGATATATTTACAACTGCACCAATCCCACAGTTATCATGTTCAAATGATGAATTGTATAAATTATTATCATTTTCATTCTTCATTGTATATCCCTCCTTATTTTAAGTATTGTAATAATACTATAATTCGGAAATTATGTAAAGATATGTGCTATATTTGTATTATCCCTAAATATATATGGAATATACGTCAAAAAAGCATGAAAAAGCTCTTAAAAAGGACTTTTTGTAATAGGTTTTTACTAAAATAATAAATTTTTGTTATAACAATGATAAAATATTTTTATTTTTTTTTCATAAAACTTGAAAAAAAAGAGAAAAAGCGTATTATATACGTGAAGGTATATAAAGGAGATATAAAAATGAGTTCAAATATATTAGTAGAAACATCTGCAAGACATGTGCATTTAAACCAAGAAGCAATTGATGCTTTATTTGGTCCAGGATTTTCATTAACTGTTAAAAAAGAATTATCACAGCCCGGTGAGTTCGCAAGTGATCAACGTGTTGGCGTTTTAGGTCCTAAAGGGGAAATCAAAAATGTAATCATTCTTGGTCCTGCTCGTCCTAATAGTCAAGTAGAGTTATCTTTAAGTGATGCTAGAGTTGCTGGTGTGAAAGCACCAATTCGTGAATCTGGAGATGTTGCTGGAAGTGCTGGTTGTACTTTGGTTGGTCCTTATGGTAATTATGAATTAGCTGAAGGGGTTATTGCTGCAAAAAGACATATCCATTTAACAGAAGCGGATGCTGCAACATTTGGTGTGGAAAACAAAGAAATCGTAAGTGTTAAAATTGATACTAGTGATCGTTCATTAGTATTCGGTGATGTTGTTTGCCGTGTTAGTGATAAGTTTGCTACTGCAATGCATATTGATACAGATGAATCAAATGCGGTTGGTGGTGGACCATTAACTGGAACAATCATAAAATAAAAAAAAGAGATGTTTCTACAAAGGTAGAAAACATCTTTTTTATTTTTCGTTTAATTTATCTTTTAATGTGGCACTTGGTTTAAAACCGACTGTTTTACTTGCTTCTACTTCTAGGATTTCTCCAGTTTTAGGATTACGTCCTGAACGAGCATTTCGTTGTCTTGTTTCAAATGTACCAATTCCCTTAATGATTACTTTTTCATCATCCATTAAGGCTTCTGTTACATTCGATACCAAAGAATGTATCATTTCTTCAATATCTACTTTTTTAAAATTCGTGTCTTGTGCAATTGCATCAATTATTGCTTGTTTATTCATCGTTTTCACCTCTTCTATAATAGTTCTACAAATTGATGGGCTTTACTTGCTGGTGTAGCAAATGAAGTTACTAGACGAATCACTGTATGATTCTCATCTATTTTATCCATTATGTTGAAACTAAATTCACTTTCTAATTTTTTTATCAGTTGATTTGGTAAAATTGGAAATAGTTGATTACTTGGAGAATCAACATAGAAAGAATATCCGGCATTAACTAATCCGTCTCTTAATATTTTTGCAACGTTATTTTCGTATTTTCCAATTTCAAAGTATAAATCATCATTAAATAAAGTTAAAAATTGTACTCCTAGAAGTCTCCCTTTTGCAAACATCGCTCCTTTTTGTTTGATGTGATAGCGGAAGTCTTTTTTTAATTCGTCATTTACTAGTACTAAACATTCTCCAAATAGAGCTCCCATTTTAGTACCACCAATATAGAAAGCATCACTATACATTGCCATCTCTTTTAAACTTGGTGCTCCCTCAACGACTAGGGCACTTCCTAATCTTGCTCCATCTATAAAGAAAAATAGATCATGTTCTTTACAGTATGCAGATATTTCTTTTATCTCTTGTAGTGTATAAACAGTTCCAAATTCTGTTGTTTGTGAGATATACACCATTTTGGGTTGAACCATATGTTCGTCAGTATGTTCTGCCATCATAGATTCAATCATCTCTAGACTCAATTTCCCATTATTGTGTGGTCTTGTTAACACCTTATGGCCTGTTGCTTCAATTGCTCCAGTTTCATGAACAAAAATATGTCCACTATCTACCGCCATGACTGCTTGGTGTGCTTTTAAAGCCGATGAGATTAAAATCAAATTCGTGTGTGTTCCTCCTGGAATAAAATGAACATCAACATCTTGTTTATCAATAAGTTCTTTTAACTTATCGGATGCTGCTTTGCAATATTGATCCGTACCATACCCTGCTGTTTGTTGGTTGTTTGTTTGGACCAATGCTTCTAATATTCTAGGATGTGCTCCCTCACTATAATCATTTGTAAAACTGTACATTTCTCTCCTCCTATCTTCTTGGATATAGTATCCCATATCGTACATATAATAAATCCATGTACGTTTTTAACGTTGTTGTTCCTACTGTTGATGATTCACTAAACGTGCTTTCATAGCCATGAACAATAAACGCTTTATCACATTCTTCTATCAAAGGTGTCTCTTTATTCAATGTTATTAAAATAACAGTAGCTCCTCTTGCTTTAATAGCAGCAATAAGATGCCCGATTGGATTATTTCTAGCTCTAGCGCTTATTACAATAGCAACACTTGTTTCATCTAATAATTCTAAACGTTGACTATCGTCTCCTCGATCACTAAAAGCATAAGAAAATTTCCCTAATTTTAATAGTTTTAATTGAATATCAGAAGCCAATATTTTATTAAATTGAAATCCAAAGAAGTGTAACTTCTTTGATTCATAAATAATATCACATAGTTGGTCTATTTGATGAATCGATATATTTTCTTTACTTTCTTGTAATGATTGAATTGCTAAATCATATACTAAGTCTACACAGTTATTGGAATCCATATGAATATTTACCAAATCTTCTGCGGGTAAACGTATTTCTTGAGTGGCTATTTTTAATCCTGCTCGTACTTGTTGTTTGAATTGTGCAAAGTTTTCACATTTCAATGCCTTACAAAATCTTGAAATAGTCGCTGGTGATGTATAACACATCTCTGCTAATTCGTTAATATTAATGCTTGGTATTTCTTCTATATTTTGTAAGATATGATAACAAATACTATAATACATATCTTGACTATATGATGTATTGACATAAGTAATTAAGTTATATAAAATATCAAATTCTTCGTATAATTCTTTTTTCATGACGACTCCTTTTTTCTATTATACACGTTTTTATTTCAAATAAAAACCTCTTCTTCACAAAAAATAATTGTCTTTTTACTACTATTTTTCTTTTCCTTTAAAAAATAAGAAAAAAATAGATTGCACTAAGCAATCTATTTTTTATAATTCTTCTCCATTTGTTGCAATTACTTTTTGATACCAGTAATATGAGTCTTTTTTATAGCGGTTTAGGGTCCCTTCATGCTCTGTTTCTTCACGATCAATATACACAAAACCATAACGTTTTTGATATCCATTTACCCAACTTAATAAGTCAGTATATGACCATGTACAATAAGCAATCACACGACATCCATCATCAACCGCTTTCTTTAATTCTTCAATATGTGCTTTTAAATAAGCAATACGATAATCATCATGAATTTTTCCATCTTCCAGTTTATCAAATGCACCTAATCCATTTTCTGAAATAACAATCGGTAAATCATAACGACTTGTAATTTCACGACAACACATTCTTAGACCCATTGGATCAATTGACCAATCCCAATCTGTTGTTTCTAGATATGGATTAGCTGGACGTTTATATAAACCAGGAACTCCTTGTACTTTTGATGTTCCTTTTTTACCAGTATTATTCATTTCGTAAGTTGAAGTTACACCATCTAATGGATTATATTCGATAACAGATGTTTGATAGTAGTTTACACCCATAAAATCAATCAGTTTACTAGCTTCAACCATGATTTCTTGATCACCTTCCTCAAATTGAGGAGCTACACCGATAGAATCTAAATACATCATCGCACTACGTGGATAACGTCCATAAGCATAAACATCCATCCAGAAGTAGTTTTGTAAGTCATCAAAGTCAGCTTTTGCCATTGCATTGATTGGATGACAATCAATAGCGTAACTTGGCCCATACGCAAAACTTGCTCCTACATGTGCATTAGGGTACATTTCTTTTAATGCTTTTACACTTTTTGCATGTGCAATATTAGCGTGATGATTTACTTGATAGAATGTTTTCATTTCATTTACTTTACCTGGTGGATGCATTCCTTGTAACCATCCGTGTACAGTAAATATATTTTGTTCATTCATTGTAATCCAATATTTTACTCTATCTCCAAAACATTTAAATAAAGTAGTTGCATAGTTTACATAATCATCTACAATTTTTCTATCTTCCCAACCACCATATTGTTCTTCTAAAGCTTGTGGTAAATCCCAATGATAAATAGTAACCATTGGTTCTACATTATGTTTGATACATTCATTAATTAAGTTATTATAAAATTCAATTCCTTTTTCATTTACTTCGCCATTCCCATTTGGATAAATTCTTGACCAAGCAATTGAAAAACGATATGTCTTTAATCCCATTTCTGCCATTAAAGCAACATCTTCCATATAACGATGATAATGATCTACTGCAATATCACCTGTTGTTTCTTTAAATGTTTTTCCTGGAATACGTACAAATTCATCCCAATTAGATTTACCTTTTCCATCACTCAACCAAGCACCTTCGACTTGATATGCAGCAGAAGCACTACCCCATAAGAAGTCTTTTGGAAATCCTTTACTATCTTTAAAATACATGATGTATTTCCTCCTTGTTTTCTAAAATAATTATAACATATATATTTTATTGTTTTTTTCAAAATAAAAAAAAGTAATATCCTAACTAAATTATCGAAAGGAAGGACCTGGACTTTAAATATAAGTTGGAGTATTTATCTAGCGTGGGGTGATTCAAAAGTCATCAGCAATGAATATGGATTAAGTTATTTACAAAGAGTTCATCTGCTTTCAAAACTTATACTAAACATATATTATAAGTAAATATTTTACCAAAATAAAAAGAGTAGGATCTCCTAGGGGCCCTACAAAAAATCTGAAAAACTATAATTTATGTTTGTATTAGCTTTAAAAATAGAGCGGGGAAATGATCCCCGTTCTATTTTCAAGCTTCTATTTTTGTTGCTTTTGATTCTTTTTTTAAAAGACTTATTTCTATTTTACATATTGGCTTAAGAATTGTTCAAACGTACTCTTAAAGTCATTTGTTTCCATAACATCACATAAGTATCTTTCTTCTTTTACAACAAATAATACTTTTTCTCCTCGATTTGCGTTATATAGTGGATAAACATATTCTAAAGGTACAAATTCATCATGGAAAGAATGGAAATAAATGGTTGGTATGTCGTTATGTTTTACATATTCTGGGATATTTTCTTTGATATTTATTTTTGCTTGTCTTTGAATTTTACGACGGATTAGACGAGTACATGGGAATGCAGGCATTTTATAGTCTTTTTCGATACGATATGAAATTAAATCATAGCCACTTGTAAAGCATCCATCACTAATAATCGCTACTACATTCTTTAATAGTTGTCTAGAAGAAGCAAGTAAAATAGTTGCAGCTCCTACTTCTTTTCCGTATAAAATGATTTGATGATCTTTTCCAAAGGTATTTAGGATATATTCATTCCAAACTACTAAATCATCTACATCATTGACACCTAAGCCACGAATGTAACCATCACTTTGTCCATGCGCACGGCTATCTACCATTAAGATATTACATCCTGGTAATTTGTTTTTAAAGAATGGGACATACATTGCCATACTTTTTGCATCTAAGCCAAAAGGATGTAATACTAATAATGTTTTCGTTGCTTCTTTTTCTTCAATCAATAATCCACGTAAACGAATAGACATATTGTTTTTAATATAGAATGTTTTCGCACCAAAATCTATTTCTAGACGTTGATTTGTATCGTCATCTCGATGATGACGATATAGTATTTTCTTTGTTGCTTGGTCTACAAATGTACTATATGCATAAGTTCCACCTACTGCTAGTAATGATGCTGTTGTAATACCGGCAATTATTTTTTTATTCTTTTCCATTTTTATAATACTCCTTATAGTTTTCTAGTAATAATCGATTAATGTTTGCTACTTGTTCAAAGGAACTAAGACGATAACGATCATGATCCATTCTGGCAGCATAATAACGGATAGCTGTTTCTAATTCTAAACGAATAATGGTGTGATATTTTTCAGGGAAGGAAGAAATTGGGAAACATACAAATACAAAGGTATTATAGTCTCTTGTAAAGAGACGAATAATAAAGTTATATCCTTTTTCTTCAATAATCCTATCTCCAATACTTCTTTCTACTTGATGATTCGCAAAGACTAAGATATCTTCCATAACAAATCGTAATATATCAAATGCTACTTCTTGGTTATCTTCTTCTTGATACATTGATAAAACATAACGAACTGCTAAAGATTTTTGATTTTGTAATGATTCTAGTGCTTGTCCAAAGAATTCTAAAAATCTTTTATCCAAGTCTTCTGGTAATTGATAGTTAGTTACTAACAGTAGTGAGAATCTTTCACAGCTGAAAATATGTTGAAATAATTCCACTAACTCTTCACTATTTGATTTCTTTAAATCATCTAGTTTTTCAATAAGTGACTTTAGTATTTGATAAATATATGGCATATGAAGTTGATATTGGCGATCTAAGAATTTTGAGGATGCACCATCCCATTCATATTCGTAAACAATACGATCTAATAATAATTCCATTGAACCAAATAGTTTGTGATAGCTTCCTATTTTTAATAAATAACGGATGTAAGGCATAAAGAAACCATAAAATTCTTCAATTACTTCTTCATTGACTCCTTTATGATACTCTAGATAATCTAAAATATTTCGGTAATCTTGCGGTTCTAAGAATTGTAATTCACTTTTTGAACGTATATATACTTCTAAAATATGAGAATGTAAAATAGTTTTATGATCTTCAAATAAACAAATTGTTTCTAAGGCGTCTTTTAATATATACTTTTCTTCTTCGTTATTTAAACGGACGGAGAATGTATGATTGATTTCATCGTTTGAGCAATCAATGGTTAGATAAACTGATATTTCACGAAATTGTTGATCTCTTGTATAGTATCTAAATTTATATTCAAAAGCATTTGTTTTTACACTACCGTGTAATCGATAGTGTCCTATGTAAGAACTTTTATTTTTTGTTAAGTAATCTTTTATTTTTGTTTTAACCATTTTATCACTTCCTTTTTTCCATTTTACCACCTTCTATCTCTTTTTAAAATAGATATCCTTTAAAATGAAAAAAATCTAACTTATTTGTTAGATTTTCCTTTTCTAAAAGTAAAATTTTCAATAACATGTAGTGAGAATCTTTTTGCAAACAATTCTAAATTTTGATAATTTTCTTCTTTAAAATTATTAGGAAAATGAGCATCAATTCCTAATACTACATCATTCCCTATTTCACTAGCTATTTTCCAAAATTCATCATAAGGATAAGGATAATTAACGACTCCCTCTATTTCTCGTAAGCCTCTACGAATCCCTCCTGAATTTAATTCTAATGGGATGGATAGTTCTTTGGCTTTTTTACAGATTTGTGTCGTAGCCTCCTGACATGCTGGAGACCAAGTTCGTTTTCCTATCATAAATAAGTCTGGATGACAAACATAAGAATATAAGTTTGTTTCTAATGCTTGAACTACTTGTGATGCGTATTTTAATACATCTTTATCTTCTAAGATAGCTCTACCATAGTATCTTTCATTAATGGAAGAACGATCAAAGTGATGTCCTAAAATCAAGTATTCAACAGTATTGCTATCTAATAGTTCTTGATAATAGTCTTGATAGTCTTCAAAATATTCTGCTTCAAAGCCTTGGAATATTTGTATTTCATCTTTGTATTTTTCTTTTACTCTTTGAACTTCTTTTAAGTGAATGTGACGTTGGGAATAGGGCATACGCATATTTGGTCCACCTAATATTAATTTACGAATAAAGGAAGGAATATTGTTAATGCTTCTTTCTTCTATTGTTCCTTTTAAAAGGTGCCTACGATATCTTGGCATTGGAATATGACAGCTAAATCCTAATTCGACTAAGCCATTTTCAATAGCTGCTTGTACCATTCTCTCTTCATCTCCAACCGCATGTCCGCAACGGAATACGTGGGTATGAAAGTTATTTCTCTTCATAAGTTACCTCATGTAAATATAAGCCTTGTGGTTTTGCTTTATGTAAACATTTTTCCTTTCCTGCACTTTCTAACATTCTAGAAAGATCATCGATTGTTTTTCGATTGGCACCCACTTGAATAATGCCACCAACGATATGACGTACCATATAACGTCTAAAACCATTACCAATTAGTTTGAATGTTACTATTCCTTCTACTTCTTCTATTTCTAAAGAATATAGTGTTCGAATGGTGTTACCATACTGATCATAACTACAATAGGATGCAAAGTTATGTGTCCCAATAAAGATGCTTGCTGCTTCTTTCATTTTATCAATATCTAAGCTACGATTGTATTGATAAATATAGTTTGTATCAATAGGAGAATATTCATTCATTGATAATTTATAGTGATATTCTTTTTTGATAGCACTATAACGAGAATGAAATTCTTCGTTAATATAGATGCTATCGATAATATAGATATCGTTTGGTAGAAAATGATTGATTGCTTTTTTCCATTGTTCTTCTGGAAAGTCTTTGTTTGTATCAAAGTGAAATACTTGTTTTGTTCCATGAACTTTTGCATCTGTTCTACCAGAACCATGTATAATGATTTCTTCTTGGCAAATATTTTTTAGTGCTTTATGAATTTCTCCTTGAATTGTACGATACTTGTCTTGTACTTGAAACCCATGAAATTTACTTCCATCATAGCTAACGATACATTTGACTCTTTTCATATTTAAAAGGCCCTCCAAATAATTAAGAATAAAAAGTAGCTAGTACTTAAAAATAATAAAACTGAATCTCTCGTTAACCATGTTAGTTGTTTGTATCTAGTACGTGTTGCTTCCGGATTATAGTTTCTACTTTCCATTGCATTCGCTAAGTCTTCTGCTCTTTGAAAAGCAGATAAAAATAATGGTATGATTAAGGAAACAATAGAACGTATTTTTTCACTAAGTGTTCCTTCTTGAAAGTCAACACCTCTACTAGCTTGTGCTTTCATAATACGTTGGGTCTCTTCTAATAAATCAGGTATAAAGCGTAAAGCGATTGATATCATCATTGCTAGTTCATGGCTAGGAAAACCAAATCTCTTTAGTGGATTAAATAAGCTTTCTATTGCTAGTGTTAGTTCTAGAGGCTTTGTTGTAGTTGTAAGTATGGTTGTGAGGGATAATATTAAAACAATACGCATTACGATATAAGATGTTTGAATTAAAGCTCCTGTATAAATTCCAATACCTAGTATTGTAATAACTAAATCTCCTGTTTTTAATAATAAGACATTAAAGAATAAAAGGAAAACCATCATAAATAACATTGGTTTCATTGCTTTTAGGATAAATTTTAATGGTATTTTGGATATTCCTATTACTATAGCTGAAAATAGTGCTAAAAAAGCATAACCAATATAACCAATATTAAAAAATATAGTAACTAAATAGAGCATTAGAACGATTAGTTTTAATCTAGGATCTAGTCGATGAATAAAAGAATTACCTGGAAGGTATTTACCAAATGTTATATTATCCATGTAGTGCACCTCTCAAAGCATTGATTAATTGTTCTTCGTTATTGATAGATGTATCAATATTCATTCCTGCTTTATTTAGTTTAATAATTAAATTTGTTATCATCGGTAAATCAATTCCTAAAGATTCTAAATATTCTTGGTTTTCAAATACTTTTGTAACTGTATCATGTTTTTCTACTTTTCCTTGATTCATTACAATAACATAATCACAATAGGTTAGTACATGATTCATATCATGTGTTACTAGTACTACTGTTTTGCCACTTTGGTGAATCTTTTGAAATAAATCCATCATTTCTTTTGTTCCTTGTGGATCTAATCCTGCAGTAGGTTCATCTAGGACTAGAATGTCTGGATTCATTGCTAGAATACCAGCAATTGCTACTCTTCGTTTTTGTCCTCCTGATAGTTCAAAAGGAGAACGTTGTAAATAGCTTTGATCTAAACCTACTAGTTCTATTACTTCTTTTGCTAGTGCTATAGCTTCTTCTTTTGATACACCAAAATTCATGGGTCCAAAGATAATATCTTTTTCAATCGTTTCTTCAAATAATTGATATTCAGGAAATTGAAATACTAATCCTGCTTTTTGACGTAATGGTTTTAAGACACTTGGTTTTTCATCTTTTGTAATTGTATATTCTAATACTTTTACTTTACCTTCATGAGGTAATAGTAAAGCATTAATATGTTGAATTAGTGTTGATTTCCCACTTCCTGTTTGACCAATAATCGCACTAAAAGAACCTGGCTTTATTTCTAGGTTTACACCTTTTAAAGCATGGTAAGCACTAATGCTATTACGGTTATAAGTGTGTTCTACTTGTTCAAATATAATTGGCATAGTTCCTCCGCTAATTGATCAATATCTTGTATTTCTTTGTTTTCTAAAACATCTTTTAGTCCTCTACTAATTTTTAGGGCAAAAGGTATATCTAATGCTAATTGTTGCATTCTTTCTTGATTTGTTAAAATATCTTTTGGATTTCCACAATCAATGATATGTCCATCATGTAATAATATAACATGAGATGCATTTTTGGCTTCTTCAATATCATGTGTAATAGAAATAATCGTTGTTTCTTCTTGTTTGTTTAGTTTATTAACTAATGTATTAATTTCTCTTTTTCCGATTGGATCTAACATACTAGTTGCTTCATCTAAAATAATAATTTTAGGGTTCATTGCTAATACACCAGCAATTGCGACACGTTGTTTTTGACCACCTGATAGTTTGGTAGGTTCATGTAAAAGAAAGTCTTGCATACCTACTTTGGATGCAAATTCATTAATGATAGGTTGCATATCTTCTGTTGGTACACAAGTATTCTCTAATCCAAAGGCAATATCATCTTGGACAGTGGCACCAATAAATTGATTATCTGGATTTTGGAAAACGATTCCAATGCGATCACGAATTTGATATAAGTTATCTAAGTTTAAAGGTAAGTTATCAACAATAATTTGTCCACTATTTGCTTCTAATAAGCCAATTAATAGTTTAGCAATTGTACTTTTCCCACTACCGTTATGACCTAGTATCGCTACATAATCACCTTTTTTTACGTTGAATGATATATTATCTAATGTTTTGTGTCCTTTTGAATACTCAAAACATAAATCTTTAATTTCAATAATGTTTGACATAGTATCTCCTCCAATGCTCATTATATTCTATTATTAATTGTAGTGTATGTCAAATGATAATTTATTACAGAATAAGACATATTTCCCTGGAAATATGTCTTATTCTGTAATAAAAAACCCCACAGTAATACTGCGAGGTTTTCACTTATCCTATACTAAAGCGATAATTGCCATTGGGGCATTGTCACCTTTACGGTTATAAGTTTTTAAGATACGAGTGTATCCACCATTAACTTCTTTGTATTTTGGTGCAACGTCATCAAATAAAACTTGAACTGCAGTTTTACCTGTTGTTGGATCTACTGCTTTGTGTAACACAGCAGCAGCTTGTCTTCTTGCATGTAAATCACCACGTTTACCTAAAGTAATTAGCTCTTCTACTACTGAACGAACTTCTTTCGCTCTAGTTTCAGTTGTTTCTAATTTACCGTTCATGATAACTTCTGTTGCAAGGCTACGTAACATTGATTTTCTAATATCAGATGTACGTCCTAATTTTCTATTGTTAGCCATGAGATTAGTGCTCCTTCCTTTATTTAGAATTAATCGATAGGTTTAAACCCTAATCCTAATTCAATTAGTTTATCTTTTACTTCTTTTAGTGATTTCTTACCTAAGTTTCTAACTTTGATCATATCATCTTCAGATTTAGAGGCAAGATCTTGAACAGTTTGGATACCTGCTCTTTTTAAACAGTTATATGAACGCACTGAGAAATCTAATTCTTCAATTGTCATATCTAGTACTTTGTTTGTAGTGTCATTTTGAACTTCTGACATAACTTCCATGTTCATCGCAATATCTGTTAATTCAACAAACATATTTAAATGTTCTACTAAAATTTTAGCAGCTAATGAAATCGCTTCAAATGGTTTTAATGATCCGTTTGTTTCTATTTCTAGAGTTAATTGATCATATTTAGCACTTTCACCAACACGAGTTGGTTCTACAAAGTAAGATACTTTTTCAATTGGAGAATAAATTGAATCCGTAGGAATCATTCCAATTGTGTTAATATCTTTCTTGTTTTGATCGGCACTAATATATCCACGATCTTTCTTAGCGAATAATTCCATGTATAAGTGAGCACCTTCTGCAACGTGAGCTATTACCAAATCATTAGAAATCATAGTAACTTCAGATGGACATTGAATATCTTTTCCTGTAACAACACAAGGTCCTTTACAGTCGATAATCATTGTAGCTGAGCTTTCACCATCTACATCGAACACTAATTTCTTAAGATTTAAAATAATAGAAGTCACGTCCTCGACAACACCTTCTACTGAAGAAAATTCATGAATTGCTCCTTGAATTTTAATCGCGTATACTGCGCTGCCTGGTAAAGAAGATAATAATACTCTTCTAAGTGAGTTACCTAAAGTAGTACCAAAACCTCTCTCTAAAGGTTCTATTACAAACTTACCATAATTGTTTGATTCATCATAAGTAGCGATATTAAAATTTGCTTTTTCAAACTTTTGCATTATTTCCCTCCTCACTAGGAATTAGATTTTTAACGAAATTTAATACAATTTTTTTATCCACGAGGACGTTTTGGTGGACGACACCCGTTATGTGGAATTGGAGTAACATCATTAATTGCAGTTACTTCTAAACCTGCAGCTTGTAAAGCACGTACCGCAGCTTCACGTCCAGGTCCAGGACCTTTAACGTTTACTTCAACAGATTTTACACCATGCTCCATAGATGCTTTTGCAGCAGCTTCAGAAGCCATTTGAGCAGCAAATGGAGTAGATTTTCTTGAACCTTTAAATCCAAGAGCTCCAGCGCTTGACCAAGTCAATACATTTCCATGTTCATCAGTAATAGTTACAATAGTATTATTGAAAGTTGAATGGATATGTGCCATACCTTTTGCTATATTCTTTTTAGCACGTTTTTTACCACGTGTTTGTTTAACTTTTGCCATTATTTCAACCTCCTATTCTATTTTTTCTTACCAGCGATTGGTTTAGCTTTACCTTTACGAGTACGAGCATTTGTTTTTGTTTTTTGTCCACGTACAGGTAATCCTCTACGATGACGGATTCCTCTGTAGCTTCCGATTTCCATTAAACGTTTGATGTTTAATGCAACCTCTCTACGAAGATCTCCTTCTACTTTGAAGTTTTCTACTTCTTTTCTGATTTTAGTAATTTCGTCTTCTGTTAAATCTTTAACTCTTACGTCTTCACTGATTCCAACTTTAGCTAAAATTTCTTGAGCACTTGGTTTACCAATTCCGTATACGTAAGTTAATGAAATTACAACACGCTTATCGCGTGGGATATCAACACCAGCTATACGAGCCATATTTTTTCCTCCTAATTAACCTTGTCTTTGTTTATGTTTTGGGTTTTCACAGATAATCATTACTCGCCCTTTACGTTTAATCACTCTGCATTTGTCACACATTGGTTTTACAGATGGTCTTACTTTCATATGTTCTGCCTCCTTTTTGGAAGATTGTTGTAACTTATTTGTGTCTAAATGTAATTCGCCCACGTGTTAAATCATATGGGGAAAGTTCTACTGTAACCTTATCTCCCGGTAAAATGCGAATGTAATGCATACGGATTTTACCAGAAACGTGAGCTAGGATTACTACTCCGTTTTCCAACGCTACTTTAAACGTTGCATTTGGTAACGTTTCAAGTACTGTTGCTTCTACTTCAATGACATCATCTTTTTTTGCCATGGTTTCAACTCCTTATTTAAAGTTTTGTTAGTATTTCGCATCCGTCGTCAGTTATGACAATCGTATGCTCATAATGTGCTGCTAAAGAACGATCTAACGTTTTCACTGTCCAGTCATCATTCATGACTTCTGTTTCACAACTTCCTAAATGTGCCATTGGCTCAATAGCCAATGTCATCCCTGCCTTTAGGCGAGGTCCACGTCCAGGTAGCCCATAGTTAGGCACAGCTGGGTCTTCGTGTACTTCACTCCCAATTCCATGACCAGTATAGTCAAGTGGAGTAGTACAGCCGTGACTTTCTAGATAAGTTTGTACAGCGTGAGAAATATCGGATAAACGGTTCCCTGGTTTTACTTGCTTTAGTCCAGCTTCTAATGATTTTTCACAAACATCCATTAGACGTTTTGCATCATCACTCACTTTTCCAACCGCATAAGTCCAAGCACTATCACCATGATATCCTTTATAACAAGCTCCTACATCAACTGAAATTATGTCTCCCTCTTTTAATTTCGTATTGTCTGGAATTCCGTGTACGACAACTTCATTAATAGAAGTGCATACACTTGCTGGAAAGCCATACAAATGCAAGAAAGAAGGAGTTGCATCGTTTTCACGAATCACTTTTTCACATATTTCATTAATTTGTGATGTAGTTATACCTGGGACAATTACCTCTTGTAATTTTTGATGCACAAGTGCAACTACTTTACCGGCTTGTCTCATTAATGCAATTTCTCTAGAATCTTTAGTAACTATCATTATTTACCCTCCAGGCTTTTTTTGATTTCATTAAAGACTTCTTCCATAGATTGATCACCATTAATATTAGTGATTTCACCTTTCATTGTATAATAATCAATTAAAGGTCTTGTTTGTTTTGTATAAGTATCTAAACGAACTTTCACTGCTTCTTCGCTTTCATCAGGACGTTGATACAATTCACCACCACAAGCATCACAAACAGAAACTTGTTTAGGTGGGTTAAATTCATCGTGGAATGTAGCACCACATTCTCTACAAGTTCTTCTTCCAGATAATCGTTTTGTAAGTTTATCGAAATCAACATCCAGGTTTAATACTGCGTCGATTTGGAATTTAAACTCTTTTGCGATACTTTCTAATTCTCTTGCTTGAATGATAGTTCTAGGGAAACCATCTAAAATAAACCCATTTGGAAATTCATTTTCCTTCAAATGCTCTCTAACCATTGCAATAGTATAGTCATCAGGAACTAAGTGCCCAAATTGGATGAAATATTTAGCAATTACTCCATATTTCGTTTGTTCCTTTAAGGCTTTTCTAAAGATATCACCAGTAGAAATATGAGCGCACCCATATTCTTTTACTAAATTAGCGGCTTGTGTCCCTTTACCAGCACCTGGCGGACCCATTAATATGATATTCATTATCTCATTTCCTTTCTATACTATTTACGAATATAGCCATGATACTCTTTACGAGTAATTTGAGCTTTGATTTGTCTTACTGTTTCTAAAGCAACTCCAGTTACGATAATTAATCCAGTTCCTCCTAGTGATAAACTAGAATCAGCTGTTGATGTCCAAAGTAATGGTGTTACTAATGGGATTGCTGCAACTAATACTAAGAAAGCAGCTCCTAATACAGTAATACGATTTAATACTTTATAAAGATAAATACGTGTTTCTTCCCCAGTTCTTACAGCTGGAATAGCTCCATTATTTTTCTTTAAATCTTTACTTATCTTATCTGTATCAATTTGTAGATTTGCATAGAAGAATGTAAATCCAACAATCATTAATAAATATAAGACAAATCCAATTGGTTGTGAATAGTCGAAGATAGTATCAATTGCTGTAGTAATATCAGTAGTTTCCATGAAACTAACGACAGTTCTAGGCGCAGCTAATACAGATGATGCAAAGATAACTGGGATAACACCCGCACTATTAATTTTAATAGGCATGTGTTGAGTTGGTTTTGCATGCATTTTATTACTTGTACTACCAGCATAAACAACTGGAATTTTGCGAATAGATCCTTCAGCAAATACAACAAAGACAATAATTGCTAGGTATAAAAGCACGAATAATGCATATTGTGCAAATCCTAAAGCAATTGCTGATGTTGTTCCTGTAAAGTCAACTAAATCGCTAAATGTACTAATGAAGTTATTTGGTAAGCTTGAAACAATCCCTGTAAAGATTAATAATGAAACACCATTACCAATTCCTTTATTTGTGATTTGATCCCCAAACCAAACTGCCAACATTGTACCTGCAACCATTACGATAGTTACATAAGCATAAGTCCAAATAGTTGAATCTGTTAAGATTCCGTATCCTTTATCAAATGCATAAGTTAACATACCTGCTTGTAATGCTGCTAAAGCTAGTGTTACAAATCTTGTTACTCTATCTTTTTTCTTCTTACCTGTATTCCCTTCTTTTCTCCATTCAGTTAATACTGGAATAACATCCATTGATAATAACTCAATGATGATTGAAGAAGTTATGTAAGGCGAAACTCCCAAAGCAAAAATCGAGAATGAACTAAGAGTACCCCCACCAATCATATCCATAATTGCGAATATTCCTGTTGTACCGATATCTCCCAGAGCACTAGCACTAACACTTGGAATCGTGATTGATGAACCTAAACGGTACACAAATAAGATTCCTAGTGTAAATGTAATTTTTTGACGAAGCTCACCTTTTTTGAATACATTTCTTAGGAATGTAATCATATTAGATTACCTCAGTTTTTCCACCTGCAGCTTCGATTGCAGCAATTGCAGATTTTGAGAATTTATGAGCTTTTACAGTAATAGCTTTATCTAAAGTTCCATTACCTAAAATTTTAATTCCATCTAATTCTTTTTTAACAATTCCAGCTTCTTTTAATGCTTTTGGACATACTACTGCATCCGCATCAAATGCATTTAACTGTTCAATGTTAACAACTGCATATTCAGTTCTATTGATGTTTGTAAATCCACGTTTTGGTAAACGCATGAATAATGGAGTTTGTCCCCCTTCAAATCCAGGTTTCTTTCCACCACCAGATCTAGCTCCTTGACCTTTTTGACCTCTACCAGATGTCTTACCAGTTCCAGAACTTGTTCCACGTCCAACACGTTTTCTTGCTTTACGAGCACCTTCTGTGTATTGTAATTCGTGTAGTTTCATTGTTACACCTCCTATTTCTCTTCTACTTTTACTAGGTGTCCAACAACTTTAAGCATTCCTGCTGTAAACTCGTTGTTTTGTTTTTCTACTGTTTTGTTTACTTTCGTTAACCCTAACGCTTTTAAAGTAGCTCTTTGTTTTGGTAAACAACCAATTGGGCTTCTTGTTAGAGTAATACTTAACATAGTTTTTTCCATATCAATCGTCTCCTATCCAAAGATTTCTTCTACTTTTTTATCTCTTAATTCAGCTACTTGGCTAGCAGTTTTTAATGATGCTAAACCTTCCATAGTTGCTCTAACCATGTTGATTGGAGTTCTAGATCCTAATGATTTCGATAAGATATCAGTATATCCAGCTAATTCTACAACCGCACGAACTGGTCCACCAGCGATGATTCCAGTACCTTGAGAAGCAGGTCTAACAAATACTCTACCTGATCCATAAACACCAGTAACTTCATGAGGAATAGTTCCGTGAACTTGAGGTACAGTGATTACATTACGTTTCGCATTTTCAGATGCTTTACGAATTGCATCAGGTACTTCATTTGCTTTACCAGTACCAAAACCAACTCTACCTTTTTTATCTCCAATTACAACTAATGCAGCAAAACGGAATTTACGTCCACCTTTTACTACTTTAGTTACACGGTTAATAGTAACAACACGTTCTTCAAATTCTTTTTCTTCTCTTCTAGGACCATTTTTTCTTGGACCATTTTTACGAGGACCATTTTTTCTTGGTCCATTGTCTCTTGGTTTACGTTGTTCCATATTGACCTCCTTCTAGAATTTTAATCCAGCTTCTCTAGCTGCTTCAGCTAAAGCTTTTACACGTCCATGATAGATATATCCACCACGGTCGAATACTACATTTTCAATTTTCTTTGCTTGTGCTTCTTCAGCAACTTTTGTTCCTACAGCAGTAGCTGCAGCAATATTTGATCCGTTTTCTAATTTCAATCCAACACTTGATGCACTAGCTAAAGTTACACCATTAACATCATCAATGATTTGAGCATGAATATGAGAGTTAGAACGGAACACGTTTAAACGTGGACACTCTGGAGTTCCGCTAATTTTATTACGAACTCTAGCATGACGTTTTAAACGGATATCATTACGAGATTTTTGTTTTGCCATGATTTAATAGCTCCTTCCCAGCTAACTACTTCTTACCAGCAGTTTTACCTTCTTTTCTGATAACTTTTTCATCAGTATAACGAATTCCTTTACCTTTATAAGGTTCTGGTTTTCTAACTTCTCTAATAATCGCAGCAACGTGACCAACACGTTCCTTTGAAATTCCTGAAATCACGATTTGAGTTTGAGTTGGAGTAGTAATTGTAACTCCTTCTTCTCCTAAGATTTCAACTGGGTGAGAATAACCCATATTTAATACTAATTTAGTACCTTGCATAGCTGCACGATAACCGATACCAACGATATCTAAAGTTTTCGTGAAACCAGTGCTTACACCTTCAATCATATTAGCTAAATTAGCTCTTGAAGTTCCGTGTAATTGTTTATGCGTTTTTTGATCAGTACTTCTACTAACAGTAATTTCATTATCATTTTTTTCAAATGAAATAACTGGTGAAAATTGTCTTACTAAAGTCCCCTTAGCTCCCGAAACTGTGATAGTATTATCTTTTGCGATTTCTACTGTAACACCAGCTGGTATGCTAATAATTTTATTACCAACACGAGACATCAGTTACACCTCCTGTATTTATTTTTTTTACTGCTCTCTTACCATACGTATGCGACTACTTCTCCACCGACTTGTGCAGCTCTTGCTTCTTTGTCAGTCATCATTCCTTTAGAAGTTGATACGATTACGATACCTAAACCATTTAACACTTTAGGGATTTCGTCTACTTTTGCGTAAACTCTTAATCCTGGTTTAGAAATTCTCTTTAAATCAGTGATAACTCTATCATTACCTCTGTATTTAAGTGTAATTTTAATATTTTTGATTGGGCCTTCGCCTTCTACTTTAAAATCTTTAATAAATCCTTCGTTTTTCAAAATTTTAGCGATATCTGCTTTTAATTTTGAAGCTGGAATTACAACATCATCATGGTGTTGTCTGTTCGCATTACGAATTCTTGTTAGCATATCTGCAATTGGATCTGTCATTACCATTTGCTAGTCCTCCTTCCACTTCGGAATATATTTCTACTTTACTACCAACTTGCTTTCTTTACTCCAGGAATTTCGCCTTTGTAAGCTAATTCACGGAAGCAAATTCTGCATAGTTTAAATTTTCTAATTACTGAGTGTGGTCTACCACAACGTTCGCAACGTGTATATTCACGTACTTTAAACTTTTGAGGACGTTGTTGTTTCACTTTCATAGATGTTTTAGCCATACTTTAAAAGTCCTCCTATTTCTTTTGGAAAGGCATTCCTAATTGTGTTAATAATTCACGACCTTCTTCATCAGTTTTAGCCGTAGTCACAAATACGATGTCCATCCCTCTTAATTTGTTTACTTTATCAAAGTTGATTTCAGGGAAAATTAATTGTTCTTTAATACCTAAAGTATAATTTCCTCTTCCATCAAATGAATCAGCAGATACCCCTCTGAAGTCTCTTACACGAGGTAAAGAGATATTTACTAATTTATCTAAAAATTCATACATTCTTTCACCACGTAAAGTTACTTTACATCCAATTGGAGCACCTTCACGTAATTTGAAACCAGCGATTGATTTTTTAGCTTTAGTTGTAATTGGTTTTTGACCTGTAATTAAAGCTAATTCTGCAACTGCATCTTCTAATAATTTAGAATTAGATACAGCATCACCAACACCAATGTTTAAAACAATTTTTTCAACTTTTGGTGCTTGCATTTTTGAAGAATAATTGAATTTTTCCATCATTGATTTGATTACTTCGTTTTCATAACGTTCTTTTAATCGGTTCATCACTTATCTTCCTTTCAATTATTTCTTTTTCTTTTTATCAACTTCAGCTTGTGTTTTTTTGTTTACACGAACTTTAGTTTTTTTACCATCAGCATTAACAGTTACTTTATATCCTAATTTAACTGGTGCTTTTGCTTTTGAATCATAGAATGCTACATTAGAAACTGCAATAGGAGCTTCTCTTTGTACTATTCCACCTTCAGGGTCTGCTTGTGATGGTTTAATGTGTTTTGTAACAACATTTACACCTTCTACAACTACTTTACTAGTTTTAGTAAGAATTTGTAAAACTTCACCTTGTTTCCCTTTATCATTTCCTGCGATAACTTCTACAGTATCACCTACACGGATTTTCATGTTTCGTCCTCCTACTATAATACTTCAGGAGCTAATGATACGATTTTCATGAAATCTGCATCTCTTAACTCTCTGGCAACTGGTCCAAAGATACGTGTCCCTTTTGGAGATTTGTCATCTTTGATAATTACGCAAGCATTATCGTCGAATTTGATGTGTGAACCGTTATCACGACCTACACCATATTTACTTCTTACGATAACTGCCTTAACAACTTCACCTTTTTTTACTGAACCACCTGGTGCTGCTTGTTTTACTGTACAAACAATAACGTCACCGATGTTACTTGATTTTCTATTAGAACCACCTAGGCTTCTAATAACTAAAACTTCTTTTGCTCCTGTGTTGTCAGCAACTTTTAATCTGCTTTCGTTTTGGATCATGTCTATGTGACCTCCTTTCAGAGTTTTAAATATCGATTAAATAATTTCTGCTTTTTTAACGATTTCTACTAAACGGAAACGTTTTGTAGCTGATAATGGTCTAGTTGACATAATTTTAACAATGTCACCATCTCTAGCAATACCTTCTTCATCATGAGCTTTAAACTTTGTTGATGATTTAACGCGTTTTCCGTATAATTTGTGTTTTACATATGTTTCTACAAGCACTGTAATTGTTTTATCCATTTTCGTAGATACAACTGTACCAGTATAAACTTTACGATTATTTCTTTCCATCCTGTATCTCCTTTTACTTGTTCATTTCTCTTTCTCTAATAATTGTTTTAATTCTAGCGATTGATTTACGAACTTCTCTAATACGTGCTGTATTTTCTAATTGTCCAGTAGCTTGTTGGAAACGAAGTCCGAACAATTCTTTTTTAAACTCTTCTACTTTAGCTAATAAAGCAGCGTTATCTAATTCTTTGATTTCTAGTACTGTCATCTTTATTCACCCTTTCCAATGATTTTACATTTAATAGGCAATTTATGAGACGCAAGTCTTAATGCTTCTCTAGCTACTTCTTCTTCTACACCAGCAACTTCAAATAACACGCGGCCAGTTTTTACTACTGCAACCCATTCTTCTGGAGAACCTTTACCAGATCCCATACGAACTTCTAATGGTTTTTTCGTTTTTGCTAAATGTGGGAAGATTCTAATCCATACTTGCCCACCACGCTTCATATGACGATTAATCGCGATACGAGCTGATTCAATTTGACGAGATGTAATCCAAGCACCTTCTTGTGCTTGTAATCCTAATTCACCAAATGATACTTTCGTTCCACCTTTAGATTTACCTTCATATTTAATTCTATGTGGTCTTCTGTACTTTGTTCTTTTAGGCATTAACATGATTATTTATCTCCTTTCTTCTTTTCAGGAAGAATTTCTCCCTTACAGATCCAAACTTTTACTCCAAGTTTTCCGTAAGTAGTATCTGCTTCAGCAGTTGCATAATCAATATCAGCTCTTAATGTATGTAATGGTACATTACCTTCTGAATAACCTTCAGCACGAGCCATATCAGCTCCACCTAAACGTCCAGATACACTAGTTTTGATACCTTTAGCTCCAGCACGCATTGCTCTTTGCATAGCACGTTTTTGTACTGTTCTAAATGAAGCACGATTTTCTAATTGTTCTGCGATGCTATTTGCTACTAATTGAGCAACAACATCTGGATTTTTAATTTCTACGATGTTGATAAACACTTGTTTACCAGCAGCCATTTTTGTTACTTCTTTTCTTAAAGCATCAACTGATTCACCATCTTTACCAATTACTACACCTGGTCTAGCAGTGTGAACATAAACAGTTACTCTGTTTTTTGATCTTTCAATCTCAACTTTAGCGACAGAAGCAGCTTTTAGTTTCTTTAATAAGAATTCACGAATTTTGATATCTTCATGTAATAGTCCAGCGAAATCTTGATCATTCGCATACCATCTTGAATCCCAATCACGATTGACACCAACGCGTAATCCTATCGGACTTACTTTTTGACCCATATTCTGTCCTCCTATCTTTCAGCTACCACAACTGTGATGTGGCTTGTTCTTTTTAAAATTCTTGTTCCGCTACCTTTTGCTTTAGCACGGAATCTTTTGATTGTAGCACCTTCGTCTACAAAGATTGTTTTAATATATAATTTTTCAGGATCTGCACCTTGATTTTGTACTGCGTTTTGTGCAGCTGATTTTACTACCTTAATGATTGCAGGAGTTGCACTTTTGTTAAGATATTCTAACATACCAAGTGCTTCTTTAACTTGCTTACCTCTTACTAAGTCAGCGACTAATCTAGTTTTTTGAGGGGCAACACGAATCATTTTAGCTGTTGCTCTAGCTTCCATGTTTATAATCTCCTCTCTTATCTCTTACCTGATTTTTTGTCATCTGCATCATGACCATGGTAAGTTCTTGTTGGAGCGAACTCTCCTAATTTGTGTCCTACCATATCTTCAGTTACATAAACTGGGATATGTTCTCTTCCGTTATACACTGCAAATGTATGCTCAATAAATTGAGGGAAGATAGTTGAACGTCTTGACCATGTTTTAATAACTTCTTTTTTACCAGATTCGCTTAATGCTTCTACTTTTTTCATTAAGTGTGCATCTACGAATGGTCCTTTTTTTAAACTACGTGACATTTTTTCTTCCTCCTTCTATTTAGCGTTACGACGGCGAACAATTAATTTAGTTGATGCCTTCTTCGAATTTCTAGTTTTAACACCCATTGCTTTTTTACCCCATGGTGTCATTGGAGCTTTACGACCGATAGAAGTTCTACCTTCCCCACCACCGTGAGGATGATCGTTAGGGTTCATTACAGAACCACGTACTGTAGGTTTAACACCTTTCCATCTCATACGTCCAGCTTTACCATAGTTTACTAATCCGTGGTCTTCGTTTCCTACTACACCAACAGTAGCTTTACATACTGATAATAACTTACGTACTTCTCCAGATGCTAATCTTACGATTACATACTTTTCTTCTTTACCTAAGATTTGAGCAGACACACCAGCAGATCTTGCGATTTGTCCACCTTTTCCAGGTTGCATTTCAATATTGTGGATTACTGTACCTTCAGGCATATTTCCCATTGGTAAAGCGTTTCCTACTTTAATATCTGCATCTTCTCCAGAAATGATTGTCATTCCTACTTCTAATCCTTTAGGAGCTAAGATATATCTTTTTTCTCCATCTAAATAGTTGATTAATGCGATATTTGCTGATCTGTTTGGATCATATTCGATAGTTGCTACATTTCCTGGGATTCCATCTTTATTACGTTTGAAATCGATAATACGATATCTACGTTTATGTCCTCCACCATGGTGACGAGTAGTGATAACACCTTGGTTATTACGTCCACCTTTTTTACTTTGTTTTGCAACTAAAGATTTCTCTGGTTTATTTGTTGTAATTTCTTCATATGTTAATGAAGTCATGTTACGACGACCGTTTGTTACTGGCTTATAAGTTCTAATTGCCATCTCTAGTTTCCTCCTGAATTTATCTGGAATAAATTATTCCAATATTTTTATAATTATTTACTTTCGAAATAATTAATTTCTTCACCTTTAGCTAGTGTTACGATTGCTTTTCTTCTTTTGTTAGTTTTACCTTCGTATTTACCCACTCTTTTTGCTTTAGGTTTGATATTCATTACATTTACTTTTAAAACTTTTACACCGAACATTGCTTCAACAGCTTGTTTGATTTCTGTTTTATTAGAAGTTACTTCTACATCAAATGTGTATTTGTTATCTTCTTGTAATTGTAAAGATTTTTCAGTAAGTACTGGTTTTTTTAATACATCTGTAATATGTGCCATTATACTAGTACCTCCTCAACAGCTTTAATTGCAGCTTCAGTCATAATTAACTTGTCACTGTTTAATACATCATAAACGTTAACACGTTTTGCATCTAATAATTTAACTCCTGGGATGTTTTTAGCACATCTTGCAACTGTAGGGCAAATTTCATCAAATACAAATAATGTTTTCTTACCACAGTTTAAGTTAGCTAATACTTTCACCATTTCTTTTGTTTTTGGAGTTTCGAATGATACCGTATTGATTGCCATGAATTCTTCATCCGCTACTTTAGTTGATAAAGCAGATTTTAAAGCTAATCTAGCAACTTTACGATTAATTTTGAATGAGTAGTTTCTGTTTGTATTTGGTCCAAATACAACTCCTCCTCCAACCCATTGTGGAGAACGTGTAGAACCTTGTCTAGCTCTACCAGTACCTTTTTGACGCCATGGTTTCTTACCACCACCACGTACTTCAGTACGGTTTTTTACTTTATGTGTACCTTGTCTTAAAGAAGCTCTTTGTAAACGTACCATATCATAAATAGCTTGGTTATTCGCTTCAATACCGAATACAGCTTCATTTAATTCGATTTCGCTTACGTCAGCACCTTCTTGGTTATATACTTTAACTTTAAGCATATGTAATCCTCCTTCCTAAATTATTCAGCAACTGTTTCAGCAGTTTCCACTACTTCCACAACTTCTTCACTATAATTTACTAATTCTTGTGCAGCTTCCACTTTTCCGTTAGCTTTGATTGCTGATTTAACAACTACTAATCCTTTTTTTGGTCCAGGAATTGAACCTTTGATTAATAATACGTTTTTTTCAACATCTACAGCAACTACTTCTAAGTTTTGAACTGTACTTGTAACATGTCCCATTTGTCCAGGTAATTTTTTACCAGGAGCGATACGATTTGGAGCAATCGGTCCCATTGAACCAACAATTCTATGAGCTCCAGATCCATGTCCTTTAGGACCAATTTTTTGACCATGTCTCTTGATTACACCTTGGAACCCTTTACCTTTCGAAGTTCCAGTTACATCAACAACTTCACCTGCTACAAAGCTGTCAACAGTAATTTTATCTCCAACTTCATAACTCATCATTCCGTCTAAACGGAATTCTTTTATGAAGCGCTTAGGAGCTGTGCTAGCTTTATTCACAATACCTAATTCAGCTTTAGTAGCTAATTTTTCTCTCTTGTCTTCGAAACCTACTTGCACTGCGTCATATCCGTCAGTTGCAACAGTTTTCTTTTGAAGAACAACATTTTCAGTTGCTTCTACAACAGTTACAGGAATTAATACTCCGTCTGTTGTGAAGACTTGAGTCATTCCAATCTTACGACCTAAGATTCCTTTCATGAGTTACACCTTTTACCTTTCTTATAACTTAATCTCAATATCCACACCACTAGGTAATTCTAATCTAGTTAAAACATCTACTGTTTCTGGTGTTGGATTCACAATGTCAATTAAACGTTTGTGAGTTCTGATTTCAAATTGTTCACGTGAATCTTTATATTTATGAACCGCTCTTAATACTGTATAAATTTCTTTTTCAGTTGGTAGAGGTACAGGTCCTACTATTTGTGCTCCTGATTTTTTTGCAGCACTAATAATTTTCTCCGCTGATCCATCTAAGATTTTGTGATCAAATGATTTCAATTTGATTCTAATTTTGTTACTTGCCATGATATTTCTCCTTCCGTCTACTTATAATAGACTTTGCTCCATGCGAATTAACCCGATAACACCCGTTTCATGACAACGTCTTTCGGTGTTTCAGCAACCTCGCACATCTTCGCAACGTCAACATTTATACTATACAGAAAATAGTCTTGTTTTGCAAGCTTTTTTTTGCTTTTTTTTATTTTTTCTATGAACCAAAAAAACTACAAGGATATTGTAGTTTTTTCACTATTTTATTGCATTTTTCATAGCTAGGACATAATCCTTTATATAAGGAACACAATTTTCTTTATGTTCTTGACATAGTTTCACGATTGCAGAGCCAACAATGACTCCATCACTAATTTGTGACATTGCTTTTGCTTGATCTGGAGCGGAGATACCAAAACCTATTGCACATGGTGTATCTGTATATTGTTTGATTGTTTGAATCATTTCATCTAGATTCGTTTGAATCGTTGTACGTACTCCTGTTACCCCTAAAGAAGAAACACAGTAGACAAAACCTTCGGCTTGTTTGGCAATCATTTGGGTACGTTCTTTGGAGTTAGGAGCAATCAATGAAATAAAGTCGACTCCATGTTTTTGACATTCTACTTCAAACTCTTCTTTTTCTTCATAAGGAATATCCGGTAGGATAATTCCTTGTATCCCAACTTCTTTGGCACGAATGACAAATCTTTCAATTCCATAACTAAATAGTACGTTTGCATAAGTCATAAATACGAGTGGTGTATCTACGGATACTGTTTCTAACATTTCAAACACTTTATCTGTTGTGACACCGGTTGCTAGTGCTCTTTTGTTAGCCTCTTGAATTACTGGTCCTTCAGCAGTTGGATCTGAAAAAGGAATTCCTAATTCAATAATGTCAGCACCAGCTTCACTCATCGCATATATTAACTCTCTTGTTATCATTAAACTAGGATCTCCACAAGTAACAAATGGAATAAATGCTTTTCCTTTTTTAAATACATCACTTATTTTACTCATAGATCTCTTCTCCTTTATATCTTGCTATTTGGGCACAATCTTTGTCTCCTCTTCCAGACACTGTCACAACAAGAATATCTTCTTTATCCATCGTTCCTGCTATTTTCATTACTTGTGCAATTGCATGGGCACTTTCAATAGCTGGAATAATCCCTTCCATCCTCGATAAGTATTCAAAAGCTTCTACTGCTTCATCATCCGTGATGGCTACATATTCTGCTCGTTTTTGATCGTATAGATCAGCATGTTCTGGTCCAATACCTGGATAATCTAATCCTGCAGATATGGAATACACTGGTGCTATTTGACCATATTCATCTTGGCAAAAGTAAGATTTCATCCCATGGAATATTCCTAAAGATCCAGTTGCAATCGTTGCTGCAGTTTGGGCTGTGTTAACACCACGACCAGCTGCTTCACAACCTATTAAACGAACTTCTTTATCTTCGATAAAATGGTAGAAAGTACCAATCGCATTAGAACCACCACCAACACATGCCAGCACTGCTGTTGGAAGTCTTCCTTCTAATTCTAGTATTTGTTGTTTTATTTCTTTTGAAATAACTGCTTGGAAATCACGAACCATCATCGGAAAAGGATGTGGCCCCATTACAGAACCTAAGACATAATGAGTATCATCCATTCTTTTAGTCCATTCTCTCATTGTTTCGGAAACCGCATCTTTCAAGGTTGCAGTTCCAGAAGTAACACTATTCACCGTTGCTCCTAATAGTCGCATACGATAAACATTCAGTGCTTGTCTTTCAATATCCTCTTGTCCCATAAAAACAACACATTCCATTCCCATTAAAGCAGCTGCAGTTGCAGTAGCAACCCCATGTTGCCCTGCTCCAGTTTCTGCAATAACTCTTGTTTTCCCCATTTTTTTAGCTAACAATACTTGTCCTAAGACATTATTTATCTTATGAGCACCGGTATGATTTAAATCTTCTCTTTTTAAATATATTTTAGCACCACCTAAATTTTCAGTCATTCTTTTTGCATAATATAATCTTGATGGTCTATTTGCATAATTATTTAATAGTTCTTCTAATTCTTTGTTAAAATTTTCATCATTTTTATAAAACTCATATGCTTGTTCTAATTCAATGACTGTTTTCATTAATGTTTCTGGAATATACTGTCCCCCATGTACTCCAAATCTTCCATTACTCATTCTCTTTCCCTCTTACTTTCTTTACAAATTGTTCCATTTTTAATGGATCCTTTGTACCATTTGTTTCAATTCCCCCTGAAACATCCACCCCATTGGGATAATATTTCATTACTTCTTGAACATTACTTGCATCTAAACCACCAGCTATAAAAAATTCCTTTTTTATGAGTTCACGATCTTTTAATACTTCCCAATCAAAACATTGACCTGTTCCACCTTTGCCATAGTCTAATAATAAGTAGTCCACTAAACTATCATTCCAAAAAATAATATCATGAATATCACGTACACTAATAGCTTGAAAGATGGGAGTGTTTGGATAATGTTGCTTTAACCAAGCAACATCCTCTTTTGTTTGTTTTCCATGTAATTGGATAACATCAATAATTCTATCTTCTACAAATTGTCCTATCATTTCTTTTTCTTGTTCTACAAAAACACCTACTGCTTGAATATTTTTATTTAAAGATAGTTTTAATTGTTTTGCTTGTGCTTTTGTTACTTGTCTTTTGCTTCTAGCAAAGACAAAGCCAATATAATCTACTTGTAATGAATTTGCTACTAGGATATCTTGCATACTTGATAGACCACATAACTTAATCTTGACCACGTAATTGACGTATCCTTTCTAATTTATTTGGTGCTTTCATAAAAGCTTCTCCAATTAAAACAGCATGAACATTATTATTTTGTAGTTGTAAAATATCTTCTCTTGTTTGAATACCACTCTCTGATATGAATAAAATATCATTAGAAACTAACTTACGTAATTGAATACTATTGTTTATATCTAATTCAAATGTTTTTAAGTTGCGGTTATTTACTCCTATGATTCTAGCTCCACATTGATTCGCTCTTTGTACTTCTAATTCATCATGGGCCTCAAAGATAGCACTTAGTCCTAAGTCTTCTGCTATTGAAAAGTATTCTTTTAGTTGATTATCATCTAACAAACTACATATAAGTAAGATTGCACTAGCACCATCTATTTTTGCTTCATAAATCATATATTCATCTACAAAGAAATCTTTTTTTAATACTGGTATATCTACTGCTTGACTTATTTCTTTTAAGTATTTGTTTTTTCCTAAGAAGTATTCTGGTTCTGTTAAACAAGAAATACAAGTAGCTCCTATTTGTTGGTATTCTTTGGCTATTTTTAAATAAGGAAAGTCTTTTGCTATTAAACCTTTCGATGGTGATGCTTTTTTTATTTCACATATATAAGACATTTCATTTTCTTTTAATGCTTTTTCAAAGGAAAAGTTTCCTTTTGGTAAGCAATAAGCTTGTTGTTTTATTGTTTCTAGGGAAACAATTGTTTTTTGATGATCAATACGTTGTTTGGTTTTATTGGCTATTTCGATTAAAATATTTCTATTTTTATCTACTTTTTGTCCATTTTCATTTAACATCTAACATTCCTCATTGGTTGCTTTTATAAATTGTTGTAACTTTAAGAATGCACTATTACTATCAATAAGCTGTTCTGCCAAACGAACTCCTGCCTCTAAAGTGTCTGTCTTTCCAGCAACATACAATCCTGCCCCTGCATTTAAGCAAACTGCTTGTCGACAACTACCTGGTTCTCCATTTAATACGCTTAGTGCAATGCTTGCATTTACTCCTGGACTTCCTCCTAATAAAGCATCTTTTTGACATGTTTGATAACCAAAGTCTTCTGGTTCTATTTCATAATAAGTATAGGTTCCATCTTTTACTTCGCATACTGTCGTTTTTGCACACATTGATATTTCATCTAGTTTGTCTTGTCCATATACTACCATTGCTCTTTTAACACCTAGGTTACATAATACTTTTGCAAGTGGTTTGACTAAGCTTTCATCATAGACTCCCATTACTTGCATAGTTGCTCCGGCTGGATTTGATAATGGTCCTAAGATATTAAAGATGGTTCTGAATTTTAATTCTTTACGGATTTTAGCAACATATTTCATTGCTAAATGATATTTTTGAGCAAATAAGAAACAAATACCAACTTCATCTAATATTTCTTTACTACGTTCTGGTGAACTCATAATATTGACACCTAAAGCTTCTAATACATCTGCTGAGCCTGACATGCTAGAGGCTGCTCGATTCCCATGTTTTGCTACGTGTACACCACTTGATGCAATGACAATAGCAGATGTGGTAGAAATATTAAAAGAGTTAGAATGATCTCCTCCTGTTCCAACAATTTCTAATACTTCTTTATCATGCAATAGTCTGACACAATATTCACGCATAGAAGAAGCAGATGCTGTTATTTCATCGATTGTTTCTCCTTTGATTGTTAATGCTGTTAAATAAGAACTAATTTGTATATCACTCGCATTCCCACTCATAATTTCATCCATTACTTCTTTTGCCATTTGATAATCAATATCTTCTCTTTGGCTTAGTTTTAAAATAGCTTGTTCAATTATCAT